>WRKO01000009.1 GCA_009782215.1 Oscillospiraceae bacterium | reverse complement strand
GCCCGGCCAGCGGAGGACGGGGATTTTGATGTGTTTCAGCGCTTCGACGACCGGCATATTGATTTGCCCGTCCAGATACAGCCCGCCGTAGATACAGCGTCCCAGATGCTCGGAGAAATGCCCGTAGATGTTCCGGTTGATTCTGCTCTGTTGAATGGCTTTGTTGACGATGAGCTTGCTCATGGTAATCCCTCCCGTAGCTACATGGTATCTCATATAACCCATCCAGTCAAGATATAAGCGCAAACAAAGGGGTTTTGATTCCCGGTGACCGTATGCGAATAATTGTTTACAATTTATTTCTTGACAATCTCCGGCGGCGCACATACACTGATACAGTACAAAAAAACGCTCCGCACGGAGTATAATACGAAGGAGACGAGACGATGCTGAAACTGAAAAACATTACCAAGGTCTACGAAATGGGCGATATGACCGTCGAGGCGCTGAAAGACGTCAGCCTCGACTTCCGCAAGAGCGAGTTTGTCGCCGTGCTGGGGCCGTCGGGCTGCGGCAAGACCACCCTGCTCAATATTGTGGGCGGACTGGATCGCTATACCAGCGGCGATTTGGTCATTAACGGCGTATCGACGAAGCGGTATAAAGATGTGGACTGGGACATATACCGCAACAACTCCATCGGCTTTGTCTTCCAAAGCTACAACCTCATCCCCCACCAGACCGCGCTGGCCAACGTGGAGCTGGCGATGACGCTGGCGGGCATATCCAAAAGCGAACGGCGTAAGCGCGCCATTGAGATTTTAGAGGCCGTCGGACTGCACGACCAGCTTTATAAAAAGCCGGGGCAGATGTCGGGCGGACAGATGCAGCGCGTCTCCATCGCGCGCGCGCTGGTCAACAACCCCGATATCCTCCTTGCCGACGAGCCGACCGGCGCGCTGGACAGCGAAACGTCGGTGCAGATTATGGAAATCCTCAAGTCCATCGCCAAAGACCGCCTTGTCATCATGGTCACGCACAACCCCGACCTTGCGAATCGTTATTCCAACCGGATTATCCGCCTGCTGGACGGCAGGGTGACCGACGACACCCATCCGTTCCGCGTGGAAGACGCGGAGGAAGCCAAACCGAAAAAGAGAAAAAAGATTTCCATGTCCTTCTTCACCGCCCTCTCGCTCAGCCTCAACAACCTCTTGACCAAGAAGACGCGCACCGTTCTCACCGCGTTTGCCGGAAGCATCGGCATCATCGGCATCGCTCTGATTATGTCGCTCTCCAGCGGTATGCAGGGCTACATCAACACGCTGGAGCAGGACACCCTTTCCACATATCCGGTCACCCTTCAAAGCCAAGCGATGGACATAACCGCCATGATGGGTTCACAAGCGCACGCCGAATACGGAAGCAGACCCGAGCGTGAACCGGACAGGATTTACGCCACCAACATTATGACCAACACCATCCGTCAGCTTTCCAGCCTGATTACCCGCAACGACCTCGCCCTGTTCAAGGCGTACATCGAAGACGGGGACGGACGGCGGCTGAACGATTACGTCAACGCGGTGCAGTACGGGTATAGCATAGAGCCGCAATTCTTTCACCCGGACACGTCAAAGGGCGTGTTACAGCTCAATCCCAGCGATTTCTTCGCGAGTCTCGGCCAATATGGCTACAATCCGGGCGGCGGCATGAATTTTGGCGTCGGCGAGGGTTTTGCCGGAGACAATGTCTTCACCGAACTGCTCACCGGGGGCGACGGGCTGTTCCATGCCGACCTGCTGCAATCCCAGTACGACCTGCTTGACGGCCGCTGGCCGGAGGCCTTTGATGAAGTCGTGCTGGTGGCGGGTGAGCGGAACGACATTATAGACTTCCATCTTTACGCGCTGGGCTTGCTCGACGCGGACGAGCTGGAGGATATGCTGACGAGGATGTTCCAAGGCGAGGACTTGGAGCGTGACAGGGAGAGAATCAGCTTTTCCTTTGACGAGCTGCTCGGCCTGACCTTCAAGCTGGCTCTTAACACCGACTATTACGTCAAAGAGGGCGGCCTGTGGACGGATATGCGGGACGACGACGCCTTTATGCGAGCGCTGATTGCCAACGCCCTTGACGTTAAAATCGTCGGCATCCTCCGCCCGAACGAGGAGGCGATGGCGGCCTCCATCAACGGAACCATAGGCTATACCCACGCGCTGACCGAATATGTCATCAACGCGGTTTTAGACAGCGAAATCGCCAAAGACCAGCTTGAAAACCCCGACAGCGACGTCTTCACCGGGCTTGCCTTTGACGCGGAAGACGCCGCCCCGACGATTGAGGACGTTTACGCGTACGTCGCGACGCTCACGGAGGAGGAGCAGGCGCAGTTTATGCAGATGGCTTCCGGGAGAAGCGAGGAGGAAATCATAGCCATGTTTGCCGGGCAACTGCCCAGCGGCGGCAATCGGTCAACCTATGAAGACAACCTTGAGACACTGGGCGTCGTGAATTTTGACAGCCCCAGCTCCATCAGCCTTTACCCCAAGGATTTCGCTTCCAAAGAAGAAATATCGGCCTTGATAGAAGAATACAACGAAACGCAGAGGGCTGACGACGCGGAGGAAAACGTCATCCGCTACACCGACCTCGTGGGTCTGATGACGTCGGGCATCTCGCAGATTATCAATGTCACGTCCTATGTGCTGATTGCCTTTGTCTCCATCTCGCTGATTGTTTCCTCCATTATGATTGCCATCATCACATATATATCCGTGCTTGAACGTACGAGAGAAATTGGTATCCTGCGCAGCATCGGCGCCGCCAAGCGCGATATTTCAAGGGTGTTCAACGCCGAGACGCTCATCGAAGGCTTTGTGGCGGGTGTGCTTGGCATAGGGATTACCCTGCTGCTGAATATCCCCGCGAACATCATCATCAAAAATCTTACCGATATCTCAGGTCTGTCCAGTCTGCCGCCTACCGGCGCGGCCCTGCTGATTCTGCTCAGTATGTTCCTCACCGTCCTCGCCGGCTTCATCCCATCCAAAATCGCCGCAAAAAAAGACCCGGTGGTGGCGCTCCGGGCGGAGTAACCAAGCTCACGCAAAGGCGGACGGCATCACTGCCGTCCGCCTTATTATGGTTGCTTATTCGGGAATCGTCATTAAATTCTTGTGCCGTTGTTATACACCATCGGGAGCCGAGCTTCGTATATGTGGGATATGTCCGAATGAATAAGGCACTTGGGCGACGTCCGTCCGTCCGTGTGGTTTTCAAAATGCAGCACGGTGACGCCCGTATGGGCAAGGTTAAAGCTCGCCCAGAACAGCAGCGGCGGGATGGAAAGCAAGTGAGACAGCCATGTGGTGCCGACGCCGTGGTGGCAGAAAGCGGCTATCCGCTTCTGGTTCGGCTCCAGTATCCTGTATACGTTTCCCTCGCGCCGGTATCCTAACCGTTGGATAAAGCCGTCCGACGCCGCCTGTATCCGTTCATAATCCTTTTTCGCGCCGGGGCAGGCTGCGGCTCGGGCATGGTTATACCAGTCCGGGCGCAGGACATCCCCGTCTACCAACAGTTCCGTGCTGGGACAGGAATAGAACCAGTTTCTGTCCCCGTCTTCATTGACAGCGCTGAACTCGTTCCACGCAATATCCTCGTTCATCCATTCCTCAATGTTCACATCCAGCTTAAAGACCTCGGCCGTGGGCTTGGCGGTCAGAACGGCGCGATTCAAGGGGGATGAATAAATCTCGTCGATGCCGTTTGCGGCCAGCCGCCGGGACAGCGCCTCTGCCTGACGGGTTCCCTTTGGGGTGAGGGAGTCGGTCTGGTAAATGGGGTCACCGTGGCGGATGATATATAGAAGCATTCGGATTCTCCTTCATCAAAATGTCTTGCCCGCGTTAAACGGCGTCCTGCTCCGCCCCGTCCGGTTCGGTTCCGTCGGACTCTTTCGTCTGAGGCAGAACCATGTATTTATAAATCAGCGGGAAAGTGGCGAAGGTGGATAAAAAGCCGGTGAACGTGAAGAAAAAGAAGGGAAGCAGCACGATATCGGCAAACGGAATCGCCAGCATGGCGAAAATCAGCGCAAGGGCGCACAGAAGGACGCCGAAGTTGCGGAAAAGCCCCACAAAGGCAAACGCGAAACCATTTTTGATGATGCTGCGCGTCTTGATGTCGAACGTCACCGCCATTGCGTAGATATAATTTCTCGCAAACAGCACCAGAATGACGAGGAATATAGATATATACCGAATCAGCGGCATCGACGCGTTCAGAAAGCCGATACCGTCCTCGGGAACCGGCGTGAGAATGTTGAAGAAGAGGGTGCCGAGCGCGAGCAGCTCAAGGAGACCCAATATGGCGCCTTGGCGAAAGTTGCTTTTCATCCGCACGAAGAAGTCGCTGAGCCAAGCGTGTTCCTCGCGGGAGAAGTTTCGCAGAATGTAGGTCATGCCGCACATCACCGGGCCGTAGAAGACGGCGGAGGCAGCCAGCAGAAGGAAAGAAACCAAAGGAGGTAACATAGAGGCGGCTTCCAGCAGAATGCTTTGCAGCGCCCCGAAGATGGAGGCCATCCCCTCGTGCTGCTCCGCCTCGGCAATCAGCCCCGGGATTTCACCGGCCCTTTCCAGCAAGCTGAAAGACCAGCCCATATACATCAGAAAAAGGAGGGTAATTATGGGCAGGAGAAAAGCGAAAACAATCATATTCAGCGCAATAAATCTGGAAAATTTGCGCCAATACAGCTCCCAAAAACGAAAATACGCCTTTTTAGGAGGCGCGTTGACGTCCACGCCCGGCCCGGGCTTGGCGTAATTGAAAAAGCCGAAAAAACCTGCCAAAATAGATACTCCTTCATTTCAAATCAAACTTAACGCCGCCTTCAGGCCCGCCGGAGGTTTACTTGCGGGCTTTGGGGTGCGCTTTTTGATAAACGTCGGCCAGCTTGTTTTTAATCATGTTGGCGTATACCTGCGTCGAGGAGATGTCGGCGTGCCCCAGCATTTCCTGCAAGGAACGCAAATCGGCGCCGTTTTCCAACAGGTGCATGGCGAACGAGTGACGCAGAGTGTGCGGCGTAATCTGTTTGTCTATGCCCGCTCTTTCCTGATAATGCTTGATTATCTTCCAAAAGCCCTGACGGCTCATACGGCTGCCGTTGATGTTGACAAAGAGCGCCTGTTCTTCGGGAACGGCGACCAACTGCTTGCGCGCTTTGCCGAGATAGTTGCTCAAGGCCTGCGCCGCCGCCTGATAAATCGGGATGACGCGCTCGTGCCCGGCGGCGTTGCAGCGGATAAAGCGCAAGCTGAGGTTGGCATCGCTCAAGTCAAGCGAAATCAGTTCGCTGACGCGCATCCCGGTGGCATATAGCACCTCAAGCATGGCCTTGTCGCGAAACCCTTTGGGGTCGCTGCAACGCGGCGCCTGAAGCAGTCTTTCTACCTCGGTTCCCGTGAGTACCTGCGGAGCCTTGCGCTCGGCCCGGGCCGAAGCGACGCCGCGTACAGGGTTTTCCTGCATATACCCCTTTTCCAGCATAAAGCCGTAAAAGTTCTTGAGCGAAGCAATCGACCGCATGACGGTAGAAGCGGATTTGCCGTGCTCAGTCAAAAATCCCGCGTAGTCCCCCACCGACTTCGCGTCGGCGGATTCCAGCGAGACGCCTAAAAACCCGGCAAACTGGCGCAAATCCCGTAAATAAGACAACTGCGTATTCCGAGAGGCTTTTCTTTCGCCACTCAGATACACCTCATATTCCCTCAGCGCGTCAAGCATTGGCCAATACCCACCTTTATCAATTTACAATTTCTATCGTACGAGCCGCGACGGCGGCAAGCGCGGGAGCAAGGTAATACTCAGCGGCGGCAGCCAACGCCAGCGCGCAGAGCGCGATTCCGAAACGCGTAAACCCGGCCTTTACATTCAGAAGCGCGCCGGTTCGCCTGCGGGCTGATTTAAGCAGCGAGACGCTGTCAAGCAGTCCGTGCGTTCCGAGCAAAAGCAGGCACGGGAGACTTAGCAGCAACGGGAACCCCAGCAGCGAAAGGGAAAAGAGCGTCCCGTCAGTGGCGCCGAACACGCGGGCAAAGGAGGCGACGGCATAGGAGAGGAAAAAGCCCCGCGCAAAGACGGCGGCGGGTATCAGCGCGACGCCCGGGATGGCGAAGCCGAGAGCGAAGCAAAGCGTGGGGTAAAGCAACGCGTTGAGGATGACACGGCTGACTGAAGGCTGGGGCAGAACGCCATGCGTTAGCGGTGAGAGATATTCCGTGACAGCCCCGTCGGCGGTCTCGCCGCCTAAAACGGAGAGGAGACAACCGCCGGTGATTCCGGCGAGAAACGCAACGGCAACGACGCCCAGCGCGATGGAGTAGGCAGAAAGCGGCTTGAGCTTCTTAGAGTCCATAGAAATCCCTCCCACAGGCCGTTGAGACGGCCCTTATAGGGAAATCCTATGACAAAGAGACAAGCTCTATACCTCTGTTCCGGCAAGCGTCCATTCCGGCTTTCAGCGCCGCGTCAAACCCCGCGCTGTCAAACGCCTTAAACGCCGCTTCCGTCATCCCGCCGGGGACGGCCACCCCGTTTGCCAGTTCATCGGGCGTTTTGCCCGACCCGGTGAGCATTTTGGCCGCGCCCGACATGGTCTGCGCGGCGATACGCAGCGCGGCGTCCGGGGGAATACCGTTTTCCTTCGCCCAACCGGCCATGACGTCCGCCATGCGGAAAAAGTACGCGACCGCGCTGCCTCCTAAAGATGTAACCGCGTTGATTAAGGTTTCATCCATCAACTCAACGATACCGCCGCACCTGAATATAGCCTTGGCCGATTCAACAAACCGTTCCGGCACATCTTCGGGCGTCGCCATAACCGTTGCGCCGAGACCGCAGACAACGGGCAGATTGGGCATGACGCGGAGTACGGACGCGCTGCGCGGCAGACTGGCTTTCATCGAGCCGACGGTCACGCCGGCGCAAATCGACAAAATACATGTGTCTTCACATACGGGAGCTATCTCCTCAAGAACGCCGATAGCTTGGCCGGGGCGCACCGCCAACACAATCAGCTCGGCATTCCGCGCTGTTCGGAGGTTGTCCAATCCCGTGGAGCAGCCCCGCGCGGCAAAAGGCTCAAGCTCCGAAGCCACCGGCGAGGAGATATGTATCCTGTCGGGCGTGTACAGCCCTGAATCCAGCACGGAACGCAATATGGCGCTTCCCATATGCCCCGCGCCGATTGAACCGATGGTCATTCAATCGCCTCCCGCTGCATCCGCGCCATTCTATTCTACGGGAAATAACCGGGAAACACAAGACGCAATCAAGAGAATAACGCATTTCTGTTATTATGCCCAAATCTTATGTCAACGTATTATGTAAACCTACAGAACCAAGCGATTCGCCTGTTTTTCCCGCGTCAAGATATGGTGGCCGTTTTTTCCCGCGCCGGAAGATATGGCGGAGAAAATTTATAACAGACGGAACAAGCTCCGTCTGTTATAAAATCCCATAATTTCAGGTTATTCGCACACTTGATTGCTTTTTAGGTAAATTGCACAATCGAGCCTTTTCTTGGCAAGCTCGCAGCCCAGCCGGTCGGCCTTATGAATATCGCCGTTGACCGTCAGATTGGCCGCGGCGCATCCTCCCCCGCAGAAGTATTTCGCCCGGCATACGGCGCAGTCCTCCCTGTCGCTGCAGTTCATCGACATAAAGCGGGCGGATAAATCATCGCGGAAGCTGCCGTCCAAAACGCTGCCCAAGCGGTACGCTTCCCTGCCGGCAAACTGATGACAGGGAAAAACGTCCCCTTCCGGCGTAACGGCGGCGTATTCCACCCCCGCGCCGCACCCGCGCAGACGCTTATATACACAGGGCCCCTGTTCCAAGTCTACGTTGAAATGGAAAAACGAAAAATCAGCGCCGTCCGCCATCAACCCGCACAGCTTTTCATATTCCGCGTTCAACGCGGGCAGACAGCCCTCCCCCAGCGCCAGCGGGTGTCCGGGCGGCAATATGGCGGGTTCGAGGGAGATGTTCCGAAAGCCCAGCGACGCGAGGTGCAGCACGTCCTCGGCAAAGTCAAGGTTTCTGTTGGTATATGTCCCGCGCACATAGTAGTCCCCGGTACGCGTTTCAATCACCCGCTTGTATTTGGGCAGGAGAGAATCATATGTCCTGCCCCGGCAGGCGTCGTTGACGTCCTTGCGCCCGTCCAAGGACAGCACAAGGTTATCCATCTCGGCGTTGAGATAGGCAATCGTCTCCTCGTCCAGCAGGACGCCGTTTGTCGTCAGCGTGAAGCGGAACCGCTTCCCCGGCGCCCTTTTTTTCGCGTACGCCACCGTGTGCTTAACCGTATCAAACGCCATCAGAGGCTCGCCGCCGAAAAAGTCTATCTCAAGGTTTTCCCTCCCGCCGCATCGTTCCAGCAGATAGTCCACGGCCTTTTCGGCCACCTCCGGCGGCATGACCGAGCGTTTGCCCGTGCCGAAATCGCCCGTGTGGGCAAAGCAATAGCCGCAGCGCAGGTTGCAGTCGTGGGAAACGTGCATACAAAGCGCCTTGAGCGGCGGCGGCCCGCCGCGAATATCCGTGCGGGATTGCGGCAATGAATAAACGTCCCGCCCGCTCTCAAGAGGCGGCTCGGTAAACAGCAGACCCTCGGCCTTGAGGGACATCAGTTCCCCCCACGCTTCGGCCTGCTCGGCTGTATGCAGCTCGGGTGGGGTATGCAGCGCGCTGAAAGCGGCGCTGTCCACATCAAGAACCGCGCCGCTCTCTACATCTAAAACAATATACCGTCCGTGCAGTTCGTACGCGTGAATCACCGCGCCGTCTCCAAGGGGCGTTTTTGAGTGCGCGGGTTCTCACACTTTTGGTTTGCCACCGTGCAGGACGTCTTGCACGCCGACTGGCAGGATGTACGGCATTCGCCGCAGCCGCCGTCGGGTACGGTATGCGCCAGCGTTTTGCGATTGATGATTTTAATGTGTTTCATGGCGGAAACACTCCTTTCTCAGAAGCTATCTTCGCGCTCTCACAGACTTCTCCAGCGCGCCCAGCATCGACGGCAGCACCGCAAGCGGCAAAACCAGCAAAAGATGGCGGGCGGGCGGGAACGCGAACATAAAGCCAAAGACCAGCAGGAATCCGAAAAAGCAAAGCCCGGTCAGCGCGGCGACGGGCAACTTGCAGCTTGCCGCGCGTTTCGCGGCGACTTTTCCGCCGGTAAACGCTCCGGCGGTCTCGGCGATAAACACCGCCCAAATCGCGTTGTCCGGCGACAGCATCCCGTTTACGGTCAGCAAGGCCGCCAGAGCCAAGAGGACGGTTGTTACCGCCAGCGCGAAAAGCGCGCACTTCACAATCATGCGGGCGGCTCCGCGTCCGGCGGCTTGGCGTTTGGCTTCTTCTCTTTGCGGCATAGTCGAATCCCCCTAATAAGGTTTATGCCGCATTATATGAGGATAAGCCCGCGGTTAGTCCGAAATTTTCTCCGTCTTCGACGAGATGGCGCCGCGAAGGATGGTAATGCGGGTGCGCTCGGCGCTGGTTTCGATGGTCACGGTGTCGTCTTTGATTTGCACGACCTTGCCGACGATGCCGCCGGTGGTGACCACTTCATCAGACACGATGAGGTCGTTGCGCAGCTTTTGCGCCGCTTTCTTGCGCTTGCCCTCCGGGCGGATGATGAGAAAATAGAAGACCAGAATGAGCGGCACAAACATAAAGAGCGGCCCGAATAAGGAGCCCAGACCGGGCTCAACCGCGTCGGCCGTATCGCCGAGGACAAAGAGCGGCAGATTGTAATTGAACAGCATAAGTTCACCTCCCTCCGGGATATTATAACGTCTATTTACGGAGATTGCAAGTGAAAGTGTAAATGAAATACCGTCTGTCCCGCGTCCGCCCCGGAATTGACGGAAACCTTGAATGCTTCGCTCACGCCCAGCAGGGCGGCAATCTTGGGAATCGCCGTCCAAAGACGCCCCATTATCTCCGCGTGGTCTTCGGTGAGAGCGGCGGCGCCCGCGATATGCTCCTTAGGTACGACCAACGCGTGGACACGGGTTTGCGGGTTGATATCGTTGAAGGCTACGAGCCTGTCGTCCTCGTAAACCTTATCCGATGGAATCTCCCCCGCCGCTATTTTGCAAAAGATACAATTCATAACAGCATCTCCTTTACCTTTTCAAACGCTTCCGCCAGCTTGCCCGCGTCGGTTCCTCCCGCCATCGCGATGTCCGGGCGCCCTCCGCCGCTTCCGCCGCAACAGGCCGCGACGGTTTTGACAATATCCCCCGCCTTCAAGCCACGTTTGACGGCGTCCGAGCCGCAAGCGGCGCAAAAGGTGAGCTTGCTGCCCTCCTCGGCGTACAGCACGGCGACCATATTCGCGTTTTTGTCCCGCAATTTTTCGCCGTTGGAGCGCAGAGACGCGGCATCCGGGTTTTGCGCGGTTATAAACGTAAAGCCGTTTACTTCACGGGCGTCCTGAAGCAGTCTTTCCGCGAAACCGCTTGCCAGCTTGCTCTGCAACGCGGCGTTTTCCTTCTGTAAGCGCTTATACTCCGTAATGACCGTCGCCGCGCGCTCGATAAAGTCTGCGGGAGACGCCTTGAACTGCTCTGCCGCCATGCGCATACGGTCGTCCAGTATTAGCGCCAGCTCCAGAGCCGTAAGGCCGGTCACGGCTTCAATCCGCCGCACGCCCGCCGCGATTGAGCTTTCGGCCGTGACGCGGAAGGAGCCAATCTTCGCGGTATTGTCCAAATGTGTGCCGCCGCACAGCTCCACGCTGTCCCCCATAGACACGACGCGCACCGTATCGCCGTATTTCTCGGAAAAGAGCGCCAAAGCCCCCCGCTTTTTGGCCTCATCCATCCGCATGGTCTCCGCCGAAACGCTTACTCCCTCTAAAATACGCTTGTTCACGGACAGATTGACCTGCTTAATCTGCTCCGGCGTGAGGGCGGCAATATGGGTATAGTCAAAGCGCACGCGGTCAGGGTCAACTTGGGAGCCGGCTTGGCTGACATGGTCGCCCAATATCTCACGCAGCGCCGCGTGCAAAAGGTGTGTCGCGCTGTGAGCCCGCGCCACGGCGGCGCGTCTTTCCCCGTTCACCGACGCCGTCACCGTATCCCCGGCGGCGAATGTCCCCTCCTCTATCTCGCCGACATGCAGAAATTTTCCGTCGGCGGTCTTCTTCACACCGTCCACACGGAAAAGGCCATGCCCGGCGGCGATGGTGCCGGTATCGGCACACTGCCCTCCGCTCTCGGCGTAAAACGGTGTTTTATCCAGTACCAGAACGCCGTCAGGCGCGGCAAGTATATCGGCTTTACAGCATATCGTATCATAACCGGCAAACTCGGTGACAATCTCTTTATCCAGCCCCAAGTCCAAGGTCGCCCACCCGGCGATACCCTGTTCCGCGCGGGCTTCCCGCGCCCGCTTGCGCTGTTGTGCCATCAACTCGTCAAACCGCTCACTGTCAAACGAAAGGTTATGCTCCTGCAAAATCTCCAGCGTAAGGTCTACCGGAAACCCGTAGGTATCATACAGCATAAAAACCTGCTCGCCGCTGAGACGGTTGCCCCGCAGGCCGCCGATTTCCCCCTGAAGCAACGTCAAGCCCGCGTCAATGGTCTTGGAAAACCGCTCCTCCTCGATTCGGATGACGGTTTTGATGGTATCGGCGCGTTGGAGGAGTTCGGGATAGGCTTCCGCGCTTATCTGTATGGCCGTCTCGGCCAGCTCGCACAAAAAGGGTTTGGCGATACCCAGCAGCCGCCCGTGGCGAGCGGCGCGGCGGAGCAGACGGCGCAGCACATAGCCGCGCTTTTCGTTGGACGGCTGTACGCCGTCGCAGATAAGCATGACGGTGGAACGGATATGGTCGGCGATGATGCGGATGGAAACGTCGGTTTTATCCGATTGCTTATACTCCGCGCCGCTGATGTCACTCACATGCCGCCGGATGCGGGTGATGGAATCAATCTCAAAAACGCTTTCCGCTCCCTGCACCACACAGGCCAGCCGTTCTAATCCCATGCCGAAATCAATGTTTTTCTGGGCAAGCTCCGTATAATTCCCTTGCCCGTCGTTGTTGAATTGGGTGAAGACGTTGTTGCCGACCTCCACAAAGCGGTCGCAGTCGCAGCCCACCTTGCAGCCGGGCTTGCCGCAACCGAACGCCGCGCCTCTGTCGAAGTAAATCTCCGAACAGGGGCCGCAGGGGCCCGAGCCCACGTCCCAGAAGTTGTCCTCCTTCCCAAGCCGTACCATATGAGATTCGGGGACGCCGATTTCCTTCGTCCAGATATCCCACGCCTCGTCGTCGTCAAGGTAAACGGAGCAATAGAGCCGTTCCATGTCAATGCCCATCACTTGGGTAAAAAACTCCCAAGTCCAAGCAATCGCCTCGCGCTTAAAATAGTCGCCGAAGGAGAAATGGCCGAGCATTTCAAAGAAGGTGCAGTGGCGGTCGGTCTTGCCCACCTGCTCAATGTCGATGACACGCACGCACTTCTGGCAGGTCGTCACGCGCTTGCGCGGCGGCTTGGCTTCGCCGGAAAAATAAGGCTTCATCGGAGCCATGCCGCTGTTGACCAGCAGCAGAGACGCGTCCCCCTCCGGGATGAGCGGGAAGGACGGCAGACGGAGATGCTCCTTGCTCTCAAAAAATGCGAGGTATTTTTCCCGTATCTCATTGACGCTGAATGTGTGCATGTGCGAAACCCTCCTTAATAACTTGCGGCGTCGGAACTTCTGATAAACCGCTCAAATGAATCGCTGTCACGGAAGAAGCGGTGGGTGCGGTCAACGTGCAGCGCGTAGAAGTAATACCGTGTGCTGTCCGGCCAAAGGGCGGCGCGGATGGCTTCGGTGCCGGGTGAGCAGATGGGCCCGGGCGGCAGCCCTTCGTATAAAAATGTATTGTAGGGACTGTCGATTAGCCTGCCCTCCCTCACGTCGGCGGCGGAGTGTATATTCTCCCTCCCCATCAGGTAGACCGATGTGGCGTCAATCTCCAGATTGCGCAAGGTATTGCTGTTGAGGCGGTTGTGGATGACGGCGGAGATGGACTTCATTTCGGAGCTGTTGGCCGCCTCCATTTGAATAAGCGAGGCGATGGTGAGAATTTCATTGAGGCTGTAATCCATTGTCGCCAGCGGCTTGCGAAGATTGTCGCTGAACTTCAGGTTGAAATTGTTGAGAATCCTCCGCAAAACGGAGCGCGGGCTGGCGGTTGTATAGAAGACATAGGTGTCGGGAAAGAGATAGCCTTCCAGCCGTCCGGGCTGCATGGGCACATCGTCAAGGAAACTGAAAGCAAACTCCCCTTCGTCAGCTTCACGGAGCAAGCTTTCCAAATCGCTCACCCCCGCTTCGGCAATAATGGTCAGCGTCTCCAACAGAGTCCTTGCGTCGGGGATGCTGATGGTCACTTCCTCCCGCACCGGGATGATAACAAAGCTTCTGACGATGGCGTTGTAGTCCAGTCTGCTGTTGATGGTATATGTCCCCGGCTCGATATGTTCTTCGGCGTCGGTATAATCGCAGAAAAGGGAGAAAAGCCACGCGTAGTTGACCACGCCGAGCTCGGCAAGCTCGCGCGCCAGCTCCCGTGTGTTAAAATCTTCCGCTATTGTTATCTGCACCTCTTTGTCCGGTTTAATCAGCGCCAGCACATCGTTGACGCAATTCCAGCCGAATATCGCCAAAAACAGGGACGCCGTGGTGATGCAGACAAAATACAGGATGCCGCGCAGACAGCCGGTGTTGGCCTTCGGTTTCTGCTCCAACCCTTCGTATAGATATTCCTTTACGTTCTTTTTACCCGCCATACAATCCTTTCCCCGCTGCCACCATATGAACGGGTACGTCCCATTCATCGCGCGGCAAACGGTCAACAAGCCGTTCCGGGCGGCACAGCCCGATGGTTCGGCACGTTTTCCCATGCAGCCAACCGTCATAATAGCCCCCGCCGCGTCCAAGCCGGAAACCCTCCCTGTCAAAGGCAAGACCGGGGACAATCACCGTATCCGGGGCTTCCATCAGCGGCGCGTCACGGGGCGGCTCCAAAATACCGAAACGGCCGCGCCGTAACTGTGACAGAGACGGTATCACCCGCGCCGTCATCGCGCCAAGCCCCTCGCAAAGCGGCGCCGCCAGCGGTATGCCCCTCTTGAGGCAAAAACGCAGAATCGGCAGGGTGGAACACTCCTCGCTTCCGCTCACATAACAAAAGACGCTTTCCGGCAGCCCTTGTTCCTCCCATAAGGCGATTACCCGTCGCGCGGCGGTTCCTCCGTCGGGCTTGGGCGGATACATCCGGCGCAGCTCCGCCTTGGTCATGCCCTCCACGAAACCAGCATCTGCTCCGCCAGCCAATCGGCCTTTTCCTCGCCCAGCAGCAGAGCGACAAGCGCGATACCAAACGCAAACGACGAGCCGGGGCCTTGCCCTGTAAGCAAATTTCCCTCGCGCACCCACGGCCTGTCGAGGACATATGCCCCGCCCTGCCGGGCATTTTCCGCTTCCGTTGGATAACATGTAATCGTCCGCCCGCGCAGCAGCCCCAACTTGGCCAGCATCGCCGGCGCGGCGCAAATCGCGCCCACCGGCGCGTTTGATTCAACGGCGCTTCTCACCAGAGCCATCACCCGCTCCGACGCCGCGAGGTTTTTCGCCCCAAGGTACCCTCCGGGCAGGACAAGCAGCTCATGCGGCCCGTCGGGAACGTCTTCCAGCGGGATGTCCGCCAGCAGTTTAATCCCGCGCGCGCTTGTCACCGTCGTCCCGGTGACGCCCACGGCTTGCACGGTCAGCCCGGCGCGGCGCAGACACTCGATTGCCGCCACCGCCTCCGTCTCCGAAATCCCGTCGGCTAGGAATACGTAAACCATCGGAAATCCCCCTTTATGTGTACAGCAAATTGACATACGGGCGGTGTTCGGTCAGCAGTTTTTCCGCCTGTGCGGTAAACGGCTTGAGGCAGACCATGCGCTCGCAGTCCGGCGTGTCCGACGGCACGGGGATTTGCTCCATCCGGCGGCCTTCATCCTCGACGGTATAACCGTCCGAGCCAATCGTCACCGCGTACCCCAGCAAAATCGTCTCCCACTCAAACGCGCCGCGTTCAGCCCTGTTCGGGAAAGCCTTGTCATAGAAAGCGGAGAGCGCCGGTATATCGTCTATGCTTGCGGAGCGGTAATCCGGCGGAACGGGTTTGCCGGCTATGGGCATCGTCCCGCGCAGGGTAAGGCCGAACCGGCGGTAATACAAGGCCAGCGCCGCCGAGGCGGGAATCAGCATCGCACAGTCAAAGCCTTGTCTTTCTATAACGCGTATGGCCGCGGAAATCAAATCCCCCGCCAGCCCCCTCTTGCGGTACGCGGGGTTGGTTGCAACACCCATGATATACCCGGCCTGTAAAACCCAATCTCCCAAAAGCAGTGTCTGCGGAAGCATATGCAGCATCGACACGGGCGTTTCCCCGTCCGTGTAAATCAACGCCCGCTCCGGGCGGTAATCGCGGGTGAAAAACACTTCGTCAGGTAAAAAAGCGATTTCCCAAAGGGGTTGTAAATCGTCGTCCTCCCGCGCGCAGCGCATTTCAAGCTTCACCCCGAAACCTCCGCCGCACATCCGAGGCCTGTCCGCAGCTTAGTTTTCCCTCGCCGCAAGCGCCCCATACGCAGGCCGGTCCCGCCTTATCAAAGAGCAGCGGCGCCGCTTCCCGTGCCAGACGGAGCATCTCTTCCGCGACCAAGCGTATCTCCCACTGCGCCCGTATACAGCAGCGCAGCTTGAAAAAGTGCAACAATTCCCGCGCGTTCATCGTCACGACGATATGCGTACAGCAGGCGTTCGGCAGGACAAACCGAGCGTCCTCCGCCGCGACTCCGCAAGCCAGTAGGGCGTTGTACGCCTCCCCTGCCGCCTCCATCGCGTTGTTGAACAACTGAGCGGCGTCCCCGTCTGTCCCGAGGGAAGGCGGAAGGACATAATCAAAGGGTTTTTCCTTGACATACCGCTGGCTTTTGACAGAATAGGAGGCAATGCGGTGCCGGGTAATCTCAGACAGGAGCGCGCGCGACACATTTTCCAGCGTGAAGGTAAACGAAGCGTGTTCCCACAGGCTGGAGTGGCCCATTGAGCCGACGCGTTCCAATAAATCCTCAACGGACGCGTCGTCCAGCTCTTCCAGCAGGGCGTTCGGGCCTTTGCCGGAATAGCAGTTCCGCGCCGCCGCCGCCACAAGGCGCTGAGGGTCGGGCGTGAAGACAATCAGACGCACTTCAGCGCTCTTTCGCACGTTTCTTAGCCTCCCTTCTCACAGAAAGCATAAATTTCGGAATCACAAACAGGCGAGGTATGCGTGACGGCTTGACAATCGCGGTAAACAGCCATTCCAGCCCCAGCTTGCGAAATATGGCCGGCCCGCGACGTTTTGTCCCGGCAAGAACGTCCACCGAGCCGCCCAGCCCCGCCATCAGTATCCCGCCCAGAACCGCGCGGTTATGCCGCATCCACAGTTCCTGACGGGGCGCCGACAGGCACACGGCCAAAAAGTCCGGCCCTGCCTTTTGAATGGCGTCAATCACCGGGGCGTCGTCGCTGAAATAACCGTCAAGCGTCCAACGGATTGCAGGGTATTTTCGCGCCGCGGCTTCAGCCGCACCCGGCTTGCCGCCGAGCAGAAAAACCGATTTGCCGTTTTCCTCACAGGCTTTGAGCATATCCAAAAACCAATCGACGCCGGTCACCCGGCACGGGAGCGGGGTTTTCAGCCTCTTCGCGGCTTTGACGACACCGATACCGTCCGCTAAAATCATATCCGCGCCCGCCACGGCGTCCATGACCTCCGGGTTATTCCGGCACATAAAAACAATCTCCGGGTTGGGCGTCACGACGTACCCGCCGCCCGTTTCCATCAGCCGCAAAGCCCTTTGAACCGCTTCGCCCGGCGTCACCGCGTCAAAAGGCACGCCTAGAACATCTACCCGTAAGTTTATCATATCCTTTCCGTCCCCGTCAAGAAAAACGGCCCGCTCCATCAAATAATCGTCCATCACAAAGCCGCCGCCGATGTCGGCCACAATTTCTTTTTTGACGCGAAACCCCATCTTCTTATACGCTTCGATTGAGTCTGCGTTCCCCCTGTTGACCGTCAGCCGCACCCGTTTCGTCCCCGGATGCTCCGCCAGCGCGCAATCCAACATTCGCCGCGCAAGCCCTTGCCCGCGCGACTCTTTCCTAACATACAGCTTGCTCAAAAACAAAACGCCGTCTTTCTCAGGCTTTACGGCGCAATAGCCAGCGTCCCCCGCTAAGTAGTACCGATACCCCTCCTCGCGGATGGCGGCGCCGATGGCTTCCTCACTCTGAAAGCGCTCCAGCATATAAGCCACCTGCGCGGCTCCAATCAACGGGGTATAATGCCCCGTCCATATCTCCCCGGCCAAAGCCGCCGCCGCGGCAATCTGCTCCGAAGTCTCAACTCTCCGCAATTCCACGTTTATACGCCTCCGCTTGCTCCAGCAATTCCTCCGCCGCTTTCCGAGCCGCTTCCGTCACCGCCGACCCGGCGGTGATTTTGGCCAATTCCTCCACCCGCGCGGCGCGGCTGAGCTTTGTCACGCGGGTAACCGTGCGTCCGCTGACGACCTCTTTTTCCACATGAAAATGCGAATCGGCAAACGAGGCAATCTGCGGCAAATGGGTCACGCACAATACCTGCTTACGCCGCGACACGGTGCAGAGCTTTTCCGCGACCCGCCGCGCCGCCCGGCCCGACACGCCGCTGTCAACTTCGTCAAAGACAAGGGTGGAGACGTCGTCCCCCTCGGCCAGCAGGCTTTTAACCGCCAGCATAATCCTCGCCATCTCGCCGCCCGAAGCAATCCTGCTCAGCGGCTTAAACGGCTCGCCCACATTGGCGGCGATTAAAAACCGTATGCCGTCGCACCCTTTCGCCCCCGGCGCTGTCTGCTCAAACTCCACAGAAAACCGTATCTTGCCCATGTCAAGGTCGCCCAGCTCCTCCGCTATTCGCGTCTCCAGCCGCCGTGCCGCGTCCTCGCGCTTATCCGTCAGCGCCCGCGCTTCCTTCATCAAAATCACTTCCGCGGCGTCAATCTCGCCTTCCAGCTCTGCAAGGCGTTTGTCCGCGAAGGTTAAGGACGCAAGCTCCGTTTCCCACTGAGCGGCGGCCTTGAGAATAGACTCCAAATCCATATTGTGTTTGCGGCGCAGCTTGCCAATGGCGTCCAGCCGCGTCTCGATACGTTCAAGCTCTTCTTCCGGCTCCTCCATTCCTTCGGCAAACCCCCGCGCCTCCTCGGCGCAATCCCGCAAGGCGTACCTCAGCTCGCTCAGCCGCTCTGCCAACCCCTCCATTTCGGGAGCGTCACGGCAGACGCGGGAGACGGCTTCGGCGGCCTCGTCAGCCAAATCGCAGGCGCCGCGCTCCTCTTCGTCGCCATACAGGGCGTAATACGCCGCGTTGAGGGCTTCTCTAATCTGCCCGGCGCCGCGCAAAACCTTTCGCCGCGCGGTCAGCGTTTCTTCCTCATCTGGTTTGGGTTCAAGCTCCCGCAGTTCGTTGAGGCGGTATGTGAGCATGTCGGTACGCGCCCGTTTTTCATCCTCCGCCATCGAAAGACTTTTCCGTTCGGCATTGAGCTTTACCCAGTTTACATAACCTTCGGTATACGTTTCAAGCGATAATCCGGCGAACGCGTCCAGATACGCGATATGCGTATCCTCCCGCAGAAGCGCTTGGCTGTCATGCTGCCCGTGGATGTTGACCAAGCCGTCGCCCAACTCCCGCAGAGCCGCCAAGGTAGCCGGTTTCCCGTCGATTTTGCATAGGTTGCGCCCGTCCTCCCGCAGCTCGCGCTGAAGCGACAGTTCCTCTCCGCCCGCGCCCGCGAAAACGCCGCTTACCTCAGCCGCGTCATGCCCCGACCGTATCAAGTCCCGCGAGGCGCGCTGTCCAAGCAAGGCGCTGAGAGCGTCTATGATAATTGACTTCCCCGCCCCCGTTTCGCCGGTCAAAACATTGAGCCGCCCGTCAAAAGCAATATCACTCAACTCGATAACAGCAATATTTTCTATATGCAGCAAAGATAACATAAAACCCCTCGCAACCCTTATCTTTTGAATTGTGAATCTTAGTTCTCAATCATATCCCGAAGCTGTTCCACCAGCTCTTTCGCCGCCGCCTCATCGCGCATGGCGATAAATGCGGTATCGTCCCCCGCCAAGGTTCCCACCGCCGCCGGAGCGTTCATGGCGTCAATGGCGGAGCAGGCCGCCTGCGCCATTCCGGGCAGCGTCTTGATGACGGTGAGGTTTTGCGCGCTGTCAATAGCGGTAACGCTTTCGCGGAAAATGGTGCGAAGGCGTCCCGAAAAAGCGCCTTCGGCAGGCGCCGATGGCAGCGCGTAACGATACGTCCCCTCGCCGGAAAGGATTTTGAAAATCCGCAGGTTTTTGATATCGCGGGATATCGTCGCCTGCGTGACGTCGAAACCCTCGCTTCTGAGAAGGACTTGAAGCTCCTCCTGTGTTTCGACGGCTTCCCTTCCGATAATTTCAATGAGTTTGCTTTGGCGCAGGTTTTTCATACGGCCTTCACCTCTCTATAAACGATGGATGCGTACATTGTCAAAAAAAACATCTCCCTCCGGCTCCAAACACCGCAGCCGCAGCTCGGAAACACGGATTTCCACCCGCTCACCCGGTTGCAGACGGCGCGGCTCCCCGCCGTCTGCCGAAAGATAGGCCGGTCTGCGCTCCAACTGCGACGGCACGACCGTCAAAACCCGGCGCGGCGCAAGGACGAAAGCGTGCGCGCGCGAGGTGTGGGCGCAAATGGGCGTAACCACAATCCCGTCCAGCGCCGGGTCTACCACCGGGCCGCCCGCCGACAGAGCATAGCCTGTGGAGCCGGTAGCGCTGGAGACGATAACGCCGTCGCCAAGAAAAGAGCCGAGAGCAAGACCGTCAACTTCCAGTTCTAAAGACACCGTCTGCACCTCCACGCCGCGCGAGAAGGTGAAGTCATTGACGGCTATACCGCCGGGAGTTTCCAGAATCGAACGTGTCCTTACGGCAAAGGAATCTATGTGCCGCAACGCGTCTAGCCTCTCAGGGCGTATGCGCGAGAGGTAGCCCGTATGCCCCAGATGAACGCCCAGCATCGCCACGCCGCGCGGCGCGGCAAATCTTGCGCAATGCAGGAAGGTTCCGTCCCCGCCCAGCGACAACGCCGCGTACGCGCCGTCAAAAACGCTTCCGTCGCCGTTAAAAACAACACATTCAACCCCGGCTTCGCGCAATACCGCCTCAGCCTCCGCCGTGATTTTGCCGCCCGGGTCTTTCGTGTTGTTCGCGAACAGCACGATTTTCATACAAACCCTCCCCTACTGAATGCGCGTCAGTTACAGTCCTGTCAATATCCTTTTCCGTCACCTCGGACGGCGCGCCTGCGATTAAATGAGACAAAAACTCAATGTTGCCCTTAGGCCCTTTTATCGGTGAATAGGTAAATGCCTTTACACCAAAGCCCGCCGTCTTCGCCGCGAGGATGTGTTCTTGCAGAACCTGACGGTGGACGCTCACGTCCTTCACCACGCCGCCCTTCCCCACCAGCTCCCGCCCCGCTTCAAACTGCGGCTTTACAAGGCAGATAACCGGAGCGCCGGCGGCCGTGACTCCCCTCACAGAGGGCAGCGCTAAAGCCAGCGAGATAAACGATAAGTCCAGTACGGCCATGTCGGCGGTTTCGCCGTTAAGGGTATCCCTTGTCAAGCTGCGGATATTCGTCCGCTCTATGCAAACAACGCGGGAATCGTTTCGCAGAGACCACGCAAGCTGCCCGTATCCCACGTCCACAGCCCATACCTTCGAGGCTCCGTTTTGCAGCAGGCAATCGGTAAATCCGCCGGTGGACGCGCCCCCGTCAAGAACGCGCAAGCCCTCCGGGTTGACGCCAAACTCGCGTAGCGCCTTTTGCAGTTTCAACCCGCCCCGGCTGACAAAGGGATTTTCTTTGACACGCATCTCAATGTCCGCGTCAGGCGAAAACCGCGCCCCCGGCTTATCCGCTTTCTGATTGTTTACATAAACGCCGCCGCCCATGATGGCGGCGCGGGCGCGTTCGCGGCTTTCCGCCAACCCGCGCGCGGCGAGCAGGACGTCAAGACGTTCCTTGGACATTTTGCGCGACAGCCGCCGCGACGGACGCGGCGTCAAGCTTACAGTAAGCCAGCAGTTCCTCCGGCGTACCGTGCGGTATAAATCTATCGCCGGTATTAAGCGGCACGCCGGCCATATGGCGGCAGAGGTATCCGGGGTTGTCCTCAAGGATGAAAACGGCGCCGTGCGTCTCAATCGGTTCCAACGGCTTGAGCGACGTTATTCTGCAAACACCGGCCGATATGCCCTGCCGTTCCAGCAAGTCAACCGCCTCCAAAGCAACCCTCGCCATTGTCCCGTAGGTCACAATCGTCGCGTCCCGCCCGGTTTTCTCCGAGAGCGGGCCATGCCCGTTTTTCGGGTAGCGTATGGCTATCGGGCCGTCATGCTCTAGCGCTTTGGCCAGCATATCGCGCAGCTCGCCGAAAACAGCGGGGGCCCACAGTGTCATGTTAGGGATGGAGGATAGATAGAGCGGGTCGAAAACGCCGTGGTGCGTCTCCCCGTCTTCACCGCACAATCCCGCGCTGCCCACGGCAAAAACCACCGGCAGATTTTGCAGCGCCACGTCGTGCATGATTTGGTCATACGACCGCTGCAAAAAGGTGGAATAAACCGCAACCACCGGGCGCAGCCCTTGCTTTGCCATCCCCGCCGCCATCGTCACGGCATGACTCTCCGCGATGCCGACGTCAAAAAACCTCTTAGGAAAGCGCTTAGCGAACAAGTCAAGTCCCGTCCCGGACTGCATTGCCGCGGTAACCGCGACGATGCGCCGGTCTTTTTCGGCAAGCCTGACCAGCTCCTCCCCAAAATGCCCCGCGAAAGACGTCTCCCCGTATTCCACCGTCTCACCCGAACCGATGTTGAATTTCTGCACGCCGTGGTATGCGCTGGGGTCGCGCTCCGAATGGGGATATCCGCGTCCTTTCTGCGTCACCAGATGGATGACCACAGGCTTTTTCATCGCCGCCGCGCGGCGGAGCAGATAAGTCACCGCCCTCACGTCATGCCCGTCGGCGGGGCCGAGGTATTCAAAGCCCATTTGGGAAAACAGGGTGCCGGGTATCAGCGCGTCTTTGACCATCTGCTTGCCCCGGCGGATGGCTTTGCCCAGCATTTTGCCGCCGGGTAAAGGGTCAAGGATTCTGTGCGTCATTTTTTTCGCCTTAAAATACTGCGGTTTCAGGCGCAGACGGGCGAGATGCCGCGCCACGCCGCCGACGTTTTTCGTAATGGACATTCCGTTGTCGTTGAGGACAACAATCAGCGGCTCGCCGCTCTGCCCCGCGTCATTCAGTCCTTCATAGGAAAGACCTCCGGTTAAGGCGCCGTCGCCCAGCACGGCAACGCAGCGGTAATTCTCCCCCAGTAAAGTCCGCGCCCGCGCCATCCCCAGCGCGGCGGACACCGATGTGGAGGCGTGTCCGGCCACAAAGGCGTCGCAGATGCTCTCCGCCGGTTTAGGAAAACCCGACATCTCCCCCAGCAGACGCAAGCTGCCAAAGCCGTCTTTCCGCCCGGTCAGCAGCTTGTGGGTGTAGCATTGATGCCCCACATCAAAGACGATACGATCCCGCGAGGCGTCAAAAGCGCGGTGGAGGGCGACGGTAAGCTCCACCACGCCGAGGTTGGAGGCCAGATGTCCCCCCGTACGGCTGATGTTTTGGATGAGAAAACGGCGTATGTCGGCGCAAAATCGGTCAAGCCGACACGCCGGAATGTCTTTCACCGACGCTATGTATTTGTCGAACAGCCGCATTACAGTGCGCTCCCCAGCGCGACGCCCAGCGCGGCGCCCGCGATAACCTCAAGGGGCGTATGCCCCAGCAGCTCTTTCAGTTCCTTTAAGACAAACTCCGGCTTCTGGTGTCCCCAGTTTTCCATGATGTAGTTGAGTATTTTCGCCTGTTCCCCGGCCGCGCGGCGCACGTTGGACGCGTCGAACATGACCACGGCGGCGGTGACGGCGGCAACGGCGAACAGCCCCGACTCAATGCCGTATAGCTTCCCCGCGGACGCGGCCATCGCGCATACGGTCGCAGAATGAGAACTGGGCATCCCGCCCGAACCCACAAGACGGCGGAAGTCCAGTTTTTTATAGACGACTAGGACGATGATTACCTTCATCGTCTGCGCGGCGATAAACGCAATCAGCGCCACATTGATGATTTTGTTTCCGGTCAAAAAGTCAACAGCCGCCCGCATTGTCCATTCTCTCCTTTACCATCTCTCGCAAGAACGCGGCGTCTTGAAACGCGTCCAAACACTTCAAAGCTTCCTTGTAATTGGCAAGCGCCGCTTTTAAGATTACATCCTCGCAGTCCCCGTCGGCATAGTCGTCGGCATATTGAAATCCCATGCCAAACGCCTCGCCGAACCGCAAGGCCGCGTCCTCCAGCTTCCAAGCCGCGCCCGCGATGACACAGCCAGCCTCCGCCGCCGCCATAAACATCGCCGATGTTTTCAGCCGGTAGATGGTCGCCTTATAAAATTTTCTCTCCCGGCACAAATCAATCTCCTGCCCTCCGGCAATCCCGTCCAGTCCCGACGCCCGCGCCAGTATCCGCGCAACCCTCAGCGTCTTCTCCGCAGGGAGCTTAGACGCATATATCGTTTCAAATGCCGAAGACAACAGCGCCGACCCTGCCAAAAGCGCGGTGGCTTCACCGTATACCTTGTGGCAGGCGGGCTTTCCCCGCCGCATATCGTCGTCGTCCATACAGGGCAAATCGTCATGGATGAGCGAATAGATATGAATCATTTCCAGCGCGCAGGCAAACGGCATGGCAAGCCGCCAATCCCCGCCGCACATCCGGCAAAACTCCAAAAGCATTAACGGGCGCAGCCGCTTGCCTCCTCCGAGGAGACTGTAGCGCATGGCCTCCAGCAGCCTCTTCTGCGGGATGTCCCGTTCACGCAAAAGGGCTTCCAGTTCGGCTTCTATGGCTTCGGCATACGTCTCATTCAGCAGATTCAAAGGGCTGTTCCTCCACACTATCCCCGGTTTTCACCAGTTTGGTCACGCGCTGCTCCGCTTTCTCCAATAAAGCCTCGCAATGCCCCGCCAGCTTCGCGCCCTCCTCAAAGAGCTTAATTGAGTCGGCAAGCGGGGTATCCCCCCGCTCCAAGGCGCGGATAATCTCGCTCATTCTTATGACCGACTGTTCAAAATCAGGTTTTTTCTCTGGCATTGAGCTGCCCTCCTATCTGTTCCACGCGTGTCATAATCCGTCCGTCGCTTAGGCGTATATTCAGCATATCGCCGACGGCGATTCCTTTAACTGAGCGCAACGGGACGCTGTCCGCGCCCATCGCCACGGCATAACCCCTCGCCAGCACCTTGAGCGGGCTGAGCGCGTCCAGTCTCGCGGCAAGTGACGCCAGTGTTTTTGCCCGTTGCGGCGAACTCCGCTGCCAAGCGCCGGCAAGACGTTCGACCAAGCGGTCAAGCTGCAGCCGCTTATCGGTAAAATACCGTTCCGGCGAAAGCTTGCGGCGGGCTTCGGCCAGTCTTCCAACCCATTCCTCGCAATCGGGAGACACAAGCTCCGCGGCGTGGCTGGGCGTTGCGGCCCGGACGTCGGCGGTAAAGTCTGCGATGGTAAAGTCCGGCTCGTGTCCTACGGCGCTGACGACGGGAATCACGCTCGCGAATATAGCCCGCGCCACCCGTTCATCGTTGAACGCCCAAAGGTCTTCCAGAGAACCGCCGCCCCGCCCGGTGATGATGACGTCGGCGATGTTCTGCCGGTTGCAGTACCGCAGCGCCGAGACGATTTCGCTTGGGGCTTCCTCGCCCTGTACCCGCACCGGCGCAACGACAATCTGGCTCAACGGCCAGCGCCGTTCCAAAATACGAATCATATCGCGCACGGCGGCCCCGGCGGGGCTGGTGACCAGAGCGATACGGCGCGGAAAAGGCGGGAGCGGCTTTTTGTGGCGCGAATCAAACAAACCTTCGGCTTCCAATTTCTTTTTCAAAGCCTCATACGCCATCGTCAGCGACCCTGCGCCGTCCGGCGTCAGCTTGCGGCAGTAAAGCTGATACTGCCCGTCGCGGGGGTAAACGGCGACCCGCCCCGCCGCCAAAACCGACATGCCGTCCTCCGGCTGAAACGCCAGCGACTGCGCGTCGCCCCTGAACATCACGGAGCGGAGGACGCTGTCCGCGTCTTTCAGCGTAAAATAATGATGTCCCGACGGATAGCGCTTATAGTTCGACACTTCGCCGCGCACCAGAACGCTCTCTAAAATCTCGTCGCTTTCAAAAAGGCGGCGGATGTGTTCGGTCAAATCCGAGATGCTGACGGCGTCCCTCATGCCATTTCCTCTCTTACAAAGCTTCCCAAGATGCCGTTGACAAACGCCGCGACTTCCGGCTCCTCGTAATTTTTGCATATCTCCACTGCGGCGTTAATGGCGGCGGAGTTTGGGATGTCGGGACGGTAAAGGATTTCATACATACACACACGCATCACGGCGACGGCGACGCGCGGAATCCGCCCGAAGCTCCAGCCGGAGGCGTATTTTTCAATATAGCCGTCCAGTTCGGCCAGATGCGCCGCAGCGCCCTCGGCAATCGAACGGATATACAGCTCGCTGGCTTCATCCGGCGGCGCCGCAAACAGCTCGCTCTCCCCCGCCATCCGCTCAAAAAAGCCGGATCCGACGCGCTCGTCCACAAGCTCCGCTAAATCATCGGTAAAATCAAGCGCGTAGATTGTATGCACCGCAATCTCGCGCGCGGCCATCCGCGTCATTCAAACCCTCCCGCCAAATCATTCCTGTATCAGTATACAGTATAATCATGCATAAAGCAACCACGGGATTTGAGCCAAGTTAGAAGGAAAACCGGGTGGCAGGAACTCAGGCCTGCCACCCGGTTTATAACTTTTGCTCCGCAGTTACTTGCTGAACGCCCTCACGAGGTTGGCGATGATGGAGGCGACCTGCTCGCGGGTGATGGTGGTGTCGGGGCCGTAAGTAGTGCCGCCGGTGCCGCGAACAATGCCGTAGCCTGCGAGGAAGTTGATGGCCGTGACGTATTCATCCGCCAAGCCGCCGAGGTCGGTAAACGCCATTGCGTCGTCCACCGCGCTGACCTTGACGCCGCTCTTCACAATGAAGTTGTAAATGATATACGCCATGTCGGCGCGGGTGACGGCTTCCGTGTAGTCGTAGCTCTTGTCGCCGAAGATGCCGAGCGTTTCGCCCCAAGCGATGTGAGGAGCCGCCCAGTCGCCGGCTGTCGCGGTGAAGCTGTTGCCGCTGTAATTGGACAGAACGGCGGTCAGCTCCGCGTAGGTGAGTTCCCGCTTAGGCATGAAGTTTCCTCCGCTGCCGACAAACAGCTTGCGTGCCGCGCTGAACAGGATGTTGCCGGCGGCCCATGCCGGGATGTCGTCCGCGTCGGTGAACGTCACAGGGTTGTAGCCGACGACGAACATGGAGAAGTGTTCGGTGATGAAGTAGACGAAGCCGTCGTTGTAGTAGCCTCTGATGACGTCCAACTCGCCGTCCGCACTGAGGTAGTAGACCAAGATGGCGTTCGGGTCTTCTCCCGCGCCGAGGGTGTAAGGCAGGCTGACCGTGATGGCTCCCCCGCCGAAGTTGGTGACCGGGATGCCGTTGACCAAAATCAAGAAGCCATATACCGGCCGGCCGGCCACAAGCTCCGCCGTGCCTTCATCAAGCGTCTCAGCGCCCACAGCTTCTACCACAAACTCTATCGTCACGCCCTCGCCGAAAATCGCCGTCAGCGCCTCAAAGTCCAGCGTGAACGCCGCCGCAATATCACCCTCCAGCTCAAACGTCATCGCAAAGTCGTCGCCACCGTTCTGAATCGCTTCCAAAATTTCCGCGATTTCCTCCTCGCTGAACGTAAGCTTCGCCGTTTCCGGCTTATCCGGGGCGGATTCGGGGTCGGTTGTGGTGCCGCCGCCGATGACAATGGGGCCGTCGCTTGGCTCGTCGATGACCATATTTTCCGTCAGAGCATAGTCACAACCGACACGAGTGCAGAATTTTGTGCGCTTTCCGGCTTCGGGGGTATTGTCCTCCCAGTCGCTCAATAGATGCCCGCCAAGGGAAGGCATAGAGCGGTACTCCGCTGTGTTGCAATCGATGGTCTGACAAGTTCTGGTTTCCCTTCCGGTTTCTTCGCAGGCCGGTTCGTCTCCCGGTTCAGCGTCCCATTCGCTCCAGTTATTATGAGCGCATCCGGTGCCTGCGAATACAATGTGCAGGCCAATGCTGCCTGTGTTTGTCACTTCCTTGATGCCCGTTGGGAGCGAGATGGTTCCCATAATATCGGAGAGCTGGGGATTGTCGGGGTTGTAGCGGGACAAATCCCATGTGATTGTCGCAAAACGCGGATGCGTGGCATTGTCGGCGGCGTCCGTGTTCATGCGAACGGCCATCGGCAGGCTGCGTTCCGTCGCAAGCCTTGTCGGGCTGCCGCTCAAATCGGGCGCGGCAATCTGGGCAAAGCCGGTTAGGTTAGGCAATGCGCGGGGGGCAATATCCGCGCTGGCTGCGTGTATTACTTGAACCTCAAACGGCTGCGTATACAAAACGCCATAGCTTCTATGCCCTACCGAGGCTCTGACATAGCTTCCAATCGAAAGCTGATGCTCTATGAGGTTGAGGGTTGAACCTTTGGCAATCATGATGCCGTCTGCATACCAGTGAATGAACGCGGGATGTATCACACAGATGGTTTCGCAGGTGAC
This sequence comes from Oscillospiraceae bacterium, assembly GCA_009782215.1. Classification (GTDB taxonomy): domain Bacteria; phylum Bacillota; class Clostridia; order Oscillospirales; family UBA929; genus UBA929. The sequence goes on along the minus strand of WRKO01000009.1, from coordinate 57,760 downwards.
GACACAAGCGTCAAAATCCCCCGTGCCGGTATACGGTGAGCCGTTGTGCTGTATCATAGAAGCGTTTATGGTAATGGAGTCGGCTTCTTCGTCTACTATGATGCTGTTTACTTTGGGCGTGGGCATGGTGAGCAGCGAAGCTGCCGCCAAGCCGTCAAGGCCGTTGTCGCCGGGCCAATGCCACACTTCCATAGGAGCCGGACGGATTCCATACTGGCGGTCTGTACGGGCGAAGGCGAAGAACGAACCCACGTTCATGGCATTCCGAACTTCCGAGATGTTCAGTTCGGGCATCAGCAGAAGGTTGTAGGAAAAGCCGATGTTGTTATTGTGGTGGGAGTCGTCGTCAGAGAAGCCCCAAACCGGCATCGGTACGGTTCCCGACATGGTCACTGAAAGAATGTTGTCCCACAAGACTCTGTCCGCTTGGCTTTCTGTGTCAAACTTGTTTATGATTTCCATTCCGATGACGTTATGGCTGCTTCTGAAAATGTCCGCATAGGGCAGGAAGTTCGCGGAAGTTCTGGCAATCGCCTCGGCTTGCGCCCAAGGTGTTGCATACTGTGACCCGGTGTAGCGGCCCGGATGATTGATGCGGAGAAGGCCGCCTGTTCCAACGCTTTCAAGCCTTTCGAGCACACCCAATATTCCGCCGCCTCTTTCCGGGGTTCCCCAGTAAACATTGGCGTGATGGCGGGCAAACGGGCCTAATTGCTCGGAGTGTTCCATTGAGTTTGGTATGAAAATCAGCCCTTTGCCGCCGCGCCCGACTCCGGCTGCCATTTCCTCAAGGCGCGACAACGCCAAGCCGCTTTTGTTGGGAGCCGGTGTGTCGAGCCAAGAAGTGAAGTCCGGGGCGTGTTCGGTGATGGCGGCTACGCTGTAGCCGAGTTCATAAAACCGTTCCGCTGTATCGGCAACTGTATTTCTGCCGTCGGAGTTTGTGGTGTGCGTGTGGTGCGCGGCTTTATACTGCTCCCAGCTTTCCCAGTTGACGCCCTCATAGGGGCTGGTGATTAAGTATTGGATGGTTGTATCCAAGGGAACGGCCTCTACCGTCACCTCAAATTCGGTATACACAGAAGGGTCAGCCAGCGCCGCGACCCTAACGGTCGCCGTTCCGGCAGTACCGAATGACCGTATCGTGGCATGGCTTTCCGTTATGTTGCTTATGTTTGTTATGACAGGGTTCCCGGACGACCATGTGGTACTCGTTGTCGTGCCGCCCGCGCTGAGCTGAACTTCGGGTATTGCGACATCTTTAGTTTTCCCGCCCGCGTTCAGCGTAATGTTGTTCACGGGGTCTACCATTGAGGTTATCCCCGATATGGGTGAGGCTGTGGCCACCACGTCGGATATCTGTAAGCCGGATACCAGCTTCGCGTTGGTTACCGTAAACTCATCGGCGCCCCATACGGTATCACCCCAAAGGCCGTGGGGGATCCAACGGATTCGCAAGTCTTCCTTGTTGTAGGTATCAACAGGAAGTACCTCCGTCCTGCTCCCTGTCGCGGTGACGCTTGGCGTGTTGATGATGCTGAAAGCGCGGTGTATATTAACCCATGTATCGCCGCCGTCAACGCTGTACTGCATCCTTACACCCGAAAGCCCCGCTCCTGTCGCCGTGTAGTTGTAGGTGAGCTTCAGGCCGCCGCGCCCCGTGGTGTCCGCTTGCAGGAGGTTTGTGTCGGCAACAGTCCCGCCGTGTGCGGCAATCGGTGTCGCCCACGCTTTAACTTCCGTTTCGTCAAAGACCGGATGGCGCGACGGATGTACGTTGGTCAAATACATGACACTGAGGTGGGACATAAATTGATCCCAGTTTGTTTCGCGGGGTGTGAAGCTGTTTTGCCATACCCCCCAAAGCGCCGCTCTTGTGCGTGTGGTGGGATGGGTGGGCATCAAGGGGAACGCGGTGTCAAAGTCGATTACATATTGTATCCTTCCGTTTTCAAGCGTCCTTTTTGCGGGAACCGACTGCCCATGCACGTCTAAAGTAGCGGTAGAAATTTGACTGTAGTCAAGGATGACTCCCCGCCATGTGTTGTCTTGATGGAAATATTCCCACATTCCGGGGTCTTCGCTGAACTCCAACACCAAGTAACGCGCGTTGGCGGCGCCAACGGACGGGTTGCCGGAGGGAATGATGAACTGATTACTGGAACTGAAGCTCTTATCCCAACCGCTGCCGTCATTATGGCTTTGTGTCGGCCTTTCTGTTATCGGGAGCGGGAAAACCCACACTTCAGGATAACATTCCAAACAGCCGGCCAATTCACATCTGCACGAACCCGGATTGGCAAGACCGCTTATCAGCCTCATGTTTCTGAAATCAATGCTGCCGCTGCCGCTGCTGTTTCTCGAAGCCGACCAACGGATCAACACAGACGCTTGATTATTTACCGCCGCGGGCAGATAGTTGATTCTTTCCAGCTCTGTCGGCCGCGCGTCCGTAGACATAACCCCGTTCGGGACATTTGCCCAAGTTGCTCCGCCGTTAAGGCTGTATTGGAGCATCACCGCGTCGGGAGCCGAGCTGCCATTCTTGCGTAGTTCATACATCAGCGCCAAGTCGCTCTCTCCCAGCGTGCTTACTTCCATTTGCATCCAGCGGGTGGTGGCAACGGCATTGTCGTTCCAATGCCATCTGTACATCCTCAGCCAGCCGCCGGTCTCGGTATTAAAGAAGAGGGAAACCGTGGGCATATCCGCGTCATTCATTCTTCTCAATATGGCTGTACCCGCCAGCGGAGCGATGGTGCCGTCTCGAACATTCACGTTTGCACGGTCTTCCGGCGTGCCTTCCTGCAAACCGCCGGAAGCGGGCAGTATCGTTTGATTTTGGAGTTCATCCGGCGGATTGCTGGAGCTGCTTGCGCGCATACCCGGGTAGTTTTCGGTCGTAAATACCCATTCAGCCAGAATTTTCTGTGTAGCCGGGCCGACAGTAACCTCCATTGCCGCCGAGGTAAGCGACTGACCGTCAGAGGTCAAAGCAACGGTGCGGGCGGTGATTTGCGCCGTACCCTCACCCACGCCGGTTACCGTGCCAGTTGCCGAAACCGTTGCGACAGTCGTATCGCTGGAATGCCACGTTACAGCCGGATTGGAGTTTTCCGGCAATATGGCGGGTCTGACGACGTTGAAGAAATCGCCCACGCCAATACTTCTCACGGCCGGAACAAGCGCCGCTATAGATGTAACTGCAATGCAGTCAATGCAGTCACCGCAAGGGGCATAAGCGCCGGGTCCCGCGAATGAGTTGTCGCCGTATTCAAAGACATTTAAGTTTGACAAGCTCATATCAATGGCATTGGAACTCGCGGTAAGATTTCGCCCGTCGGCGAGGAAGCTAATCGAGTTGATGTTATTGGCGGTGTTCCATGTCCCGGTTCCGACTCTGTTCGTTGTTGCGTCGGCGGCAAAATCGGCAAAGCTAAGAGCGGTTCTGACAGGAGCGACATACCAAGAAACATTCTCCAAAGCCGCGGTTGTGTCAATTAAGGCATAGACCGTATTCCATCCCGCCGCCAGCCCGGGGACAACCGCGCCTCCCTCTCCGTCACCGGGAGCGGTAATGTTAACGCCGGTGCCATTTGTTATTCTGTTGTGGTAAATGCGGAGATGCCCGTTTGTAGTGGTGGTTCCCACCGTGCCATTTGTCTGTGTGGCGAAGTCGGTGTCGGACAGACTGAGAATAAAATAGTTTTGCGGGTCAAAAATACCCGCGTTGCTGGCTCCGGGCGAAGTAATTCCCGTGAAATAATAGCTGAAAGCAACACCGTATACCCCTGTATCACCCACAATAGGCGCAATTAAGGGGATGTTGTATGCTCTGTCATTACTTGAGCTTGAACTGAGCTGTATGTTCAGCATCCGGTTGCCTGCGGCTGACGCGCAAGGGTAGGTAGAAGGCTGCATCCGTATCCCCGAACCCTGCGAACCCGAAGCAACGCCATTGGTTGTGGAATAAAACCAGCCGGTTCCCGCGTGGGTTGCCCACCTACTTAAATTCGTGCCGAGAATCGAATCAACGACCATCGTGTACGGCGGAGCGTTCGGATTCACAGCAAGGCGAACAATATCTTCCCCCCGCTGGAAAAACCGCGTCGCCGTGATGTTCAGCGTCAGCAAGACTGTATCAGCCGGGATGCCCGAACCTTTGCTCACCGTCACCGTAAACATATAAGAGCCGTCCGTCCCGCCCGGCGTCGTCGCATCCCCCGCAATCGCCGCAGTAAAGCCCAAGCCGCCGTCTGTATCGTTCACTACGTGGGTTACGTCTAAGCCGGCGGTGGCTATAGCAATAAGGCTTTCGATATAACCCTTCGCGGCAGCCTGAGTATTGATAAGCTCTTGCGCCGCAGTTGCGGGGAACGCCGCCTCAATGCGGGTTTTCGCGAGCGCAATGTCTTCATTCGGGTCAGCGGGAGGTTCGCAAGTGTCGCAAACCGCAAAGGGAGACCATGTGCTTGTAACGGCGTTGTATGCGGCAAAGCCTAAAATCTCTGGTTCGAGACAGGTTCCGTCGCAAGCGCTCTGGGGATTTGCCGTGTTGAGTACATGCAGTATGCTGCAATCATTTCCCGGGCATTTAGCGCCTGTAGGCGCCCCAAGCAGCGTAACGGAAGTGACGCTAAAAGGGTTATCGTTATTGGGCCAAATGGTTACGCTGAATGAAGCTGCTCCGGCAGAAACGAACGGGGTTGCGGTTCCCGCAGTCCTCGCGTCTCCCGGCGTTGAATACATATTCATAAACCTCAGTTTATTCGTATTAGGCCCGTGAGAGTTGTGGTGCATCCCATATCCGTCCTCAGGAAAGTTGTTGCCGACTCTTTGATATCGAGGTGAGGAAACCCCGTTGACATCAATGAACAGTTGGCGATTATTCGTACTTGGAGCCACTATTGTGGCTTCTACCCCGTATATTTCTTCCGCCTTTACATCGGTGCCGGAAATAAGAGCTAACACATCAATATCGAGGGCAGAACGGCCATTTGTGTGCGTGCTGTTTCCATTTGTAATTTGTGTGCCGGGAGGATTGAGCGGCGGCGCGATAACCCCGCCGAAGGGACAGTCGCCGTCACAAGCGGGGGGAGTGGTACACGTCTCGCAGCCGGGACACGCCTCGAAGATTTCGAGCGAATGAATTGTCAGCGGCAATCCCGCCGATTGGATTCCGAAGGATACGGCTTCAGCGGTGTTTGAGGTGGAAACATTGGTAAACATAAAGTCATGATTAACGGGGGTTTGCATCCCCGCCGTTAAAGGCGTAACATTAAGCTCGGCGCTGACGCCGTTATCACGAAAATGCAAGTTCGCGCTGGCGGTGGCGGTCACGGACAGGGCCAGCCGATAATTTGTATTGACCTTAGCGTTGAATCCTGCTTCGGACGACCAATTCGTGCCGACATACAGTATGTTTACGCGCATATTACTGATTAAAATGAGGTTGCCATTTTCAACGGACATATTACCTCCGCCGGAAGTGGTGGATATTCCCATTCTGTCTCCGTTCGCGTTGTTCACGCTTGGGCGAGTGCTTGCGGTATTGTTTGGGTCTACCGCGTCCCACGAGCTGCCGGGATTCCAAACGGATATCCAGCCGCCTCCGTCGCAGTCTTCATCGGCCGCCGACGCAATCGGCACAGTAATCAGACCGATTATCATAATCAGCGCCATGAGCAGGGATGCGATTCTGCGTGTTTTCATTTTCTCAGCCTTCTTTCTTTTATTTTTTGGGGTTTTTGATTACGGAATAAATATAGAATTTATCGGAGGTTGATAGGGTGTCAGCAACCATTTCTGGTATTTATTGTAACAACAAAAAAATTGCTTGGCTACCACCGTAGGTGACCAATATATACATGTTGATGACATTATGACCTTGACAAATTGTGGAAAACGATGTACTATATAGGTGTACGGAATACGGAGAATTATCGAGGAGGTGGAGACATGAATACAAAGGACAACCGTACGCAGGAAACGACGCCTTATCAAACGGAAGGGCGGCGGTTTGCCGTAGGGCGTACAGACATAGCGCCGTACGGCTGTACGGCGCGGCGTTTGCATGAAGAGATTGAGTTTATGTTTTTTGCCCCGCAGGGAGGGGGCGGTGCATGGCTGAAACTGCTTGTGGAGGATAAAGAGTTCATCCTGCGCGAAGGCGAGGCGCTGCTGATTCCGCCCAACCTCTCCCATATGGCGGAATGGACCGGAGACGGGCCATGCGCTTACAAAACGGTGTGTTTTCACCCTCTGATGTTTTCGGGAAAAGGCTACCGCCGTTTCATGCAGCCCTTGCTGCTGGACGGAAAGGCATTCGTGCTGAAGCTGAACGGTGATGCCGAATGGCAGAGGGACGCGCTCGAAGTGCTGGCGAAAATGACGCATTACTGCAATATGCCCGGCGTTGACTCGTGGGAACTTGAGTTTCACGGGCTGATATTCATTCTGTGGAGCATCATCTATAAAAACGCGTACGCGGACACCCCGGCTATTCTTGCCTATCAGGAGCTGTATAAAAAGATGCTCGGCCCGCTTGAGTATATCCACCAAAACTATCGGGAAGATATCAAGGAAGAAGTCCTTGCCGAGCAGGGCAACATGGCCGTCGGCACGTTCTACAGATATTTCAAGAGATTGATGGGAATAACCCCGTTCCGGTATCTGAGCAAGTACAGAATCCTGCAAAGCCGCGCGCTGCTGGTGAATACCGACAAAATGATATCCGAAATCGCCTCGCTGTGCGGCTATAACAACCTTAGCCCCTTCAACCGCGAGTTTAAGAAATACATGGGCGTAACCCCGTCGGAGTACAGACGGGGCGGCGTGTCCGTTGGCGATGAAACGCGCTATTCTTAATGTAAATAATGTTTACGTTATAATAGTGGTATAACTTTCACCAAGGGGTTGAAAGTATTTTTTTCTATGGTATAGTAAATATAGCTCACCCGTAAAGGGAGGATGACCATATGACCATCGGGCAGCGAATCAGGGAGGCCCGGCTGAACAGGCAGATGACGCAGCAGGAGCTTGTGGGTGACTTCATCACGCGCAATATGCTCAGCAAGATTGAAAACGACGCGGCGACGCCATCGGTGCGGACATTGGAGTATCTGGCAGGGGCGATGGGGCTGCCGCCCGGGTCGCTTTTGTCCGACGCTCCCGCCGAACCGAGGCCGGAGGGACGTCTTGAAACGCTGCAAAGAATGCTGGAAACCCGTGACCCGCGCTTTGCGGCCTGTTTGAGGGACGCCAAGCGGGAATGGTCGGAAACCGGGCTGCGTCTGCTGGAGCTGGAAGCAAACTATGCACAGCGGATTGCAATTTTCGAGGAATTGTGATATAGTCATAACCACATCCCTCTATAAAGCGGAGGGAGACAAAAATGAATCTGGAGGGAATATCATGGGCTTAATTAAAGCGATTATCGGCGCGGCGGGCGGGGTTCTGGCAGACCAATGGGTAGACTTTTTTGCGTGCGACGCCATGCCGCCCGAGGTGCTGATGCGTCCGGGCGCAAGACCGCAGCAATCAAGGAGCGGCAATACCAAGCACTCCGAGAATATCATCTCCAACGGCTCCAAAATTAACGTGGCCGACGGCCAATGTATGCTGATTATCGAAAACGGCCGGGTCGCCGATTTCTGCGCCGAACCGGGCCAGTATACATACGACACCAAGCTACAGCCTTCCCTGTTGGGTGGCGGGCTGAAAGACCTCGGGCCTTCCTTCGCGCAGGTTGGCAAGCGCTTTTTAGCGGGCGGTGCGCCCACCGACCAGCAGAAAATTTACTTTATCAACACCAAAGAGATTATCGGCAACAAAATCGGCTGGGGCAATATCCCTTTCCGTGATTCCGAGTTTCAAATGACGGTGCGCGTACAGGGCTTCGGGCAATACAGCTTCAGAGTCACTGACCCACTGCTCTTCTATGTAAACATTGTCGGAAATACCTCCGGGGAATATCGCCGCGACGATTTGACAAGCCAGATGAAGAGTGAGGTCATCTCCGCCTTGCAGCCCGCGCTCGGCAAAATCGCGCAGCAGGGCGTCGCCTACGATATGCTGATTAACTATCCGCGTGAGATTGGCAATGCGCTGAACACGGAAATGAGCGCGGAGTGGGCGGAACGCCGCGGTATCGAAATCGTCAGCCTTGCTATGGAGAGCGTGACGGTTGATGAGCAGTCCGCAAAAAAAATCGAGCAAATGCAGGAAGCCCGTGCCCTCTCCAACCCGACGCTCGCCGCCGGGCGCTTGGTCGCCGGACAGGCGACGGCGATGGAAACCGCCGCGGCAAACGAAGGCGGCGCGGTTGGCGCGTTCATGGGGTTGGGTATGGCGCAGAATGCAGGCGGAATGAACGCCGCGAATCTGTTCCAAATGGGCGCGCAGCAGCCGGGCGGCGGCGTTCCGCAGCCCCCGCCGATGCCGCAGCAGCCTTCCCCGACTCCGGTACCCGCCGCCCCAGCCGCCTCCGGTTGGACGTGCAAGAGCGGTCACGCGGGCAACCAAGGCAACTTCTGCATGGAGTGCGGCGCCAAGCAGCCCGAATCCCCTGCCGGCTGGACGTGCGGTTCATGCGGCCGTTCAGACAATATGGGCAACTTTTGTGTGGAGTGCGGCGCTAAGAAAATCTCGCCTTGCCCAAGCTGCGGCTGGACGCCCGCCGACATGGCGGCGCCGCCGAAGTTCTGCCCGGAATGCGGGACGAAATTATAGTCATACAGTATGCGCTGTGAGCTTTGTATTATAGTGGGAGGCTGACTTATGCCGGCTACGCTGAAATGCGGTAATTGCGGGGGGGACTTACGGTTTACTCCGGCGTTGCAGCTATGGAAATGTGAATGGTGCGATAAAGAGCATACCGAGAGCGACCTCAAAGGCTTTACGCAAGAAGCGGACGAGATGCTGAACGAGAAGGTCGCCGTAAAGGTTCGGCTTGAAGAGACCGACGACGGCGTTGTCGCGGCGTATAAGTGCGCTTATTGCGGGGCGGAGGTGGTCACCGCCGAAGAGACGAGCCAAACCTTCTGCGTCTATTGCCAAAGGCCGATTACCATCCTCAGCCAAATATCCGGGGAGTTCAAGCCGGAAGTCGTGCTCCCGTTCAAACTCGTTAGGGCCGACGCGATGGCGCAGTTTAAGAATTTTCTGAAAGGTAAACGGTTTGTTCCGAATTCGTATTGCGCCGAAAAAAACTTGGAAAAGCTGACCGGCGTTTATATCCCGTTCTGGCTCTTTAACAGTACAATCCACTTCCATGTGGCCGGGGAGGGCGACATCGTCACCACCTCGCGCCAAGGTGATTACAAGGTCACCAAAACAGACACCTACAGAATCGTCCGCACGGGCAGTCTCGGCGTGAAAGACGTCCCCACGGACGCCTCGTCCAAAACGCCCGACGATATCATGGATTCCATTGAACCGTATGAATTTTCTGAGTTAAAGCCGTTTGCCACGCCGTTTTTATCCGGGTTTTTGGCCGAGCGTTACGATGTGACCCAAGATGAATCGTTCGGCCGCGCAAACCGCCGAATGGAAGCCTCGGCGGAGAAGAAAATCAAAGCGTCTCTAACCCGCTACAGCCGTGTGCGGAGACAAACAGATAACAAACACGCCGACGGCGTGTCGGCGCGCTACGCCCTGCTCCCGGTTTGGATGCTGCATTCCTATTTCAACGGCAAGGATTATCTCTTCGCGATGAACGGGCAAACAGGTAAAATGCTGGGCAATCTGCCGATAGATAAGGGTAAAATGTTCAGATTTGGGCTGCTGGTATTCGGACTCAGCGGCACGGCCTGCGCTCTGCTCGGGTTGTTGCTGCAACTGATGGAGGTGCTTTGATATGTTATTTCTGGCCTTATTCTTCTTTGGCGGCGGCATCATTGCAGCCATTGTCCTAACTGTGGAGTACAAAAAGCACCGCCCCGTTAAGGCGGCGTCCTGCGCGGACGACTACATTGTGGCCGGCGAAGCACGGATGACCGTCGCCGAGGACAGCTTCCTGCGTACGCATACCACGCGGGTAAAGGTTGCGTCAAGCAGTTCGGCGGGGAAAAGATGATGGAAGCAATGATGGATTTTTTTGAGGCGGTCGAAAACCGCTACTCCCACAAGGAACGCTTCAAGCCGACGCCTGTACCGCTTGCCGATCTTGAGCGAATCGCTAAAGCCGGTCTTGCCGCGCCCACCGGGATGAACAGCCAATGCGTCCGCTTGGTTATTCTGTCAAGCAAAGAGGCTTTACAACCTCTTTGTGATGTCATGCCGACCGACGGAATGCTGACCGCCCCGGCGGCCATCGCCCTGCTGACCGACAGCTCAACGCAAACGGGACAATACAACTTCGAAGTCGAGGACTATGCCGCCGCAGCCGCTCAAATGCTGCTGGCCGCAACCGCGCTCGGCTACGCTTCCCTCTGGCTGGACAGCCCGTATTTCGACGAAGACAAACAAAAAGCCGCCCTCGCCGTCCTAAACGCGCCTGCGGAATTTCACCTCCGCGTCGTCCTGCCCATCGGCCTGCCCGACGGCCCCGGCTCCCGCCGTGAGAAGCTGCCGTTTGAACAGCGCGTGTCTTACGGGACATGTAAATGGTAAGCCTTTACAACGACCTAGTGAATTTTTGACGAAGCGAATTGATATTTTGCGGAGGTTACACGAATGTTAAAACTACAAGGCAAACGACTTTACCTTGCCGCTATGGAAAGGGCGCATTGTAAAAAACTATGGGAAGATTTTGAATATGATTTTGATAATCAGGCCGAACCTTTGAACATCGGGCACTCTGTAGAAAAAGCGGACGAATGGTTTGATGAAATACAGAAATTACAGGGGAACAAACATATAAGGCTTGGTATTTTTCTTGGCGGCGACACAATTATCGGTGATGTGGCATTACAAGACATTGATAACAAAAACCGCTCTTGCTCAATAGGTATGGGAATTGCTAAAATTGAAAACCGAAATAAAGGATACGGAAAAGAAGCCGCTGAATTGATGATTGATTATGCCTTTCAGCATGTTGGTATAGAACGCATCACCGCGAATACGCTTGAGATAAATATTTCCGCAAAAAAATCTCTTGAGGGTTTAGGATTTGAATTCGAAGGACGGGAACGCAAAGCAGTTTATTTTGGCGGGAAAAGATACGACAGGCTAAATTTCGGGTTACTCGCTGATGGATATTATGTTTAGAAATAAGCATACTCCGCCCTTAAAAGGCTATTCCGGTGGCGGGGTGAACCGCTCTTTCGCCGCCCACAGTCCGAGCGCGGGGTTTGCGATGCGGTACGCTTCCCTGTCATTCCCGTACTTCTCAACCGCCTCGTCATACGGCATATACCCGAACCCGACGCCGGTCACCTCCGCTTCGGTGAGGTGGCGCGTACAGTAAGTTATCGTAAAGCGTCCGTCGCCGCTGCCGTGTATCAGGTGGGCGGCGGCGGACATATTTTGCCGTAAATCCTTGTTTTCCCGGAACAGGCGGATGATTTCCTCCCTGCCGCGATAGCCGTACTTGCGAATCAGCGCGTCAATCACCGCGTCTTCGCCGAAACGCTCCACACCGGGCGCAAGGATGATTAGTTCACCGCCGTCGGCCATCGCCATGCGGGTGCGGTAAATGGCTTTGTTGCCAAGCCACATACTCCGGTATTCCCGCGCATCCAGCTTGACAATCACCCTTTGCAGCGGCGCATCCAAGAAGGTTATGTCGGTTTCTTGCGAACGGGCGGCGGCTTGCTCAAAGCACGCCCTCCCCTCCCCTATGAACATGCTTCCGTCCGTGACGGTAAGGATATAGGTCAGCGGCAGTTTTTCAATAAAGCGGGAAGCGTAGTCAAAGAGTCGGCGCACGGGCGTGTCGGTTTTGCCCAGCACCTGCTCAATGCCGGCAAACGCCCCCAGCATATGGCTCGCGTGTATCATCTCCTCGCCGCCGATGCCAACAAAAATATTCTTGGCGTGGTTGGCCATCCCCGCCACCTCATGCGGCACGACCTGCCCGATAGACAGGATGAAATCATAACGGTCAAACAGCCGTCTGTTGACGTCCACGCCGACCGGCTCTTCCATCAGCCCGCCGGACAGCTCCCGCATAAACGCCCCCGGAACCTCGCCCACCCGTATCACATCATCCCGCCAACGGTGCGGGATGAACCGCTCAAACGGGATATTTTCGTACATTTCGGCGCATTGCTCTGCCGTCATCGGCGCGTGTGTACCAAGCGCTTGCAGTAAATCCACCCTGCACCCCGGTTCCAACACGCGGTAAATTGTCTGCGCGATAGCCCCCGCCCCGGAGTGAAGACGCGTATAGTCCGGCACAACCAGCAGGGTACGGCGAAGGCCGCCTTTTGCTTCTAAAAGGCGGCCTATGGCTTTTTCCGTCTCTTTACATTTCAATGACAACGTCGTTTTCATCCTTCAGCGCGGTATCGGGAATAAAGATTCCGTCCAGCTTTTGCCCGTTGACCGTTACGGCTTTGACGCCGCTCTCGCGTCCGGCGGGGTTGCTGATTTTGATGTTCAGCGTCTTCCCGCGCAGCTTTTTGGTCATCGACCAATCCTTCCATTCGCCCGGAACGGACGGGTTGACGGTGATGCCGTCCGGCGCGGGCCGCAGACCGAGGATGCCCTCGACCGTCCCCACCATAACGGTGGAGGCGGTTCCGGTCAGCCAATGCACATGGGCGCGTCCGGCAAACGGGCTGTCCCTTCCCTCAACAGTCTGCCCGTGGGCATACGGTTCCAGCACCCGGCGGTCGGCGTCCTCGTTATACGTCGCCGGGCTTGCCTCGCGCCAGTATTCATAGGCTCTGCCGCCGCGCCCCAAAAGCGCCTCGGCAAGAATCGCCCAGCCTTGGGAATGGGAGAAGATTCCCGCATTTTCCTTGATGCCTTTGTTGAAGCAAACCGCCAGCGCTCCGGGAAACGCGTGCTTTTGATACGCGGGATACATCAGCATGACGCCGTACGGCGTGTTCAGCTCCTTGTACACCGTATCCATCGTCGCAGCGCCCCGCTCCGGCGAGGACGCGCCCGAAATGACGCCCCAAGACTGCGGGTTAAGCCACATCGAAGCCTCCGGGTCACCGCGCTTGCCGATGACAACGCCGTCTTCACGGAAACCGCGAATCCAGCGGTCGCCGTCCCAGCAAAAACCGTTGATTTTGCCGTCAACGTCGGCGATTGCCTTATCCAGAAAAGCCGCGTAGTCTGTGTCGTTTTTAAGGGCAGCATAGTCCTTGAGAATCCGCAAGGCATAGAAGAACTGAAACAGCACAAAGGTACTCTCGCCCAGCTTGCCTAGGCGCAGACAGTCGTTCCAGTCGGCGTGCAGGCCGGCGGGCATCCCATGCGACCCGAGGTTGTCGAGCGAAAACTGTATAGCGCGTTTGAGATGCTCGTAAACCGACGCTTTCTCCTCTTTGTCAGCAAAAAGGATTTCCTCGTCGAGGAAGGAGATTTCGCCTGACTCGTCGATGTATTTTTTAATCGTCGGGAAGAGCCACAGCGCATCGTCGGCGCGATAGCTAGGATGACCCGTCTCTTTGACATAGGAAACGTCGTCCGGCGTGTCCTCCTTGCCGGGGGTATGGTTGTATTTCACCAGCGGCAGTCCCGCGCCGTTGGATACCTGCGCCGAGAGCATAAACTCAATCTGTTTACGGGCCAAGTCAGGCGCGAGGTGGATAATCCCCTGAATATCCTGCACCGTGTCGCGGTAGCCAAACCCGTTGCGCAGCCCGCAGTATTGGAAAGACGCGGCGCGTGACCAAATGAACGTAATAAAGCATTGATAGGCGTTCCAGACATTGACCATGTTGTTGAATTTCTCGTCCGGGGTGTTGACTTGCAGATTGTTCAGCTTGCTGTGCCAGAATCTTTTCAGCTCCGCAAGCTCCGCGTCCGCGCGCCCCGGCTGTTTATATGCGGCCACCAGCTCCGCCGCCTCAGCTTCGGGCTTGGCGCCGAGGATGTAGATGATTTCTTTGGTTTCACCCGGCGCCAGCGTGATATCGCTTTGCAGTGCGCCGCAGGAGTTGCCGTTGTAGTTGAGTTCGTTTTTCAGCCCGTCGGTAATCCCCGCTGGGTTATGATAGCCCCGGTAGGAGCCGACAAATTTGTCTCTGTCGCCGCAATAGGCGGAAACCTCCGCGCCCGCCACGCCGAAAAAACGCTCTTTTCTCGGATCGTTGAAATTTTCATTGATTTTTTGGAGGATGAAATTGTTTTTGAAATAGGTATGGGTGATAAAAAGCGTGTATTGCAGATTGACTTGATCCTGCTCATAATTTGAATCATTCGTGAACTCGCAGTAACCCGTAACAGCCAATTTTCTTGCTTTATCGCCGGTATTGGTCACCCTCAGGCGCCAGACCTCATGCGTCGCGTCCAGCGGCACGTAATACAGCGTCTCGGTCTTGATCCCGGAGTACTCCGAGCCGATGACCGTATACGCCGTGCCGTGGCGGCACTCTGACGCGTAGGTGTCCAGCGGCTTGCCGACCGGCATCCATGAGCCAGACCAAAAGTCTCCGCTTTCGGCGTCGCGCAGATAGATGTAGCGTCCCGGCTGGTCCGACGTCACCGAATTGAAGCGGTAGCGGAGAATCCGCCCGTTAGCCCCGGACTTCACAAAGCTGTAGCCGCCCGCGTTGTTGGAGATGATGGCGCCGTATTCAGGGGAGCCGAGGTAGTTCGCCCATGCCGACGGCGTCGCCGGGTTGGTGATGACATACTCCCTGTTTTGCAGGTCAAATTGTCCGTACTGCATAAAACCTCTCCTTAATGTAGTATAGTTCGTATCGTTTCAAATTCCCGCGCCGCCAGTTACTCCGTATCGTGCCTTGGGTGGTCTTTGATAAATTCCACAGAGGTCACGACCGCCATCATAATGTCATTTTGCAAGCTGGTATTCAAATAGCGTGTTTTTGAAAATAAATCGCGCGCCACGACGTAATGCGGCTTCAGTTTATTCAAGGACATCGCCATCATATCCAGCCGGCATTTGGCGCATTTACAGCAGGTATACTGCGGCAAAACCTTTTCAATCCACTCCTCCACAAGGTCTTCCACAACATTATGCAGCATTGGCAAAAACCTCCTCCAAGAAACTCAACTTTATTATACATCATGTTTTCGGGCTTGACAAGTCCCAATGAGACGATTATAATAGAAGACGGCTTGACCGCCAGCGGCAAGGAGAGGTGTCCGAGCGGCCGAAGGAGCACGACTGGAAATCGTGTGTGCGCAAAAACGCACCAGGGGTTCAAATCCCCTCCTCTCCGCCATTAGGAACTAATGCGAACTCTCCCCGATGCTTTTTCGTCGGGGAGAGGTTTGTATTATTATTTAGACAAAATATTTCGCAGGAGGATTGCGTATGGAACATAATATTGTTGTCTTAATATCTTGCTCAAAACTGAAACTTACATATCCATGCGAAGCGCGTCTACTTTACACTGCAAGTAATTTATTCAGCAAATCTCTTGCTTACGCGCAAATCCTTTCAAGCGATAATAATATTTATGTAATTTCTGCAAAGTATGGACTGGTTCGACTGGATGAAACGATAGCTCCATATGATGAATCACTTAACGATAAATCCCCGACAGAATTGTCGGATTGGGGTATAAGGACTGCGGAACAAATAGCGATGCTGTATGATATCCATAAAACAGAATTTATAATTCTCGCTGGAAGAAATTATTACGCTCCTTTACAGGCGCAACTTCCAAATATAAAACTTCCTTTGCTAGGACTACCTATGGGTGAACGACTGGCAAGGTTGAACGAGTTGCTTCGCGCAGATACAACGAATCAATCTTCCATCTGTTACCGATTGCATAAGCTGTTTAACACTATGCCGCGATTTAAGTGGGATACGATTAGCAAAATTGATTTTGATAGCGGCATTTATGTCGTTTTTGAAGTTGGCGAATCTTATTGCGGTATGGACAGAATTGTTCGTGTTGGCACACACAGGAGCGATGGACGATTACGGAGTAGGTTGAAAGATCACTTTATAAGAGAGAACAAGGATGGAAGTATCTTCCGTAAAAACATCGGTAAAGCCATTTTGAACAAGAACCATCACCCTTATCTTGATGTCTGGACTGTTGATACAAGTAAACCTAAAAATGTCACTCGTTTAGGCAGCAGATATGACCCGATATTTCAATCAAAGGTTGAGAAACAAGTCACGAAATATATGCGCGCTCACTTCACGTTTATCTGTTTTCCTGTGGCAACTGAGCGGGAGCGATTGCATATAGAGGAGGGGATTATAGCAGCGCTTCATTTGTCAAGAGATTTCTCAGCAAGTCCGAGTTGGCGCGGCAAATATAGCCCTGAATATGAGATTGTCCAAAGCGGAATGTGGCTGAAGCAAGGGCTTGATGGCATACCGCTTACAGAAAAAGAATTTGCAAATATTGCGGCAGCCTATTGACGCCGGAATACCTATGCAGTATAATGTTAATTGATAATGATTGTTATTAAAGGCTGGTTATACTATGGCGGCTCAAAGAAATACCGTGCAGCGGCAAATTATCCTAGACACGCTGAAAATGCTTCGCACCCATCCGACGGTTGACGAGGTATACTCGGAGGTTCACAAAACCCACCCCACAATTAGTAAGACGACCGTGTACCGCAATTTGCGCCAGCTTGCCGAAAGCGGCGGCGCGCGGAGACTTTCCCTTTCCGACAGCTTGGAGAGGTACGATGGGACTGCAAAACAGCATTATCACTTCAAGTGCGACGGCTGCGGCAGCATTTCGGACGTGGAAATTGAAATTCTTTCGGGACTTAACTGCGTGGTTCAGCAAAAATATGGGCTCCAAGTGGATGCGCATGATATCATGTTTTGGGGCTTATGCTTAAAATGCGCTTCAGCCCGCGATTAAAGACAGTAATCCCAATCATATATAAAGGAGAGGTAAACATGGCAAATCTGAAAGGCACCAAGACCGAGAAAAATCTGATGGAGGCATTTGCCGGCGAGAGTCAGGCGCGCAACAAGTATACATACTTCGCCTCCAAAGCCAAAAAGGACGGCTACGAGCAAATCGCCGCTTTGTTTGAGGAAACGGCCGGCAACGAAAAGGAACACGCGAAAATCTGGTTCAAGCTGCTCTGCGGCGGGGAAATTCCCTCAACCGCTGAAAACCTCAAGGCCGCCGCCGCCGGCGAGAACGAGGAATGGACCTCGATGTACAAGCGGATGGCGGAGGAAGCCCGTGAGGAAGGCTTTGACGATATTGCTTTTCTGTTTGAGAAGGTGGGCAATATCGAAAAAGAACACGAGGAACGCTATCTTGCCCTGCTCAAAAACATCGAGGACGGCACGGTTTTCGCCAAAAAAGAGAAATCCGTCTGGATTTGCCGCAACTGCGGGCATATTGCCGACTTTGTGAGCGCACCGCAAAAATGCCCCGTCTGTGTCCACCCACAATCCTATTTCGAACTCCGTGCTGTGAATTATTAAGCAGCAAAATTTCAGGGGGCGCACACTGTGCGCCCCCTGATTCTATCCGCCGATTGCGTCGTGCAGCTTTAGAAGTTTTTCCTTATCGCCACCGGCGATTGCCAAAATGTCGTTTTCCTGTATGACGGTTGACTGGATTGGCGCAATGGTTCTACCCTCCCGGCGAATCATAAGGATATATAAGTCCTCCGGCAAGCCAAGTTCCAAAATGGCTTTGCCGCAAACCACACTTCCGAACGGAACCGTCACCTCCAGCAATTCTTGCTGAATCTCAGCCGTATACTCTGTAAAGGTTTTTAACACACGCTTCTCAGGACTAAGGACTTTCAACGCCTTTGCAACCGGCGCGATTAGTGAGCCTTGAAGGATAACAGACAGCATACAGACAAAGAATACAACGCTGAATACATATTCCCCGTAAGGAAGCCCCGCCGAAAGCAGGTAGGTGGCGAACACAATAGACGACGCGCCCCTGAAGCCCGCCCATGACACCAGCCCGATTTCGCGGAGACTTCGGCCAAACGGCTTCATCAGCACGAAAACGGCGATAGGCCTCGCGACAAAGAACAAAAACAAGGCAAACAGCAGCCCGTTCAGCACAACGGCCAAAAATGTCGACGGAACAAACAGGATGCCCAAGACAATAAAGAGCGCTACCTGCGCAATCATGGAAAACGCGCCGAACAGCCCGGCTAGGATTCTCTTGCGTATCAAGGGGCTGTTCCCCAAGATGATGCCGCCGATATAGACCGCCAAAAACCCGTTTCCGCCAAACTGCGCCGCCGCGCCGTAGATAAAAAACGCGACGCCCGTAAGCAGTACGGCATAAAGACCTTCGATATCTAAGTTCAGCTTGTTTATGATAAGCTGCCCCAATTTCGCGCCCAAAAATCCCGCCGCCGCGCCGACAATAATCTGCATCGCCAATAACAACGGCACGTTTTGCGAACCGCCCGAGGCCATTGAAATGAGTACAACGGTAAGCATATAGGCCGTCGGGTCATTTGAACCGCTCTCAATTTGCAAGGCTGAATCCAGATTGTTTTTCAGGCTCAATTTCTTCGAGCGCAGTATCGAAAAGACCGAAGCCGCATCCGTGCAGGACAGAACCGCGCCCAGCAGCATTGCCTCATAAAACTCAAGCCCCAGCACAAAATAGGCAAACACACCCGCCAATCCCGCCGTCAGCACAGTCCCGACTGCCGAAAGCAAAACCGACACGCCCAGCACGGGCTTGGCGGCGGCAAAATTCGTCTGGAAACCGCCGGTGAAGATAATCAGCAGGAGGGCAAAGTTACAGATACGCTCCGCGTAGGAGACGTCCGCGAAGCCAAACCATCTTCCAATCAATATGCCAATGAAAATAAAGCCCACTAAGATGGGAAGCCCCGCCCTTTTTGTCGCCTTACAGGACAGGACGGCAATCACAAGAATGATTCCGAGGACAAATATCAGGTTCAAAAAGCGCTCCCCTCTCTGTTCGATTTGGTTGCGTTTTGCTGTTGCGCGTGGTACAATGGTCTCTGCGAAGAAAAATAGCGCGAAAGGGCTGATACCGTGTTCCTTTATGAAACCCATTTGCACACCGCGCCTGTGAGCGCGTGCGCCGCCGCCTCGCCGGTTGAGCAGGTACGCGCCTATAAAGCCGGGGGGTACACGGGCATCATCGTGACCGACCACTTTATAAACGGCAACTCCGGCTGCCCGCGCGATTGGCCGTGGGCGGAGAAGATGGCGTTTTTCTGCTCCGGCTACGAGCTGGCAAAGAAAGAGGGCGATTTGTGCGGGCTGGATGTTTTCTTCGGATTTGAGTTCAGCGTAAGCGGGCAGGAATTCCTTACATACGGGCTGTCCCCCGATTTTCTGCTTGCGAACACCGATATGGACAAGCTGTCGGTGGCGCGTTTCAGCGCCCTCGTTCGCGCCAACGGCGGGTATCTGGCGCAGGCACACCCGTTCCGCGAGGCCTTTTGGATTCGCAACCCCGGCCCAGTGGAACCGCGCCTGATGGACGGCGTCGAAGTCTACAACGCCGGGATGCCCGATGAGGTCAATCGCAAAGCGCTTGAATTTGCCCGCCTGCACGGTTTGCCGATGCAAGCGGGCAGTGATTGCCATGACACGGGGATTCCCTTCGTGAGCGGAATCGCGCTTCGGGACAAAGCGAACAGCATCTTTGACATCATCGACGCCATCAAGGCCAATACGGCGGAATTAATCCGCCCATAAATCGTATCCCTTTACACCACGCCCTGCCCCATCATCGCCTCGGCCACCCGCAGAAAACCGGCGGCGTTGGCGCCCAGCACCAAGTTGTCCGGCTGTCCGAACGTCTCCGCGGCCTCGGTAATCTGCCTTACGATGCCCTTCATAATCTCCAGCAGGGAACGGTCTACCTCCTCGAACGTCCAAGGGCGGCGCATGGAGTTTTGGGTCATTTCCAGCGCGGAGACCGACACGCCGCCCGCGTTGGCGGCTTTTCCCGGCGCGAAAATCACGCCGTTTTCCGCAAAGACCTCCACAGCCTCCGGCGTAGACGGCATATTCGCGCCTTCGCCCACGGCCTTGCAGCCGTTTTTCACCAGCAGCTCCGCGCCCGCTTTGGGCAGCTCGTTCTGCGTGGCGCACGGCAGAGCGACGTCGCACGGAATTTCCCAGACCATGCCGCCCGCCTTATATTCCGCCGACGGCTTCGCGTCCCTATACGCCGTCAGCCGCTCATTGCGTTCAAACTTAATCCTCTTCAACAGCTCAATGTCTACGCCGTCCGCGTCATAAATATAGCCGCCCGAGTCGCTGACGGTGACCGGCTTGCCGCCCAACTGAGCCACCTTCTCCGCCGAGTAAATCGCCACATTGCCCGCGCCGGAGACAGCCACGCGCTTGCCCTCGAACGAAAGCCCCTTGCGGCGCAGCAACTCCTCCATCAGATAAACCAGCCCGTAGCCGGTGGCTTGCGGGCGTCCGAGCGAGCCGCCGTACGACGGGCCTTTCCCGGTGAAGACGCCCCCCGGCATATTGCCGGTCAGCCGTTTATACTGCCCCGTCATATACCCCACCTCGCGGGCGCCCACGCCGATATCCCCCGCCGGGACGTCGGTGTCCGGGCCGATATGCCGGTACAGCTCATTGACAAAGCTCTGGCAGAACGCCAAAACCTCCGTGTCGCTCTTACCCTTTGGGTCGAAGTCCGCGCCGCCCTTGCCGCCGCCAATCGGCAGCCCGGTCAGCCCGTTCTTGAACGTCTGCTCAAAGCCCAAAAACTTAATCACGCTGCCCGTCACCGACGGGTGGAAGCGTATGCCTCCCTTGTACGGCCCAATCGCGCTGTTGTACTGCACCCGGTAGCCCCGGTTGACCTGCACCTCGCCCGCGCCGTCTACCCACGGCACGCGGAACGACACAAATCGATCCGGTTCCACCAGCCTGTCCAGTATCTTCCACCGCACAAACTCCGGCCGCCGCTCAAAGATGCCGCCCAGCGTCTCAATCACCTCGCGCAGCGCCTGATGAAACTCCGGTTCCCCCGGACTCCGCGCTATCGCGCGCTCCAATACTTCCGACGTATAGCTCATCACATCAGTCCTCTATCAGCGAGCTGTAGTCCGGCACCACGTACCGCACCGCGTTGGCGATGAACTGCGCCGCTTCCGCTCTGGACGCCGCGCTCTTGGGACTCAGCGTGTCCCCCGTGCCGGTGCCGACAATCAAGCTGTGGCAGACCATCGTCGTCACCGCGTCCAGCGCGAACGCCGAGACGTCGTCAACATCCGTATACCCCGCCAGACAGCCCTCCTCGCCGCACTCGCCCGCGCAATGCTCCAAGCCGCACACCGTATCGTCCAGCAGGCCGTACTTCGCCAGCGCCGCGCACGCCATCGTCAGCATTTCCTCCCGCGTAATCACACGGTCTGGCGCGAACTTCCCGCCGCCGACGCCCGCCGTCACGCCCAGCGCCGCCGCCAGCATGACATGCTCATAATACCAAGCGCCCTCTAAAACGTCCTCAAACACAATCAACTCTCCACTATCAACTATCAACTGTACACTGTCTATCCCCAGCATCTGCACCAGCATCGTCACAAACTCCGCACGCGTCACCGCGCGCTCCGGCGCAAACAGCCCGTCGCCCACGCCGGCCACGATTCCGCGCGCCGCCGCAAACTTTATCGCAGCCGTCGCCCAGCCTGACACGTCCCCAAACGCCTTCGGGTTCGCCCGCACGTCGTACGTCCCCGCCGACGCCGCAAGCACCGTCACCAACTCGCCGCGCAGCACGCTCAGCGGCACAATCTTCTCCGTCCCGTCCGCCAGCACCCGCACCGCGACCCAGTCGCCGCCGTCCGCGTCCGCCTCCGGGTCAAACCCCGGCAGCCCCAGCACCACAGGCGCGCCGTACGCATACCAGTCCTCCAGCTCCGTCCCGTCCGCCAGCGCCGACAGCGCCACGCTCCCCTTCACCAGCAGATACGACACCGTCTCCGCGCCGTCGCCCAAAGCCGCCACGTTCGCCGCCGTTATCCCCGCAGCCCCGTGCGTCTCATTATAGACCACCAGCTCCGCGCCGGCTCTCTCCTCTTCCCCAAACCACCAAACCGGCACGTCAATCCGCAGCTCCTCATACTCGCCCTCGACCGTCATCAGCATCGCCAAGCCCTCGGTATCCGCCCAAAGCTCGTTCAGCGAAAACTCCTTAATCAGCTCCCCGTCGCCGTAGATGTACACAACATCCCTGTCCTTCGTCGGCTCCGCGCTCGGCGACGGCGAAACGTATACATAATCGCCGCCGTTGCCGTTCCCGTTGCCGCTGCCGGGGTCGCACTCGCAGCCGATGCCGGAACACGGGTCGCACTCACAGTTCGGGTTGCCGCAGTCTTCATTCGGCTCCGCGTCCGGCGCGGACATGAAGCCAGCAGTGCCGCCCATGTCCATGAAATGGAGCGGATTTACCCACCAAGCCGTTCCTTTGCCATCCACCGGGTTATCCACTTCAACCCCGTTCGAGTACACCGTCAATCCGGTGTCAGTTTCTTTACTGACGCCGTCCCACGCTATCAAGATACCGTTACCAGCCGAGCCGGGGAAAGCAAAGCCGGTATCATTATCCAACTCGTCGTAGATATAAACGGCGTTTTCTATCTTATCCTCAAAATTCGCGATTGCGCCGCCCTGCATGGTGAATACGCCGCCCGCGTCCAAATTCACATCCACATCATGCCCGCCTTCATATACAACAGTTTCCATCAACGCTTCATTAAACCCAATCGCGCCGAAGACCATGTCAAACGTACTTTCTGCACGAACAATTACGCCGCCGCCAAACTCGGTCGCCGTGTTGAAAGAAATCTCGCCGCCTCTCATGGTAAATGCGCCGCCCTCGCTTGCAAATTCGTTGTGGCTCAAATATACGCCGCCGCCGTACTCGGCAAGGTTGCCGCTAATCCTAGAGCCGGGCAGCATGATAAGTTCGCCGGCAACATACACATACACACCGCCGCCTTCCTCGGCTTCATTCTCTTCGATGATGCCGTTCATGGTAAACTCGACGTCAGTGCCCACATACACGCCGCCGCCATTTTCATCAGCGGTATTGCCGCGAATGACTGAGTTTGCCTTCATGGTAAACTCGCCGTCTTGACCCACATACACACCGCCGCCCCATTCAGCGGTATTGCCGCGAATGATTGAGTCTGCGTTCATGGTGAGCTTGCCGTAGCCGTCCACAAATACGCCGCCGCCCGTGCCGCCGGTGAAGATGTTGTTTTGCAGCACCGTGCCGTCGAGGATGACTTCGCCTACTCCGACGTCAGCACCCACGGCGCGTACAAGTGACCCGCCGCCGTTTGTGGCATAAGGCGCGACGGCGTTGTTGCCGTCTAGGATGATGTCTTTGAGCGTAAGGGTTCCGGTTCGGTCTTCCGTAAGCGTACTGGCGTCTATGGTGATAAGGTCACCCGCGATACCTCTCTTGATGGACTTGTTTTTGCCGTCTATAAGTACAGTCGGTTGTTCGGTTGGGCCCGGCGGCACAATACAGATTTGCTCTCTCAGCGTAATGTCATCGCTGAGTATCAAACTTCCGCCCGTCATCTTTATTCCATCGTTATCTTCAATCAAGGCGTCGCCTAAACTAAATGTGCCGTCACCTTCTACGAATACCGCGCCGCTTTTGTCTGTCGATACGTTATCTGTAATCTCTCCGCCGGTCATGGCGAATATGCCGCCACCTATATACACCGCGCCGCCGGTGTCTGCCTCGTTGACACTAATCGTGCCGCCCTCCATGTCAAACGTGCCGTCGCTTACATACACCGCGCCGCCTCGTTCGGCTTCGTTGCCGCTAACCGTGCCGTCGCTCATGGTAAACGTGCCGTCGCTTATATACACCGCGCCGCCGTCCCATCCAGCTTCGTTGCCGCTAATCGTGCCGCCCTCCATGTCAAACGTGCCGCTAGAGAAGACACAGTTCTCGCAAACTGAATCGCCGTCACACAAACAAGGATCACAGCATGAATCATCACACGTACAATCCATAAACAAGCCGCCTCGTATGTACACCGCGCCGCCGAATGTATCGGCTTCGTTGCTGCTAATCGTCCCGCCGCCCATGATGAACGCGCCATCCGCACCTACATACACAGCACCGCCGGTTTCTGCATTATTGTCCGTAATCACGGCTGTGCCGCTCATATAGAACGCGCCGCTTACAACTACCGCGCCGCCCCACCATCCAGATTCGTTGTCGCTAATCGTCCCGCCGCTCATGTTGAACGTGCCGTTCTCGGCAATAGCTACAGCACCGCCGCTTCCCTCGGTTGTATTGCCGCTAATCGTACCACCGTTCATGTTGAACTCGCCGTTCTCGGCAATAGCTACAGCAGCGCCTACGTTGGCTTTGTTGCCGCTAATCGTACCGCCTTTCATATTGAACTCGCCGCCGCCGGCTATAATCACCGCGCCGCCGTTATTGGGTCTGCGTTCCTCTCCCAGATCAGCAATAAGTATATTATCCTTCAGCACCGCGTCTGTTTCCATTTCAAATGTCCCTGCTACAAAAATAAGCGTCTCCGGCACAGGAGAACCACTAGGTGGGTTAATGTCATTCACGTCCAAACTTCCGTCAATCGTAACGCCCTGCAAAATAAGCGTAGCATCCTCATCCACGAAAAAAAACGAGCCTAGATGTGCTACTTTAGTAGAATCAAAAAAGTCCCCAACGTAGCGTTTAAGCTCACCGCCCGTGATTGTGAGTGTGTCAGAAGTGTTCGTTATATTCAGAGTCTCTTCAACCTCTATCTCACCACTAATCTCTATCACCATATCCCCACTGCCGCCGTTGAACGCGATTATTGCGAGGTTCAATTTCTCAAAATCCGTCACCACCGCCACCGTCGGCAAAACCACCGTCGGTAGCCAGATGGAGAGGAGCATGACCGCGACGAGGAGTCTTGCGGTGGATTTTTTGAGTGTTGAGCGTTTCATAGAGTTGTCCCCCTGTAATTTAAGTGTCACCGCCCCGGGTAGTAGCGGGGCGGCGCATGGCACACCTTGTGTAGTATATCACGCCCGAAAGCAAAAAGCAAGTAAAACGCTAAAAATTTCTTTGTAAATTCTGTGTAAAAACAAAATCCACCCCCCCACCGTCGGGCGTGCGGGGGATGTGGGTTGGTTATAGCATAGCAGACAAGTCCGCCATGCCCATGTTGTTTTCGCGGCAAACATCTTTCAAAATGCTTTGCAGCGTCCCGATTTTGATGGGGCTGTGATTTGGGATGGTTATTTGGTGTGTTCCGTCCTGTTTTTGCAGTCTGATGTGGCTTCCGGTCTGCCTTGATACGCTGTAACCGCAACGCACCAAGACGCGAACCAACTGGTCTGCGTCAACATCGCGCGGCAATTTCATACGGCGATGACCTCGTCCCTCACGAGGTGCATCCGAATCAGCGCGGGGACTTCTCCCTCGTCGAAGTGGCAGCGCACAGCGTCGCGCAGCGTGTCGGGCAGTTCGGCGTAGTCGTCGCACTGCGTAAAGATGGAATGGTTCACCGCGCTGGCTTCAAACCCTCCGTCTGCGGACTCTTCGATATAAAACAGGATTTCACTCATCACAGACGCCCCCCCTTTTGACTACATTATAACGCATCCCCCTACTCTTGTAAACCCCCCGCCCCCCCAACTATCAACTGTCAACTATCCACTATCAACTGAGCCGTGGGCTGTGTGGGTCAGCGTACCCATTGGAATTTGACAGTTTGCTCTGTCTGTTCTATTCTATCCATTTCGTGGTGATCGGTCGTGAGCAGGGCGGCGCCGGTGACGGAGGCGGTTGCGAGGGCGAAGGTATCGGCGAAGGAGATGTTGTACGACGCCTTAAAACGCCCCGCTTCTTCAAACAGGGCGTCACTGATATCGGAGATAACGGATATCGGGCAGGCTTTTATTTCCCGGATGATTTCGTCGGCCTTTGCTTTGCCGGCGAAGCGGTAGACGTCATAGTAGACTTCAAGCAAATTGGCTTTATGGATTGCGGCGTCGGCTTCACCGGCATTTGCGGCGTTGATGACGCCGGCGACCATATCCGCCCCTTCTTCGTCGCGGAGCAAGGCAAGCAATGCGCAAGCGTCGAGAACGTATCGGCGGGTCATCGGTCAAGCACCTTGTCCGCGCGTTTGCGCTCTGCGAATTTATCTGCGGACATTTCGGGACAATCCGCAAGAATACCGCGCAATCCGGCTGTGCAATCCGGCTTTTCGTCAACAGGCTCTATCGTAACGACGCGGTTGTTCTCTCGCACCCGTATTCTGCCGGTTTTAAGCGTCTCCGCCAAAAACGACGGCAACGCACTCGCGTTCATAACAGTCTCGTTCACAGAAGCACCCCCTTTTGACTACATTATAACGCATCCCCCTACTCTTGTAAACCCCCCGTCCCCCCAACTGTCAACTATCAACTATCCACTGTCAACTATCAACTGCCCCCTACCTCGGATCCAGCACATACGGTGGGCGTGCGCGCTGGAGCTGCCCGGAGAAGTCCTTGCGCTCGGTGTTGAGCATTTTGAAAATCACGCTGGACGCTTCAGCGCGGGTCGCGCCGCCGTAGGGCTGAAAGCTGCCGTCCGGCAGCCCGCTCATAACGCCGAAAACGCGCAGTGTAACGACGGCGTTGTTGAACCACATCGGCGGCGCGACGTCCGGGAAATGCGCCTGATTGTAGTCAATTGCGCCCGGAACATGCAGCGCGTTGGCGCAGAACGCCGCCAGCTCGGCGCGGGTCACCGGGTCGGACGGCCTGTAGAGCGGGTGCTCGCCGCTGTCCCCCGCCATCAAACCCCGCCGTACGGCACTCCACAGATAGGGCGCGGCCCAGTGGTTTCGGATTTCGGCGGGCGCCGCGGAGGAGGGCGTCTGGGGCGGAACGTCCAGCAGCTTGCAAAGCAGGACGCAGACTTCGGCGCGGGTGACCGGCCTGTCCGGCTCGCAGCGCGCGCTCCCCACGCCCGAGAGGACATCCAGCTCATACAGCCCCGCCATCGCCTCCTCCGCCCAATGCCCCGCGAGATCGGCAAACGGGACGCCGCCCAGCCATAAGCGGTAACCCGTCCATACCCGTTCCGGCTCCTGCCCCAGCGCCCAGCTTCCAACGCCGAGGATGTCATACTTCCGGCACAAAGCCATCCGCGCCGCGTAAGACTGCTCGTTTTCATACCAAATGTCATACGTCCCCGCCGCCAGATGCCTGCCGCCCCACAACCCGATAGCGGGGTCGGTACTTTTTACGGTCACGGCGGCGCGGGCGCAGTGATTCCCCTCGTCATACCACAAGCCGGAGGCGTAATGCTTGGTGATGGTGTCGATATCCGAGACGGTGAACGCCCGCCCGGCGATTTTTGTCCCGTTGTTCAGCGACGCCCAGTAGCGCCCATAGAACGGAATACCCATCACCAGCTTTTCCTTGGGGATATGCCGCAAGGCCTCGGTAACCGACGCCTCGGTAAAGTTGTAAGACGCGACCGGCCCGGCGGCGCTCCCCTCGTAGGACTGGTCGTACGTCATCAGCATCACCACATTGCATAAACGCCCCAGCTCGGCGTAGTCATACTGCCCGTGCCAGCCGGTGGTCAGCCGGTACGGGTTGGCGGCGACCGCCACGCTCAAGCGCTTGTCCTTCGGCAGCAAATGACTCAACATACGGACAAAATCGGTAAAATCATTCTGATCGGCATGTGTGAGGTTTTCAATGTCCACATCAATACCGTCCAAACCGTAATGCTCTACCCAATAAGTCAGCGTCGCCGCCACCGACGCGCGCTTCGCCATTGCTTTCCGCCCTGCCTCACGATCCCAGTGGTTGGATACGAACGCAATGACGCGAATCCCTTCCCGCTGCCGCGCTTGGATAAAGAGTCTGTCGGGCGTTTTTGAAAGCGCGGCGTTTCCGTTTCCGTCGATGTGGAAATAGTCGGCGGCAACGGTGGAAAGATTCCCCCGCGTACGGGCTATGTTATTTTGGTAAATGGGGCTTGTGCCGCCGTAGAGATAGGTTAGGCTCTCGTAGGGCAGCGCGATGCAGGGGGATACATTGCAGAGCAGAATTATCCATATAAACAACTTTCTGAACATAATAAACACCGCCTTTGGATATATTCTAACCAAAGGCGGTGTATTTATTGAGGGTTATTCTTCCGATGACTCTGCGGGAGTCTCTTCTTTCGTTTCTTCGGCAGCTTCTTCCGCGGTTTCTTCTATGTGCGTTTCGGCCGGTTCTTCAGCCGTCTCCGCCACCGGCTCTTCTTCAATGATTTCAATGGTCTCAGTGGATTCGGCAGGCGGCTCTTCCGGCGCAATGTCCAGCTTCTCCGCGACAATCGTTTCCGTCTCGTCAGACATGGCGACAATTTCGTCCGGCCCGGTGTCAAACTGCTCTTCCGGCTCCGGCTCAATGAGGGCGCGGGCAGAGAGAGAAATCTTTTTACGGATGAGGTCGATGTCGGTGATTTTGACGTCGATGGTATCCCCCTCGTTGACGATTTCTGACGGCTTTCCGATACGGCGGTCAGAAAGCTGAGATATGTGAATCAGCCCGTCAACACCGGGAGTGATTTCGGCAAACGCGCCGAACGCCATCAGCTTGTTGACCTTGACCTTGACGACGTCGCCCACATTGAACACGTTGACAAATTTCAGCCAAGGGTTGTCTTCCGGCTTGCGGTGGCTCAGCGAGATACGGTGCTTTTCCCTATCCACGCTGATGACGGTAACGTCCAGCTCGTCGCCGACATTGACATAATCGGTGGGCGCTTTCAGCCGCTGCCATGAAAGCTCTGAGAGATGCACAAGCCCGTCCACACCGCCGATATCCACAAAAACACCGTACGCGGTCATCGACTTGACGACTCCCCTATACTGCTTTCCGGCCTCCACGTTGTCCCACACGGCTTTTGCGGCGGAGCGGCGATCCTCCTGCGACACGGAACGGATGGAACCGACCACGCGGCGGCGGGAACGGTGGAATTCTGTCACGCGCAAGCGTACCTTCTGCTTCAAAAGGTCGCTCATCGGAGCCTCTCTGGGCAGCCCGGTCTGTGAGGCCGGCACAAAGATACGGACACCCCTGACCGAGACGACAACGCCGCCCTTGTTTTCCTCAACGACGATTCCCTCTAATATAGCGTGCGATTCCTGCGCCGATTCAACGTCTTCCCAGCTCTTAACGGTGTCTAAGCGCCGCTTGCTGAGCATGGCCGTCCCCTCAACGTCATTGACGCGCATGATATACGTTTCGATTTCGTCGCCAATCTTGACCAGCGAATGGGGGTCAACGGCAGGGTCGTCCGTCAGCTCGTTCAGCGGGATATAAGCGGCGTGCTTGCTGCCCAAATCGACCTGTATCTCGGTAGGCGAAATGCCGGTGATGACGCCGGTGATTTTTTCGCCGGTGTGCAGCGGGCGCAGGGAATCCTCCAGCATTTCCTCAAAGGTCGGCTCCGCGCTGAGCTGCTGTTCTTGATTTTGCTCTTGGGACTGTTCGTCCTGCGGCGTCAGGCCGCTGAGTTCTTCATTCATATGTGACACTACCTCCTCAATGATGGCGGACGGGGTGGAAGCGCCTGCGGTAACGCCAAGCGGCGATACGCCGCTCATAATGCCCTGATTGGCTTTCATCAAAGCGCGGACTTCGTTTCCGCCCTCCACAATAAAAACCGGACATTCGCACACCGCTGCCAAGTGCCTCGTGTTGGCGCTCGACGGGTCTCCCACAACAACCATGAAGCCCGCCCGACGCGATAACTCCGCCGTTTGCCACTGACGCAAAATGGTTGCACCGCATATTGTATCAAGAATTTTCGCGTTTGTATACTCTTTTTTAAGAAATTCACGGCATTTTTCATAAATCGCCGATTCGGCGGTTGTCTGAGCCGCCATCGTAATCGGCTTATCCGCATCCGCGGCAAGCTCTTTCAACCGCTCAAATTCAGAAAACACAATGCATTCACGGCACCAAGCCACGGTCGCCTTTACCTCCGGGTGCGACGGGTCGCCAAAAAGAAGGAGAAGCCTTCCCCCCTCACTTTCGGCGGACACAAGCGTGTGTATCTTCCTCACATCAGGGCAGGTGGCGTCCAGATAGCTGATTCCCCGCTCCTCCAGCTCGGCGTATAAGTCTGGCGAAGCCCCGTGGGTGCGGATAATCAGCGTGCCGCCTTCGGGCAATTCATCCACCGATTCTATGACGCGCACGCCGGCCGCTTCCAGCTCGCTCACCGCGCGGCGATTGTGAATCAGCGGGCCAAGCGTATAACAGGGCGCGGCGTCCGCCGCCATCCTGACCGCCCGGGCCACACCCCTGCAATATCCCGCGTTGGGGATGATTTCAATTCGGTTTGAGAGCATATATCTCCTCTTTCAAGCGCTCGGCCAGCGCCGCGTATAGCTCCGAACTCTTAACGCCGGGCTTTTGCTCGACGTTGAAAGGCTTGCCGAAGACCACTTGGATTTTATCGAAAAACACCCTGCGCCCCGCCGTCAGATACGCCGGGAGCAGCGGCGCTCCCGAATGAAAAGCCAGCATCGCCGCGCCATTCTTCATCGTCATGTTCTCTCCGCCCGCCGTAATACGGTGACCGTGAGGAAAAATAAGCACATTCTGTCCCTGCCTGAGGATTTGAAGCGTCGTTCGGACAGCCGCCAAATCAGACGCGCCGCGGTCAACCGGATACGCCCCCAAGCCTATGATGATTTGCTTGAAACCGAATATCTTAAAAAGCTCCTTCTTCGCCATAAAGCGCGGGCGGTCTTTCCGTTTCAAGGCAAGGGCGATAAAAACCGGGTCTGTCAGCGAGGAATGGTTGGCGCAAATCAGCGCGCCGCCCGCCGGTACATTTTCGCGCCCGATAACCTTAAACCGAAAAATAACCCGAAAGATGACACCGACGACGATATGAGCGAATTTATAAAACATCGGTCAGTCTCTCCCGTATCAAGGCCTCCACCAAGGACGCGCTTTCATCAAACGTATTCCCTGTGGTATCCAGTAAAACGGCGTCAGGCGCTCTTTTCAGCGGAGCTTCCTTGCGGGTGCTGTCATTGAAATCGCGCTGCTTGATGTCCGACAGGATTTGCTCGTAGGTAAACACGCCGCCCTTTTGGGATAACTCCTCAAAACGCCTCTGCGCGCGGCATTCGGGCGTGGCGGTAAGAAAAATTTTAAGATCCGCGTTGGGGAGTACCACCGTACCGATGTCCCGCCCGTCCATGAGCGCGTTATTTTTGCCGGCAAGGTCTCGCTGGAGCTGAAGCAAAAAAGCGCGCACCTCCGGCAGCGCGGAGCAATCGCTGGCCGCCTTGGAGACTTCGTGTCTGCGGATAGCCTCCGTCACGTCGCGCGTGCCGTCGAACATCCGCTGTTCCCCGTTTGTAAACTCAATGGAGAGCTTGAGCGTGTCCAAGTCCATCAAGCCTGTTTCCACAACCCTCAAGCCAATGACACGGTACAGCGCGCCTGTGTCTATGTAGACAAACCCCAGCCTTTTTGAAACCGTGCGCGATATGGTGCTTTTACCCGCCCCCGACGGTCCGTCGATGGCAACGCTGCAAACCTGCATAACGCCGCTCCTTTCCGTTCACCCAAATCATTCTCCGCCGCGGCCCGCCGCCGCCGCTTCACCGGCCGCCCAGCCTGTAGACCACGCGATTTGCAAATTGTATCCGCCCGTGCAGCCGTCCAAGTCCAGAATCTCCCCCGCAAAATATAGATCTTTATGGAGCTTTGACCGCATAGTGCGCGGGTCAACTTCTTTCAAAACCACGCCGCCGCGTGTCACAACGGCCTCGTCGGCAGGGCGCGTGCCCGATACGGCTATCGGAAACCGCTTAATCGTTTGAAGCAGCGCCAACCGTTCCGCCCGCGTAACCTCCGCCGCCCTTTTTGCGGCATTAAGCCCCGCAAGGTTTATTATAACGGAAATCATGCGTTTATGCAACAAGTCGGTAAGCGCGTTGCCCGTCTCCCTCGCGCCGTATTGGATAAAATCACGCTCAATACGGGCATATAACTGCTGTTCCGTCAATCCCGGCTTGAGGTCTATGACCGCCGCGCATCCTTTATTCCATAGCACCGACGCGCTCAGTACCAACGGCCCTGAAATTCCAAAATGGGTAAACAGCATCTCGCCCGGCCCCTCACGGAAAAGCTCCCTTCCCTGCCCGTCTATCAGGCGGAGCGTCACATTCCGCAGGGATAACCCTTGCAGCTCAGAGCAAAACACGTCGGGAGACTCCAGAGGAATCAGCGACGGCGAAAGGGGCGCTACCGTATGCCCGGCTTGCTCGGCGAGCCGATATCCGTCCCCGGTAGAGCCGGTTTTAGGATAGCTAATCCCGCCGGTCGCCAGTATCAGCGCGCCGCCTTTTTCAAAACCCGCGTCCAAGGCGCGGACGCGGCGTCCGTATTCTATCGAGACGCCCAATCGCGCCGCCTCGCGGACAAGCGCATTTACGATATCGGACGCTTGTCCGCTTTGCGGAAAGACGCGCCGCCCCCGTTCGGTAACCAAAGGGACGCCCAGCGACTCAAAAAACGCCATTACGTCCGCCGGAGAGAAATGCGCCAGCGCGCTTCGCAAAAACTTTCCGTTGTTGCAATGCCGCAGAAACGTGTCCGCGTCGCAGTTGTTCGTGACGTTGCACCGTCCCTTCCCGGTGATTGACAGCTTCACGCCGGGCCGGTTGTTCCGCTCCAGCAGCCGCACATTCGCGCCACACTGCGCGGCCCGTACCGCTGCAATCAGCCCCGCCGCTCCCGCGCCGACCACCGTAACCCTATTTTCCGCGCACATAGCCAATTTCCTTCTCCGTCAAATAACGCCACTCTCCCGGCTTGAGAGTCCCAAGCATCAGCGCGCCCTCGCGCACGCGAATCAGCCTTGTTACTGTTAAGCCTCTTACTTTACACATATTCCTCACCTGATGCTTTTTCCCTTCCGTAATCGTAATGGTCAGCTCCTCATCCGGCAGAACAGTGACCCTGTATTCCTTCTCAACGCCGGAGGACGGATGCGTCAGCCGCCGCACGGCGGCCCCGTCATTGGTCATCAGCAGCAGTCCCTCCGACTCCTTATCCAGCCTGCCGACCGGCACAAGATAGCCGAGGTTCTCTGGCAGCAATTCCCGCACCGTTTTTTTCGCGTGAACATCCCGCAAGGTGGTCGTCACCCCGCGCGGTTTGTTCAAGAGTATGTACACCGCCTTGGGGAGGGGCGGGAGCGGGCGGCCGGAAACAAGGATTTCCTGCGTTTCAGGATTGGCGGAATCCCCAATCACCGCCTTCTTCCCGTCCACAGAGACGCCGCCCCGCCCAATCAGCGCTTCGGCGGCGCGGCGCGACATCAATCCGCGGGACGATATGATTTTTTGCAGCCGTTCCTTCACGCTCCAACCTCCGCAATCAAGGGGCATTGAGCTATCACTTCGCCGTCTAAAACCGCCGTCAGCAACCCCACCCGCTGGCCTTCTATCACGGGCTGCCAGAGATACCGGGGCAGCATAATCTGTACATCAACTGAATCGGCCTGTTCCTTTTTCAGCAAAACACGCACCGACCGCGCGGCCTTGACCAACGCGTCTCCCCCGCCGAGCATGGGAACGACCCCTATTTCAGCCCCCTCAAGACAGAGCGTCTTTAAGAGGTACGCTTCAAAGCCGTAATCCAGCATAGCGGCATGGTCAACCCAATCGTTCCTGTCGTTGAGCGTCACCGCAATCAAGCGCATCCCATCACGCGTCGCGCTGGAAACAAGGCACCGCCCCGCGTTGACCGTATAACCCGTCTTCACGCCGTCCGAACCCGAATATGACCACAGCATACGGTTGTGGTTTTTAATCGTAACGCCGTTTATCTGCGCGTACTTACTCGAAACCATATGCGAAAAGGTCTCGTTTTTCAGCGCTGCGCGGGTCAATAAAGCCAAATCCCGCGCCGAAGAAAAGTGATGCTCAGCGTTCAAGCCGTGGGGGTTGCTGAAACTGGAGTTTTTCAGCTTCAAGGCCGCCGCCTTTTCATTCATCATCGCCGCAAACGCCTCAACGCTGCCCGCGCAGTGAATCGCCAGCGCCACAGCCGCGTCGTTCCCCGATTTCAGCAGCAACCCGTAGAGCAAATCACGCACCGTGACGCTTTGCCCCGCTTGCAGATACATTGAAGAGCCTTCCACCCCCACCGCTTCAGCGGGAACCACACACACCTCATCAAGGTTTGCGCAAGCCTCCAAAACGACCAGCGCGGTAACAATTTTGGTCGTGGACGCAATCAAACTGCGCGCGTCGGCGTTATGCTCAAACAACACGGTTCCAGTCTCGGCGTCCATCAAAACCGCCCCGGCGGCAGACACTGGCGGCCCAGCCGCCAGTGCTGGCGAGGAAAGAAGAAAAACGGATACAATCATCGCAATCATTCGGCGCATGAAATTCACCTCAACAAAAAGTTTTCCCTGCGCCTGTGTCCGTTATTCGTCGTCTTCTTCCTTTTTTTTGTGCTTTGCGAGTAATTTTTCCGCCTGCTTGACCAGCTTTGGAATCAAATCCACCACTTTGTCAAACGTAGTCTCCGCAGTCCCGGATATGGGCATCAGCTTCACGTTTTGGTTGTTGACAATCAAAAACGCCACAGGCGCGACCTTAACGCCGCCTCCGCCGCCTCCGCCGCTGAAGCTTTTGTCCGTGCCAAATTCTGAGCCCCCAGAACAAAAGCCCATAGACAGGCGTGTCACGGGAATGATGGTCGTCCCGTCCGCCGTCGTGACCGGCTCGCCCACAATGGTGTTGACATCAACCATTTCCCTCAGCCCGGACATGGTCGCGCTCATAATCTCCGCGACGCCTTTCTTGTTTTCCATCTTTCTATACCGCCTTCCTTGGAATACTTGCTTTTTCTTGCTTCATATACGCGCCCGCCGCCGTCAGAAAAACCCCGATAAGCCGCCCGATAGAAATCGTAACGGAAAAATCACCCTCCCAAACGGTTTTCGCGCTATCGAAATCCAGCTTAAACTCAATCCGCCGTTTTTTGAAGCGCAGGGTTTCATCCAACAGGGGGTACAGAATCCCCCACGCCGTATGCAGCCGTCCATACAGCAGCGCGGCGGCGCACGGGTCGTCTTCGCCCGCGATGGCAAGTCTCAGCCTCAAACAATCTATCCTCACGCCCCGCCGGAGCGCGCGCAGGACGGGCATAACAACGCTTCGGAAATCCTTCACCGTTGAGGGAAGGACACGCTTTTCCTTGGGTTTCACCGCCTTTTTCCTGCGCATCCACTTCAATAGGTTTATCCGAAGCAGACCCACGCGCAAAACCAAGCGTGTTTCCCCATCCGCGGTTCGCGCGACGCGTACGCCAAAGCGGACAAAACCTAACAGCAATAAACATAATAAGATGATACCCGTTACAAGCATACTCTACTCCAACGTCAACTGACCGTCCAGCTCCGTGTCGGGAAGGTCGTCAAGGCTTGACAGCCCGAACGCCCGCAGGAAGCTCGGCGTGGTTTTATATTGTATCGGACGTCCCGGAACCTCCAGCCTTCCGGCTTCAGCCAGCAGCCCCTTATCCACAAGACCCGCCAGCGTCGCGCCGCTCTCGATTCCCCTCGCCCTCTCCACTTGGGCACGGGTAATCGGCTGATAATACGCGGCGAGACTCAAAACCTCCAGCGCGGCGCGGCTCATGGGCGGCGGCTTGCGCTCCTCCAAGGTTTTTCGGATTACGTCGGCAAGCTCGGGCGCCGTGGTCATCTGCAAGGACTTATCCAAACGCACCAAGCGAAACCCGCGCTGTTCATAGCGGTAGCGCCCTGACAATAGCTCGGCGGCTTCCTCAACCTCTCGCCCCTCCACGCCGATTGCCGCCGCGAGACGCGAAACGGCCACCGGCTCGCCCGAAGCGAACAGAATGCCCTCTATAGCG
Source organism: Oscillospiraceae bacterium (assembly GCA_009782215.1). GTDB lineage: Bacteria > Bacillota > Clostridia > Oscillospirales > UBA929 > UBA929. The sequence goes on along the minus strand of WRKO01000009.1, from coordinate 21,795 downwards.
GTTTCGATTGAATAATGTTCCACGTTCCACCTTCTTCGCATAAGTCGATCTCACGGTTGCGGCACATCTCCAAGACGGCCAGAAAAGAAGCGACCACCGCCGAACGGTTCCAAGCGCCCTCAAACAGCATCTCTAAAGGCAATTTGCCGGTATCCTCAAGCCGCGCCCTAATCGCTTCAATCATCGCCCTCACCGGATAAGGCTCGCGCCCGACAATGCCGGTGAAAACTGTGGTCGGCGGCGGGCGTTTGCGCTCGGAACGCTCAAACATCCTCTCAAGGGCTTCAATCAAAACGTCCGCTTCGTGGCTGTGGATATATTCGACGGGACGTTCCGCCGGTTCAGGAGGCTTGGTCAGAATTTGCCGGTACAGCTCCGACCTGTCGCTTAGAAAATCGCGGATGAACTCCATCTTTTGACGCTCTTCCAGCGCCAGCCGTTCCTCCAACGCCTTTTTTAGCAAGTCAATCTCCTCGTCCGCCTCTCCGGCCGTCAACAAACTCTTGCTCTTGAGATACACCAAATGCGACGCCATAGCGATAAACTCGCTTGCCACATCCATATCAAGCGTCCGGCGCGCTTCAATCCACGCGGAGAATTGGCCGCACAAGAGGGTAATCTGCAAGTCCTCAATGGCAATTTTATTCCGCCCCATCAAAAAGAGGATGAGATCCAGCGGCCCTTCAAAATCCTCCATGACCTCCTGCGGGGCCTGCACCACCTTTTCAAGGCGGAATGTCAGCGTTTCATCCATGACGCTACGTCCACACGCCGAGCATGGCGTTAAATATCCCATTTACAAACCTGTTCAAATCAATACGACCGAACATCAGAAGAAAGAGCAGAATAAACATCCCGTATCGTTCAAACCGCATTAGCTGCCAGTACATACGGTCGGGCAGAAACGCGCCGAGAACCTTTGAGCCGTCAAGCGGCGGAATCGGGATGAGGTTGAAAACGCCAAGGCCGATATTGAGGAAAACTAGGGTTCTTAAAAAACTAAACAGCGCGGCGCCCACGAGTCCAGCCCCCAGCGCCCACCTAGCCGTATTGGCCAGCAGACCCATTGAAAGAAATGCCAGAATAAAGTTGGAAACCGGCCCCGCCAGCGCCGTCAGCGCCATATCCCGTTTAGGGTTTTCAAAATACCGCGGATCCACCATCACCGGCTTCGCCCAGCCAAATCCCAGCAGCAAAAGCATCAGCCCGCCGATAGGGTCGATATGCCGTACGGGATTGAAGCTGAACCGCCCCATCCGTTTGGCGGTGGGGTCTCCCAGCGCGTAAGCGGCAAGCCCATGACAAATTTCGTGTACAATCAGGCAAATGAGTACAGCCGCGACAGTCGCCATAATCTGAATGGCGATGTCCGACACATCCATGCCGCGCATATTCTCAAAAATCCGTATTAACATGAAAACACCTCAAACATCAAGTCTTACAACGTCCTCCCACGTTTCCCTGCGCACCGCGACAAAGGCTTCGCCGTTCCTCACCATCACCACGGGCGGTCGCGGGATGCGATTGTAATTTGACGCCATAGAATAGTTGTACGCGCCGGTACAGAGGACAGCCACAAGGTCGCCCGCCTTAACCGGCTGTATGGGCATATCCTTGCCTAGCAGCTCATTTTCGCAGCAGCGGCCCGCAAGGGTGATGATTTGCGTCTTTTCCTCCCCCGCCCGTTCCGGCAGGGTAACGTCGTATTGCGAGCCATACAGCATATATCTCGGATTATCGGTCATGCCGCCGTCCACCGACACATAGGTGCGTATGCCCGGAATTTCCTTGACGCCGCCGGCGGTGTAGACGGTGATGCCCGCCCCCGCGACAATGCTGCGCCCCGGCTCCAGCACAAGCTCCGGCAGCGGCAACCCATGCCGCGCCGCCGCGTTCCGCACCTCCTCGGAGATGACGGCGATGTAATCCCGTATAGGCGGCGCGCCTTTGTCCGGCAGATAGCGCACGGCAAACCCGCCGCCGAGGTTGAGCTCCTTGAGCTGAAGCCCCGTTTCAGCTTGCACCCGCGCCATAAACGCCGTCATAATGTCAATCGCGTCCGCATAAGGCCTTGTCTCAAAAATCGGTGAGCCAAGGTGGCAATGTATACCGTCCAGCGCAACGCCGCCCAGCGACTGCGCGAGCTTAACCACATCCATCGCGGCGCCCGTTTCAATCGGGATGCCGAATTTGCAATCCAGCTTCCCCGTTTGCAGCGAGGAGTGGGAATCCACCGTTACACCCGGCGACAGGCGTAGGGATACGGACGCCGTCACGCCCAGTTCCCCGGCGATGCGCGATATGTTATGCAGCTCCTCCGGCCCGTCGGCTACGATGCGGAGAATCTGGCTTTTGACGGCCAGCAGCAATTCCTCGTCGGTTTTGTTGTTGCCGTGGTAGATGATTTTTTCCGGCGGCATACCGCCTTGCAGGGCGGTATACACCTCCCCGCCCGACGCCGCGTTGGCATACAGACCTTCCTCATGCGTGACGCGGACGATATGCTTGCAAGCCATAGCCTTATTCGCGTAGGCTATCGAACATTTCCCGGGATACCGCTCCGCCGCCGCCTCGGTAAAGGCGCGGCAGTTCCCGCGAATATGCCCCTCGTCCATAATATAGAGCGGCGTGCCGTACTCCTTCGCCAGAGCCGGAACGTCAACGCCGCCGATGGTCAAATGACCGCTGGCGTTAATCCCCAGACATTCGGATACCAATTTCATGCCAAACCTCCTTCTTGCCGGCTCCCTTCACGGAGGAAACGGGCAAAACACTGTCTACAGCAAGGGTTTCTTTAATCAGCGCCAGCGCACTCGACAACTGTGAAGTTTTCACCTTGTCAGCCTTGTTCGCCAGCGTAATGAACGGCTTGCCTGTCTGCCGGAAAAGCTGCGCCATCTGGCTGTCCAGCGCTGTCGGCTTATGCCGCGCGTCCGTTACCAATACCCCCAGCGTAACGGCGTCCGGGACGCGGAAAAAGGCTTCCAGCAGCGCCGCCCAGCGCAGCTTTTCGGAATGGGAAACCTTCGCGTACCCATAACCGGGCAAATCGACAAAGTAATACGCATCGTCTATCAGAAAATAGTTTACATGAGACGTTTTCCCCGGTGTATTGCCAATCTTCGCCAAGCCTTTGCGCCCCGTAAGCAGATTGATGACCGAGCTTTTGCCCACATTGGAACGCCCCGCAAACACAACGGCTTTCTTCCCGTCCCGGATAAACTGATCCTCCCGTGCCGCCGATTTGATAAATACGGCTTTCATAAAAGCGTCTCTTTCAAAACCGTTTCAATCGTATCGACAGGGATAAACCTCAGCGCCTTGCGTACATCTGAATCTATATCCTCTAGGTTTCTCTCGTTTTCAGCAGGGATGATAACCGTATGGATTCCGGCGCGAAAGGCCGCCATCGTTTTCTCTTTCAACCCGCCTACCGGAAGAACCCGCCCTCTGAGCGTGATTTCCCCCGTCATGGCGACGTCCCTCCGTACCGGACGCCCTGTCAAGGCTGAAACCATAGACACCGTCATCGTAATTCCCGCGGAAGGCCCGTCCTTGGGAATGGCCCCCTCCGGGCAGTGGATGTGGATGTCGCGGTTTTTGTAAAATTCCTTATCAATGCACCAACTGTTGTCCAGTCCGCGTATGCAGGTAAATGCGGCTTTGGCGGATTCTTTCATTATGTCGCCCATATTGCCTGTCAATTCTACCTTTCCGCTTCCCTCGCTCACGCCCGCCTCTACTTCAAGCACCTCTCCGCCCACCGGCGTCCAAGCCAGCCCGCACACAAGCCCAACCTCCGCCTGCCCCAAAGGACGTTCCGGGCGGTACTTGCGCACACCAAGAAAATCCGGCAAATTCAGAGACCTGACGATGACCTTTTCAGTCTCTCCATCGGCAAAACGCATGGCCGTTTTACGGCAGACGGCCGCAATATTGCGTTCTAACACGCGCACACCCGCCTCGCGAGTCCACCCCGCAATTAAGTCGCGCAGCCCGGTGGTTGAAAAAGCGAGCATTTGCCTGCTTACGCCGTGTTGCTTCATCTGCTTGGGAATCAGATGCCGCTTGGCGATACGTACCTTTTCCTCGTCGGTATAGCTGGAAAGCTCAATCAGCTCCATACGGTCAAGGAGCGGACGCGGGATGGTCGAGGTCGCGTTGGCGGTGGTGATGAAAAGAACTTGGGATAAGTCAAACGGCACCTCAAGATAGTGGTCGCGGAAAGAGACGTTCTGCTCGGGGTCAAGCACCTCCAACAACGCCGCCGACGGGTCTCCCCTGCTGTCCGCGCCCAGCTTGTCCACTTCATCAAGGAGTATGAGCGCGTTGTTGCTTCCCGCCTGACGCACGGCGTTGATAATCCGTCCCGGCATGGCGCCGATGTATGTTTTTCTGTGTCCCCGAATATCGGCTTCATCACGCACACCGCCCAGTGAGAGCCGGGCCAGCTTACGCCCCATCGCGCGCGCCATTGATATGGCGACCGAGGTTTTCCCGACGCCGGGCGGCCCAACAAGACAAAGAATCTGCCCCTTGATTCCCGGCGCGAGTTTTTTTACGGCCAGATACTCCAAAATGCGCTCTTTGACCTTTTCCAAGCCGTCATGGTCTTTATCCAAAATACGCCGCGCGGCCTTGACGTCCAGACGGTCTTTGGTCGAGGTGTTCCAAGGCAGAGAAAGGCAAGTGTCGAGATACGTGCGTATCAACGCCGATTCATGGGATTCACCCGGCTGCCGCGAAAGGCGCGCCACTTCCTTTTTGAGCTTTTCCGCCGTCTCCTCCGCCAAACTCAGCGCATTGATTTTTGTCTCATAGTTTTCGGCCTCGTCTTCGCCGCCGTCGCCCAGTTCGCTTTTGATGGCTTTAAGCTGTTCACGAAGGTAATAGTCCTTTTGGTTTTTGACCAGACGGTCACGGAGACGGTCATGCAAGTCACTTTCGACCGAGAGGATTTCCACCTCATTCGAGAGGATGACATACAGCCGCTCCAAACGCTTGACAGGATGCGCCGCCTCAAGAATCGACTGCTTTGCCATCGGCTTGACCGGAATATGCTGCGTGATGTAATCCGCCAAATACCCCGCGCTGTCCGCAGCTTGGACGTTAATAATCACTTCCGGCGAAAGGCGCGGCTGATGCGCGCAATAGTCCTCAAATTTATCCTTAATCTCCCGTATCAGAGCCTCCAGCCGAATCGAGACGCGCTTAGGTTCCTTCAGCGGCTCCACCTCCGCGATGTGAAAAGGGTCTTCCTCCGCGATGCTCTTCAAAACCGCCCGTTGGCGTCCCTCAACAAGTACGCGCATATTGTTTCCCGGGAGACGGATAATCTGCCGCAGGACAGAAATGGTGCCGACGCGGCAAACGTCGCCCGCGCCGGGGTCGTTGTCGCGCATATCCTTCTGAGCCACTAAAAAGACCATCTGGTCGCCCTTGAGCGCGTCCTCCAGCGCTCGTACCGATTTGTGGCGGCCGATATCGAAATGGATATACATTTCCGGGAACACGGTCAGCCCGCGCAAGGCAATCATCGGCAGTCGCATATCGCTTCGCTCCAGTTATGAGTAATGTCTATGAGACATTTTTCTTTCTCTTCATCACAGGCATAATCCGCGCTTGAATCTCGGGGTTGCGCGTCATTTCCGGCTCGATTTTGTCCCGTATGGTTTCACGCGTTATGACCACCTTCTCGATGGACGGATCCATCGGCGTGCGGTACATCACATCGGTCATCACCGACTCAATAACCGCGCGAAGGCCGCGCGCGCCGATACCGCGCTCGTAAGCAATTTCGGCAATTTCAGCCAGCGCCTCATCCTCAAACTCCAGCGTCACGTTGTCCAAGTCAAACAGCTTTTTATATTGCTTGACCAGAGAGTTTTTCGGCTCGGTGAGGATTGACACCAGCTCCTCGCGGGTCAGTTGACCCAGCGGCGCGATGATGGGCAAACGCCCGACCAGCTCCGGGATGATGCCGTATTTCAGCAAATCATGCGGGGTCACCTCACGCAGACGGGTGGTGAGGTCTTTATCCTTCTTGCTCTCAACCACGCCGGAAAAGCCCATGGTGCGTCTGCCCATGCGGTTTTCCACAATTTTTTCAATCCCGTCGAACGCTCCGCCGCAGATAAACAGGATGTTCGCCGTGTTGATTTGCAAAAAGTCCTGATGCGGATGCTTGCGTCCGCCGGTGGGCGGCACGTTGGCGATTGTCCCCTCCAAAATCTTGAGCAAAGCCTGCTGAACACCCTCACCGGAAACGTCTCGGGTAATCGAGACATTTTCGCTCTTCCGCGCGATTTTGTCCATCTCGTCTATATAGATGATGCCACGCTCGGCGCGCTCGATGTCATGGTCGGCCGCTTGGATAAGGCGGAGCAGGATGTTTTCCACGTCCTCGCCCACATACCCCGCTTCGGTCAGCGTCGTGGCGTCGGCAATGGCGAAGGGGACATTGAGGATTCTGGCCAGTGTCGCGGCAAAATAGGTCTTGCCGCAGCCTGTAGGGCCGAGCATGAGAATGTTGCTCTTTTGAATTTCCACATCGTCGTCGTCCGCGGCGGCGAAAACGCGCTTGTAGTGGTTGTACACGGCAACAGACAACGCAATTTTAGCGTCCTCCTGCCCCACCACATACTCGTCGAGCAGAGCGCGGATTTCATGCGGACGCTTGAGCGTATCGGTGTGCGCGGTGATTGGGGTGCGGTTGTAGTCCACCCCGTCGTCGAGTATGGTCAGGCAAAGGTGTACACATTCGTTGCAGATACAGGCGCTGGGGCCGGCAATCAGCCTGCGCACCATGTCCTGATGCTTTCCGCAGAAATTACAGCGTACATGTTTGCGGTCGTCTCTTGGCATTGTTGCATCCTTTCGTCAAATATCGTTTGACAGTTATTTTTGCGCCGGAATATTGGCGCGTTTATCATAAATCTTGTCGATTAACCCATAGGCCAGCGCTTCTTCGGCCGTGAGATAGCGGTCGCGTTCGGTATCCTCCGCAATCTTCTCCACCGTCTGCCCGGTGAGGGAGGCGAGAATGTTGTTCAGCTTGGCCTTGGAGCGTATGATATGGTCGGCGTGAATTTTAATGTCGGTCGCCTGCCCCGACAGGCCGCCGTGTAGCGACGGCTGGTGAATCAGCATCTCGGAGTTGGGCAGAGCGTAACGCTTGCCCTTGGCGCCCGCCGCCAGCAGCAACGCGCCCATCGACGCCGCCATGCCCACGCAGATGGTGGAAACATCGGCGGTGATGAAATTCATCGTATCGTAGATGGCCAAGCCGGAGGTGATGGAGCCGCCCGGCGAGTGAATATAAAAGCTGATATCCTTTTCCGGATCCTGCGCCTCTAAAAACAGCAGTTGCGCGATGACCAGCGACGCCGTGACGTCGTTGACCTGATCCGCCAAAAACACAATCCTGTCGCTCAACAATCTGGAGTAGATGTCATACGACCGCTCTCCCCGGTTGGTTTGCTCAATGACAATAGGAACTAACGCCATTTTACGCTTCCTCCTCTTTCTTTACCGCCGGCTTCTTTTTAGGCGCGGCGGCAGGTTTGTCGGCGCTCTTAGCCGCCGTGCTTTTTTTGGCCGCTGGGGTCTTCGCCGGCGTCTTAGGTTTAGGTTGTGGCTTCGCAGCCTCTTCCTCCTCCGGCTTATCCAACCTCACCGCCGAGCCTGTAATCAGCTTGGAGGCTTTCAAGGCCAAAAGATCCCGCGTCAGAGACTTCTCGCCTACCGCTTTACGCGTCTCGTCCGCGTTCATGCTGTATAACTCCGCCAGACGGGCGTATTCGGCGTCCAGCTCGCCTTCGGATAGCTCAAGGTTTTCCAGCTCTACAATCTTGTCAAAAACCAAGCCGCATTTGGTGTGGTTCTCCGCTTGCGGACGGAACTGCTCCAGCAGCGCCCGTTCATCCAGTCCCGCCATCTGCATATAGCTTTGCAGATTCATCCCGCGCTGCCGCAGGCTATACGAAAAATCGTTCACGATGTTCTCCAGCCGCTGCTGAATCATCGCCTCGGGTATGTCGCCGGTGATGGTGGGGATGATTTTCGCAAGCAGAGCGTTTTCAAACGCCGCCTCCGACTCCCGCTCCGCAGCCTCAAGCAACCGCTTGCGGACGGACTCTTTATACGCCTCCAGCGTGTCAAACTCAGAAATATCCTTGGCAAACTCATCGTCCGCGTCGGGTAAAACCTTCTCCTTGACCTCATGGATTTTGCACTTGAACACCACCGCCTTGCCCGCCAGATGCTTCGCGTGATATTCTTCGGGAAAGCTCAGCGCCACCTCCGGCTCTTCGCCGGCGACCGCGCCCTCCAGCTTTTCCTCAAATCCCGGGATGAACCGCCCGCTTCCCAGCTCCAGCGTCTGACGCTCACCCTTGCCCCCTTCAAACGGTACGCCGTCGATGAACCCCTCATAGTCCAGTATCACGGTATCCCCCGCTCTAGCGGGGCGCTCCGCCGTCACCAGACTGGCGTTGCGTTCGCGCAGACGCTCTACATCGGCGTCAACCTGCGCCTCGTCTGCGGCGGCCGGGGGCGCATAGGCGCTCAAGCCTTTATACTGCCCAATCTCAATCTCCGGGTATACATGAACCCGCGCCACGAACGTATAGCCGTCCGCGCCAATCTCCTCCACCTCGACCTCGGGGCGCTCGACCGGCTCCAGACCCTCCGCTTCCACCGCCTGCTCATAGGCCTCCGTCCATGTGCCGTCAACGGCCTCTTGGAAAAAGACGCCCTGACCGTACATCGCCTCGATAATCTTGCGCGGCGCTTTGCCTTTGCGGAAGCCCGGCACGTTCATCTTTGCCGCGTTCCGCCTGTACGCCTTTTCGGTGGCGGCGGCGAATACCTCTCCGCTCACCTCGATGGTCAGTTCCACCAAATTCTTTTCTTTTTTCTCCATGCTTTTTACACTCATTCGTATGTCCAATCCCTTCGGAATAATATATGCCCGATGGATTATATCACGGCACGCGGAAAGAATCAAGCCTTTGCTGTAAAAAAATGCCCCCGTCCGCCCGGACGGGGGCATTGCCGCTCTTTCTTAACCGCCGAACGCCTTCACAATGTTGGTGATGAAGGAGGACACCTGCGCGCGGGTAAGGGTCATATCCGGGCTGTACTTCGTTCCGCCTTCGGTGCCCGCGGTGACGCCAATCGCCGCGATGTACTCTATCGCCGTGACATACACATCGTCCAAGTCGCCGATGTCGCTGAACGAAGGCGCGTCGTCTATCGCGCTGACTTTGATGCCGCTCTTCACGATGAAGTTGTACAGGATGACCGCCACGTCGGCGCGGGTCGCCGCAACCGTGTAGTCCTCAATATCCAGTCCGGCGAAGATTCCAAACGCCTCGCCCCATGTGATGTGGCCGCCGGTATCCCAGTCAAGCTCCGCGCCCAGTCCAAGGTAGTTGCTCAGAACCGCTGCGAGCTGCTGATAGCTGACATTCATATCCGGCATGAACGCTCCGCCGTTGCCGACAAACAGCTTGCGCGAAGCGCTGAACAGGATGTTGCCGGCTGCCCATGTCGGAATATCGTCCGCGTCGGTAAACGTCACGGGGTTGTAGCCGACGACAAACTTCGAGAAGTGATCGGTGATGAAGTACACAAAGCCGTCTTCATAGTAGCCCCGGATGACGTCCAGCTCGCCGTCCGCGTTGAGGTAGTACACCACAATCGCGTTCGGGTCTTCGCCCGCGCCCAGCTCGTACGGAATCGCGATGCTAATCGTCCCGCCGCCGAACTCCGTGACCGCCTCATCATTGACCAGCACCGAGAAGCCATACACCGGCCGGTCGCCCACAAGCGCCGCCGCGTCTTCGTCAAGGTCGTCCGCGGCCACAAGCGCAACCTCAAGCACCACCGTCTCGCCCGCGCCGAAAATCTCAACCAGCGCATCGAGGTCAAGCGTCAGGCTCACCAGCCCGAGGTCAAGCGTCACCGAGAAGTCCACGCTCGCGCCGTCTTCCAGCGCCTCTTCTATCGCTTCCAGCGCTTCCACAATCGCCGCCGCAATCTCTTCCGGCACCGGCGCCGTCACCGTTGTCGTGTCGTCCGTCACCTCTACGCCGAGGTCAATCTCAACCGCCACAACAACCGTCTCGCCGCTCTCCGCTTCCAAAGCCTCCGCAATCGCCTCCAACGCATCGGCAACCGCTTCCTCCACCGCTTCCACAATCTCCGCGATTGCTTCTTCGCTCAGTTCCACTTCCACAGTCGTCTCCGGCTCGCCCTCGCCGTCTTCGCCTTCCTCACCGTCGCCGGTGCTGGGAGGAGTCGTGGGGAATAGCCCAACATCGGAGCCGTCTTGGGATTCTGAGGGGCCGGGGGGATAACGAAGATCTCCTCCGACATCCCCGATAATCTGATTTCTCGTTTGAAGCCCAATCGTCCCGTTGTTTGTCAGCGTCCCATCGACTTTAAGCGACGCACCTTCGGGAATCGTCAAGGTTCTGGTAGCGGGTACAACAAGTGTCTGCCCCGCCTTGATTTCCACGGGCGCGACATTGGTGGTATCGGGCGTATAGCCGAAGCCCCGAATCGTCGCGTTGCCGTTCAGGGTGAGCGTACCTTGCGGCGCCGCTCCACTGATTGTAGGAACAATAGCCACATAGCCGGCGGTCAGCTCCAAGTCGGGCTTGCCGGTGCTGGCGGCGTTGAGGTCTGTATAATCTGTGAAGTCGTTGCCAATCCACACCCAAGGCACGGTGGGGGTGCTGAGGACAAACGTCCCGCCCGCATTGACGTCGATACCGCCGCCGGGGCCGCCCGGTGCCGCGAATAGCGGGTGCAGCTCGTGAGGAACAATGATTATCCCGCCACTGGCGACGGATATTTTCCCCGGCCCAGTCAAAAAGCTGCCTACCTCAAACTCCAGTATCGCGCCGTTCGGGACGGTCAGCGTCGCGTCTTCGGCAATCTCCAGCGTCTTGCCGGCGGGAACAACGGTGAGGTTAGCGCTGATGGTTTGGTCAGCGTTCACAATAACGTGTTTGCCGCCCTTATCCTCGTCAAGCGCTTGGGCAAGGGTGGAATAGGTGGTTATCCTATTGGGAATGTGGTCGTCAACCTTGACTGCCTCCCCCAAGAGACCGGCACCCTCGGCCACAAACGGCACAATAATGTCAAACTCCGGCAGGAAGTTTACACGCGCTATTTGAGTTTGAGGAGACGTTATATCTTGGTCCGTGCTTCCGATTAAGGCGTAGTTATAGTTTGCGTCATATGTGCTGATACGCCATGCCGTGCCGTAGGTAGTCTCATCGTAAGTACCGGGTAGGGCGGCATTTAATTGAGCCGCTATCCCATCTGCCGAAAGGCCTGTATCCACAAAACCTTGTATTCGTGTCCACTCACCGAGGGTAGGATTCCAATACTCTACATAAAAAATGGTCATCCAATCTGAGGATTTGGGTGACACCGCAGATACTCTGGTCGTGCTTCCGAGCGCGCTAGAAAAAGCAGTGAGATTTGTTTCTAATCCATCATCTTCTGCGTAATACAATCCATGTAAATATTGTAATGAATCATCCCAAAATATTGGGAAATAGACGGTACCAAGCCTCGCGTTTGGTGATGCGACGCTGTCTCCAAATCTTCCGTTGTTCAAAATTGCATTGATATTTTCGGTGCTTAATACTCTTGAATCGAGCTTGACGTCAATGTCATAATACGTAAAAGCTCCTTCTGTTTTTTCGCCGGAAATACTGACTGTCCCGGGAGCGCCGGCACCATCTGCAAAGCCGGGCCACAGAGCGACTTCAGGTGCCGTAAGTTCCGCGCCCAGCGCTCCTAAAATCGGCAGCATACCAAGAACCAAAGCCACCGCCACGGCTAGGGAAAGGATTCGCTTTTTCATAATTTTGCCCTCCAAAAATTTTTCTAAGCCGCAAATTTTGCCCAAATACACGGCCCGATTTTTGGATTGTAGCATACTATCAGAGAAAAAGCAAGTTTTTTTTTTGCAGTTGCCGAAAATTTTTGGGTAAAATATACCCATGTGACCGAAATACACCCATGTGATTGGGGATTTTTGGATTGAATTATCAGGCGAGCAAGAGGCGTTTGATGGCTTCTTCCACGGTTGAGTTCAGGGTTTTGCCGTGCGACGCGGAATAAAAGGCGAGCGTCCTGTGAAGCTCGGGCGACACGCGCACGTTAAACTTTCCTCTGTATGCCTTCTCCGGGTCAACGCCTTTTTCGGCGCACATTTCGAGGTAGTCGTCCACGGCGCCCTCAAAATCCTCTTTCAGGCTCTGCACGCTGTCCCCCTCAAAGGAAATAAGGCCGTTCACCCCAATCACCTTTCCGTAAAGGAGCCGATCAGCGGCAGAAAATTCCACCGTTCCGTAATACCCCTTGTATTCCAATATGTTGCTCACACCAAGTCCTCCTTCTCCAAAATTTCCAAAACATATTTGATTTGATATTCCAGAAGCTCTTTTCGCGGGTGCGGCTTATGCAGAATGACGGCAATATTGCCTTTCAGATATTTCACGCGGGAACCGCTCGTCTTCCCTTTGAAGGAGATTTCAAACCCCAAGGATTCAAGCGCGCCCCGCATTTCGTCAAAGGTAAAATCCTTGGGTTTTCCTTTCAGCCGCTCTATCAGTTTTTCCTTTTTACCCACGCTCACACCTCTTTACTGTTATTATATCACAATATTCAAAAAAAGCAACTACAATTTGGTGGCAGCCCTACACCCTCACGGGCATGAAGCCTATGTGGTCGGCGGAGATTAGGCGGTAGTCTATGCCTTGGTAGCCGCCCTCTATGGCGCGGGCGCGGGCGGGGCCGTGCAGGTGGCCGAAGTAGCAGCGGCGCACCTTGAACTCTTGCAGGACGCTGACCAGCGGGTCACAGCGGTAGCCCTCGTAGAGCGGCGGGTAGTGGAGGAAGACCACCGGCTCGCCGCCCAGCTTTGCGCCGGCCTCCAGCGACACGCGTAGGCGCAGAACCTCGCGGTTAATCATTTTGGCGCTGTGCGCGGTGTCAGGCGTGGCGGCCTTCCCGCGCTCCTCCTCATAAAACCAGCCCCGCGTCCCGCAGACGGTTACGCCGTCCTGTATAAAGGCGTTGTTGTGAAGAATGCGGAATGTGTTCAGATTATGCGCGGAAAAGAAGCGTTCCATCTTACCGGCGGTCTCCCAAAAATAGTCGTGATTGCCCTTCAGGAGCAGCTTTTTGCAGGGAAAACGCTCCAAAAACTCAAAATCCGCCAGCGCGTCCGCCAGCGACATCCCCCACGAGGTGTCGCCGGCAAGCACAAGGGAGTCCTCCTCCGTCAGCGCGGACAGGCCCTTCTCAATTTTGTCAAGATAGCCCTCCCAAGCGCCGCCGAAGACGTCCATCGGCTTGCCGGACGAGAGAGAGAGATGCAGGTCGCCGATTGCGTAAAGCATAATTCCTCCGCATTGTGATATAATACGGTTACTACAGTAAGTAAGGAGCGTCGTTTATGTTGGGCCATCAAACCAAGGGAAAGTCAAACGTCGTCAACTGCACCGTCGGCACCTGCGCCTTCCACGGATCGAACAACCAATGCAACGCCGGCGGCATCAAAGTCGGCACCGAGTACGCGCTGGACAAAACCGAAACCTTCTGCTCAACCTACGAACACAAAACCTCGTAAAAGTCCTGCGGGCGATAGACATCGCCCCTACATAATCCACTCAAGAACAAAATCAAGAATCCCGTCCGGCGCCACGGCGCGCGAGAACCTGCGCGGCTTTGTCTTCGCGTCCGTCAAGGCCTGCGGGACGTCAATAACATCTTCCGGCGCCCTGCCGCCCAGCGCCGCCCCCACAGCCTCCGGGAATTTCCCGGGATGTGCCGTAGCGACGATAATGGCATCCCTGTAAAGGGGATTGCCGCACACACCCGAAACAGCGACGGCGGTGTGCGGGTCAAGGAGATAGCCCGTTTCCTCGTAAACCTTATGAATACAAGCTCTCCCCTCCATATCGCTCCGCCAGAACGCGTCAAACTCTGTTTGCAGCCCGGCGCTCACGTCCGCGCCCAGCGTGTATTTTCCGTCCTTGCTCAAACTGTCCATACACTCCGCCACATCCGCGCCGAGCAGATGCAGCGCGCGCTCAAAGTTGGAGGAGACGAGAATATCCATCGACGGCGAATCAGTCCTGACCATCGGGCGCTTGCGGTCATAGACGCCGGTTTGAATCACGTCGGTCAGCACATGGTTCCGGTTCGACGCGCACACCAGTCTCCCGAACGGCACGCCCATCCGCTTGGCGTACAGCGCCGCCAGAATGTTGCCGAAATTCCCGGTCGGTACAACCACAGCGGGACTTGGCGCGCTGGGTTTTTGCGCCGTCCAGTCGACATACGCCGAGACATAGTACGCCACCTGCGGCAGCAGCCTCCCAAGGTTGATGGAGTTGGCGGAGGAAAGCAGAAAGCGGTCGTTAGACAGATTCTTCGCAAAGACTTGCTTAACGCCGTTCTGCGCGTCGTCAAAGTCTCCCCGCACGGCGCAGACGCAGACGTTTTCGCCCTCCTGCGTAACCATTTGCAGCTTTTGAATCTCGCTCACGCCTTCCTCGGGGTAAAAGACCAGCACACGGAAGCCCGGCGCGTCGCGGAACCCTTCCAGCGCCGCTTTTCCCGTGTCGCCCGAGGTCGCCGTGAGGATATAGATGTCCCGCGTCTCCCCCGTCAAGGTTTTCGCCTTTTTCATCAAGCCGGGCAGAACTTGCAGCGCCATGTCTTTGAACGCGCACGTAGGCCCGTGCCAAAGCTCCAGCACTGACATTTCTCCTGCCCGCGCCAGCGGCGCCGGATGCCCGTCAAAGCGCCGGTAAGCGTCCCGGCATAACGCGTCCAACCCGTCAAACTCCGGCAAAAAGAGCGACAGCACAAACGCCGCCCGCTCCGCGTAATCCAGCGGCGCAAAGCGCTTTACGAAGTCTTCCGGCAAAACCGGCATCACTTCCGGCACATATAGCCCGCCGTCCGGCGCAAGCCCCTGCAAAATCGCCTCGGCGCCGCTAACCGCCGTCGATTGAGCGCGTGTACTGATATAACGCACAGGTTACCCCTCCCGTCTTATCTCACCAATGAGGAAGTTTTTCATCCACAAGGCGCTTTCGTGCTTGGACAGTATCCGTTTCTCGCGCTTATACGAAAGGACGCGCCCCAATGTCATGATGTCGCTTTCATCTAGGTCATAACTGATAGCGTCCCAAAAATCTGTCTCCGGCACATCCGGGAAAACTTCGGCTATAGGCTCTCCACATATACAAACGCCATACTGCTTCGTCAGACGGACATGGCAGGCGATATCCGGATCAGTAAAATCCGCTTCTATGAGAAAATCATCCTTAACCCCGCCGGACAGCATTTGCTTGTAACTCTCTGTAAATAGGTCGCTGTAATGAAACTGACAAGGCGTCGGGTGCCGCCACGGGTCGAGGTCGTTAATGAAAACAGCCGACATCTCAAGCGGCGACGGCGTGCGGTCAACATCAATAATCCGCTGTGCTATCAAGAGCCGTTCTTCTCTTGGTATGCGTCTGTCGCAGACAATCAGAATATCAATATCGCTGCTCCCCTCAACAAAGGCATCCAGCGCAAGGGAACCATGCAGGTATACTCCGGTCAAGTCTTTCCGCAAATGCTCTTTCCATATGTCGGCCACTTGGCTGATTTGGGCTTTGACCTCTGAAGACGCTGTCAGATGGTTCTTGAATGTCATAAGCGGCTTCTCCTCAAAACGCGTTCTCAATATGCTCTATCCTTACTTCCTCAAACCCGCCGCCCGGCGCGTCGATGGCGACAACGTCTATGCGCGGCTGGAGGGTGGAGCGCCGGTTTTTGATTAAGAAATGTTCAACTGTTTTGCGGATTTTCTTCTGCTTGGCGGGCGTCACGGTTTCCAGCGGATGACCGTATTCACGGCTGGCCCGCATCCGCACTTCGACAAAAACGAGATATTTATCGTCGTACACAATCAAATCAATTTCACCGCAGGGGGCGTTGTAATTGCTTTGCAGGAGACGGTAGCCTTTCTTAACGAGATACTGCAAGGCAATCTGCTCTCCCCTGCCGCCTTCCTTACGCATGAAGTATCCTCCCTAAAAATGACAGTCTATGCGCCGCGCAAGGCCCATGTTCCCGTATGGCCTTGATATGCGCCGCCGTCCCGTAGCCCTTGTGCTTGGCAAACCCGTATTGCGGATACCGCGCGTCCAGCTCCGCCATTGCCCGGTCACGGGATACCTTGGCGAGGATGGACGCCGCCGAAATGCAAGGGTAAAGCGCGTCGCCGCCGATGATGGCTTTCGCGGGAATATCAAACCCCCGGGCCGTGTTGCCGTCTACCAGCAGCAAGTCCGGTTGAACAGACAGCCCCTCAACGGCGCGGCGCATTGCCAAAAGCGCAGCCTCCAGAATGTTCAGCCGTTCAATCTCCTCAATCGTTGCCAGAGCGACGGAAAACACGACGGCCTGCTTACAGATGGCGTCAAACAGGCTTTCCCGCTTCTTGGCCGTGAGCTTCTTCGAGTCGTCCAGTCCCGGCAAGTCAATCCGTTCCGGCAGAATGACGGCGGCGGCGTATACATCCCCCGCGAGGGGCCCGCGGCCCGCCTCATCCACTCCGGCAATCCTCATAACGGACGCTCCAAACTCAGCCGTCCCAGCTTCCCCGCGCGAAATTCGTCCAGCAGCGTCAGGGCCATGCGTCCGGTATCCAAAACCCCGCCGGGCAGCAAAAACCCACGCTTCTTCGCCAAATCCTCCAGCCCTCCGCCCACACCGTAGCGCTTTTCCAACGCGCCGGGATACAACGCCTTCAAACGTTCGGCAAGCCTCGCGGCCAGCGTCTCGGTATCCATAATCTCGTCGCGGATGGCGCCCGTAAAGGCGAGGTTCAAGCCTGTTTCCTCGTCTTCAAACTTCGGCCAAAGCATCCCCGGCGTATCCATCAGCAAAAAGCCCGAATCCATCGGAAACCACTGGCGGCTGCGGGTTACGCCCGGCCTGTCCTCGGCTTTGGCCGCCCTGCGGCGCAGAAGGGTGTTAATCAGCGTGGACTTCCCCACGTTCGGCACACCCACAACCATCACGCGGAGCGCCCGGCCGGGCTGGCCTTTGTCTATATCTTTGCCTATCCGCTCCGCAAGAAGCTTCCGCAGGGCGGGAATCACAATCTTCGCGGCGCTTGGGGAAGCGGAGTTGATGGCGGCGCAGTCCGGCAGGGCTTTCAGCCAGAGAGCCGTGACGGAAGGGTCGGCAAGGTCGGCGCTTCCCAACGCAAGAAAGCGCGGCTTCCCGCCGCGCAGTGTCTCTAAATCGGGGTTGCGGCTGGAACGCGGCGCGCGCGCGTCACACAATTCAATTACGGCGTCCACCCCGGAAACGTCCTCCGACAATTGACGGCGTGTCTTCGCCATATGACCGGGATACCATTGGATGTCCACTATTTTACGGAACCGAACTTATTCAGCGGCGTCAGACGAAGAACCACGGGCCCGAGAATACTGCGCTGCTCCACCAGCCCGATTTCACTGTTGCGGCTGTCCGACGACTTGTTGCGGTTGTCGCCCATGACAAAAACACTGTCCGGCGGCACGATGACGGGAAGCGGAGTCGAACCCCAGTACGTCATCGCCTCACGGATGTACGGCTCATCCAGTGCCTCGCCGTTGAGCAAAACCTTTCCGGTGTTCCCGTCCAGCACAAAGTCAAGCTCGTCGCCCGGCAGCCCGATGACACGCTTGACCAGCGGATTGTAGCTCCCCGTATCCTCATTGTACGCATAACCGTGCTTGGTAAACAGGATGATATCGCCGCGCTTGGGTGTATAGGGAAGGCGCAATATCATCACCATTTCATTTTCTTCCAGCGTATGGGTCATCGAAGTCTGGTCAACGTAAAAGACGTTCGCCAAGAAAGCGAACACCACCACAATGCCCACAAACGCAAAGACAAGCGAATCCACCCATTCATACAGCTCACGGGCAAAATCAAACCTTTTCTTTTCCGGTTCGCCGCCCTCTTCGGGCAGATTTTCCAGTTCCTGCGTTTCCATTTTCTCGTCCACAACCGTCACCTTTCTTTAACAGGCTTTACGAAAAGGGGCGAACCCCGTGTTCGCCCCTCGCGGTTAAATGCGGATTTTAACCCTCGCGCGTTTGCCGACGCGCCCGCGTAGATAATAGAGCTTGGCGCGGCGCACTTTGCCGCGTCTGACGACCTCTACCTTCGCGATGTTGGGCGCATGGATGGGAAAAACCTTTTCCACGCCGATGCCGTAAGATACGCGGCGGACAGTGAACGTCTCGGAAACACCGCCATGCTTTTTCGCGATGACAAGACCTTCAAAGACCTGTACACGCTCGCGCGCCCCTTCCTTGATTTTCACATGGACGCGCACCATATCTCCGATGGCGAAGACCGGGGGTTCCTTCTTGATGTGTTCCGCGACGGCGGCCTTGAGCAAATCCATTGCTTTCTCCTCCTAATGTATTCTTGCCCGGCGCGTCCCGGTTGCCGGAACGGCTCTTTTCGGCAGAGGAATACAGTCATACCCTAGCAATATACCATACAAGGCTCCTCCCTGTCAACCCATTCTTAACATATTTTTCTCATATTTTTCTCTTGCGCGCTTGCCCGAAGTGTGATAGACTTTGAGAAAGAAGAAAATGAACAAGGTGATTGATGCCGTGCGTTTTGATATGTCTGTCCTGTCTAAAATAGAATTGTTCGACGCGGTGAGGGCCATTCAGAATTTTCCCTCCCGCGATGATTTTTGGGTCGCGCTGGCAAAGGTGTCGGTTGACGCCGACCATTATCTGCGCGACTACACAGCCTCGGTCGTGCTGTACGACAGCGACACCAGAAAAGCCTTCCTCAAAGAGCTGGAGGAGGTTCGAGTCCTTTTGACGTCGCTGCTCGTCAAGGACGCCCCTCCGCTCCTTGACGATATTTCCGAAGCGGTCGCCCGTTCGGACAGCGCGTCGCTCACCGACTGCCTGCGTGTCTTCCACGCCGAAATGATTATACTTAAAGTCAGCATCCACACCGCTATGATACCCACCGACTGACGCCCCCGAAGCCTCATCCCCCGCCTTGACGGGCGGGGGATTTTTTCGCGGATTTATCGACACGGATAAACATAATTCTATATTTTTGCAACCACATTTGTCGTATTATCGCGTTTATCATCACTTTACAACGAACGATTCTTCATATTTTTCTATTTTTGCTCTTGCATTGTGAATTATTCTGTGTTATCGTATTGATTGTCAAGCCCCGGCAGGAGTTTACATATTGCGATGTGGCTATGCCGTGAAAAACGTAATAAAGGAGAACCGTTATGCAGAAAAAGATTAGAATCCTCATCGCCGACAGCAACGCGGACTTCACAGCGCTGCTCGCCGAGAGCATCGAATCCGACCCCCGCCTCGAAATCATCGGTTTTGCCCGCGACGGAGTGGACGCGTGCAAAATGTCCGACTCCCTCAAGCCGGACGTCGTCCTACTGGAAATCATGCTGCCCCGCATGGACGGCATCGAAGTCCTCAAGCAATTCAACCGCCACCACCCCATGTCGCGTCCGCGCGTTCTGGTTCTCACCGGGCTGGCCACCGACGGCGTGACGCGCGAAGCCATCGCCTTGGGCGCGCAGTTTGTCATGGTCAAGCCGTGCGACATCGGCTCCCTCATCGACCGCATCCGAACCTTCGGCGGAGAGACCTCCCAGCACCTCATTCCGCCCGTGATTGACAAATCGTCCCTCAGTCTTGAAAGCCGGGTCACCGAGATTATCCACGAAATCGGCATACCGGCGCACATCAAGGGTTATCAATACGTCAGAACGGCCATCGTCACCGCCGTTCACGACCCTTCGGTCATCGGCGCCGTGACCAAAATCCTCTATCCCAGCGTCGCCGAAACCTTCCGCACCACCCCCTCCCGCGTGGAACGCGCCATCCGCCACGCCATTGAGGTGGCGTGGGATCGGGGCGACCTTGAGACGCTGCAATCCATCTTCGGCTACACCGTCAGCAACGCCAAAGGCAAGCCCACCAACTCCGAATTCATCGCCATGATTGCCGACAGGCTTCAGTTACAGCTCAAAGCCGAACAGAGATAACCCGAAGGGGCTGACGCAACGTCAGCCCCTTTTGTTGTATCCGGCTAGGCCGCGGCGGGGTACGCCTCGGCAAACAGCGGCGCGAACAGTGCGCCGCACTCGTCAGATATCATACTTGCCAGCGCATATAAGTATTCCGTTTTCCGGCGCAGAATGGCGTTCTCTGGATTGTTCAGACGGCGGCGCATCCCCTCGGGGTCGTCCACCAGCATTTCAAGGATTGTCGCCGCGTCCTCGTAGGCGTCGTACATACCGTAGTCATAAGCGAACGCCGCCGCGTGAATCCGTTCCTGCCAAACGCTATCGTAGCGGTTCCCCACATACGCGAAATCCTTGTTGGCCATTCTCATTTCCCTCTTGATTTCCTCCTCGCCTACCATCTCCTCGACGATGAAATGCACGGCGTGAGCCATTTCATGGCTCAGGGTCGCTGCCGTGATGCCGTTCCACTCCGGGACGCTGTCATACCGCAGATAAATGATTACGTCGTCTTCCCACTCTATGGCGCCGTAATCATCCTCCGACGGGCTGTCCAGCCGGATGAAAAAGCGCGACCCGTATTCGGCGTACATAGCCGTCATTTCCCGCACAAATCCGGGTGAATACAGCGCGAGACACCGGCTAATCTCCTTCATCATCCATCCGCCGTCTGGCCCGGACAGGTGCTTGTGTTCGTCTGTCAGCGTAATGGAATACATTCTCTTGATATCCTGAATAAATGTCTCTGGGGAGGACATATCCGGCACATCCGGTATGCCCTGTATATCGGGCCCCCACACGGGGGTTTCCGGCGTCGGCGCCGGGGACGGAGACGGCTTTGGCGTCGGGAGCGTCTCAACGGAACCGCCGTCCCATTCCAAAACGCCGTCCAGCACCCCATCCAAAGACGCCTCCAGCGCATCCAATATCAATGAACAAGCGCTCACGCACAGGATAGTCAAAACGCTCGCCGCGAGACCCGCCAAAATCCCAAAGCGCCTATTCTTCACGCAAAACACCCTTCTCTTAGAGGTTCAGAAGCGCCAGAACAAAGTAAACCGGCGAATTCCAGTAGATGGTGACCTCATTGGACGCGTAGCTGCCGTTATCGTCTATGTAGCTCTTCATCGGAGACAAGCCTTCCCTCGCCCGCTCCAGCACGCGGTCGCCGCCGGTGCCGCCGGAGTTGGGCCCCCCCGCCACCATCCCCGGCACAGTCTGCCCCACCGCGACAGAAGGCCGGTGGTGCGGGTTCTGCATGGGTCTGGAGCCAAATCCCGAAATATAGCTTTGGCTGAGGGCGTTTTTGCCCACAAGGTAACTCATATGCTCCAGCGCGGCTTCCACATATTCCTGATCGGGCGCGAAAATATTTGCCAGCAACAGCGTCATGGCGTTGTTTGCCACGCCTAAGTTGCTCCCCCAGTAATAATTTGTTCCCAGCGAAATGCCGTAAGGCTCGGCGCGGTAGCTCTCTATCACGCCCGCCGCTTCGGTCATCAGCGCGCTCCTCATCCGTCCTGCCGTTTCCGGGTCGGCTCTGTCCCCCGCATGGAGCAGATAGGCGAGGATTCCATAGGTGCCCATATTCTGCCACCCCAGCCCCGTAGATATGGGGGCGGACTTAACGTAGTCATGCAGCGCTTCGTCCCCGGTCGCGGCGACCAGCTCGC
>WRKO01000008.1 GCA_009782215.1 Oscillospiraceae bacterium | reverse complement strand
CATAATTGCCGATGATATTCGTAAACGTCGGGAAAAACATTTCTTCCCATTGAGTTTTGTCTACAAAGGCCATATCGAGTGTGTTAAGCCTTGGAAAATCCGTTGTTTGGGCGACATACGCGGCTATCCCCACCGCTTTCACATAGTCAAGCGTGTATGCTTTTTCTATCTGTTCCGCAGTCGGGTTCGCGAACGCCATATGTGAGACAGAGCCTTGCAAACGCCTTTGGCGCATATTGATTGATTCATAAATGCTGACGCCGATGCTGAACACTGAGGCAATCATAAATGTGGTTAAGACAATGGCTGCAATCACAAAGAAATTGCGGCGTTTGTCGGAACGCAAAATGCGCCCCGTCAGCTTGCGGATAATGGGTTTGTTGGCTACCTTCATTTTACTGTACCTCCTTCAACTTCCGCTTTCCAAGCGTAAGGCTTCAACAATACTCCCGCCCCTGAGCCTCGATGCCGAGAACCGCATGACGGCCCAAGTAAGCACAAACACGCCGAAAGCGCATTGCAAAATAGGCGCCCACGGCAGCGCGTAAGACATTGTCACAGGCGACACAAACCCGCGATACACCAAATACGACCCGGCTATGCCGAGCGGGATGCCTATGACGAGGGATTTCATGGAACACAGGACGCTTTCAAGGTTTAGCATCCGCAGCAGCCCGCCGTGCGTCATGCCGACGCACCGCAAAACGGCAAACTCACGCGAACGCAGCCGGACGTTGGCGGAAATGGTGCTGATGACGTTGGTCAGGCCAATCAGCGTCAGCATCCCCACAAAGCCGTAGACGAAAACGGTAATCAGACGGGGAATGCCCCGCATGGCTTCAATCTGCGCCTCAATGTCCACGATGCTGGTGTTCGCCTGCGCTTCATTCCCGCCAAAGGCGATTCCGTCCAAAACATCAAAAGCGTGTTCAATAAATCCGTCTTTATCGGCAGGTTTTGCGAACCAAAAATATTCGGTTACGTCAAACTCCGGGACAATTACAATCACCGAGCCTGTACTTGCGTAATAGATTTCACCCGGTACTTCTGTCATAGCAAGCTCGCCGTGAAGCGGAAAGTCGAACGCTGTATCGTCATAGCGCCCCGTTACCCGCAGTGTTTGATTGCCGAAAATATACGGCGCGAAAACCTCACGCCCTCCATCCTGATAATGCGTATAGCGGTTGACAAGGATGTTAGAGCCTATGGGAACGCCCGCAATTTTACATAACTCGGCATAATTCTCTGCGTCGGCGACGGCAAAGCCGATACCAAGCACAAATTCATCGTCAAAGAGGTTGCCGTATATGTCAAGAAGCTTCGGCGTCATCATCTCCCGTGGTATGCTTGCTTCATATGAATGATATTCGAGACCCGCGCCGTACACAGGTGTATCTCCGAAGCC
Source organism: Oscillospiraceae bacterium (assembly GCA_009782215.1). Classification (GTDB taxonomy): domain Bacteria; phylum Bacillota; class Clostridia; order Oscillospirales; family UBA929; genus UBA929. Next base: position 88,762 of record WRKO01000008.1, on the reverse strand, counting down.
GCGCAGTTGCTCGGTTATGTTGCCCGCTTGCTTGCTGTCAATCGTGGCAAAATCCCTTGTGACAATTTCGTCACTATAATCCATCGACATACTTGTGACAAACTGCATGGCGACCGTCGCGTCTATGTCGGGGTAAAACACATCGGTCATGGTTCGCATTTGCTCCCCGAACGAACCCACGACAATGAGCAGGGTCACGCTGACCGTGAGGGATATGACCGTTGCGCGGAAGTTGCGGCGGCTTCGCTTGATGGACTTGGAAGCAAGCGCGCCCTCTACCCCGAACAGCTTTTTTACAATCGGGTTTGCGCGGATTTGCTTTGCGCCCGCTTTGAACTCGTCCGAACCGCGAATAGAGTCAATTACAGATTTTTTCGCCGCCTTTCTCGCGGGAAGCCACGCTGAAAACAATACGGTGAGCAGCGCCACGGCGACCGAGAGCAGGATGGCCTGCCACGCGAAGACGAAATTTAGTATCAGCGGATTTTCGGTAAGCCTGTTCAGCCCGGCTAGCAGCGCATTCACGATTTCGATACCCGCAAAATGAACGAACAAGCCGAGGATTATCCCGATGGGAACGGCAACGGCGGACAAAACAAGGCTTTCGTGCATGATGATTTTAATGATTTGCTTTTTCGTTGTGCCCACGCATTTCAGCAGGCCGAACTGCCGCGTCCGCTCGTCCGCGCTGACGCGGAAAGCGTTTGAAATCACGATGACCGACGCGGCGATGATGATGGAAACAAACACAGCCGCCATCGCGTAAATCGTGCTGTTATACATATCTGTGTAAAACGCATTGCCGTCCATGATATCGGTTATCGTAGCCGCGCCGCTTGCCGCGAAGCCAAACACGGCGGTTATCATGGATGTGGACAGTATAATACCGAGCAATGTCCAAATGGTGCGTTTTCGATGGGTTTTAAGCTGGCTGAACGCCAACTTTCGGATGATGCCCTTGTTGGCCACGTTCATTCCCTGTTCCCCCCGACGATGCGCCCATCCTCAATGCGAACGGTTCTATCCGCCATCTGCGCGACCTCCGGGTTGTGGGTAATCAGCACAATCGTCTGCCCAAACTTCTCGCCGCTCACTTTGAGCAGGCCCATCACGTCCATGCCGCTCTTGCTGTCGAGGTTGCCCGTCGGCTCGTCCGCGAGGACAATGGCGGGCTTGCTCGCAATGGCGCGGGCGATCGCCACCCGCTGCTGCTGACCGCCGGACAGTTGATTGGGCATGGCGCGCCGCTTGTCGGTAATGCCGAGGGTTTCAATCACGCGGTCGATGAACGCCATGTCCGGCGTGTTGCCGTCAAGCTGAATGGGGAGCAGGATGTTTTCCTCCACGTTCAGCACAGGGACAAGGTTATAGCTTTGGAACACAAAGCCGATGTTGCGCCGGCGGAAAATCGTCAGCTCGTCGTCCTTCATGGCATAAATCAGCTTGCCGTTAATCTCGACCGACCCGTCCGTAGGGCGGTCAAGTCCGCCAAGCAGATGCAGGAGCGTGGATTTCCCGCTGCCCGAACTGCCGACGACCGACACAAACTCGCCCGCCCCCACCGCGAAATCCACCCCGTCAATCGCTTTGACCTCCGCATTCGCGCCGTAGTGCTTTTTTAGATTGGTTGTTTTTAATACGCTCATTCTCTTATCCTCCACAAAATAAAAATGACAGCCGACAAATCCGACTGTCAATATTATAGCACCCGTTTCTTTCGAGAATCTTTCTCAAATCTTACACTTTTGAAAGAACCCGGCGAGCCGCCGGAGGCAATCGCGTCTGAGGACGCAGGACGGGGGTTTTATGGTTTGGGGGAAATTTGCATAGACGCTTGGCGGGGCTTGTGGTATACTGGTCATGCGCTCTGTGGCGCGGGGAATGAGACGGTGGGGGTGTCTATTGCGTATATTTAGGCGTTATGCGACATCTACCCTGCTGCGGTGGAAATTCGTATTTTGAGGTGAGTTATGAATATAAAAATATCAACATTGAATGTTGGTAACAAAGACATTGATTGCTCAGAAGTAATTCAATGGGCGACAAAGTGGGATTGGGGAGTTGGTAAAATAGTTGCTGGTCGCTTAACTAACAAAGATTTCAACGATTGGGAAACAATAGTAGTTTTAACTATTGATGAGCAATATGCAGGATTTTGCATACTTGAAAAGAAAGATAGTTGGGGAACAGATATTGACTCTTCGTTAACGCCGTTCATAACCGCTGTATATGTAGACCCAAAGTTTCGAGGACGTCGCTTGAGTAAAATACTACTCAAATCCGCTTCAGATGTTGCAAACTCACTTGGTTTTGGTGCAGTGTATTTAATCAGTAGCCAACAAGAGTTTTATGAGAAATTTGGCTTTGAAAAGTATGTTCAAACCGTGACTCTTTCAGGCTCAATAGAAGCTGTATACAAAAAGAGTATATAGCAAGCATTATCTATATCCGGGTAAACGTCGTATAACAAGCGGCTTAGCGAAATGGCGGTCGGAGTGGAAAGCTGTAGCCTTCGGCTCCCTTTGAAAGAAACGCGGAAAACACAGAGCCTTTTCCGAAATCCGAACGGACTTTGATATACCCACCGCAAGCCGTGATAATCTCCCGCGCAAGGTAAAGCCCCACGCCCACGCCGGGGCTGTCGGCCGATTCAGCCGCCCGCCAAAACCGGCCGAATACCTTGGGCAAGTCTTCCTCGCGGATGCCGCGCCCGGTGTCGGTCACGTCAATGCGGATAAACATTTCATATTCCGTCACGGCGACCGTGACGCTGCCGTTTTCCGGCGTGTATTTAACGGCGTTTTCGAGGATGTTGAAAAGCGCCTCCGCGCACCAGCGCGGGTCATAAAGCGCGAACGGCGAGCCGCCGTTGGCAATTACTGACAACTCAACCCCTTTTGCAGCCGCAAGGCTTTTGCACTCGGCTATGGCGGCGGCGACCAGTTCATACACATTCCCGGGCTTGGGTTCTATTTTGACGACGCCGCTCTCCAAGCGTGACGTTTTCACGAGCGACTGAATCAGGAAAGTCAGTTTATCCGCGCTGACAGAAATCTGCCCGACGAGTTTCTGCTGCTCGTCGGTCAAGTCCTGCTCCGCGAGCAACTGCGTATAGAGCGCGACATTGGCAAGCGGCGTTTTGGTTTGATGGGATATATCGCTAATCAGCGAACGAACGCGCTCCCGTTCACCCTCGATTTGCGCCCGCCGCAAGTGCGATTGTTCAAGAAACCGCGCCATCTTCGATTCGATTTTCGATAGTTGGCTTTCGTCATAGGCTTGCGCCTCAAACGTCCCCGCAATCGCTTCATCAAGCATTTTGTCAAGTTTTTTGAGCGTTTTTTTGTGGAGTATCATAAATACACCGCCCATTTATAGCCGATGCCGTGAACGGTTTTGATATGCTGCGGGTTCGACGGGTCGTCTTCCAGCTTGGCGCGAAGCCGCCGCACCGCCACGGACAGGGCGTTTTCGTCAACATACTCCGTGCCGTCCTGCCATATCAATTCAAGCAGCCGTTCGCGGGGGACGGTTTGACCCTTGTTTGTAAATAGAATCTGCAAGAGCCGCGCTTCCGTTTTGGATAACTCAATGGCTTGCCCGTTTTTCTCAAAACGCAGGGTTTCAAAGTCAAAGGTAAAGCCGCCGCAAGCGGTTTTTGTTTCGCCATGCGAACCGCGCCGTAATAAAGCGTCGATTCGCGCGCGAAGCACGGCAAGCGAAAACGGCTTTGTAACATAATCGTCCGCGCCGCTTTGCAAGCCCGTCACCATATCCAACTCCGTGTCGTTGGCGGTCAGCATGAGAACAGGTGCGGCGTATCCCGCCGCCCGCAGTTCCTTGCAAAATTCAAGTCCCGAACCGTCCGGCAGGTTGATGTCCAGTATATATAAATCGGGCGTGTTAGCTTGCAATGCCGTTTTTGCCGCAGCGATGCTATGGCACGACACAAACTGTCTGCCGGGAGCGGCGAGAGCCAGTTCGATGCCGCTGCATAGGGCGGTATCGTCTTCGAGAATCATAATCGTCATTTTGCTTACTTCCTTGTTATCCCATCAAAGGCCATATCAGCACCTCGCACAGCGCAAGTGCCATATCCTATATAATACGGCATTTTTGCGTATAAATCAAGGGAGTTTTCTGCCCCTTTCAGAAGCATCCTGTAAGGTGTGTGCGCGCGAAAAAGCCGCCGTAAGCGGCTTTTTGCTTGGGGCGGGCAGCGCTTTTGTCAGTCGAACGACGGGTTAAACGCGTAAAAGTTCTGCGTGTTGAGCTTTTCGACGGTTAGGGCGAGGCCTTCACCGAAGCGCTGGTAGTGGACGACCTCCCTCTGCCGCAGGAACCTGATGGGATCCGCAACGTCGGGGTCGTCGCAGAGGCGCAGGATGTTGTCGTAGGTGGTGCGGGCTTTTTGCTCGGCGGCAAGGTCTTCATGCAAATCGGTGATGACGTCGCCTTTGGAGGCAAAGGAGGACGCGGTGTAGGGGTCGCCGGACGCCGCGACGGTGTAGATGCCGGTGGTGTGGTCGACAAAATACGCGTCAAACCCGGCGGCTTTAATCTGCTCGATGTTCAGATTGCGCGTTAGCTGGTACACAATGGCGCCAATCATCTCAAAGTGCCCCAGCTCCTCGGTGCCGATATCCGTCAGCAATCCCTTCAGCTCGGGGTACGGCATGGTGTAGCGCTGGCTTAGATATCTCAGGCTGGCGCCCAGCTCCCCGTCCGGGCCGCCGTATTGCGCGATGATGATTTTGGCCATCCTTGGGTTGGGCGTCTTGATGTTGACCGGGTATTGCAGCTTCTTTTCATAATGAAACATTCAGTTTGCCTCCCTTTCCCAAGGCCACGGGTCGTTCACCCAGCGCCATGAATCATAGCTTTCCATGTCGGAGCTGAGCGGGCCGTGCGCGGCTTCAAAATCTTTTCTGGCGCGCTGATGGCTCCTTTGGTATTTGTTGAATAGATTCAGCGCGTTTCTGTCATGCGGATGCGTGTCGAGGTACAACTGCGTGTCAAACGCGGAAAACTGGTCGGCAGTCATCTGCCAAAGCTGCTGCGTCCTGTTCATCCATGCTCCCCCCGTTTCCCCATAAACGGCTTAAACAGCTCGGGAAACAGCGTCCCCATGCGTAAAGCCTCGTCGGCGGCAAACACATTCGTGATTTGCGCCTGCGGCGTGACAAACGCCATTGCCAGCGGACGGCGGTCGTCCTGCCTTGGGCCCATGTACATCCCCGGGAACGGGATGCCGGGCATAGGCATCATGTCCATACAATCTCTCCCTGTTTTTCAGATTTTTGGTTCGCTATGCCTAGTATATGTTCTGAAAAACACAGTGTTCACGAAGCGGACAGCCCCCGCAGGACGGTTTTTTGCGGCAATGCTCCTTTCCGTTGACGACAATCAGCGCGTGGTAATTGTTGAAGATATCCGCGCGCCTCGGCAGACGGTCTTCAAAATAGGTCTTCACAGCGTCATATCCCTTTCCCGCATCCATCGGGAGACGCTCGCAGAGCCGGACGGTATACGCGTCCACCACAAAGGTCGGGAAGCCAAAGGCGTAGAGTAAAATCGAGTCGGCGGTTTCCTTGCCCACCCCCCTGACGGCCAGCAGCTCGCGCCGCAGCTTTTCAAGCGGTTCTCGCCGAACCGCGGAAACGTCAAAGCCGTACCCCGCGTACCACCGGGTTACGGCCTTGAGATACTGCGCTTTTTGATTGAAAAAGCCCGCCGGACGGATAATCTCCGCCAGCGCTTCACTGTCCGCGTCCAGCACAAACCGGGGCGAAAGCCGGTCGCCGAAATTGGCGAGGGCTTTCTCCACATTGCCCCACGCCGTGTTCTGCGTCAGCACCGCGCCGGCCATCACCTCGTAGGGCGTCTCCGCCGGCCACCAGTCCAAATCGCCGTAACGGGCGAGGAGCTTTTCGTATATGGCCGCAGCCGTCCGGCTCATGCTGGGGGAAGCGCCAGCGTCAGCGCGTACAGAAGCGTCATGTGCAGCGGGTAAAAGGCATAAAACGCGGCGCGGACGGCGCGGCTGTCACGCCCGCGCTCGTTGTTGTAGAAGGCGATGGGAATCGCGGCGGCGGCGGCCGCGGCAAGGATGAGGGCGAAGCGCCAATCGGCGGCGGCCAGCCAATGGTCAAAGGCTTGGAGCAGCACGCCCGCGGTCAGGGCGGCGGCGCGTCCGCGCGGACGGTCGCGGAAATAATAGAAGATGAAGATGAAGTAAACGCCGTAGAGCGTGTAATCGGAGCGGACGAGGGTGGCGGCGACGGCGGCGGCGAGGATGGCGAAAAGGGCGGGAAACTTGCGCCCCTGCGCGGCGAAGCTGTCGAACATCAAAACGCCCAGCAGGCCGAAAAAGAGCGTGAACCCGACGTTCTGCCGCCCGTATTCAAGCCATTCCCCCCTCACCAGCAGGTCAAACGGCACTTCGCTGACGAGCGCGAACAGGGCAAGCCTCAGCAGATATTTCCCCGCGCCGCGCGTGTGAAACAGCCCCTCGGCAATCAAAAAGCAGAAAATCGGCATGGCAAGCCGCCCCGCGGCGCGGCAGAGCAGATAGACCGAATACGGCATTTCCAGCTCGAACGCCACGCCGATATGGTCAATCAGCATGGACATCATGGCCAGTATTTTGAGGGCAAAAGAGGACATAAATCAACCCCCTATTTGTATAAACAGTTAGTTATGCACATTATCCACAGCTTTATCCACAACCCCAAAGGCTTGCGGGGGCGCAGGTTGCCGGGTTATTTCAAGGAACTGCCAAGCCCCGGAATGATATACCGTCCGGCTGTATACTCGGTTATGTTTAACATAACGCTTTTTCCACGTCAAATGTAGCGTAAGCGTTCTGGCTCATGGGGGCGAAAACGCCGTCCAAAGACTCGTAATAGGCTTGAGCCGCAATCATAGCGGCGTTGTCGCCGCAGAGGTATACAGGCGGTATATGGATACGATTTCCTAACCTTTCCCGCAGTCTGGCGCACAGCACGCGGTTGGCGGCGACCCCCCCGGCAAGGACGACGGCGTCATACCCCAAGGCGTTGGCGGCGGCGCAGAGCTTGTCAACCAGCGCGTCAAGGATGGCTTTCTGGTAGCTTGCCGCCAGAGACGGCAAATCAAACCCGTCCGCCCAGTCATCGCCGTATAATTGCTTGGCGTGGTGAACGAGGTTTCGCAGGACGGTCTTCACCCCGGAAAAGCTGGTGTCATACGGCGCGCCCTCCATCTCGGCGACGGGGAACTTATATCTCGTGTCGTCGCCCTCCGCCGCGAGGCGCGACAGCGCCGCCCCGCCCGGATAGCCCAAGCCCAGCAGCCGCGCGCCTTTATCGAAGGCTTCGCCCGCCGCGTCGTCCCGCGTCCCGCCGACCATGCGGTAGGTTGTATAATCCAACACTTCCATGAATAACGTGTTGCCGCCGGAAACCACCGCCGCCAGCAGGGGCGGCTTCAAGTCCGGCTCGGCGATATACGCCGCCGCCACATGCCCGCGCATATGATGCACAGGTATCAGCGGCAGCCCCTTTGCCAGAGCATAGCCCTTGGCGAAATTCAGCCCCACCAGCAGCGCCCCGATCAGCCCCGGCGCCGCCGTGGCCGCCACCGCGTCAATCCCGCAGCCCGCCGCCGCGAGCGCCTTGTCCGTCAGCCGCGCAATGGCTTCCAAGTGGCTCCGCGCCGCAATCTCCGGCACCACGCCCCCGTACAGCGCGTGCAAATCGTTCTGCGAAAGCACCTCGTTGGCCAGCAGCTCCCGCCCGTCCCGCACAACGGCCACCGAGGTTTCGTCGCAGGAGGTTTCAAAGGCCAAAATATTCATGGGCATCAGTCCTTTTCAATACACGGAGTAACCGCAAAAAACTCTCTCGTCATCAAAATCGCGTCTTCTTTCGGCAGGTCGTAGTATCCTTTCCGCGTCCCGGCGGGGGCGAAGCCGTGTTTTTCATATAATCCGCGGGCGGGCAGATTGCTCTCCCGCACTTCCAGCGTTATGAACCGCAGCTTGCGTTCGGCGGCGGCGGACAAGAGCTCGCGCATCAGGGCGCCGGCAATGCCTTTGCGGCGGTGGGCGGGCGCGGTCGCGAGGTTGGTGATGTATCCCTCGTCGAGAATCATCTGCATCCCGGCGTACCCGGCCAGCTTCCCGCCGATAAACGCGCCGGGATACAGCGCGTTCGGGTTTTGCAGCTCTGATTTGACGGATTCGAGGCTCCACGGGAGGGAGAAGCACGCCTTTTCCAGTTCGGCCATGTCAAACGCGTCAAAAACCGTCAGCGGGCGTATCGTCATAGCTCGGCGACGTCCTGTTCCAGCCGGTCGGCGCATTGGCGGTAATCGCTCATCGTGCCGCCCAGCGGGTCGGGCAGGTCGCCGCCCGGCAGGGTTCTGATTTTATCGGCGTGGGCGGGAAAGAGGGTGCGGAGCATGGCGGCGTGCGCCGTCGTCATGCCGATAACCGTGTCCGCCCAGTCGATATCGCGCTCGGCGACCATATGCGCCTGATGGGCCGAGAGGTCGCAGCCATGCTCCCGCGCCGCTTCGGCGGCGTGGGCCGCCGCGTTGGCGTTTTCATACGCCGCCAAACCGCGCGAGCGAGCCTCCCATTCAGGCTTGCGCGCGGCGCACAGCACCTCCGCAAGCGGGCTGCGGCAGGTGTTGCCGGTACAGACGAAAAGAATTTTCATCCTTTCGCCTCCGCCCAGTTCGCCCCGATATGCGCGTCGGCAACCAAACGCGGATTCAGGGCGTACACGCCCTCCATCTCCTCCGTCAGGAGCCGCTTGACCTGTTCGGCTTCCTCCCGGGGACACTCGGCAATCAGTTCGTCATGCACCTGCAAGACAAGCCGCGCTTGCAGCCCCTCGCGCTCCATGCGGTCGGACACGGCCACCATCGCCGCCTTGATGATATCGGCGGCGGCGCCCTGTATCGGCGCGTTGAGCGCGGCGCGTTCGCCGAAGGAGCGGATATGGTAGCTGCGCGAGCGCAACTCCGGGATATACCGCCGCCGCCCGTACAGGGTGGAGACATAGCCCGCGGCCTTGGCGTTTTCCACCACCTCGGCCATATACCGCCGCACCCCGGCGTAGTTGTCCAAATAGCTTGTGATATACGCCTTGGCCTCGGCGCGGCTGACGCCGATGTCGGCGGCGAGGGAGAAATCGGAGATGCCGTAGACAATGCCGAAATTAACCGCCTTGGCGCTCCGCCGCATGGCCGGTGTGACGCCGTTCAGCGGCACGCCGAACACCTGAGCCGCCGTCGCGGCATGGATGTCGGCGCCCGCCGCGAAGGCTTCGCGCATGGCTTCATCCTCGGCGATATGCGCCAGAACGCGCAGCTCAATCTGCGAATAATCCGCGTCCACGAACACCCAGTCCGGTTGGGAGGGGACAAACATCTCCCGCAGCTTCGCCCCCAGCTCCTGCCGCACCGGGATATTCTGCAGATTCGGCTCGGTGGACGAAAGCCGCCCGGTGACGGTGGCGGTCATTTGAAAGGTGGAGTGAACCTTGCCGCCGGCGTCGGACGCTTTAAGCAGGCCATCGGCGTAGGTGCTTTTGAGCTTGTGCAGCATCCGGGTCTCAAGGATGACCGGGACGATGGGGTGCGCGTCCTTCAGGCCCTCCAGCGTGTCGGCGCCGGTGGACCAGCCGGTTTTGTTTTTTTTGCCGTGCGGCAGGCCCAGCGTTTCAAACAGCAGCTCGCCAAGCTGCTTGGGCGAGAGAAGGTTAATCCCCGCGCCCACCAGCGCGTCGGCCTGTTCCTGCGCCCGGGCAATCCGTTCGCCCAGCATGGCTGAAAACGCCGACAGCTTGCCCCTGTCCACCGCCACGCCGCCGGTCTCCATCCGCGCCAGCACGCGGCAGAGCGGCATCTCCACCTCGCGGTACAGCTTCCAGACGCCCTCGGCCTCCATCCGCGCGCGCATATCCTCCCAATTTGTCTCCGGGCTTTGCAGCATCCACGCAGCGACGGCCATGTCGTCGGTATACGGCGACAGGGCTTGCCCCGCTTCCATTTCCGCCCGCCAGACGGCTTTGACGTCGCGACCAACGCCTTCGGGCAGAGCGGGTTTATCAGGTGAGAAAGAGGACTCGCCGCCGGGGGTTAGCCACTTGTCTAGCAAGCTCCTAAACTCCAGTTTCTCGAACACGCTCACCAGCGCGTCGCGGTCGGGCGGCTGGCGCAGCGCCGCTTGCGGCTCGAACCCGACGGGCGCGTCGAGACGGATTTCCCCCAGCCTGCGCGACAGCGCCGCGCTCTCCCGCCCGGCTTCCAGCTTCGCGCGGAACTTTTGCGGCACGGCATCCAAATTGGCGTAGATTGCCTCGATACTCCCAAACTCCCGCATCAGCAACAGCGCCGATTTCTCCCCGATACCCGGCACGCCGGGAATCCGGTCGCTCGCGTCGCCCATCAGCGCCTTGAGGTCTATGAGCTGCGCCGGGGACAGGCCGTATTCTTCCAGAATGTTTTCCTCGTTTCGCAGGCGCGTTTCCCTGTTGCCGACGTGGGCGACGGCGACGGCTTCGCTGATAAGCTGGAAGGTATCGCGGTCGCTGCTGACGATGACGCACCGGACGCCCCGCTCCGCGCAGACCCGCCCGATGGTTCCCAGCAGGTCGTCGGCTTCGTAGCCCGGACTGGCGTAAATCGGGACGCGCAGCGCCGAAAGCACCTCGCGCATCAGCGGGAGCTGCGCCGCAAACTCTTCGTCCGCCGGCCTGCGTCCGGCTTTGTAGCCGTCATACATCTCATGGCGGAAGGTGGGGCCGGGCAAGTCAAACGCCACGCACAGCCCGTCGGGCTTATACTCCTTGAGGAGCCTGTGAAGGATGCTCAGGAACCCGTATACGGCGTTGGTCGGCAGGCCGTCCGCCGTCGAGAGCGGGCGGATGCCGTGATACGCGCGGTGAAGCAGATTGTCCCCGTCCACGGCCATGACCGTCTTTTGCATATGCGTCAGTCCTTTCGGTCATCTCCCCCGCTCCGCGGGAGAAACGACCTGCCCTTCTTTTGTATCTTTGATTTCGTAGCCCTTTTCGTTCAGCTCATTCCGCAGCCTGTCCGCTTCGGCGTAGTTTTTCGCGGCTTTCGCGGCTTGGCGCGCGTCAATCAGCGCCAGAATACCGGGGGGAAAGACCGCGTCCTCTTCCGCTTGGGGCGCTTCGTCCAAGCGCAGCCCCAGCACCCTGTCAATCTCCAAGGCCGCGTCATACACCGCCTGAGACGGCGGCTGCTTGACCATCCCCCACAGCAGCCCCAGCGCTTTGGGGATGTTCAGGTCATCTAAGACCGCCTCGCGCATTTGCGGCAGATACGGCTCCGCGTCGGCGGCGCCCGTCCCGCGCCGGTGCGCCCGCACCGCCGCGAGCAGCCGGTCATACGCGGTTTTGGCGGCGTCCAGCCCGTCCCATGTGAAATTGAGCTTGCTGCGGTAATGCGCGTTGGCGCAGAAGTAACGGAAGTGCATCGGCGTATACCCGCGCTCCGCCAAATCGGCCAGTGTGTAAAGGTTGCCCAAGCTCTTGCTCATCTTTCCGCCGTCTATCAGCAGAAACTCGCCGTGCATCCAGATTTTAACCATCGGGCGGCCCAAATACGCCCCGTTCTGGGCGATTTCATTTTCGTGATGAATCGGGATGTGATCCACGCCGCCGGTGTGGATGTCAATGCGTCCGCCGAGGTATTGCAGCCCCATCGCCGAGCATTCGATGTGCCAGCCGGGATACCCCCAGCCCCACGGCGACGCCCACTGCATGATATGCTCCTTGGGCGCTTTTTTCCACAGCGCGAAGTCAAACTGGCTGCGCTTATGCGGGTTGACCTCCACCCGCGCCCCGGCCTGCTGCCCGTCTAGGTCAAGCCGCGACAACTTCCCGTATTCAGGGAAGCTGGCTATGTCAAAGTATATCCCGTCCGGCGTTTCGTAGGCGTGCCCCTTTTGCAGGAGCGTCTGGATAAACGCAATCATCTGCGGGATATGCTCCGTCGCCTTGCAGACGGTTTCCGGGCGCTCGATGTTCAGCGCGCCGGTGTCGGCGAAAAACCGCTCGGTCACGGCGGCGGCGATGGCCCACGGGTCGATTCTGCGCTCCCGCGCCGCTTTTTCAAATTTATCCTCGCCCCCGTCGGCGTCGTCGGTCAGATGGCCGACGTCGGTGATGTTCATCACATGGTTCATCGCGAACCCGGCATAGGTCACGGCGCGGCGCAGCCAATCGACAAAGAGGTAGGTGCGCATATTGCCGATATGGGCCGGGCTGTAGACGGTCGGGCCGCAGGCGTAGACGCCGCAGGGCTTGCCGTCCGCGGGCGCGTACGTCTCTTTTTGGCGGGTGAGGGTGTTGTAGAGCGTCATCGTCAGATACTCCTCTTCAGTATTTTACGGTGCCGCACAAGATAATCCGCGCCCGACCATACGGTCACGGCCGCCATGACCCAAGAGGCAAAGTCGCAGATGGCCACGGACGGAAACATTTCAACCCTGTGCCAAACCGTCAGGATGGCAATCACGCAGAATATCTGCGTCACCGTTTTGACCTTGCCGGATAGGTCGGCGGCAAGCACCCTTCCCTCCGACGCGGCGACGATACGCAGGGCGCTCACCATCAGCTCCCGCGCCAGCACCACCACGGCGACCCAAACGGCGACGGAATCCTCGCGGATAAAGTAAATCAGCGCGGTCAGCACCAGCAGCTTATCGGCCAGCGGGTCAATGACCTTGCCGAAATTGGTCACCTGCCCCATCCTCCGCGCCAAGAAGCCGTCTACAAAGTCGGTGGCGGAGGCCACGGAGAAGATGACCAGCGCGGCGACGCGCCAGCCCGCCCCCATACAGCCCATAAAGACCGGAATCAGCGCGACGCGCGCCAAGGTGATGATGTTGGGAATCATTCGACCACCCTCCCCTTTCCGTCGCCGTCCACCGCGCCGTCCATCAGCACCCGCGCCCATTCGCCGGGCTGTATCCGCCGGGGGGAGGTGAAAAACACCACGCCGTCGATGTCGGGGGATTCGGCGCCGCTCCGGCCGTAATACAGCTTGGCGAAATCGTCGTATCCATCGGTCAGCACCTCGACGACGCTGCCCTCCCGTTCCCGGTTGAAGCCGTCGATGACGCGGCTTTGCAGCACTTCCACGCGTTTCAGACGCCGCGCCGCCACCGTTTCGGTCAGTTGGAGCGGCAGAGACGCCGCCGCCGTGCCTTCCTCGCGGGAATAGGCAAACACCCCGGCGCGGGGGATTTGCGCCCATTGCAGGAAATCGCACAGCTCCTCAAAATCCGCCTTGGTTTCGCCGGGGAAGCCGACGATGACCGACGTGCGCAGCACGACGCCCGGAATCCGCCCGCGCAGCTTGAGAATCAGGCTTTCCAAGTCCGCCCGCGTATACCGCCGGTTCATGGCTTTGAGAACGGCGTCGGAGGCGTGCTGTATCGGGATGTCCAGATACCGCGCGATTTTAGGCTGCGCGGCGATGACGTCTATCAGCTCGTCGGTAACCGACGAGGGGTATAGGTAATGCAGGCGCACGCGGCGAAGGCCGCCGAATTCGCAGAGCCGGTTCAGAAGCCCCGGCAAATCGGGGTATTGCGTCACATCCTGCGCCACAAGAATCAGCTCGGTCACGCCGCCCCGAACCAGACGGCCCGCTTCGGCAAGGACGGCGTCCGCCGTCCGGGGGCGGTAGGGGCCGCGCAGGGCGGGGATGACGCAGTAGGAGCAGCGGTTGCCGCAGCCCTCGGCGAGCTTGACGTAGGCCGTCCCCGGAGGGCCGGTGTAGATGCGCGGCGTCTCGCTGACCGGGGCGCTGAGATTGCCGTAGTATACCGGCGTCTGCCCGTCCATGACGGCGCTGACCGCTTCCACCACGTCGTCAAACTTGCCCGTGCCGACTAGCCCGTCCGCCCGCGCCAAGCCCTTGACGGGATTGAGCTTGTGGTATTCGGGCAGGCAGCCCGCCACAATCAGCTTGCAGCCGCAGTCCAGCACCTCGTAAATCTGCTCCATCGCCTCCTCACGGGCGCTCTCAGTAAACCCGCAGGTGTTGACGATCGTCACATCGGATTCGTTCGGGTCGCCCACCAGCTCAAAGCCCGCTTTGTCAAGCAGATAAAGCATCTGCTCGCTGTTGACGACATTTTTCTCGCACCCCATAGCGATGAGGGCGACTTTAACCGGCTTATTCATATTCATCCGTTTCCAACGCGTTCAACGCGTCTGTAATATCCTGCCGCGATATGCCGTAATACCGCAGATAAGCGGCGATTTTACGGGTTTCCCAGCCCTTCGCGGCCTTCTGGGCCGCCTTGCGCCCCGCCCATTCGGAATCGTTGAGATACCCCTCGCCGATACACCATTCTATGGTTTCGTCAACCTCGTGTTGAGGGCAATCCTTCTCATAGAGCTTATCCGCCAGACGCTTTGACGTATACGGCTGGCGCGCCAGCAGGGAGAGGGCCTTAGTCTTCGTCGTCATCGACTTCTATGGCGACCGGCCTTCCGCCGCGGGCGGCGCTGTCGGGCTTGGCGCGCCTGCTTCCGGTTTGCAGGGAAGCGGCGTTCCGGCGGATGATGTCCTCAAGCTCCGCCATCGTTTCGGGATGCTCCTTTAAGTATTGCCGCGCGCCGTCCCGGCCCTGCCCCAGACGCGTTTCGCCCATTGAAAACCACGAGCCGCTCTTTTGCACGGCGTCAATCTGCAAGCCGAGGTCAATCAGCTCGCCGGTGCGGGAGATACCCTCGCCGTAGATGATGTCAAACTCCGCTTCGCGGAAAGGCGGCGCGACTTTATTCTTCACCACCCGGCAGCGGGTGCGGTTGCCAATCATCTCGGTGCCGGACTTCAGCGTCTCGATGCGCTTAACCTCGAGCCGCACCGAGGCGTAAAATTTCAGCGCCCGCCCGCCGGTGGTCACCTCCGGGTTTCCGTAGGAGATGCCCACCTTTTCGCGGAGCTGATTGATGAAGATGATGGTGGTGTTGGTTTTGGAAACGCTGCCCGCCAGCTTCCGCATGGCTTGGCTCATCAGGCGGGCATGTACGCCGACGATGGATTCGCCCATGTCGCCGTCCAGCTCGCTGCGGGGAACCAGCGCCGCCACCGAGTCAACCACCAGCGCCTCCACCGCGCCGCTCCGCACCAGCGCGTCGGCAATTTCAAGGGCCTGCTCGCCGCTGTCCGGCTGGCTGACCAGCAGGTTGTCGATATCCACGCCCAGCGCGCGGGCGTATACCGGGTCGAGGGCGTGTTCGGCGTCGATGAACGCCGCTTCGCCGCCGTTTTTCTGCGCTTCGGCGAGGATATGCAGCGCCAGCGTGGTCTTGCCCGACGATTCCGGCCCGTAGATTTCGATAATCCGTCCGCGCGGCACGCCGCCGACGCCGAGGGCGACGTCCAGCGTCGCCGAGCCGGTGGGGATGGAGCTGACCTGCATATGGCTCACCTCGCCCAGACGCATGACCGAGCCTTTGCCGAAGTCCTTCTCCAAGCGGTCAAGCACGGTTTTCAGGGCTTCCTTCTTCTGATCCGCCTGCGCGTTGCGGGCTCCGACGGTTTTGCTCGGAGCTTTGGTTTTCTTTTTATCCATGTCTCGCACCTCTCTTATGTGGTTGTGTGTATCCGTAAACAATTCTGCCGTGTCCCGCGTAGTCTTTGCGTACCGTCACGCCGGTCAGGCCCGCCTCGCGCGCCATCCGCGACACCGTCTCCGCGCCGTCATACCCAACCTCAACGGCGAACAGTCCGCCGGGCCGGAGGACGGCGAGCCAGTCCGGCAGCAGAGAGCGGTAAAAATCCAGCCCGTCCGTACCGCCGAACAGCGCGACGGGCGGCTCCCACTCCCGCACGGACGCGTCCAGCGCGTCGTCGTCCGGCGCGACGTAGGGCGGGTTGCAGACGACGGCGTCAAAGACGCCCAAATCCGGCGGCGGAGGAGAGAGAGCGTCAAGGACGCGGGCGTCCCCGCAGCCGTTGCTCCGCGCCACCGCCAGCGCCGCGTCCGATATGTCGCCCCAAACGACCGACACGCCGGGAGCGTTGGCCTCAACGGCCAGCCCAATGCAGCCGGAGCCGCAGCATAAATCCAAGAGTCTGGCCGGGCGGCGCCCGTCGGGAGACTCGGCGCGGTCTCTTAAAAATTCCAGCGCCACGTCTACCAGATGCTCGGAGTCGGGGCGGGGAATCAGCACGTCGGGCGTGATGTTGAGCGTGATGTTGTAGAAGTCCCATTCGCCCAGCTCATAGGCTTCCGGCCGGGGCGACGCCGGGGTTTGCGGGCGGGACGGCCCCGCCCCTATGTTTTGTCCCACGCGTCTTTGCCTTTCTCCTCGGGGATGACCCGTTTCAGCGCGTCCAAGGCGACCTCAAGCATATCGTCGTCCGGCTCGCGGGTGGTGATGCGCTGCATGGCGATGCCGGGGGCCCGGAAGATTTTGCTGAATATATTGTCCGTCCGCCCGACAAGGCGGTTAATCTCATAGCTGATGCCGACGACAAAGGGCAGCAGCGCCAGACGCATCGCCACCCGCAGGAAGTTGTCGCCCAGCCGATGCTCAAAAAGCTCCAGCGATTGCAGGGGGATGGAGAGGAGCAGGAAGGCGGCCATGCTGATGACGACCACCGTGAGCAGGAAGCTGGTGCCGCAGCGGGGGTGGAAACGGGAATACCGGCGCGTGTCCTCCACCGTCAGGTCGCCCCCCGCCTCATAGGCCGCAATGGCCTTATGCTCCGCGCCGTGATAGGCGAAGGTGCGCTTGATGTCCTTGGTTTGGGAGACGGAGAGCATATACGCCAGCAGAATGACCAGCCGCAGGCCGGTTTCGGCGGCGTTGCGCGCAAAGCTCCGCTCGCCCAGCCACGGGCTTAACAGCCCGCCGATGTAAGTAGGCAGGACGGTGAACAGCCCCACCACAAAAGCCAGCGCCAAAACCGTCGCGATGGCGAACGTCCCTTTGCCGATGCCCTTCCGCGAGAGCTTGAAGCTGAGTTTTTCCTCCGCGCCTTCCTCCGCGTCCTTCTCGTCCTCCTCAAGCTCGATTTGGTCGGAGGCCCAGAACAGCGCCTTCATCCCAATGGCCATTGACTGGATGAAATTGCACACGCCGCGGACGAACAGCCAGCCCATCACGGGATATTTTTCTTTGAGATAGGGCGCGGGTTCCTCCTTGACGGTCAGCCCGTCCTTCGTGCGGACGACCGCCGCGTATTTCGCGGGCCCGCGCATCATCACGCCCTCAAGCAGCGCCTGCCCGCCGATGCTGGTGCGGAATCCCTTTTTCAAAGTGTTACCACCATCCCTTTCGCAATAGAAACTGTATACAAAGCATTATACATCCTTTGGTAACACTTGTCAATCGAACACGCATTTTTCCGCCCCGCCGGCCGTCTAAAGCACACGAGAACGCGCAAAAAAAACGCTGCAACCATTGCGGTTGCAGCGTTTTTCGCTGGTGCGGGAGACGGGACTTGAATTGGCTTACGCATGAACAAAGCAGGAAAAACAAAGAAAAACGAACGCAAAAGAATTTAGGCGTTGCAATGGGTTTGTCGGTTTTGGGATAAATAAGGATAAAACGAAAAAAAGCTGTTAGGGGTAAACGTAGGGGTAGTAAATCGCTTTTAGGGGTAGAGAATGGAGAAGGGGCTGACGTGCGATAGCCAGCCCTTTCTCATGTCAACCTATTCGCCCTCTATGCGCCTTTTTAGGGCTTCAATTCTCGGCCAGTCTTTTCTCCAGCGCCGAAGGACAAAACGATATGTCAGCACCCCTAAGAAAAAGCCTTTGCATAGATAGCCGAGACTCATGGATAAGACATGATGTTCATTGATAAGGTCATCGCGGATGCGGTGTTTTTCATTCATGCCGTTTCCTCCTCTCCGTATTTTAGCCCATGTGATGACCTGAAATCGACTTCCAGCTCTGTTAGCGTTTCAAATGCTTTTTCAAGCGGCGGGCAAATCAGACGGAACGCGCCCTCGAATGTCTGTATCTGTTTCTGGGGGTCGAGGTTATCGTTCTCCACCGTCATGCCCTCAGCCAGCATCAGCACATCGCATACAAGCCCTTCGATTTCCAGCAGCGCGTCCGCGTGTTTCTTGTGGCCGAATGTCGTGTTACTCATGGTTTAATCAATCCTTTCATAGTAGACAAGCCGCGCCCGCCGGTCGTATGCTGTTGTCAACGGGCGCGGTTTGCGCTCTTTGGTTGGGTCTCTCTCATGCCACTTGGAAGCGCGTCGCCACTGTTGGCTTGGTGTAGGCGGCGTACAGTCCGGCGTGGTCGGCTTTCAGCTTGGCGCTGTCAAGGCGGCTACTCTCATACACCGTGTAGCGGATGGTGTACTCACCGGCGGCCAGCTCCTCCACCTTCGCCGTGTCCATAGCGTCTACCATGATTTGCTTCTTCGCGTCGGCTTCCTCTTGGAGTTCCCGAATCATGGCTTGCAGTTCGCGGTACTCGCGGGCGATGGCGCTCATGTCGGGGTTAGTGGTGTTCGCGCTTGTCATGGCGATATTCCTCCTTCCTGTTTTGTCTGAGGGACGGTGCGGCGGAGCGTCAGGCGGTTCGGCGGCTGTCTGCGGCCTTATTTGGCAAGCGCCCCGCGTGTTTGTCCCTCTGTCTGATTTTATCATACTACGTTATCACGTAGTTGTCAATATGTAGTATTGCACAAAGTTACAACGTAGTTTTTGTGCAATATGCTACGTTGTAACGACCCGCTGTTTGTGATATAATATATTCAGAGGTGGTGCATATGCCTGTAAGTGAGAAACAAAAGAGCTACCGGGATAGGTACGACAAAGAAAACTTCCAATACATCACATTCAAAGCCCGCATAGGCGCGAAGGAGCGCATTGTAGCCGCCGCTACAGCGACGGGGCAGTCTACGAATGGGTTTATACGGGGTGTGCTCAACAAGGCCGTAGAGGACGCCACAGGCCGCCCTATGGAGTGTGCGGCGGAGACTGAGGAGGACAAACACGAATGAACACACCTACACCCGATGCGCTTGATGTTGCTCTTGACAAGCTAAAAGCGACAATCTCAAAGTTATCCCCTAAAAGACAGGACATTATTACAAAATGGATTGTCAGATGGAATCGCTATCTTACTCTGGAGGATACATTTAAGCCGGAATACATACCCCGCTATAAGCGCGGCGATATTGTCTATGTCGATTTTGGTTTCAATGTCGGCAATGAGTATGGCGGTGTACATTATGCGGCGGTGTTGGAACATGATAACAGCAAGACTGGCGGCAACATTATGGTTATACCGCTCACATCGTTAGAGCTTGGGAAAACCCCTGCCGACGTCGCAAAGGCTGACTTGTATTTAGGCAGCAACATTATTTCATGGACGCCGTTTGACACAGTAGCCAAGCCAGCGCAGATACGGGCGGTCAGCAAAATGCGAATCATCAGACCTCTAAAGAAGGGCGACCAATGGGCAAGACTTTCCCCCGCACACTTGGACGCCATTGACAATAGAATAAAACAGATGATTATAAAGAAACCGACAGAAAAAATTGTCATTGACAAAGCATAAACCATGTGGTATCATACCTATAGGACTTAAAGTTCTATAGAGCTTGAAGGACTTTGGGAATCAATTCTGCCCCTTGCGGGCCAAACAAAATTGATTCTGCCCCTTGCGGGCCGGAGAAGGTCGGGAGTAATCCCGACCTTTTCCCATGTATGCCAAAGGAGCTTATTCCGCTTCACCGGGCATGGATTCCAAATTGCCTTGAAGTCTTGCTATATACTGCTCGGCGCGTTCAATTTCTTCCCGCAATTCTTCCCTTGTGCGTGGGGGTGTAGGCTTCCGGCCGTCAAATCCGGCTAAAAACAAGTCATCCACTATTTTCCGCCTCCTTCCCCTTGCTGCTCAAACTCCCTGTTGTAGCTCCGGCATTTCCTCTCAATGCAGCGGATTATTTCGGCGTTCGCGCCGTCATGCGATAGATAGGGGGGCAGTATGTTTGTAGGCGTTCTTGATTTGAAGTCCCATATTTCCCTTATGCGTCCGGCGTTTTCTTTGCCAATGTCCCCGATGTGTTCGTACAACACGCGCGACAAGGTGGCGTTAATGTTTACCGCCATGTCGCCCGCCATTGTCCTCCGCTGTCCTTGCGCCCGTTCCAACGCCTCGCTTATCTGGGAAAGTTCCATGCGCAGTGCGCCGGTGCCTTGGACGGCCTTTAGCGAATAATCGCCGCCGTTGTTGTCGATTTGCGCCGTGAGTTCCTGTTTGCGGGCTTCAAATTCAGCGATTGCCGCGTCAAGCTTGGTAAAACGCGCTTTTGTTTCCGCTGCATATTTTTGAATTGCGTTCATTTGTTTTCTCTCCTTTTCTGTTTTTTTGGCACTATATCACACAACCACCCAATAGCCTGTCAAGTATTCTGTCAAGGTCTTTCAGGCATGAGCCGCTTTTGACCCGCACAAACCGAGCGTCGGACGACTGCTCAAACTCCGTAACGGTCATTTCTCGATGCTTTTCGTCAATTTTGACGATTAGCGTCATTGCTGTGCCATACTGCCGCTCGATTTCTTTCAAGCGCTTTGCGATTTGGTAATTCATCACCCATCCGCCCGCCTTTCTAGCATCTCAATTCTTCCAACGATTTCCTCCAGCTCGATTGCCTTTAGCGTAAATTCCAGCACCGTTTTGGCGGCTGAAACCCGTGCGGGCGCGGCGGTCTCGACGTTCGACATGATTTCATCCAGCACACGCACAGCCTTTTCCGCTCTCCCTATGACCGAACGCACGACACGCTTTGTCACGCCGCGCTGCGCTTCCGCAAGCCGCACAGAAAAATCCGGCTCACGCAACCAGCGGTGCAAAGTTCGCTCCGATACGCCGCAGTCGGCGGCGGCAATTTTGACGTTTGGATTGCCGACAAGCGCCTGAACGGCCGCTTCGCGACTGACTTTTCTACCCAAAAGCCGACAAATCCTTTCCTATAAATTCCCAGCATCATCCAAACGAGCCTGTTGCAGGGCGCGGCGATTTCGCCCAAAAGCATCTCCGACGCGCTGCGGTATCTGTGGTTCGGGTGAAGCGCGGGCAAGCCCGCTGTGGTTGCCTCGCCCCCAATTTCTGACTGCGGCGCGCCAGTCGCTCATGGGGTTCTTCCCCACCCGCCAGCCCTGCGAAGCGTAGTAATCACAAAACTGAGCTGCGTCTATCAGGCTCTTCCGCTCGGCGCAATACTCCGCGACCTCATCGACAGACGGCGGGGTGAATTTTGTGCGTTTTGGCGGCTCGGCTGACGCCGAGCGCCCAATACTCCCCGTAAAAACGGTTACGGTAGCGGCTGTGGATACGGAGTCGGAGGGCTTGATTGGCTCGTTTTTCTCACCCTCGCTTGTTTCGCTTGATTTTGCCGCGTTCCGGTTACCATCAGGGGCACCGCCCCTTTTACCATTGGCAGAGTTGGCGGACGAAAGCCGCTCCATCTGCGCCGTCATCAAGCGAAACAGTATCGCGCCCTCAGGGGCCAGCGGTAGGGTGTCAAGCCCTTCCGCCCAATTCAGGAGCGCAAGCAAGACAGCCCCGCGACTTTCCGGGGAGAGGTTGCGCAACTCGGAATAAAAGTCCGAGTGGATTGAAAATGACTTGCGAGTCATCCCGTCATACTCCCCTTCCTGTCCCATCCTCAAGCCAGCGCCGAAGCGCGTCCCGACTCACCACCACCCGCCGCTCGGTGAGCCGAATCGTGGGGAAGTCTTTCCGGTTGAGCAGGGTGTAAATGCTTGGCTTCGAAAGTCCCAAGACTTTCCCGACGTCAGCGGCGGACAAGACGAGCGGCAGAGCGCCCCAATCCGTCATAATCGAGTTATTCTTCATAGCTTGCATCCTGCGCCAGCAGTGCGACAGCGTCACGGACACGCTCAAGCTGTTCCGCTGTCAGCTCATACCGAAGCATCCTTGAAAATGCCGTTTCGCTATATCCGGCAGCGGCCGCAATTTCATACTGCCGGAAACGCGAACGCCGCATTTCTGCGCGAATCATAATGTTTACCACTTGTACGCCCTCCCTAAGAATAAAAATTATTGACACCAGTCTACACCCGTGATATGATGTAGTCAAGCAACAAGTGGTAGACGAAAATAACGAATGAGAGAAAGTTGGTTGAATATGCACAACATCGAATTTTATGAGCAACGAAGGATACAGGTAGGGAAGCGCATAAGCGAGACACGGGAAGCGTTGAAGCTAACACAAGACGAGTTAGCAAATAAGCTCAACCGCAACAGGACAACGGTTAGTTTTTGGGAATCTGGGAAAAGATTGCCTCCGCTTGCAGATACGCTCCTTATGTGTGTATTGTTTGAATGTGAGCTTGGGTATTTGCTTTGCGATTATCCCTGCAAGACAAAAGAAAAAACTGACATACAAGAAGCTACGGGCTTGTCAGAGGCGGCGATTGTATCCTTGCAAAGTCTGGCGAACAGCGACGATTCTTTGGTGCAGTTGGCGAATAACGCGGCTCTGTCATTCACAAGTGAACTTTTATGCTGCAAGGATTTTCGGCGTTTGATTAACGCCTTTGGCGAGGCGAGGCGTTGCAAGCGCGAACTGGCAACGGCGTCTAAGTTCGATTTAGAAGATGTTGAATACCAAAGGCTAATCCCCACAAAATGGCAGCTTGAGCGAGAGCATAGTGTGGCGGTGGAAATAAATGGTGTGACGTCGTTGGTTGTAGACGAAGAAAAAATAGAGGCTGATATGCGTATGCTGGCAAGGCAAAACGCCGCAAAAAAATTGAAGAGCCTTACCGAAGCACACACGATAGCACGGTTCGCAATAGCGGAAGTAATTTCACGAATCACAGATGAATTGGAGGACGACAACCATGCCAAAGCGTAAAAACACCCGCAACGCCTCCGGCTCCGGGTCTATCCGTCAGCGCCCGGACGGAACATGGGAGGGGCGGTACAGCACCGGGACGAATCCGGGGACGGGCAAGCCAATTAGAAAGTCCGTCTACGCCGAAACACAGCGCGAAGCCGTGAAGAAGCTCGACGCTATCAAGACCGGGATTGCCGACGGCACTTTTACAGAGCCGTCAAAGCTGACAGTCAGCCAGTGGCTTGATATTTGGACGGCTGAATATCTGGGCGGCGTGAAGCCGCGCACGGTTGGAACATATTCGATGGTCTGCCGACTTTACTTAAAGCCGGGGTTAGGCGCGGTCAGACTGTCGGCATTGTCGGCACATATGATACAGACCATGTATAATGGTCTCCACAAGGGAACGTCGGGCAAGCCGGGATTATCCGCGAAAACCGTTAAGAACATCCACGGCGTACTTCACAAAGCATTACAGCAAACCGTTAAACTTGGGTATCTTCGCTTCAACCCTGCAGACGCTATAGAACTGCCTCGCGCTGTCAAGGCACAAATACAACCGCTGTGTGATGAAAAAATAGTTGAGTTCATAAAAACCATACAGGGACATAAATGGGAAGTCGTCTTTCGTGTGACGCTGTTTTGCGGTTTGCGGCAGGGCGAGGTTTTAGGGCTTACATGGGGTTGTATCGACTTCGAGCGCGGAACAATCCTCATTGACCGACAACTGCAAAGAAACCACACCGACAACAAGGGCAAATATGAATTTATCTCACCCAAGAACGACAAAAGCCGCCGCATATCCCCCGCGCCGTCAGTGATGGCGGCGTTAAGAGAGCAACGGCGGCGGCAAGCGGAGGAGCAGATAAAAGCCGGGTCAGCATGGGAAGATACCGGGCTTGTCTTTACAAACCCGCTCGGTCAAAATCTGTCTGTACAATCGGTCTATAAAGAGTTCAAACGACTGGTCGCACAGATAGGCGTACCAGAAACACGCTTCCACGACTTGCGCCATACTTACGCCGTCACTGCCTTGCAATCCGGGGACGATATAAAGACGGTACAGGAAACATTAGGACACCACACCGCCAGCTTTACGCTCGACGTGTACGGTCATGTGAGTGAGCGGATGAAACAGAACAGCGCGGCGAGAATGGAAGCGTTTATACAGAGTGTTGAAAAGGGCGGGTAAAAAAGCTGTTAGGGGTAAACGTAGGGGTAAGCGCCCGAAAACAAACAAAGAAAAAATCCTGTAGTCGTTGCAACCACAGGATTTCTCGCTGGTGCGGGAGACGGGACTTGAACCCGTACGGTGTAAACCACACGCCCCTCAAACGTGCGCGTCTGCCAGTTCCGCCACTCTCGCCCTTCGCACCAGAAGTATACAGTATATTTTGCCCCTTGTCAAGGTCTGCGGGACGGAAATTTTTCGGGAAATGAAATTTCCCGGCAGGGCCGGACAGCGGCGCGGAATGGCTTTTTGAAAAAAAATTTTCAAAAACATTTGACAAATACGGCATTATTGGATAGAATAAGGGCGGTACACCTTGAAAGTGGGCAGGAAGCCTGCGGGGAGGTTTTGAAGTGTCGCAGAGAAAAGAAAGCAATAAAGTCCTTGATGTACTCGAAAAAATGCGCGTCATCAAAAAATCGGACGAGGATTTCGAGCCGGATTTTGATATGCCGGAAGCCGAGTATACCGAGCCGGAGCCGGAGGATATCCGTCCCGCGCCCGCGCCCGTCCCGGCGCCCGCGCAGCCGGTCTACACCCCTGTCCCCGAAACGCCGTACGGCATTTCGGGCGAAGACCACAGCCTTTTTTGGGACGAGTCTCCCCAAACCGGCATGAGTACCGACCAATACCTCGATATCGGCCAGCTTTACAGCGTTTTCGACATGAAAACCGCCGGAACCGATACCATCTACCTCATCGAATCCTATATCAGCACCCTGCCCGAGACGCTGCCCGCCGAGCTGCGGCGCTCAATTATCCTCAAAATCGTCGCCGCGTCCGGCTTTGATTTTGACCTGCTGCTCAACGACGGCATCGACCGCGTCGCCCAGCTCAACGATTATTCCTCCAGATTCGCTTCCCGCACCGAGGAACTCGTGGAGCGCCACAATGTGGAGATTGACGCGCTGGAGCGTCAGATTCAGCAGATACGCGAAACGATTAACGAGCGTAAAAACCTACATAAGCGCCAGTTCCTCACCATTGAGAGTGAGGCGCAGCGCTTGAAGGACGTCCTAGATTTCATCACCAAATAGCACAGGACAGGAGACGACATGAACAGGTACAAGCTGACGGGCCGAGGATGGGCGCTGGCTGTCGTAGGCGCGGCGCTCGTCTTTTTAGGTGCCTTTGCGCTTGTATCTTCTGCTTTTGGCGACGGTTTGATTTACGGAGACCCGACGCCGTCGGACGATTCCCATCTCGCCCAGCCGTCTCCGACGCCGCCTGAAAGCCCCGCGCCGTCTGACGAGCCCCCCACGCCGGAACCCAGCCCCACGCCCGACCCTACGCCGGAGCCGTCCCCGACGCCGGTTCCCTCTCCGATACCGTCCCCTTCACCGCCGCCGCTCGCGCCGTCGGAGGCACCTTCCCCTACCCCCGCCCCGGATCCTTCTCCGGCGTCCTCCCCCGCCCCCAGCCCGGCGGCGCCCTCCCCGTCTCCCGCGCCGCCCCCGTCCGAACCGGATTGGATTGGGGACAGGGTTTCCATCATGTTTTTATTCGACAGCGCCGAAATGGCGGAGCCTGAACAGTATTACTCCGATTTGGCGGATTTGCTCCCGCCGGCCGCCGACTTGGCCAAAGCGGGGTATATCGTCGTCGTTCAGGCGTATTTCGCGTCGGACGAAACCTCGGACGATTTGGCGCAGCGCCGCGCCGGCGCGGTGAGCGGCATGATACGGGAGCTGGGCATCCCCGACGCGTCCATCCGGCCGCACGCGGCCACCGCCTCCGGCGGCGCGGAGCGCTACCGGCAGAGGGCGGACGTCTATTTCCTCCACGTTGACAGCAAATAGCGCCTGAGACGACACCTCGGGGCGGCAAAGCCGCCCTTTTTGAATAACATTAGGAGGGTTTTATGGTTACACTCACATCCGGCGCAAGGCGGCTTCGCGGCGGCGCCCTTGTCCCCGCGGACGGCGGCGGCTCCCGCGACGGGACGATGGCGTGGAAGATTTTAGCCGCGCACAACCAGAGCGGCGATTCCGAACAGCTCCGCATCCGCTTCGACGCTATGGCGTCCCATGACATCACCTATGTCGGCGTCATCCAAACGGCGCGCGCCAGCGGCATGACGTCCTTTCCCCTGCCCTATGCGCTGACCAACTGCCACAATTCCCTTAGCGCCGTCGGCGGCACCATCAACGAGGACGACCACCTGTTCGGCCTCTCGGCGGCCAAAAAGTATGGCGGCGAGTTTGTCCCCCCGCATCAGGCCGTCATCCACCAATATATGCGCGAACGCCGCGCGGGCTGCGGGCGGATGATTCTCTGCTCGGACAGCCACACCCGCTACGGCCCGTACGGCACGCTGGCCGTCGGCGAGGGCGGCCCGGAGCTGGTCAAGCAGCTTTTGGGCAAGACGTGGGACATCCCCCGCCCGGAGGTGGTGGCGGTATACCTGACCGGCGCGCCGCGCCCCGGCGTCGGGCCGCAGGATGTGGCGCTGACGCTGATTAAAGCCACGTTCAGCAGCGGATTTGTCAAAAATAAGATACTGGAGTTCATCGGCCCGGGCGTCGCGTCTCTCTCAATGGATTTCCGCAACGGCGTCGATGTGATGACGACGGAGACGACCTGCCTCTCCAGCATATGGGCGACGGACGGGACGGTGCGGGACGCGCTGACGGTCTTGGGACGCCCGGACGACTATATCAAGCTAGCCCCGGACGAGGGGGCGCTGTACGACGGCGCCGCGGAGATTGATTTATCCCGAATCGAGCCGATGATTGCGCTGCCCTTCCACCCCGCCAACGCCTATCCTATACGCGAGTTCTGCCAGAACGCGGAGGCGCTGCTGCGCGAGGTTTCCAAGAACGCGAAAGAGCAGTGGGGCTTCGCTCCCGACCTTACTAACAAACTAATAAACGGCGCGTTTTTCGTTGACCAAGGCGTCGTCGCGGGCTGCGCGGGAGGGCTTTCGGAGAACATTCAGGCGGTGCGCGAGATATTGCACGGCAAGCGGCTGGGCGACTTCTCCCTCTCCGTTTACCCCGCGTCGCAGCCGATGCTGCTTGAGCTGACCCGCGACGGCACCGTGGCGGGGCTGATAGAGTCCGGCGTAACCGTTCGCACGGCCTTTTGCGGGCCTTGCTTCGGCGCGGGCGACGTGCCGGGTTCGGGCGGCTTTTCCATCCGCCATGTCACAAGAAACTTCATCAACCGCGAGGGAAGCAGGCCGGGCGACGGGCAAACCGCGTTTGTGGCGCTGATGGACGCGAGGTCGATTGCCGCGACGGCGGCCAACGGCGGGCGGCTGACGGCGGCGGACGCCGTTTGCGGCGGCGAATCGGATTGGATTGAGGCGGCCTGCGTGCGCCCGCAGTTTGACGACGCCCCGTACAAGGCCCGCGTCTATCACGGCGTCGGCAGCCCCAAGCCGGACACGGAGCTTGTCCGCGGGCCGAACATCGCCGACTGGCCGGAGATGGCCCCGCTGCCGGACGATTTGACGCTGACCGTAGCCTCGGCGCTGTATGACGCCGTCACCACCACCGACGAGCTTATCCCCTCCGGCGAAACGTCGTCCTACCGCTCAAACCCCCTCAAGCTGGCTTCCTTCACCCTTTCGCGCCGCGACCCGGGGTATATCGGGCGGTGTCAGGAGCTGGGCTACGGGAGCGCCGTTGTGGCGCTGCGTCCGGGCGACGGCTCGGCGCGGGAGCAGGCGGCGTCCTGCCAGCGGGTGCTGGGCGGGATTGCCAACATCGCCCTCGAATACGCCACCAAGCGCTACCGCTCCAACCTCATCAACTGGGGGATGCTGCCCTTTGAGTGGCCGGAGCTGGAAACGGAGCGCCCGGAGGTCGGGGATACGTTTGCCGTCACGGGCGTCCGCGCCGCCGTGGAAAGCGGAGCGGAGCGCGTTGAGGCCGTTTGGACGCACAAGGGTACGCCGCGTGAGACGGCGCTGCTGCTGCCCGGGCTGACGCCGGATGAACGGAAAACCATTTTGGCGGGCTGCCTGATGAATGTGAGGTAGGGTATGAGCATCCGAACCATCAAGCCGGAGGAACGGGCCGCGGCGGATTTGCTGAGAAAGATGGTCTATCTCAGCGCGGAGACGGAGGGCTATCAGGAACGTCTGGCCGACGATTTGGCGCAGGAGGAAGCATACGAGGGCGTCTGGGCGGCCTTTGACGGCAGGGGCAAAATGTGTTCGGTCGCCGGCGTTTTGGATTATAGCGTGCGCTTTGACGGGCACACTGTCCCGATGGGCGGCGTCGCCGGCATCGCCACGCCGGCGGAGGAACGCCGCAAAGGCTATGTCCGCGGGCTGTTTGAGGTCATCCTGCCCGCCATGCGGGAGGAGGGCAAGGTCTTTTCCTTCCTCTATCCCTTTTCGTTTGAGTTTTACCGCAAGTTCGGCTACGAGCTGTGCTATACGCCCAACCGCGTAACCGCGCCGATGGATTTGTTTTGCGAATACCGTATGCCGGAGCGGGCGGAGCAGGTGTTTCCCGGCGGCGATATGGCCGAATTGCTGACGGTGTACGAAGCGTTTACCTTGGATAAAAACCTCCCCCTTGTCCGGGATATCGCGTCCATGCGGGCGCGGGCGGAGCATGACCCTTACATCACCAAGCATTACGCCTACCTTAACCGGGACGAAAACGGCGCGCCCGACGCATATATGCTGTGCAGTGCTGAAGACGGCGACGGCGGCGATATTCTCAAAATCCGCGAAATGGCGTGGACCACCCCCGAAGGGATGCGGGCGATGCTCGGGCTGATCGGCGCGCTGGCGCCGGAGTTTGAAACTCTTAAATGGGACGCCCCCGGCGGCGTCTGCCTGCCCGCCCTGATTGGCGACGCCTTTGAGGTCAGCGCCGCCCGCCCCGCATACGGCATGAACCGCATCCTCCACGTCCCGCGCGCGCTGGCGCTGCTGAAAGCGCCCGCCCAGCCGGGCCGCGTAACCCTCGCCGTCACGGACGATGCCCTGCCCGCCAACACCGGCGTCTACGCCGTCGAATGGGAAAACGGCGCGGTGACGTCGGTCAAGCCGTCCGGCGCCGCCGCCGACCTCGAAACCGACGTCCAAACCCTCGCCCAGCTCGTCACGGGCTTCCTGACCCCCGCCGAGGCCCTGCTGAAACGTGGCGTGACTGTCAACGGCAGCGCGAAGGCGCTGGAAGCGCTGTTTCCGCACAAGGACTTGTATATCGCGGAGTATTTTTAACCTTGCTTCAAAGCGCACCGCCGTGCTATAATGAGAAAAAGGGGGCGCACCTATTGAATAAGCTGTATTATGGAGACAATCTTGATATATTGCGAAGATATATCAGAGACGAATCTGTTGATTTGTGTTACATAGACCCGCCGTTCAATTCCAAACGGAACTATAATCAGATTTACAACAATATAGGAAAAGAGGACAGGGCGCAATCCATCGCCTTTGTTGATACTTGGGAATGGAATATACGGGCGGAGACCGAACTTGATGAAATCTGCATGAATAAAAGCGGAGCTTTCACGGCGCAGACCTCTGACTTGATTATCGGGCTGGAACGGATTCTCGGAAAAGGCAGCCTGCTGGCATACCTTGTTTCCATGACGCTACGCATCAATGAAATCCATCGCGTGTTAAAGCCCGCGGGCAGTTTTTACCTGCATTGCGACCCCACGGTGGGCCACTACTTAAAAATCGTCCTTGACGCCGTATTTTGCGGGCAGGATGGCGATTTTTTGAACGAGATTGTTTGGTGCTACAGGCAGGGTGGACGCTCAGGCAATAATTTTGGGAAAAAACACGATACTATTTTTCTGTACACGAAATCAAACACATGGACATTTAACTCCGACCCTATAAGAGTGCCATACGAAGGAACAGGCGGTTATCAAACCTCCGGTAAAGGCGTAACCACGAAAACAGGAAAAACGTACAAGCCTAATGAGCTTGGAAAAATACCGGAGAATTGGTGGGATATACCCGCGTTGCCTCCAATGGCAAAAGAACGTCTCGGTTATCCGACGCAGAAGCCCGAAGCGCTGCTTGAGCGAATCATCAAAGCCTCCAGCAATGAGGGCGACGTCGTTCTTGACGCATACTGTGGGTGCGGTACAACCGTCGCCGTCGCCCAGCGGCTGAAGCGCGCTTGGATAGGAATCGACATATCCTATCAGAGCATATCGCTCATACTGAGACGCTTACGCGCCTATGGCCAAAGCGTTATGAGCCGCATCGAAGAAAACGGCATCCCGGCAGATATGGAAAGCGCGAAAGCATTGGCGCTGAAAAAAGACGACCGCTTACGCAAGGAATTTGAGAAGTGGGCGATACTGACCTATTCCAACAATCAGGCCATGATAAACGAGAAGAAGGGGAAGGATTACGGAGTTGACGGCAAGGCGCGGATTCAAGAGGAGAAAGGCCAGTATAAAGACGTTCTGTTTTCCGTGAAATCCGGCAAGGTCAGTTCCCCGATGATACGGGAGTTCAGGGGAACGATAGAAGCGAATAATGCAGCCGCTGGGATTTTCATCACCTTGCAAGAGCCGACCAAGGATATGATCAAAGAGGCGGCCCTTGCCGGCGCCTATAAAAACATCCATATGCCGCGCGCGGTTGAAAAAATCAAAATTGTAACCATAGAGCAGATTCTAAATAAAGAGCGGCTCAGTATACCCCTGACAGAGGAAGTCCTCAAAAAGGCGCAGATTACAGGAGAGGACGCGGAGCAACTGACTCTATAGGCGCCCATTCGTCCGACCTTTTCGTCCGTCAAAAAAAACGCTTGCAATCGTATCCGCGCCGTGGTATGATAAAGAGTGCGCGACAAGACCATCCTCGGAGGTGAGATTGCCATGAAAGACGGGATTCATCCCAAATACGCGCAGACGACCATCCGCTGTGCCTGCGGCGAGGTCATCGAAACAGGCTCCACGCGGGAAAACATCCGTGTTGAAATCTGTTCCCGCTGCCACCCTTTCTTTACCGGAAAGCAAAAGCTGGTGGACACCGGCGGGCGCGTTGACCGTTTCAACCGCAAGTTTGGCAGGGCATAGAAGCGTCCCGTTACCCGGCAGGGAAGATACGGCGCGGATGTATTCAACAAACCGAAAGCCGCGCGCTGCGTGGCTTGTTTGTTATTAAACGGAGAGCGCGTCCGGGCGCAGCGCATTTGCGCCGCCGCGCTTGACAGGAAGGCGGGCCTACATGCCGGACATACGGAACCGTTACCAGCGCGACGCCGACCGCATCGTACACTCCAAGGCGTTCCGCCGCCTAATCCATAAAACGCAGATGTTCCTGATGCCTTCCGGCGACCACTACCGCACCCGCATGACCCACGCGCTGGAGGTGTCGCGTATCGCGCGCACAATGGCGCGGGCGCTCGCTTTGGACGAAGACCTCACCGAAGCCATCGCGCTGGGGCATGATTTGGGGCATCCGCCTTTCGGACACGCGGGGGAACGGGCCCTCGACGCCGTCGTCCCCGGCGGTTTTTCCCATAACCGGCAAAGCCTGCGGGTGGTGGAAAGGCTGGAGAAGGACGGGGAGGGGCTGAACCTCTCCGACGAAGTGCGCGAGGGCATCCTGCACCATACGGGAAACGAACTGAGCGCGTCAAGCGAGGGGCGGCTGGTGCGTTACGCAGACCGCATCGCCTACCTGAGCCACGATATGGACGACGCGGTGCGCGGCGGTCTGCTGTTGCTGACCGACGTTCCCGCCGAGTTGCGGCGGGAGCTGGGCGAATCGCCCAAGGAGCGCATCAACACGCTGGTCACCGACCTTGTGGAAACAAGCCGGGACGGCGAGGTGCGCTTGTCGCCGGAAAAAGGCGGCGCGATGGACGAATTGCGGGCGTTTATGTTTCAAAACGTATACTTTAACCCGAACGCCAAGAGCGAGGAAGAAAAAGTGCCGGAGAGCGTGGGGCTTCTCTTCCGTTATCTCACCGAGCGGTATGACGAGGTGCCGGAAACCCTGCGGCGTATTGCCGAGGAGGACGGCGAGGGACGGCACCGCGCCGTCTGCGACTACATAGCGGGCATGACCGACCGATACTTCGAGACAAAGCTCCTTAACGCCTTTATTCCTCAGGGGTGGGCGAAATAGCGGCTGCGGTTCCGGGCGTATAACACTTGATAAACATGGTAAATATAGCATGGAGCGGTGAAAATGGCCTTTCCGAACGCTTTTTTGGATGAAATCACGGCCCGAACCGATATGATTGCGCTTGTTTCGCTGTATACGCAGCCGGCGCGGAAGGGGACGCGCTGGTTTGCCCGCTGTCCCTTCCACAGCGAAAAGACGCCGTCTTTCTCCATCACGCCGGAGAGCGGGCTGTTTTATTGCTTCGGCTGTCAGGCCGGGGGCGGCCCCATCCAATTTGTGATGCGGGCGGAAAACCTTGAATTCACCGACGCCGTGAAGCTTCTGGCCGAGCGGCTGGGGCTGGAGGTGCCGGAGGACGGCGAGACGGGACTGCGCGTGCGCCGCGAGCGGCTGATTGACATCAACCGCATGGCGGCCCGCTGGTTTTATGAAACGCTGGGCGGCGCCGAGGGCAAGCCGTGCGCGGACTATATGCAATCGCGGGGCATCCGTCCCGACACGGCGCGGCGTTTCGGTCTGGGCTACGCCCCGCCCCGCTGGGAGGGCATCATCGCCGCCTTATCCAAGCAGGGCGTTTCAACAGACGAGCTGTTTGCCGCGGGGCTGGTTTCCCGCAACCGGCGCGGAGGGGTGAGCGACGCTTTTTACGACAGGCTGATGTTCCCCATCTTCGATTTGCGCGGTCTGGTGGCGGGTTTTTCAGGACGGGCGCTGGGCGACGCGACGCCGAAATACAAAAACAGCGCCGAATCGCCCGTTTACAAAAAGCGCGACATCCTCTACGGGGCGCACATCGCCAGAAAGACCGCGCGGCCGTACTGGATTCTGGTGGAGGGCAACATTGACGCTTTCATGCTGCATCAGGCGGGCTTTGACAACGCCGTCGCCACCTGCGGCACCGCGCTGACAGACACGCAGGCGCGTTTGATTGCCCGCCATACCGGAGAGTTGGTCTTGGCCTATGACAGCGACGAGGCGGGCCTGAAGGCCACGCAGAAGGCCGTGGTTCTTTGCGAAGCCGCCGGGACGCGCGCGCGGGTGCTGAATCTGCGGGGCGCCAAAGACCCGGACGACTTTATCCAAGCCCACGGGGCGGCGGGCTTTGAAAAGCTGCTGGCCGAATCGCAAAACCACATCGAATACCGCCTGTCCCTGCTGGAATCCCAAAACCAGCTCGGCGGCGACGCGGGCAAGCTGGACTATCTGCGCGGAGCCACCGCCCTGCTGGCGGCGCTGCCCAACCGCGGGGAACGCGAGCTTTACGCCATGCGCGTGGCGGCAAAGCTGGGCATCGACAGCAAGGCCGTATCGAGGGACGTGGAGACCGCGAGCCGCAAACGCGTAAGGGCGGCGGACAAGGCGTATGAAACCAAGCTCGTCCGTCCGAGCGCGCGGGATACGGTCACAGCCGCGCAAAGCGCGGCGGAGATGGCGCTGGCGCTGCTGCTGCGTTTCCCGGAACTGGAGACGTCGCTGACGGCGGACGATTTTGAGACGGAGGCGCACAAGCGGCTCTTTGAAAACCGTTCCGCCCCGCTGAGCGGGGACGCGGCGCCCCTCTACGCGGAGCTGATGGCGAGGTATGAAACCCTCCCCAACACGGCTGTGGCGCTGCGCGACTGTGAAAGGCGGATGAAAAGCCAAAGCGTCCCGGAGGACGGGGAAGACTCGCTGATGGCGAAATACCGCGGTTATAAAGAAACCAAAACGAAAGAGGGGGGATGGCTGTGAACGCGGAGGAAAAAACGTTTGACTTAGCCGATTTGATGGAGCAGTGGCGTAAGCGCGGCAAAATATCGGCCAAGGAGCTGCACGACGCGCTGGAAGAGGTGGAAATCGACAGCGACCAAATCGACCGCATCTACGACCAGCTTGAAGGGATGGACGTAGAGATTCAGGTTGACGAATACCCCGAAGACCTGCCGGCCGAAGACCTGCCCGACATCAAGGAGATTGAGGAAATCCCGCCCGAGGAGCTGGAGGATCCCGAGTCTTTGGCCGAGGGCTTCAACGTTGACGACCCGGTGCGAACCTATCTCAAGGAAATCGGCAAGGTGCCGCTGCTCTCCGGCGACGAGGAAATTGATTTGGCGCGGCGAATGTTTGAAAACGACGGGAAAGCCAGAGCCAAGCTGGCCGAAGCCAATCTCCGTCTGGTTGTGTCGATTGCCAAGCGCTATGTGGGCCGCGGGATGCTCTTCCTTGATTTGATTCAGGAGGGCAACTTGGGGCTGATTAAGGCTGTTGAAAAGTTTGACTATTCTAAGGGATATAAGTTTTCCACATACGCCACTTGGTGGATTCGTCAGGCCATTACCCGCGCCATTGCCGATCAGGCGCGCACCATCCGTATCCCGGTGCATATGGTCGAGACCATCAACAAGGTCATTCGCGTCTCCCGCCAGCTTTTGCAGGAGCTGGGACACGACCCGTCGCCCGAGGAAATCGCCGTGGAAATGGGCATCAGCGTTGACAAGGTGCGCGAGATTATGAAAATCGCGCAGGAGCCGGTCAGCCTTGAAACCCCGATTGGCGAGGAGGAAGACAGCCACTTGGGCGACTTTATCCCCGACGAGGACGCGTCCCAGCCGGCGGAGGCGGCGTCGTTCACCCTGCTCAAGGAACAGCTCATCAACGTATTAGGCTCGCTGACGCCCAGAGAGGAAAAGGTGCTGAAGCTGCGCTTCGGCATCGAGGACGGCCGCACGCGGACACTGGAGGAGGTGGGGCGCGAGTTTAACGTCACCCGTGAACGCATCCGCCAGATTGAGGCCAAGGCCCTCCGCAAGCTGCGTCACCCCAGCCGCTCGAAAAAGCTGAAGGACTTCTTAAACTAACCGATCGGTCATGCCGTGCGGTTATGCCGAATATACTGACCCGAAAGGAGAGGACGCAGTTTGTCTGTATGGATTTCGCTGCTGCTGGGCGTCGTGCAGGGGGCCACGGAGTTTCTGCCTGTTTCCAGCTCGGGACATCTGGCCATCCTTCAAGCGATTTTCACCGCGTTCGGCGCCGAGCTTCCGGCCCCGCAAGACCTTCTCCTCTTTGACATCCTTCTGCACGCCGGGACGCTGACGGCCGTTATCATCGCGTTCCACAGGGATGTGGCGGAGATAGCCGGCGCGTTTTTCTCCCTCTTCTCCGTATCGAAGCGGGCCGACGGGAAAGCCCGTCCGGCGCAAAGGCTCCTGCTCCTTATCGTCCTCGCCACGCTGCCGATTTTGGCGGTGGGGGTGTTTGCCAGTACATTCGACGTGCTGACGAAAAACCTGTATTTTGTGGGCGCCGCCCTCATCGGCACCGGCTCGCTGCTCTACATAGCCGACCGCGTCGCCCCCGGCAAGAAGGCGGACAAAACCGCGCGCGTCTCCGACGCGATGGTGGTGGGTCTTTTCCAAGCTATCGCCATCATTCCGGGCTTGTCGCGCTCCGGCGCCACCATTTCGGCCGGACTGATGCGCGGGTTTGACCGCAAGTTCGCCGTTAAGTTTTCTTTTCTGATGAGCATCCCCGCCATTGTGGGGGCGACGGTTCTGCATGTGTTTGAGGCCGTCTCGCAGGGAGAATTCACCTCCGGCGAGTTTTTCAGCTACATCCCCGGCATGATTGCCGCCGGCGTCGTGGGGTATTTCGCGATTGCGGTGATTAAACGGCTGGTGGCCGCCGGACGCTTCGGCGTCTTTGCGTATTACTGCGCCGCCGTGGGCGTGATTACGCTCTTTTTGGAAGCATTTTTACCGAAAGGGATTTAGGGATTACAAATGCCTGCACAGAAGAAAACGTCTAAAGCCGCGGCCAAGCCGGCCGGCCGCCGCCTTATCCGCCGCGAGGTTGGAGCGCTGGCTTGCTTTTTGCTTGCGGTTTTCACCGGGGCGTCCCTGTTCGGGGCGCAGGCGTGGCTGCTTGACCGTCTCCGTCTCGCGCTGGAATGGTTTGTCGGCGACGGCTTTATGATGCTGCCCTTCGCCAGCCTCGCCGCGGCGGGCGCTCTGCTGTTCCACCGGGCCAAGCCGGTGGCGCTGCGGACGGTTTGCGTCTTTACCGTCCCCGCGCTCACGGGGATGATGATTGGGATGTTTGCCGCCGAACGAGACACATGGCATCCGGCGGCCTATTGGCTCGCCCGCTGGCTGAGGGTCGGGCTGAGCGCGCCGGTGGCGGTTGTTTTGCTGCTCGCGGGCATATGCATCTGTCTTTTCATCTTTCTGCGCCTCAGCCCGGTGGCCGTCGCGGACGCCATCCGCAACCGCCCGCGCCGGGACTATGAGGAACCCGATTCTCCGCCGCCGCGCCCGCCCGCGCCGGATATAAGCGAGCCGCCGCCCGTACGGCCGCCCGCCAAAAAAGAGAAGAAACGGCCCGATTACGATATCCCCGTCTACGCCGGGCCGGACAGCGAGCCGGAAGAGCCGCCGCCCGCCGGGATTCTGCCCGCGCGCGGCGAAACGGTTAAAACGCCCGGAGAGATTGCGGCGGAGCCTGACGGGCTTCGGCTGGACCCGATTCCTCCGGCGCCCGCCAAGCCGCCGAAGGGCGTCAAAATCGAGCCTGTGCCGATTCCCCCGATTGAGGACACGGCGCCGCCGATGGAGCCGGTGCTGACGCCGCTCGCGTCGGTGTCGGTCGGCGAGGATACCGAAGGGGTTGCGCAGCCTTACCGCTTCCCGGACATACAGCTCCTGACGGCGACCCGCCCCGTTTTCGACCATTTGTCGGGGAAGAACGAGGAGGAGCTTAAATACAACGCCGAGCGGCTGATTGCCGTGATGCAGAGCTTTGCCATCGGCGCGTCCATCCTCACCGTGACGCGCGGCCCGGCGGTGACGCGGTATGAAATCGAGCCGGAGGCGGGCGTCAAGCTCTCCTCCCTGACCAGCCGCGCCGACGACATCGCCCTCTCTCTGGGCGCGACCGGCGTTCATATCGCGCCGGTGCCGGGCAAGGCAAACGTCGTCGGCATCGAGGTGCCGAACCGGATGGTTTCCACCGTCTACATACGCGATTTGATTGATTCGCAAGAGTTCCGCGCCATGAACAGTTCCACCTCCTTTGTCCTTGGACGGGACATCACCGGGCAGAACATCGTTTCCGACATGACCAAGCTGACCCATCTGCTGATTGCCGGCACCACCGGGTCGGGCAAATCGGTCTGCATGAACACGCTGATTTTGTCAATGCTCTACAAGGCGTCGCCGGAGGATTTGCGGTTTATTATGATTGACCCCAAGATGGTCGAGCTGGGCGTGTACAACGGCATCCCCCACCTGCTCTCCCCTGTCGTCACCGAACCCAAGCGCGCCGCCGAGGCGCTGGCGTGGGCGGTGAGCGAGATGGACAGCCGGTATGATTTGCTGATGCAGCGCGGCAAGCGCGAGATTGTTTCGTATAACGAGGAAATCACGCGGGAGGGCGGCGCGGCCATGCCGCGCATCGTCGTCATCATCGACGAAATGGCCGATTTGATGATGGTGGCCCACAAAGAGGTGGAAACGGCGGTGGCGCGGATTGCCCAAAAGGCGCGCGCCTGCGGCGTGCATCTCATCCTTGCCACGCAGCGCCCCGAAGCCAAGGTGGTCACCGGCATCATCAAGGCCAACATCCCGTCCCGCATCGCTTTCGCCGTCAAGGGCAACCTTGACAGCCGCATCATCCTCGACTCCGGCGGCGCGGAAAAGCTGGTGGGGCGCGGCGATATGCTCTATCTGCCCGTCGGCGCGCCCAAGCCGTCTCGGGTGCAGGGCTGCTTTGTCTCCGACGAGGAGGTTTCCCGCGTGGTGGAATACATCAAGGGCAGCTCGTCCGCCAACTATTCCGACGACATGCTGGCCCATTTGGAGCAGCGCGGCGCCGGAGGCGGAGACGGCTTGCACGGCGGCTCCTCCTCCGAGGGCGCCGACCCCATGCTGCCCGCCGCCATCGAAGCCATCATCGAGTCCGGGCAAGGCTCCACGTCCTATCTCCAGCGCCGTCTCAAGCTGGGCTACGCCCGCGCCGCCCGCCTGATGGACGAAATGGAGGAACGCGGCATCGTAGGCCCCTTCGAAGGCAGCAAGCCCCGCGCCGTGCTGATTACGCCGGAGGAATGGGAAGAGATGAAGTGAGAAAGATTCATTCTGTGTCTTGAAGGGGGCAAAATATGAGCTTCTCTATCCGAAAGGCGTTACCGGAGGATGCTTATGAGTACGCGGCCTGCCATATCGAGACATGGCAATCGGCATACAGAGGGATTATCCCTGACGAATACTTAGCGAATATGAGTACGCAGCTTGAACAACGCGCTGAGAGATTCAAAGAGGAAATGACTGAGCAGACAGCCCGGTTTTACTTGTCGATATATCAGGAGAAGGTTATCGGGAAGCTCGTGATTGGACAGAGCCGAGACGAAGATAAGCCCAATGCCGGAGAAATAATTGGTATTTATTTGCTTGAAGGTTTCTGGGGCAAAGGATACGGGCGAAAAATGCTGGACTTTGCATTGAAGGAGCTAAAGATGACGGGATATAGTGAAGCGCTGATATGGGTGCTTGAGGGGAACCATCGGGCACGTCGATTCTATGAAAAATGCGGCTTTATCTTTGACGGTGCCAAGAAAGAGATGACTGTGGGAAAACCCCTGCCTGTAATGAGATATGTGCTTCATAATGAATGAATAAACAAACCGCCGTCCTGATAACGCCGGAGGAATGGGAAGAGATGAAATAGAGAATATGTATTGACAATGCGCGTAAATTGCCGCATAATATAATTGCAAACACATTTTTTTATGATAGGAGGGACTCTCATGGGGGAAACCACCAATGTCAATATCCGTATTGACAAAGACCTCAAGGAGCAGGCCGAAACCGTTTTTAATGAGCTGGGCTTAACGATGACTTCGGCCATCAATGTGTTTCTGCGCCAGTCGCTGCGGCAGGGGAAAATCCCGTTTGAGCTGAGTCTCCACAGCGACGATTCCCACCGGCTGTATATCATGCGGGAGCTGCGCAAAGCGAAACAGGAGGCGGAAAGCCCCGACGCCGTCTGGCACAGCGAGGACGACGTATTAAAGATGCTTGAGGCGCCGGTATGAAATATACGGTGAAGACCTTAGACGCCGCTTTTAGAGATTTGAAGGAGATAAAAACGGCGTTATCGCGCTTTTACCCCGGCACGGCGCGGCGGTTTATCACGCAGTATAAACGTAAAGCCACGCGTTTGAAGGAAATGCCCTATGCGTATGAGCGGTACACGGACGATATGGACTATAGGAGAATGATTGTAAACGAGTATCTGGTCTTTTATGTGGTCAATGACGAGGCGAAAACCGTGGAAATCCATCGGGTTTTACACGGGTCGATGGATTTGAGCAAGCATTTGAGCTTTATCGGGAGGCACGGGGGAAATGACCTTGGATAAGCTCATTGCGGCGGGGAACACTGCGGACGTCTATCTGCGTGAGGGGAAAATTGTTAAGCTGTTTAAGGATTTCCTGCCCGATACGGAAGCGGAATATGAGGCGAACAAGCAGCGATTCGCGTATTCTCAGGGGCTGCCTGTGCCATATGTTTTTGAAGTAACCGCCATCAACGGCAGACAGGCCGTTATCATGGAGTACGCGGCGGGCAAGACCCTCGGGGAACTCGTATTCGGAGACAAGACAACAACGGAGCGTTATATGAGCCTTTCCGTCGATATACAGTTGCGGATCCACGATGTAAAGGCAAACGATTTTGAGCTGATGACGGATAAGCTGGCCCGGCAGTTGCGTTCCGCTTCCGCGTTGAGCGAGCGGCAGCAAGACGCTTTGCTTGAAAAGCTGCACGGTATGCGGTTTGACAAAAGGCTTTGTCACGGCGATTACCATATCTTCAATGTGATTTTGGGCGAAGCCGGCGCGACGGTTATCGACTGGGTGGACGCGAGCGCCGGGGACGCAAAAGCCGACGCGTACCGCACCTATTTGCTCTACTCGCAGTATTCAACGGAGCTGGCGGATGGATACCTCCGGCTGTACTGCGAAAAAAGCGGGACGCCGCAAAGCGGCATATTCGCGTGGGCGCCTATCGTCGCGGGCGCCAGACTGTCTGAAAACGTGGCCTCCGAAAAGGCCGGGCGGCTCCTCGAAACCGTCAGCCGATTCTGTCCGGCATAGTGCCCCGGTATAAAAACGGCCGGGCATGAAAGCCCGACCCGCGCGTGGTTACTTCTTATGCGTGTTCTTATTGTTTGTCCCCGGCATCTGAGCCACAGGGCGCTGCTCGTTTTTTTGCTTGTTCATTTTTTTATTGCTTTCCGTCCCGTGGGGCTGGCTTGGGTCGGGACGGCGCATACCGGCTTTGGCCATGACTTCACGCTCCTTTGAGCCTATTTTTTGCATCCTCGGCGCAATTATACCTTGACATCCTTTTTTTTTGCATTGATATCCTCCGGTCAATCATCGACAATAGTGTTTGCGGGGAAGAACCGTCCCGCAAATTATAAGTGAGAGGTGCAACCCTATGAAAAAGCGTATTTTCCGTCAAATCACGGCGCTGACCGTCTCCGCCCTGTTCGCCGCGTCGCTGATTCCCGCCGCGCTCGCAAACGTCCAAGACTTCAACGACGTCGCCGGGCATTGGGGCGAGGAACATCTGACCAAGCTGATTCAAGCCGGCGTCATCGCGGGCGACGGCAAGGGCAACGCCATGCCCGACAAGGCTATCGAGCGTTATGAAGCGGCCATCATGCTCAGCAAGGTGTTCGGCCTGAACAGCCTTGACCTTGAGGACGCCGTCACCGGCCATTACAGTGACATCACCGCCGAAAGCCTGTATGTTGATGACTACATAAACAACATCATCGCGGCGGGCTTCATGGTGGGCACCGGCGGCGCGTTTGAGCCCAACCGCGGCATCCCGCGCGACGAAGCGTTCACCGCCGTCCGCAACGCGTTCCGCCTGCCCGACGCGCCCGAAGCCTTTGTCTCCGCCTTCCCCGACTTCGGCGAGGTGCCGGATTGGGCCGAAGGACACATCCTCGCAATGGAAGCCGCCGGGATGATTGCCGGGAAAAACGGCCTGATTGCCCCTGCCGACGCCGTCTCCCGCGCGGAGTTCGCCACCCTGCTCGCCAAGGCCGCCGGCGTCTTCATCGACGAAGACACCGACTTTGACGGCGCGGAATTGGAGCGGGCCATCATCCGCAGCCCCGGCTTAACAGCCGATAGCCTCACGGCCGAGTTCCTTGTCGTCGCGCAGGGCGTGGGCAGCGGCGACGTCACCCTTGACGGCTGCGACGTCGGCGTGCTGTATCTCTTCGGCGGCGGCACGGACTCCGTTTACCTCACCGGAACCAGCGTGACCGAGCTTGTCATCAACACCTCCGTCACCGGCGGCGTCCGTGTGGTGGCGGACGAAGGCTCCCTTGTGGAATCGGTCAAAATCTACTCCGAAGGCGCGGTTCTTGACGGAGACGGCGAAATCCTGAACGTCGTCGACTACACGGCCGAGGACGGCGGCGCGGATCAAAACCCGCTGGGCGTGACCGCCGAAACCGTTCACGAGAGCGTGACGGCCGCCGTCGCCTCCCGCGAGGACGGCGCGGACATCACCCTGACCGGCGAGCTGGACTACGAGGACAACATTTTCCGCAGCCGGAGCGCGCTTGACTTTGAAGCCGTCGTCGGCGACGACGGGCGTCCCCTGCCCGCCGTGCTGAACGGAGCGTTTACCGCCGTTGAAATCAACCTCAAGGCGGTCATGGCCGCCATCGGCTTTGAGACGGTTGACATCAGCCAGAGCAACCTTGCCCTCTCCGCCTACGCCCAAGACGGCGGCAGCAAAATCAACCAGCCCGCCAACATCACCGTCAAGGACGGCGTTTGGCTCAAGGAAACGGAAGGCCGCGTCCCCGCCGAATTCGACGATGAATTCAACGTCCTCGTCCTCGGCGGCGAGATTGCCACCCTCCAGATTGTCTCCGACGGCCGTTCGTTTACCCTCACCATTGACGCGACCGGACTCACCGTCAACGGCGCCGATGCCGAATAACCGCTCAGGCAGACGCTTCGGCCGCAATGCGGCCGAAGCGTTTATCGTCTTTACGTTTCCATCAGCTCTTCCTCGCTGTCAAACAGCCTGACCACCGAGATTTCATACGCCGTCATATCAAACGGCTCCCCGTCGATGATTTTGGTATAGGCGCGCGACTGGAAGCGGCCCGCGGC
Source organism: Oscillospiraceae bacterium (assembly GCA_009782215.1). Classification (GTDB taxonomy): domain Bacteria; phylum Bacillota; class Clostridia; order Oscillospirales; family UBA929; genus UBA929. Next base: position 46,397 of record WRKO01000008.1, on the reverse strand, counting down.
AAACAGGGGCTGGCCCGTTTCCATCGCGGCGGCGGCGCGCGCCGCCCCGCCCCACGCAATCAGCGGCAGATAGTCGGTGCGGCTGTATGTACGCGGCACGGCAAGCATGATATCGCATATCTCCCGCCCCAGCGGCGTCTTGCGGTATCCCGGCGGACGGCAGAGAGCTCCGCTCAGCCGCACGTTGTTGACATGCACCCCCTCCGAGGCTTGAATCTCCCGCGCCAGCGCCGAGACAATCAGGCGTCCGCCCACGCCGCTTTTGTTGTTGTATGTGCGCATCTGCCCGGTCATTTCCAGCATTTCGCCCTGCTCCGGCACAAAGCCGTCCAGCGCGTCTTGGGACGCGAGGATACGCAGGCAGTCGTTTTTGCCGGACAGGCGGCGCACCTCCAGCCAAAGACGGTAAAAGTTTTCCTCATGCGACGCGTGGCTCCATTCGACCGGCTTTGCGAGAATCCCGCGCAGGACAACTGTATTCATACATTCCACCTCAACGGTTGTTCATCAGTTACTGGAATATATGCGCGGGGCGGGGCGTCTATGTCAGCGGAAGCATCGTCTCATACAGTTTGTCCGGCGGGCAGCCCGCCACCAGCAGCGCTCCGGCCGCGGCAAGCGCGGTTTCCGGCTTCGGCAGCGGCGGAAGCGGGATTTCCTGCCGCTCGAGGCGGGCGCCGTCCAGCGTGACGATGTCCCGCTGGAGGGAAAGCAGGCAGCCCTCGTCAGACCGGCTGGAGAGCGTGACGGTATTTTTGCCCCCCAGCCCGTAGGTGACGGTTTGCTTCGCCGTCACATGGGCCGAGGACGGCACGACGGCGGTTTGATACGCCCCCTTTGGGGGGTCGCCATGCCCCGGCAGAACGATGATGAAAGAACGGCGCGCCGGCCCGCCGCCCTCGCTAGGCAATGTCGGCATCAAAAATCACCCCGCCTATGGTGTGCGGGAATGATTGAATTATACAGGAGGGAAATATGAGTTTAGCCGAATTGTTTGTCGTCGCCGCCGGTCTTTCGATGGACGCGTTTGCCGTGGGGGTTTGCGCCGGGCTGACCATGCGCCGGGCCACCTTCAAAAAAGCGGCCGTCGTCGGGCTGTATTTCGGCTTTTTTCAGGCCGTTATGCCGCTGCTCGGATACTTTGCCGGCGCGTTTTTCGCCGGGAGCATCGCCGCCTTTGACCACTGGGCGGCGTTCGGGCTGCTCTGCTTCCTCGGCGGCAAGATGATTGCCGGGAGCTTCAAAAGCGGAAAATGCCCCGACGCGGAGCCGTCCCTGCGCCCCTCCTTTATGCTGCCGCTCGCCTTCGCCACAAGCATAGACGCGCTGGCGGCGGGGGTGTCGTTCGCGTTCATCCACGCGGATATCGTCCAAGCCGCGCTGATCATCGGCGCCGTGACCTTCCTCACAAGCGCCGCCGGGGTGAAAATCGGCAAAACCGCCGGGGCGAGGTTCGCGTCAAAAGCGGAGTTCGCCGGCGGCCTGATATTGGTTTTAATCGGCACGCGGATATTGCTTGAGCATTTGCGGGGCTACGCTTGATTTGGCGGGGCCGGGTGTTGTGAAAAGCCATAAACGTGAAACAAAATGCAACAAACCCCTTGACACAACCCGGAAATGTGTTGTATAATCAGCACGTTGGGAGCTGGCTTGCGCCGAAACACGCAAAACGAGGCCCCCGCGGCAGACTTTGGTGCGTCAACACCGAAGCCCTGCGAAGGTGCCAAGACCACCTTACGCAACCGTTTCACCGGCGCCGCGAGAACATTGTTATTATACCTTCTACGTTGTTTTTTTTCAAGCGGTGAGTTTTGTAAATCATGCCGGGGCGGTCTTGTCCGCGATTTGTCGCGCATGTCGTAAGGTAAACGGCGGTCATTCCGTCCACCTTCGGCGTGTGCTTATTTTTGCGTGAAAACGCGCGGGCCAGTCTCCCCGGGCAGCTTTTTCGGGCTGTGAACAACTCTTTCAAAAGGCGGAGCATACCATGAAAGGACTCTTTTCGCGGGTGCGTTGGCTATGGCGCTGACCCGTCTGACCGCGGCTTCCGGCGCCGTCATCTTCCCCGACGCAGGCTTCGAGGCGGCGGTGCGGAAAATCCTCGGCAAGCCGGCCGGGGCTATCCTCGTGCCGGACGTTGCGAGGATAAAGACGCTTGACGTGCAAAGCAGGCAGATTGCCGACTTGACCGGCATCGAGTATTTCACTGCGCTGGAAAGCCTTTTTGCCGGAGGCAACCAGATGACCGCGCTGGATGTCAGCCACAACGCCGCGCTGACGCGGCTCGACGTCTGGGGCAACCGGCTGACGGTGCTGAACGTGCGCCACAACCCCCTGCTGGAACAGCTCTGTGCCGAGGGCAACCGGCTGGGCGCGCTGGATGTGAGCTGCAACCTCGCGCTGGAATACCTTGACGTCAGCAACAACCGGCTGACGGAGCTGTACGTAGGCGGCAACGCCGCGCTGACCGAGCTTTTTGCCGGCGGCAACCGTCTGACCGCGCTGGACATACGCCGCAACCCCGCGCTGGCGCGGCTTTATGTCTGCCAAAACCAGATGGGTCTGGATCCCGCCGTGAGCGTCCCGGCATGGACGAAAAGCCCGGCGCTTGACCGGGATACCTACGACGGCGGCTGGAAAGCGCCGCTGTTTTTCTATTTTCCCCAAGATGGGCCGGAGGCGGGGCGGTAGGCCGCCCCCCCGGCTCCGTTGGCGGCGGGGCGGCTTCGTGATTGTATGCTGTACGCCGCTATCCCCTATTCATACGAAAACAATGTATAATATCCGCCAAAACGGCAACCTCTTTATCCGAGAGGTTGTCGATTTTCAGCGTCGCGCCCTGCTCCAGTCCCAATAAATAGTCTGTTGATACATAAAAGGTTTTTGATATTTCAACAAGGAGCGGCGTGGAGGGGACGGATAACCCCATTTCCCAGCCGTTGACGCCGGAGCGCGTCAAGCCGAGTTTTTTCGCCAAATCCGCCTGTGTCATACCCAACTGCTCCCTGAGCGCCTTGATTTTATCCGCTATCGTAAACAACCCGTGTTCCATCGCGCACCACCCCTTGCATAGATGGTATATTGTTCACAATGATAAATCATTATCAATATGATATTTTCACTTGACACCGATGCGATGGCGTGGTATTCTGATTATATCCATAGACGGAAAGGACGATACGTAATGTTCTGCTCAAATTGCGGCGGGAAAAACATTGATGGAGCAAGCTTCTGCAATTCCTGCGGGAGCCGTATGGGACAATTTTTTATACCGCCAAGTCCACCAAGTCCGCCAAAGCCGCGTCGCACAAGAGCGCCGGGCGAGGGCTTCTTGATTGCTGCGGGCGTGTTGTATCTTGTTATTGGGACTAGTCGTCTGTTCGTGGGGGCTTGGACATATAGTCTCCTTGTCACCGCCTCATCTATCGTCGGCTATGATGAAGTTCAATCGGAATTAGCCGGAGCCTCATTTTTTGCGGTGATGACTCTGTTTCTTGGAATATGGAACATTGTGATGGGAATTGTAGGCCTTATAAAGAAAACGGCGGCAAACGCTGCGAAACGACTGCAAAAATTTGCGACTATAGACATTATTGCGACAATTATATTTATATTAGTAAATTTTCTCCAGCCGGAATATCTGGGATATACAAGCGCTCCGTTAGCTCTTATTGCGCTTTTTACTGGTGTCGCCTATTTTGGTGTTCCCTATCTGTATATCACCGGAGCGAAAAAGAACGAGTACGCATCTGCAAGGGCGCGGAAATGCAGAATGCCGGTGTCTGCCGATTGTATATCCTGCGGGTATTGCGACTCGAATCCGCATATCGAATCACAATAGGCGGCGCTTAAACGCCAAGGCGGGAAAACAGGGACAGTTCTTTTGAACTGCCCCTAAGAAGTTTGAAACAAGCCCCTTTACCTCAAAGCGGCACCTTTCTCAGGATTTCTCCGGCTTTTTCGCAGTCGAATTCGTTGAATTCTTTGACGGCGGCGGTCAGCAGGGCGTTGGTTTCTTCGCCGAAATCGAAGGCCAGCAGGGGGCGGACGGCGTCGAGGCCCGCGTCGTTGTCGTATGCCTCGGCGGCGGCCAGCGCCAGTTCAACGCCCGCGCGCAGGGCTTGGGCGTCGCCCGGCGCCTTTTCGGCGTCGGACGGCGCTTGGGGAAACGCCGCGGATATTTGGGCGCGGAAGGCCAGCAGGGCATCGTGGAACGGCGGGAAGACCTCTTCGCAGAAAGCGGCGTCGCCGGACTTGGCCGCCATTTCCAGCCTGAGCGCCGTTTCGGACAAATCCACCGCGCCGATGGTGGCGAGGACGGACTTCATGGCGTGGACGGATATGGCGAAGCCGCCGATGTCCCCGCCGGACAGGCTTTCCGACATTTTGCCGCATTCCGCCGGGAGCTGGCTGCAGCACAGCTCAACGGCTTGGTAATACAGGCTTTCCACCCCGGCGGCGGCATTCAGCCCTACCGTGGTGTTGATGCCGTCAACGCCTTTGAGAACCTCCCAGAAGCCGGTTTGCCCGCCGTCCGGTTCGTCGGGGATTTCCGGGGCTTTTTCCAGCACATCCTCCGGCAGCCATTTTTCCAAGAGGGAGGCCAGCTCCCGGACGTCAATCGGCTTGGAGATGAAGTCGTCAAAGCCGCTGGCGAGGAACAGCTCCTTCGCGCCCTGAACGGCGTTGGCCGTCAGGGCGATGACGGTGAGCTTCTCAAATTTTCCGCCCTGTGCCCGGATGGCGGCGGTGGTCTCCACGCCGTCCATCTCCGGCATCATGTGATCCATAAAAATGACGTGATAGTCTTTCTGCTTTATCATCTCAAGAGCGATATAGCCGGAGGACGCCGTATCCGCCGTGATGCTTGACAGATTGAGCAGCCCGACGGCGACCTTGAGGTTGAATTCGTTGTCGTCCACCACCAGAATGTCGGCTTTGGGCGCGAACAGCTTTTTGCCCTTCGGCACGACCGCCGCCTTGACCTTTTCGCCGTCCCCCGGCACCAGCGGGACGGTCACGGTGAACACGGTGCCTTTTTCGTATTCGCTTTCGACCGTGATGCTCCCGCCCATCATTTCGATAAAGGATTTGCTGATGGTCAGGCCCAGCCCGGTGCCGGCGACCTCCCGGTTTTTGGTTGTGTCGGTCTGCTGAAAGGCGTTGAAGAGCTTTGCGACGTCTTCCTTCTTGATGCCCCTGCCGGTGTCGGATATCTCAAACGACAACATGCCGGCGGCGTGGGACACCTTGAGCAGGACATGGCCCTTTTCGGTGAATTTCACGGCGTTTCCGCAGATGTTGATGATGACCTGTCTCAGCCGTATGTCGTCGCCGTACAGGTAGTGGGGCGTATCGCCGGACACTTCAAAACGGAACTCCAGCCCTTTTTCCTCCGCGACATAGGTAAACATGGAGTGCATGTTGTCCAGCAGCGCCAAAAAGTCATAGTCAACCGGCACAAGCTCCATCTTCCCCGCTTCTATCTTCGACATGTCCAGTATGTCGTTGATGATGGTCAGCAGGGACGCCGCGGAATGGTTGATGTCCTCGATATACCCTCTCTGGCGGGCGTTCAGGGGTTCGTGGGTCAGCAGCTCCAGCATCCCGATGATGGCGTTCATCGGGGTGCGTATTTCATGGGACATGCTGGCCAGAAAGGCGGTTTTGGAGCGGTTGGCGGTTTCGGCGGAGGCAATGGCGTCCTCCAGAGCCTCGGTGCGGCTTTGCACCAGATTTTCAAGACGGCTTCTCTCGCCCCGCGTCCTTACGAAGAGGACAATCATAAAGACAAAGACGAACAGAATCACCGTCGCGCCCAGCAGCACCGAGGTGCGCTGCTGCTCCAGCGTCACGCGGTAGTCAAACGTCCTGCGCATCCAATAGCCGTAGATGCCGTCCGTGTCAATCAGGCCGAGGGCTTTATCCACGACGGAGCAAAGGACGGCGTATTCCGTGTTGAAGCCGAAGGTGGACTCAAAGGTGATGTCGAAGGTGAAATTGGCCTTGTAGCCCGCCTGTTCGCGGTAGTTTGTGATGTTCAGCAGGCGGTGGCGGCTCGACATCATCATCTCTATCTCGCCCTGCTCCAAGGCCTCCAAGGCGGCGTTGTTATGCTCGTACTCAATCATGCTCGCGTGGTCGGGAAACCATTGCCGGAACAGGGCGGCGTGGGCGGTGCCCTTCACCGTTCCGACCTTGGTGTAGAGAATCTCGTTGATGCTGATGTCATGGTGTTCTATTTTGGAGATAAGGACAAACTGGTCGGCAAAGAGCTTGTTGTCCGGCCACAAAAACCGGCCGGCCCGCTCGTCGGTATGGAGCAGCTCGGTGATGACGGCGGCGCGCCCTGTTTCCAAGGCGCTTAACAGCTCCGGCCATTCCTCCTCGGAGCTGTTGATGATGGTGAACTCTATGCCGGTCAGTTTTTCCAGCTCGCCCAGCACGTCAATGGCGATTCCCTGCCAGAGGCCCTCGCGGCTGTTGTAGAAGCTGACCGGATAGTTGGTGACCTCGGCGGCGACCGGAACGACGGGGCGGCTTCTTATATACGCGCGCTCCGTATCGCTGAGGAGGGCTGAAAACGTGTGTCTTGTATAGTCCTGACGCCCTTGGTTGTACAGCCTGACCAGATGGCGGACGGCGCCGTCGTCCAAGGCGTTTTGCATGACGCGGACGATGGGGGCAAGCCGCGAATCCAGCGTGGCGAGGGAGACGGAGGTGAACGCCAGCGTATGGGGGTCGCCCTCCGCTTCGGCGTACCGCTCGGCTATGGCGCCGGTCATCATATACCGCGCCCGGCTCTCCTCCGTGATGGCGATATCCCCCGTAAAGTCAACGGCGCCGCTTTCCAGCCCCGCCGTCAAGCCGTCCCGGTCATACACCGCGGGGATGAACGGGACGCCGAACAGCTCCGTCAGCCAGTCGCAGAACAGGGCGGAAAAACCCTGCACCCGGCCGTCTTCATCGAGAAACGCCTCGGGGCTCAGGGTCATGCCGTAGGTAAAGGACGTTTTCTCGGCCCACAGCGCCTCGACGGCCCGAACGTCTTCCTCCGTCACGCCCGGAATATCGAGGTAGGACGCGTACGCGCCCGATTCCGCGCCGCCGTCCGGGGCGCCGCCGGGGGCGCAGCCTTGCAGAAACGCCGCCAGCAGCAGAGCGGCAAGGAGTATGCCGAATGTCCCTCGGTGGACTTTCATGGGACGGCCTCCTATTCGTCTTCCCTAGAATCGCGGTATGCGGGCTGGATGTATTTTTCAATCCGCTCAAACAGTTGGGCCTTGGTGACCGGCTTTACGATGAAATCCGCCGCGCCGGCCTGCAGCGCCTTGACCACATAGTCCCTGTGGGCGTTGCCGGTGAGGAAGATAATCGGCGCGGTATGCCCGGCTTCCTTGATTCTGCGCGCAAGCTCGTAGCCGTCCATATCCGGCATTTCGATGTCGAGGATGAACAGGCCGGGGCGCTGGATTTTGAGGAAGTTCAAGGCGGCCGCCCCGGAGTTGACGCAGGTGACCATGTACCCCGAGTGCTGGAGCATATTTTTTAAGGCGTTTAAGAAGAAGTGCCGGTCGTCCACGGCCAGAATGGAATTATTGCCCTCGGAGCGGCGGCCTCTCTCGGGGGAATCCTTGGAGGCGTCCTGATATTCGACCATTTGCAGGTCGATTGACAGGGCGGAGACGGCCTTCAGGAATTCGACCGCGAAGGCTTGCAGCTCCTCGTACGAAACGGCGCCCGCGGTTGCGAGACGGCTCGCGCACGAAACGGCCAGCCTTTCGGCTTGAAGCTGCCGCAGCATATCACAGACGATGGCGAGGGATTTTGTCAGCGCGCCGACGTCCTTCGTCCTCAGCGCGTTTTTGATATTGTCCTCCTGCACCGGAAAGGTCTCGGTGAAGGAACTCGCGACGACGGTGAAGGAGCGAAATTTGTCGTCTTCCATTTCCTTTATTTTGGCGGCGTCCAGCTCCGAAACCTTCAAAAACCGTTCCCTGTCAAGCATACATACACCCCTCACATTCAGTTTCATAAACGCTTTCCGCCCTAAAAGCCCCGCGCAGACCGCGTTCTGTGCAACATTGTATGTGTTTCGCCGCCAAATGTCAAGCAACATCTCTCAGCTTCCGGGCAAAAAAGCGGCATTTGCCGGCAAAGGCGCGATTGATTTTATCGGAGGAGTGTGATATGCTGTCCGTGTGTGCCTTTACGGAGGGTTCTCTGGGGACGCGCCGGGCCAAAACATGATAAAGGGGTGCGGATATGCAAAAAACGGTACTTGTCGTTGACGACAGCATTATGAGTCTTACACTTGTTAAAAATGTGCTGAAAAAGCAATACCGGGTCATCGCGCTGCCCTCCGCCGCGCAAATGTTTGAGGTTTTGAAAATGCTGAAGCCCGACTTGATTTTGCTGGACGTGGAAATGCCGGAGATGAACGGGTTTGAGGCCATACAGGTATTAAAGTCCGACGGCCTGTACGCGCAAATCCCCATCATTTTCCTCACCGGCATGGCCGACGTCTCCGGCGAGGCCCACGGCATCGAGCTGGGCGCGGTGGACTTCATCCTAAAACCGTTTTCCGAGAAGGTGCTGATAAACCGTATCAAGACGCATCTGGACATTGACGGGCTGATACGGGAACGAACCGCGCAGCTCAGGCAGAAGACGGCGCAGCTTCAAAACCTGCAAAACGCCACCATATTCGGGTTTGCGGACTTGGTGGAAAGCCGGGACAAGGGGACGGGCGGCCATGTCGAACGCACGGCCTCGTATGTGCGGATACTGGCGGAGGCGATGGCGGCGCGGGGCGTATACGCCGACGAGCTGGCGGAACTGGACATGGATTTGTTTGTGTCGTCGGCGCGGCTGCATGACGTGGGCAAGATTGCTATATCCGACGTCATCCTGAACAAGCCGGCCAAGCTGACCAGCGAGGAATTTGAAATCATCAAGACCCACACGACGGAGGGAGAGCGCGCGATTGAAAAAATCGCGTCCCGGATGGATGATATGGAGTTTTTGCGGAACGCCGAGCTGTTCGCGGGGAGCCACCACGAGCGCTGGGACGGCAACGGTTATCCGCGCGGCCTTGAGAAAACGGACATCCCCATCCAAGGACGGATTATGGCCTTCGCCGACGTTTACGACGCGCTGGTCTCCGACCGGCCCTACAAAAAAGCGATTCCCGCGGACGACGCGGCGGACATCATCATGGAAAGCGCCGGGACGCAGTTTGACCCCCTGATATCCGAAGTGTTTTACAGTGTTCGGGAGGCATTCAAGCGAAGGGCCGCCGCCCCGGCCTAGCCTCGGCGTACGCGCGACAAACCGCCAACCCGCCGGATGGAGGTGTCCCCCCTTGGAGCAAAATTATATCTTCTCCCTCTGCGGCACGGTGCTTTATTGCGACCCGCGCACCTTTCTGCGGACGCTCTGGGTAGACGAGGCGCGCGCGCTTCGTTTGTATGAGCTTATCTTCCTCTCCCCCGAGTGGCGGATGCTGGAGGACGGCGCCATCCTGCGCGAGGACGCGATGGAATGGCTCTGTCGCCGCGCGCCCGCCGAAACGGAGCATATCCGCCTTGTGCTGAAGCACTGGCTGCGCTGCCTGACCCCGCGCTGGGAGATGGTGGAGCTGCTGCTCGATATGAAGGAATCCGGCAAAAACCTATATTTCGCCGCCGCGCTGAACTCCGACGGCAAAGACTATATCCTCAAAACCTATCCCTTTCTTTCCCTCTTCGAGGGCGGCGCCTTCTCCTGCGAGGGCGGCGGCGCTATGGTAGACAGCCTCTGCGCCAGACACCGCCTCACCCCCGCCCGCTCCGTCTTCGTCACCGCCGACCCCGCCCAGCACAAAGCCGCTAAGTCCGCCGGCTTCCGCGCCATCCTGTTCACCGGCACCGAAAGACTGCGGGATACGCTGATTTGATGGGGAACCCGGGGGGATGTGCGGGCGGGCGAATGTAGGGGCGGCCGTCCCCGGCCGCCCGCAACCACCCCGGCGCTGCGCGCCACCCCTCCAAGGAGGGGAATTGTGGACGGGACGGGACGAGGGGTTTTTTTGTGCAGTTTTCACAAAATTGAAAATACGAACATAACAAAAAAAGGCTGTTTTGAGGCGTTTTGTTCGGGATTTGGGGCGAGGTTTTTCGAACGGGCGTTTTGTTTCGGGTTTGAGTGTGTCAAATCGCGAAAAAAAGAGTATAGTTTTTTATAGTTGAAATGTGCTATAATGGTATCATGGAAGAATAGCGGGAGCCGCCTCGGGGGAGGCGGTTCTTTGGCGTTGATTTGACAAAATCTCCGGCTTTTGCTATACTGATACGGCGGCGCAAGGGCGCCGGACGTAGCTTGGAAAAGGGGCGGCGATTATGAGGCTTTGGATGGTGACGCCGGGGCTGCTCATGTGGGCGGCAATCGTGTATATACTGGCGTTTTTTGTCATTTACTACCGGCTGGAGCGGCTGCGCCCCAAGTCGGCGGAGTGGATTGAGCGGCGGAAGAAGCCGGTGTTTGAGCTGAAGCGCGCGGGGGCGTTTGAGCGGAAGGACGTTCTGCCCCTTGCGGTGGTCACGGCGGTTTACGCCGCCGTCACCTTCTTCAATCTGGGCAACACCGTTTCCCCGCAGTCCTTCCTCCGCTTTGACAACACCGAGCATACGGCGGCGGTCATCGAGCTGCGGGAGCCGGCGCGGATTGAGCGGCTGTTTTACTTCACCGGGCTGTATCACGGGCAGCGGTATCATGGATACACGCTGGAGTTTTCGCCCGACGGCGTTGTGTGGACGGAGCAGTACAGGGACAGGACGGACGCGCCGGAGGGCGAGTCCGCCAAGGTGAGCGGGATGCCGCAGAATCACGCCGACACCTTCCGCTGGCTCAACGCCAATCTGCTGCCCGAGCAGCCGGACGACACGCGCTACATCCGCTTCACGGTGATACCAAACCCAGTCAGGCCGCGTGAGCCTCGGGATTTGGGCGAGATTTCCCTTGCGGTATGGGACGCCGGGGCCGAGAGGGAGCGGGTGCTGTCCGCCGCGGATTTGATTCTTGACGGGCGGACGGAGAAGCTGTTTGACGAGCAGGACACCGTGCCGGAGCGGTATGATATCCTCAATTCCTCGCATTTTGACGAGATTTACCACGCGCACACGGCGTATCAGCATTTAATCGGCGACTATCCGTATGAGACCACCCATCCGCCGCTGGGCAAGCTGATCACCTCCATCGGCATATGGCTGTTCGGCATGACACCGTTCGGCTGGCGGTTTATGCCGGCGCTGTTCGGCGTTTTGATGCTCCCGCCGTTTTATCTGCTGCTCAAGTGGATGTTCGGCAAGACGCTGATTGCCGTTTGCGGCACGCTGCTGTTTGCGTTTGACTTCATGCATTTCGTCCAGACGCGCATCTCCACCATCGACGTCTACTGCGTCTTCTTCATCCTGCTGATGACGGTGTGTATGTACCGCTACGCCTCCTCCGAGCTTGACGCGCCGTTTTCCCGGACGGCGGTTCCGCTCGCGCTCTGCGGGCTGTCGTTCGGGCTGGGCGCGGCGGCCAAATGGCAGAGCGTTTACGCCGGGGCGGGGCTGCTGGCGCTGTTTTTGATTTATCTGTTCCGGCGCTACAGATACAGCGCGCGGAATGAGAAGCGCTTCGCGCCGTTTTTCATCGGGACGGTGCTTGTGGGGCTGCTGGCGTTCATTCTGGTTCCGGGTGTTTTATATATCGCTTGTTATATCCCCTATGTGCTGCCCGGCGCGCCGGAGGGCGGGTTCGCGGGCGCGGGGGCGTTTCTTCGGGCCGTTTGGGACACGGCGGCGGCCAATCAGGAATATATGTTCAGCTATCATTCCAAGCTGGTGGCCTCACACAACTACGCCGCCCGCTGGTATCAGTGGCTTGTGGACTCCAAGCCTATCTTATACTACATCCACTCCGTCGGGGCGGAGGGGACGCGCGGCTCCCTCTGGGCGTTTACCAACCCGCTGGTTACGTGGGCGGGGCTGGGCGCGGTGGTTGTCTGCGCGGAGAGGGCTGTCCGGCGGCGCTGCCACGCGGCGCTCTTCATCGTCATCGGCTACCTCTCGCAGCTTCTGCCGTGGGTTCCCGTCTCGCGCATCACATTCCCCTACCACTACTTCCCGTCCATGCTCTTTATCTGCATCGCCCTCGCTTATGTCTTCCACCGCATGATAGAGCGGGACGCCGTGCGCGGGGCGCGGCATACGGTGGTGTTCACCGCTGTTTCCACGGCGCTGTTCGTTCTGTTTTACCCCGTGCTGACCGGGATGCAGGTTCCCGCATGGTATCCGCTCTATCTGCTGCGGTGGCTGCCGAACTGGCTGATGTAGGAGGGGGCTATGTTTTTAGCCGATTATCATACCCACAGCCTATATTCCTCCGACGGGCATGACGGCTTCGCGGAGCTGCTGGACGCGGCTCAAAAGGCGGGGCTGGACGAGCTGTGCGTCACCGACCACTGCGATATGGGGGCGGCGGAGCCGTTTCCGGCGGAGGAGCGGCACGGGGCGTTTGAGCCAATCCGCGCGGGAAACCGAACGGGCGTGAAGCTCCTGCTGGGCATTGAGCTGGGCGAGCCGATTTTTGATTTGGCGCGCGCCGAAGCCGCGCTGGCCCAAGCGCCGTATGATTTTGTCATCGGCTCCCACCACGCGCTGAAGGGCGAACGGGATTTTTACTATATGCGCTACGCTTCGGAGGAGGACTTTCACCGGATGATGCCCCGGTACTTCGCCGAGCTGCGCGAGATGGCGGAGTGGGGACGCTTTGACGTGCTGGGGCATATCGAATATCCGCTGCGCTATACGGGGCGCGACGGATTTACCGTCCCCTCCCTGCTGCCGAGGTATGAGGACGAGCTGCGGGATTTATTCAGGTTCTTCGCGCACAAGGGGCTGGGGGTGGAGGTCAATTTCCGCAAGAGCGGGATAAAGCCCGACCCCGCCGTTTATGCCCTGTACCGCCAATGCGGCGGGGAGAGCATCACCATCGGGAGCGACGCGCACCGCGCCGCCGACGTGGGGCGCGGGCTGACGGACGGCTTGGAGCTGTGCCGCGCCGCCGGGTTTACGCATATGGCCGCGTTTGAACAGAGGAGGGTTCGATATGAGAAAATATAGCTTTTTTGTCCTTGCGCTGGTTTTCCTTTTGGCCTCTTGCACAAGGGTAGAGCCTCTGCCCTCCGTTTCCCCCGACGCGTCGGGCGAAGAATCCGCCCTGCCCGCCAACCCCACCCCGCCGCCAGACGCGTCGGAGCCGCCTTGGGAGATCATCGATCCGACCGCGCCGCCGCCCGTCTATCCCAGCGCGGATTTGGCGGCCGATTGGACGGAAAACGCCCTTGAGACGGGGCAGATTCACTATCAGAACACCTTCCGCAGCGGCGGCGAGGCGGTTTTGACCGCCGGGGGCAGCTTTCCCCAAACGGGCAGCGCTTCCATTGACGCGTATTACCTCGCCCTGCGCGATGATTTTGAGCGGTTGAGCGAAAGTCTCGCCGAGGCCGCCGCCGAGGACAGGCTTGCCTATCAGCTCGACGCCGGCTTTGCCGTTGAAATGAACGCGGGGGGGATTTACAGCGTTTCGCGCCAGATTTATCAGTATTTCGGCGGGGCCCACGGCTCCACCGCCGTCTATTGCGAGACGTTTTCCGCCGCGACGGGCAGGCTGCTCACGCTGGATGATTTCTTCACCGTCGGGCAGGACGCGTATACCGCGCGGCTGCTGGAATTTGTCCATCACGACATTGACCGGAATCCGGCGGAGTTTTCGCCCGAGGCCAAGGAACTCGCCCGCGTGTTTTTCCCGTATGAAACCTTTGTCATCACGCCGGACGGGATTTCGCTCCTCTTTCCCGAATACAACATCGCCCCGTTCACGTCGGGGATTATCCGCGTGGAGGTTCCGTGGGGCGCGGTGGCGGATATCTTCACAATGCCCGAAGGATAGGGGGCGCGGCTACCGTTTCCGGTCGCCGGGGCGTTCGCCCAGCGGGTTTGTCATCGCTGTAACGACGGGCAGGGGGGACTGGAACGGGTTTGTCATCGTTCCGAAGGTATTGGCGAACAGCTCCAGCTTTCCGGCGGGTTCGGGCGCGGGGGCTTTGTGATGGGTCTCCTTGGGGGGTTTGTTTTTGCGCTTCTTTTCGTTCGGCGTTGTTTTCACGGGTTAGCACCTTCTGTCTTATAGAGTCTGACGGCTCCGGGGGAAGGGCGCGCGTACGGAGCGTATCGTCTATAAGATACCGCATATGGGCGGCGGGCGCTTGACCGCGTCTGCCCTTTTCGGCAGCGGAAAGGGGCGCTGGCGGCACCCCTTTTGTAAAGTATATGGGCTTTACATGCATGAGAACGTGTGTCTGCTATTTTCCGAAGGCGGCTTGGCACTGATTGGGGCTTTGGCGCTTCTCCAAGTCGGGGTGGCGGCGTTCCAGAGCGGCGCGGGAGATTTCGACGACCTCCGCCGCCTCATGCTCGTCGAAGCATCCGACCGTGACCATATCGCAGTCGCGCAGCGTCGCCCACGAGAAGTTCAGGCCCACATACGGCGTCACGCGGCCGGCGGCCATTGGCTTGATGGTCATCACCGGCTTCTTCGCGTTATGGATGATGCCCGAGACGATTTCGATTTCCGTCTGCATCAGAAAGCCCATGCAGTTGTAAATCTGCACATAGGTTTCCACGTCATAGCCGTTTTCGTCGCAGTAGACGACCAGCTCCGGCATATGCGCCGTTACGCCGGGCAGCATCCCCTGCTCGCGAATCATCGCGGTATAGTCGTCCAAACGCTCGACGACGCCTTTGTTTTTGTTGACGAGCTGTTCGGCGCTTGAGTGGTGGATGAGGCAGAACACGGCGCCCAGCTCCTTGCTCTCACGGATGACCGCGGCGGCCTCCCGCCGCCCCTCGGCGGTGTCGTCCACGTTGAGGATGGGCGTGTCGATGCGGATGATTCCTTTGCCCAGCCGCTGCTCCGCCTCGCGGATGGCGTCGGTGATGGGCGGAATCCTGCCGAGCGGGGCCATGATGGCGTCTACGCCGTTTCGGACAAAGGTTTCGAGCAGCGGGACGATGCTCTCCTTGGCGCTGTGGTGGCGTTTGATGCGCTCGTCGGCGGCGACGCTCCGGTGGCTCCACCCCGCCAGCCAGTTGGTGCCGATGATGAGCCGGGGCAGCGACACGCCGCCTGCTTGGGTGCGCGGGAACAGGTTGTTCATAATGATGTTGCTCCTTTCCGGGTAATCGTTTTGATTTATCGGTTGGGTTTGTTTCGCAAGATATCCTCAAAGAGGAGGCCCTCCTTGACGTCCGTTCCCCGTCCGGCGGTGAACGCGGCGCAGCTCGCCACAAAGCCGGAGGCGTCCTTGGCCGCGGCGGAGAGGGGCGCGCCGTGGAGCAGCTCGGCCAGCATAAACGAGGTGAATAAATCGCCCGCGCCGGGGTAATCCCCGCCTGTTTTGGCGTGGCGGAACAGGCCGGACGCGCCCTGTCTCGCCCAGCCCACAAAAATCTCGCTGCGTCTATCGAACGATAGGCCCGTTATCACGACCGAACTGGCTCCTTTGCGGGACAGCTCGTTCAGCCATTTCTTGGCGTCCTCCTCGGTGTAGGGCGTTTTGTCGGGGGGCAGCTCCAGCAGCACCGCGGCTTCGGTTACATTGGGCGTGATGATGTGCGCTTTTTGGGAGAGGCGGCGGACGGCGGCGGCCATCGTCCCGTCCATCGTGCGGTACAGCCGGCCTCTGTCGCCCAGCACGGGGTCGACGACGCGCAGCGCGTCGGGATACGCGGCGTATATCTCCTCGATGAAGTCCGCCTGCGCCCCGTCGGCCAGAAACCCGCTGTATATGGCGTCGAAGCCCATTTCCAGCGAGCGCAGGTGGCTGAGGACGGCGGGCGCTTCCGACGAGAGGCTGAGGATGGTGGCGCCCGCGTAATTGGTCGGCGTGGACAGCAGGGCCGTCGGCAGGGAGCAGCACTGCACGCCCCGCGCCGAAAGCACCGGAGCGACGACGGATATGGAGCATCTGCCGAACACAGGCAGGGCATGGACGGACAGAACCCGGGGCAGACGGCGTGTTTTCAAAGAGATTCCCCCAACCGCAAACGCGTCGGCGTTTGCCTATTTGAAAATGGCATTGCACTTTTGCCGGTTTTATGATATGATTTTACAAGAAAAACCGCACGGGGTCAAGACTGGAGTGATAACCTTTGAAAAACAGGATATCGGTCACGGTGGGGGGACATGATTTCACAATCGTTTCCGAGGAATCGGAGGCCTATGTCCGCGGGGTGGCCGCCGAGGTTGACAAGGAGCTTCAAAGCGTCATGGGCGAGTCTCATCTTGCCCTCGCGGACGCCGCCGTCCTGACGGCGCTCAACGCTTCCGACCGCGCGCGCAAGGCGGCGGATTCGTCCGACCATCTGCGCCTGCAGGTGAAAACCTACCTCGACGAAACGCAAAAGCTCAAGGCGGAGCTGGCCGAAACGCGCCGTGAGCTGAGCCGCTTGAAAAAGCATATGTAGCCGCGGTATGAAGCTCTATGTGGCCGCGGCGTCCGCCGACTGCGCGGTCTCCGCGATTCAAAACGGGGCCGACGGCGTTTTGCTGGCGTCTTCCATATCGCCGGAGGCTTTCATCGGGCTGTTCCCCTATGCCCGCGCACGGGGCATCCGCATGATGCTGGACTGCTCCCGCGTCTGCGGCGACGCCGAGCTTGACCGCCGCGCCGGGCTTCTGGGCCGCCTGTATCCCCTCGGCTTGGACGAGGTTTTGGTCGGCGACGCGGGGAATCTGCGTATGGCGGGCATGGCCGCCCCCGACTGCGGATTGGTTTGGGCGGGATCCTGCCGAACCGCCGAGGACATTGAATACGCCGCCAACAGCGGCTGCTCGGGCGCGGTGCTGCCGCTGTTTATTCACGCCGCCGCCGCGCGGGCGCTTGTCTCCGTTTCCAAGCTGCCGCTCTTTATCCGGGCGCTCTGCCCTCTCTGTCCGGGCGGCGACCGCAACCGCTGCCTTTTAGACAGGAACTATGATTCCGCCGGGTGCCGGCAAAGCTGCCGCAGGGAGCCGCTTGCCTATACCGGCAACACCGCGCGGCCCCTCCTCAAGACCCGTGATTTATCCCTTCTCAAGCATATGCGGGAGCTGAGCGGGCTGACTGTGCTGATTGAGCCGCCCGCCCCGTCGCCCGAAGCCGCGGGACTGTTTACGCGGTTTGCCCGCACCGCCGCCGACGAAAATTACGTTGACGAGCGCGAACTGAACGGCGCTTTTGCCGCGCTGGGGCGGGAAAAGCCCACCGACGCCCCGTTTACCGGACGGGGCGACATATACGCCGCCGAGGACATCCCCGACGCCAAAAACGAGCGTTATTGGGACGACGAGCGCAAAAGCGCGGCTGACCGGGGGGAACGCGCCTGCGTGCCCGTGCGGTTTTTCGCGCTGATTACCTCGGGAGAGCCGTCGCGGCTGGCCGTTGACGATTACGCGGGACACACGGTATACGCGGAAGGGCCGCCCCCGCAGGCCGGCGGCGCGGACATGGCGGAGGCGGAGCTGAATGAGGTTTGGCGCGGCGTCTCCGGCGTCTATCTCTGCAAGGACGCGCGCACCAACATCGACCTCGGGCTGCGCTTGACGCGGCCCCAAGCCGAAGCGCTCCGCGACGCGGTGATGGCAAAGCTGGAAGCCGCCAGAAAGGTCTTGCCGGACAGGGCCGCGGGGACGTTTAAGCAGGGAACAAAGCTGCTGCCGCGCGCGGATAAGCCGCGCATCACCGTGCGCGTTACCAAAATGTCGCAGGTCACGCCCGAGCTGCTGGGCCTGCCGCCCGAACGGCTGTATATCCCCCTTGGCGAGGCGTCCGGCGACCCGGGGAAGGCGGAATGGCTGGTGAGGAGCGAGACGGTGCCGGTTGCCGTTCTGCCGCGGGTTTTGACCGAGGAAGACCGCGCCGAGGTTACGGCGCGGCTTCGGCTGCTGTATGAGGCCGGTTTCCGCGAGGCGCTCACTTGGACGCCCGGACAGGCGCTGCTGGCCGTGCGTCAGGGGTTTACCCCCCGCGCCGACTGGGGCGCCGCGTCGTCGCAAACCCTCCGCACGGCGAGGATGATGGGCGTTGCGTCCTGCACCCTCGCGCCGTGGCTCTCCCTCGCTGAAATCGGGCAGATGAGCCATATCTGCGACACCGAGCTGATTGTTTACGGGCGTCTGCCCCTGCTGCTGGCGCGGCAATGCCTGATTAAACGGAAGGACGGGCTGTGCGTCTGCGAAAACAAATGCGAGCTGTCCGACGGGCAGGGCGGTCTTCTGCCGCTCGTCCGCGAATCGGGGCACGGCACGCTGGTTTATCACCCGCACAAGCTGTGGATGCTGCCCCACCGCGCCCAGTGGCGGCATATCGGACTGTGGGCGGGGCGGCTGGATTTCATCGCCGAAAGCGCGCGTGAATGCGCGCAGATTGCCCTCGCCTTTGCCGAACGCGGCGCCTTTGAGCCGCACGCGCATACAACGGGGTTTTATTTGACGGAAGATGCCAAAAAACGTAAAGGCAGGAGACCGTGATGGGGATTGTGCTGGCCTCCTCCTCGCCCCGCCGGATTGAGCTGGCGCGGCGTATCGGGCTGGATTGCGTCATTGACCCTCCCGATATCGACGAGGATTCCGTTGCATTGTCCGCCGGAGCCGCCGCCGTTTTGTCCGAGCGCAAGGCGAAAGCCGTCGCGGCGCGTCATCCCCTCGAAACGGCGGTCATTGCCGCCGATACGCTGGTGGTATGCGGAGGCGCGGTTTTGGGCAAACCCAGAGATGAGGGGGAAGCGGCGGAGATGCTCCGTCTTCTCTCCGGGCAGACGCACACCGTCGCCACCGGCGTGACCGTTATCCGGGAAGGGCGTGTCCTCACCCGCACCGAGCTGACCCGCGTGACCATGCGCGCTCTGACCGGCGCGGAGATACGCGCCTATGTCGCCACCGGCGAGCCGATGGACAAGGCGGGCGCTTACGGGATTCAGGAGCGCGGCGCGCTGCTGGTTGAGCGCGTGGAGGGAGACTTTTACAATGTCATGGGGCTGCCGGTCTGTTTGCTGTCTAAAATGCTGTTGTCGTTCGGGGTCGATTTGCTGTGCTGAGATTTATCGTAAAACATAAAGGGGCGGTTATTGCCGGGGCTGCGGTCTTGCTGGCCCTGTCGATGGCGGTCAGCTCTTTTTTCACCAAAGGGCGCGTCTCCCCTGTCTCCAGCGCCGTCAACACCGTTTTCCGGCCCCTGCATAGGCTGATTGGCTCGATTGACGACTATTTCACCCGTATGTCGGACGCGGTGAACCGATATGACGAGCTGTCCGCCGAGCATGAGCGGATACGCGTCTATCTGGCGCAGATACTGGAAGACCGGCGGTCTCTGGAGGATGTGCTGAACGAAAACGCCCTCTTGCGGGAGCTTTTGGGCTTGCAGCCCAAGCTGAGCGGCTTCACGCAGCTTGAGATGGCTTCGGTGGTCGCCCGCAACCCGTCGGAATGGGAGAGGACGCTGCTGCTGAGCAAGGGCAGCGAGGCGGGCATCGAGGTGGGGCAATGCGTCATTTCTTCGGAGATGTTTCTGGTCGGCGTCGTTACGCAGGCCGGCGCGGGCTGGGCGGTGGTTACAACGGTGATTGACACGACGATGTCGGCCGGGGCAAAGGTCAGCCGCACCGGGCAGACCGCTATCGCCGAGGGTGAATGGGGTTTGATGCGCGATGGGCGGCTCAGGCTCAGTTATCTGCCCTTGGGTTCCGATATCCTGCACGGCGATTTGATTCTGACCTCCGGCTTGGGGGACGTTTATCCGCCGGGGCTGCCCATCGGCACGGTGGCGGCGGTGCAGACGGATATGTCGGGGCAGACCGAATACGCCGAGCTAATCCCGGAGGCCCGCTTGGACGCGGTGAATCAGGTGTTTGTCGTATTGGAGTATGTTCATACGGAGTAAACATAAAGCGCCGCGGCCGGGTTCGGCGCGGCGCGGGGTGAGGAGTGGAGGATGATGACGCAAGCCCGCGCGGCGATGGCCAGATGGATGAGCTTTTCCGTTCTCCTTCTTCTATCCGTCATCTTGCAGGCGATGGTGTTCCCGCGCGTAAGCGCCGTGCCGAACCCGATGCTTTCCGTGGCGGCGGTCATTTCGCTCG
Source organism: Oscillospiraceae bacterium (assembly GCA_009782215.1). Classification (GTDB taxonomy): domain Bacteria; phylum Bacillota; class Clostridia; order Oscillospirales; family UBA929; genus UBA929. Next base: position 26,190 of record WRKO01000008.1, on the reverse strand, counting down.
CGGTGTTTTCCGGCCCGGCCGGCGGCGCGGCGGCGGGTTTTATCTGCGGGCTGCTGTGCGACGCGCTTTTGGGAACGGAGGCGTATTTTTCGCTGACGATGATGGGCGCGGGGGCCGTCACGGGGTTTTTATGCGGAAGGGTGCTGCAGAAGACCTTTTGGCCGGCGTTTTTGATGTCCTCCGTTTCGATTTTCGTCATTGAATCCGCGTATATCCTCTTTTTTCAAATCGCGGCGAGGGGCGTTCCCCTGCGCGCGTTTGTCGGCGCCGGTTTGCCGGGGATGCTGGCCGGAATTCTGTGCGTTCCGCTTGTCTACCCCGCCTTCCGCGCTGTGGCGAAGCATTTTCCGAACGACTGACCGTATCTATACGCCCCGTCTCCGGCGGAAAAGACGGACGAACAGCTCAGAAAGGAGCGGCGCTCGGCATGGAGAAGAGAAACCTGATCATACGCCTCATTATCTTGGGCTTGATGTCGGCCGGGCTGGTCTTTCTGATGGGCGGAAGGCTTTTGGGCTTGCAGTTTATCCATGCCGACGTTTTTGTCCAGACGCAGGAGCGCATCACCTCCCGCTCGGTCACCCTGCACGCGGCGCGCGGCGAAATTTATGACCGCTACGGACGCCCGCTGGCGACCAACAAGCTCTCGTTTAACATGACGCTCGACCCGTTCGGGTTTTTCATTCCGAGATGGGAGAAGCGCGATATTGACGAGCGGGAGTTCGGCTACGCGCTCGCGCTCATCCGCGACGCGCAGGCCTGCGGCGTTCCCTACGCCGCCCCTTTGCTTCCGGTTACGCCGCCGCCCTTCGGTTACACCGAGATGACGGAGGCGCAGGAGCGTTACCTAGCCTATTACCTCGAGAAAAAGGGCTGGCCCGACGTTCTGACCGCGGCGGAGCTGATGGACAGGCTGTTTGACGAATACGGCATGACCGGAGAGGTGGGCGGCGCCGGGGGGCTTTTGATGTCAGCCTATGAGGCGCGGCTGGCGGCCGGCGTTCTGTATGAGCTGGATTTGCGCTATGAAGCCGCCGGGTTTCCGCCCTATCTGCACAACGTGCCGGCCTATACGTTCGCGCAGGATGTTTCGATGGATTTGATGTCGCGCGTGTCGGAGCGCGGGTATCCGGGCATTGAGATTGTTCCGGTGACGGCGAGGGAGTACAGCACCGCCGCCGCGGGGCATCTCCTTGGGCGAATTGGGCCGATACAGGATGATATGCAGGCGTACCGGGAGCTGGGGTACAGGGGGGACGAGCTGGTCGGCGTGGAGGGCGCGGAGGCGGCGTTTGAGTCTTGGCTGCGCGGCTTGGCCGGGGAGCGGACAGACGAGCTTAACAGCCACGGCCATGTCGTCGGCGTGACCGTGACGCGGCAGCCACGGGCGGGGCAGCACATATACTTAACGATTGATATACGCTTGCAGGAAGCGCTTGAGCGCGCGCTGGCGGACGGCGTCGCCACGCTGAACGCCACCGGCGTTGAGCTGAGGGGGCTGGAGGCCGAGGCCGCCGCCGCCGTTATCATAGACGTTTGGACGGGCGAGGTGCTGGCCGCCGCCAACTTCCCGACCTACAGCCCGCAAGCCTTTATGCAGGAATACGGCGAGCTGGCCGAAGACCCGCTGCGTCCGCTGTTCAACCGCGCCATATTCGGCACCTACGCGCCGGGCTCGACCTTTAAGATGGTCACGGGCGCCGCCGCGATGGAAAGCGGCACGGTGACGGCAAGCACGCGGATTTTTGACGAGGGGATATATACCCACTACATGGCTCCCCAGCCCCGGTGCCACATCTATCCCGGCTCGCACGGGCGGGTGGACGCCGTTGAGGCGCTGAAGGTATCCTGCAACTATTATTATTACGACATAGGGCGACGCACCGGCATTGAGGAAATCGTGCGCTGGGCGCATCTGTTCGGCTTGGGTCTGCCCACCGGCTTTGAGCTGGAGGGCGGCGCCCGGACGCGGCTGGGGTGGGTCGCGGGGCCCGAAGCCTCTCTGGCTCTAGGCATCCCGTGGTATCCCGGAAACACTCTCACCTCCGCCATCGGTCAGGACAACAACCAAGTCACACCGCTCCAGCTTGCCAATTACACGGCGGCCATCGCCAACGGCGGTACGCTTAACCGGGCGCATCTGCTCAAGGAGGCGCTCAGCTTTGACTACGGCTATGAATATTACGTCGCGCAGCCCGAAGTCCTCAGTTCCCCGGATTTGGCGCCGTCAACCGTCCGGGCGCTCCAGCAGGGGATGCTGGAGGTGACGCGGTTTGGCGGCACGGCCTATTCCGTCTTCCGCGATTATCCCATTGCCGTGGCGGGCAAGACCGGGACGGCGCAGATTGTGGACGACAGGCCCAACAACGGCGTCTTTGTCTGCTACGCGCCGTATGACAGCCCGCAGATTGCCCTCGCGCTGGTGGTGGAAAAAGGCGGCGCAGGCTCCACCATCGCCTTCATCGCGCGGGATATACTGGACATTTATTTCCGGTTGCAGGAGGAAATGGCCAACGAGCCGATAGAAAACAGCTTGCAGCGGTGAAGAAATTTTCTGGAAATCGTAAAAAAACTCTTGCAATCCGTGAATGTCTGTGGTATGCTGTAATCCGTGCCGCTTGGCACAGATTCAAAACAAAAGGAGGTGGTAGGCTTGCCGAATATAAAGTCCGCCAAGAAGCGGGTGTCGGTCATCGCCAGAAAGACGGCGCAAAACCGTATGGCAAAGTCGAGAATGAGAACAACCATAAAAAAGGTGGACGCGCTTACAGCCGACGGAGAAGCGCAGGCAGCCGGAGCCGCCTATTATGACGCGCAGAAGATCATTGACCAAGCCGTCGCAAAGGGCCTGCTCCATAAAAACACAGCCGCCCGCCGCAAGAGCCGTCTGGCTAAAGGACTGAAGAAGATCGAAAGCTAATTCCCCGCTTTTTGGCGGACAATAAGGCAGATTCCCCGGCTTCGGCCGGGGAATTGTTTATCCTTTCGGGTCAGCCTCCCGAACGTTGACGCAAATCCGCGCCGAAGAAGTCCAGCCATAAAAACTCGCCTTCCAAGCGGCTTGCCAGCGCGGGGGAATAGCGGGCGCGGAGGTCGGGGCGGGTGAGGTTGGTGCTGGCAAGGGTCTTTTTGCCGGAAATGAGGCGGGTGTTGATTAAGTCCAGCAGCGCGGCTTGGGTGAAGGCGGTGAGAAACTCGGCGCCTAGGTCGTCGATGATGAGGAAGTCACAGTCGCGCAGCCGTTCGGCGTCGGCTTCGGCGTCCTCGCCGCCACGCCCGAACTGCACCGCTTCCATTTTGGCCAACTGCCGCACGGCGGTGTCGTATACCACGGAAAAGCCCTGCTCAACGGCGGCGCCCGCCATACACGCGGAGAGGAAGGTTTTGCCCGTTCCGGGCGGGCCTGAGAAGAGCAGGTTTTTGGATTGCGGGCGTATCTTGCGGCAGTAGGCGTAGCAAAAGTCGCGGATTTCCTCGATGTTTTGGCGGGGAGAGCCGTTCTGCCCCGGGTCGACGGCGTCGGAGAAAATGCCGGCGTCAAACGTGTCAAAGGACTGGCCGCGCAAATTCAGCAGGCCGGACAGCTCGGCGGCTTGCAGCGTTTGGACACGCTCTTTGATGCAAACGCACGGCTCGCCGTCTGAAAACCCGGAATCATGGCAGACGGGGCAAAGCGGGGCGTCGTCCAGCGAGCCGGGCAGCGCGCCCAGCATCTCCAGCAGCCCCGCCTTCTCGCGCTGCAAATCCAAGCTCTTCGCGGCGGCGGCGTCCATCGCGGCGGGCGAGAGGTTGGCGAGCGCGTCCAAAAAGACGCGCTGTATCTGCGCGTCCAGCTCTTTCAGACGCGGTTCCTCCTCGTACAGCCGGTCGCGCCACTGTTCACGGCGGCGGCGATGCGCCCAAACATCCCGGTCAAACTCACGGCGGGCTTTTGCCAGAATACGCCGGTCAGCCGTCATGCCCTGATTCCTCCTCCATGATGCGCTTGAGCGCCTCTCGGTTTCTATCGTAGCTTCCCGTCACTTCGGTCTTGCCCGCGGCGGGTTTTTTATCGTAGGTTTCAATCTGTCCGGGCGTATGCCAGCCGTTTTGGTGCCAGCGGCGCAGGATTTTGTCGCAGTACGGCCAAGCCAGCCCGCCGGTGATGACCACCGTTTTGTCGTACGCCATTGCGATGGCTTCCACGGTAAAGCCCATTTCCAGCCATGACGCGACGAATTTTTTCTCGGTCGGCGACGGTACGCGATCAAAAATTCCCAGCGCGGAAAACACGCGGGAGGTGTGGTTCCGCGAGCGCTCTTTTCGCTCTATGTACTGCTCGGCGGTCTCCATTGTGAAGACGCCTTCTTTCTCCCAAATATGCGCTTCTTTATCCAATATGCGCATTGTTAAGGCTCTCCCGCGCCTTTTTTGTTCCGCTTCGCAGTGATAGAGCAGCAGCAGGATGACGTTGCCCGGCAGCCCGTGCCATTTCCGAATCCCCATCAGAATCTGCAAATCAGACGGGGAGAGCGCCTTGCCCATCAGGCGTTCCGTTTCGTCAACCACCGTGCAAAAGCCCGGGTCGGTCAGCTTGCTGTCGGCGATTTCTTTTTGGCTGTATGACGGGGTCGCGGCGTAGGACGACGGGAGCAGGCCGGCGCCGCCGAGTTTTTTCCGCGCTTGCAGCAGCCGCGTTTCGCCGATTATCGGCTCGCGCCCGCGTTTGTTGGAGAGAAAAACCAAGGCCGCGTCGCCGTCCTCCAAGGCGAGCAGCCGATCCAGTTCCTCGATGGTCATCGTCATCTGTTCCATGCAGGTATTATACCACGCCGGCCGGCCGGGCGCAAGTATATCGACGCGCTGAACCGGACAGGAGGGCGGGCGCTTTACGCGCCGGCCCTCCCGCTCTTGGCGATACGGCGCGCTTACTTGTGACCGCGCTCGTAGCTCTCGATCATTTTCTTAACCATCTGGCCGCCGATGCTGCCGGCTTGGCGGGCAGTCAGGTCGCCGTTGTAACCGGCTTTGAGGTTGACGCCCACGTCGGTGGCGGCTTCCATCTTAAAGCGATTCATCGCGTCCTTCGCCTCGGGTACGACATATTGGTTTCTAGCCATGAGATTTTGTCACTCCTAGAACATGATTCCGCGCCTTTTTCGGCGCTCTTCTATTGTGCGCTCACGCCGTTTGTTTATGTTGATAAGTTTTTGTTTGTATTTGCAATATTTTGATTGCGGGGGCCGCCTTCTGACCGCTTAAAAAATTTTACACAGATTTTACACGCACCTGTACTTAGATTTTACCTCCGTCATGTATGATTCTCTTCAGAACAAAAAAATTAGGAGGAAGAAAACATGAAAAAAGCAATCTCTTTGGCGCTCATCGCGGTACTTACGCTCGCGCTCTTTGCCGCCTGCGCGGACTCGTCTCCCCCCGCAAGCTCACCGGACGACCAAAGCAACCTCAACCTCAACCGTGACGCAGGAAGCTCACCGGCCGCCCAAAATACGCCGGAAGATCCCCCCCAAGCCTCTCCCGCCCCGGATTTCGACGCCGACCGCGTCATCGCCGTGTTCACCCGTGAAGAAGGAAGCGGTACGCGCGACGCCTTTGTCAGTGTGACCGGCGTTGGAGAGGACATGTACGCGGAAGCCGTCGTCGAAAGCGAAACCAATCAGATTCTGACCAAGGTGGAAGAAAACCCCTACGCCATCGGCTACATCTCGGTCGGCTCCCTCAGCAGCAGCGTCAAAGCCTTGACCCTTGACGGCGTGGCGCCCTCTAACGCAACCATCTTAGACGGCAGCTACACGTTACAGCGTCCGCTTCTGGTCTGCGTCAACGAGGAAAAAGCGCGGGACGAGCTGGTGCAGGATTTTATCGCCTTTATGCTTTCAGCGCAAGGGCAGGCCATATCGGCCACCAAGTGGACGGCCATAAACGCCGCCGCCGCTGACTATACCCCCTCCGGTTTGACCGGAACGCTGAAGGTCGGCGGCTCCACCTCGGTCGAACCCCTTATGCAGTCCATAAGACAGGCGTATATAGATCTGAATCCCAGCGTCACCATTGAGATTTCCGGCGGCGGCTCCGGCACCGGCATCAGTGAAGCCACCAGCGGCGTCATCGACATCGGGATGTCCAGCAGAGCGCTGAGGGACAATGAAAAGGAAGCCCTTGAGGACATCAACATTGCTCTTGACGGCGTCGCCGTCATCGTCAACCCCGCAAACCCCATTGAAAACATCACCATCGAACAAATCAAAGCCATCTTTACCGGCGAAATCACCCGGTGGTCCGGGGTCAACTGATATGTTGAGAGAACGGCTCATGCGCGGCGTCTTTTTAGTCGCCGCGCTGGCGTCTGTTTTGGCGGTGGCGTTGATTTGCCTGTTTTTATTCGCGCAGGGGTTTCCGGCCATCATGGAAATCGGGCCGCTCAAATTTCTGTTCGGCACAGAATGGAAGCCAAAGCAGGATATTTTCGGCATCCTCCCGATGATACTGGGCAGCGTCTATGTAACGGGCGGCGCCATTCTGCTGGGGGTGCCGATTGGACTGTTTACGGCGCTCTTTATGGCGAAATCCTGCCCCAAGCCCCTCTACCGCTTTTTGAAGCCCGCCATCAACCTTATGGCAGGCGTTCCGTCCGTCATTTACGGCTTTTTCGGGATGATGGTTTTGGTTCCCGCGATTTTTGAGCTGTTCGGCAAACGCTTTGATATGATGAGCGGCGACAGTATGCTGGCCGCGTCGATACTGCTGGCGATGATGATTCTGCCGACCGTCATCAACATCGCAGAAACCAATCTGCGTTCCGTGCCGCAGGAGCTGTACGAGGGCGCGGTCGCGCTGGGGGCAAGCCATGAGCGGGCTGTTTTTAAGGTCATCCTGCCCGCCGCCCGTTCGGGCGTCATGGCGGCCGTCGTGCTGGGCGTGGGGCGGGCCATCGGGGAAACCATGGCGGTGAAGATGGTGGCGGGAAACCAAGCTGTATTGCGCTTGCCGCATGAGTTTCTCAAAGGCGTCCGCACCCTGACGACCAACATCGTGACCGAAATGGGGTATGTGGAGCATGGCAGCCTGCACAACGGCGCGCTGATTGCCACAGGGGTTGTGCTGTTTGTCTTTATCTTGATCATCAACATGCTGTTCTCCGTCTTGAACAGAGACCTCCCCCGCCGAAGGCGGGGGAAGGAAAACGCGCCCAATCTATCGAAGGAAGGGGCGGCATTATGATACAAAACGCGATGATTCTGCTACGGCGCAAAAAGCCGATGGATTGGGTGCGCTTTCTGTTAATGTGGGGCTGCGGTCTTGCCACGGGGGCGGTTTTGCTGTACTTGGTCGGCTTTATTGTGGTGAAGGGCGTCCCGCACCTTACGCCGTCGCTGTTTGCCGTTGAATACACCACCGAAAACCAATCCCTCTTTCCCGCGTTGGTCACAACCCTTCTCATGGTCGTCCTGACGCTGCTGATTGCCGTGCCGTTCGGGGTGTTCACCGCCATCTATCTGGTGGAGTACGCGCCGCGCGGCAGCAGGCTTGTGCGCGTTATCCGCATGACGACCGAGACCTTGGCGGGCATCCCCTCCATCGTGTTCGGGCTGTTCGGGTACATATTTTTCGCGTCTTGGCTGGGCTGGGGCAAATCCATCCTCACCGGCTGCTGTACCCTTGCCATTATGATTCTCCCGCTCATCATGCGGACGACCGAGGAGAGCCTGAAGTCCATTCCCGACACATACCGGGAAGGGGCGTTCGGGCTTGGCGCGGGACGGCTGCGTACGGTCGGGCGCGTCATTCTGCCCTCGGCCATGCCCGGTATCTTTGCCGGGATTATCCTTGCCGTGGGACGGATTGTCGGGGAAACGGCAGCCTTGATATTCACCATCGGCAGCGTTATCAAAATTCCAGAAAACTTATTTTCGCAGGGAAGGACGCTGGCGCTGCACGTTCTCCAGCTATCCAGTCAGGGGCATAACCGCAATGAAGCGTATGCCACGGCTGTGGTTCTGCTTATCGTTGTAATCGGTATCAACATGCTGTCGGAGACTATTGAGAGGCGTTTTGCAAACAAACTAAAGTAGCGGCGGGTCGCCGCCGACAATGGCGCCCGCGGGCGCGAGACAGGGGAAGGTTATGAAAAAATTTGAGATTTTGAATACGGACTTGTGGTATAATGACTTTAAGGCGCTGCACAGCGTTTCGATGGACATAGAAGCCAATCAAATCACCGCCTTTATCGGCCCGTCGGGATGCGGGAAGTCAACCCTCATCAAAACCCTGAACCGTATGAATGACTTGATTGAAGGCTGCAAGGTCAAGGGGTCTATCCTTCTCGACGGGGAAGATATATACGGCAATATAGACGTCAACCTGCTCCGCAAGCGTGTGGGGATGGTGTTCCAAAAGCCCAATCCGTTCCCGATGAGCATTTACGATAACATCGCGTTCGGGCCGCGCACACACGGCGTGAAGAGCCGATACCGGCTGGATGAAATTGTGGAAAAATCCCTCCGTGACGCGGCCATCTGGGAGGAGACGAAGGACAGGCTGAAAAAGAGCGCGTTGTCTCTTTCCGGCGGTCAGCAGCAGCGGCTTTGCATTGCGCGGGCGCTGTCGGTGGAGCCGGAGGTGCTACTGATGGACGAGCCGACCAGCGCGTTAGACCCCATCTCGACCGCTAAGATTGAGGACTTGGTGACGGAGCTGAAGGAACAATACACCGTCGTCATCGTCACCCACAATATGCAGCAGGCGACGCGCATATCGGATAAGACCGCGTTCTTCCTGCTGGGCGAGATGGTGGAATACGGCGATACGCAGCAGGTTTTCTCCAACCCGCGCGAGAAACGCTGCGAGGATTATATTACGGGGAGGTTCGGGTGATGCGGAACGTATTCAGGGAACAGCTTAAACTGCTGAAAGACATGATGATTGAAATGGGCGCGTTGGTTGAGAAAGCCATAGCCCTCGCAATCGAGGCGCTGGAAAAGCAGGATACATCCCTTGCCAAGAAAGCCGTCGCTTTTGACGCGAAGATAGACCAGAAAGAAAAGGATATTGAGGCGCTGTGCCTGAAGCTGCTTTTACAGCAACAGCCGGTGGCGAAGGACCTGCGGACGGTATCGTCGGCGCTGAAAATGATTACCGACATCGAACGTATCGGCGACCAAGCCGCCGATATCTCAGAAATTACGCTGTATCTTGCCGACACAACCTATATCAACAGGCTTGAACACATTCCGAAAATGGCTGAGGCCACGGCGAAGATGGTGACGGAAAGCATTGACGCTTTTGTCAAGAAAGATTTGGACTTGGCCAAAGCGGTTATCGAATATGATGATGTGGTGGATGATTTGTTCATCACCGTCCGGCGCGACTTAATCGAGCTGACCCGCGCCGACGGCAACAACGGGGAGCAGGCGATGGACTTGCTGATGGTCGCCAAATACTTTGAGCGCATCGGCGACCACGCCGTCAACATTGCCGAGTGGGTGGTCTTTTCGATAACGGGGAAGCATGACAAGGGGTGAGCGGTATGGCAAAAATCTATATTGCCGAGGACGATGAAAATATCCGCGAGATTGTGCTGTACGCTTTGCAATCGGCAGGGTTTGAGTCGGCTGGGTTTGAATCTGGCGCGGAGCTGTTCGCCGCGATGGATATGGCCGTGCCGAATCTCGTCTTGCTGGACATTATGCTGCCGGGGGACGACGGCCTGTCTATTTTAAGAAAGCTGCGGGACACCCCGCGGACAAAGACGCTTCCCATCATCCTGCTGACCGCCAAGGGCAGTGAATTTGACAAGGTGAAGGGACTGGACATGGGCGCGGATGATTATATAGCCAAGCCGTTCGGCGTGATGGAATTGATTTCGCGCGTCAACGCCGTTCTGCGGCGGAGCGGGGCGTCTGCGGAGCCGGGCGATGCTTTGGAATACGGGCCTATCGCGCTTGACATGGCCCGCCGCGCCGTTACCATAGGCGGTATGGCGGTAACGCTCACCTATAAAGAGTTTGAGCTGCTGCATTATTTGCTGCTCAACAAGGAATTGGCGTTGAGCCGGGATAAGCTTATGGAGGCGGTATGGGGTTATGATTTTGAGGGCGAGAGCCGGACGCTTGATATGCACATACGGTCGCTCCGGCAAAAGCTGGGCGCGGCAGGGAAATATATCAAAACGATTCGCAATGTCGGCTATCGGTTCGGAGGGTGATTGCAGTTGAAGAAACGCATTTATTTTAACTTTCTCGGTTTGATTTTATTATGCTCCCTGCTGCTGTCGGCGTCGGTCAGCGGAATCATGTATTATGTGATCGTCAACCAAGAGAAAGCCGCCATTAAAGATAGGGCTGTGCTGGCCGCCGACATACTCAATCGGGGCATGGACGGCTCAGAAGGCCGGTATGCCGATTATGTCAACCGCGATTCAGACGCGGCGCGGCTGACAATCATCGCGCCGGACGGCACGGTTTTACTGGATAACAAAGCCGCCGCCACGTCAATGGAAAATCACGGCGACCGGGAGGAATTCAGTCTGGCCATACAAATCGGGCGCGGGGAATCGACCCGTTACTCCGGCACATTGGGCGCAAGCACATATTACTACGCCATACGCCTTGACGACGGAAATGTGCTACGCGTTTCCATGACGGTGAGCAGCATTGTCGGCACATTTACCGCCATCCTGTTTACGATCGCCGCCGTGACGGTTCTTGTGCTGCTGATTGCCAATTTCGCCGCCCGCCGCCTTGCTCGGAATATCCTTCGTCCGTTGAGCGAGATTGATTTTGACGGGGACAACGCCGCCGTGTACGACGAGCTGATCCCCTACGCGAAAAAGATAGACCAGCAGAAGCGCGAGATTGCCGCGCAGATTGCCGCCTTGAAAAACCGCACAGATACCATCGAGGTGATCACCGGCAACATGAAAGAGGGATTGGTCTTAATCGACGGAGCCGGCTCGGTGCTGATTGCCAACAAAAGCGCGTCGAAGGTGTTTCGTGAAAGCGATATGATGCAGAAGAGCATCCTGCATATCTGCCGCGACATTGACTTCGCGCAGGGCGTCAAGCAATGCCTTGCCGGTATGGGCGCGGAGCTTGAGATGGAACGCGGCGGGAACGTTTACAGCGTCTATTTCAGCCCTGTGCGCAATGGCGGAGAGTTCAACGGCGGCGCGATTCTTCTGTTTGACATTACTGAACGGTATGAAACCGAAAAGCAGCGGCGGGAGTTTTCCGCGAATGTGTCCCATGAATTGAAAACGCCGCTGACGTCCATATCCGCGCTGGCCGAAATGATAGAGAATGGCATGGCAAAAGCGGAGGATGTGCAAGGCTTCGCGGAGAAAATTACAGTGCAGGCGCGGCGTTTAATCGGCATTATCGAGGACATCATACGGCTCTCCGAGTTCGATGAAGGCAACGTCAGCCGGGAGTATTCAGAGTTTGATGTATGTGAGTTGGCGAAATCCGTTGTGGAGGCGCTGCGCGAGAAAGCGGCCGAAAAGCGCGTCGCCGTCGGCGTAACCGGCGACTGGCTGCGCGTGACGGCCAATCGGCGGATGATTGACGAGCTACTGTATAATTTGATTGACAACGCCATCAAGTATAACAAGGAAAACGGCGAGGTCACGGTTGCGTTATCGCGGGAGGGTGATTTTTGCAAAATCGCCGTCGCCGACACCGGCATCGGGATTTCATCCGAGCATCACAGCCGGGTTTTTGAGCGGTTTTACCGCGCGGATAAATCCCGCTTCAAAAAAACCGGCGGCACGGGCTTGGGGATGTCCATCGTCAAGCACATCGCCGAACACCACGGCGGCCGGGTCGAGCTGCAGAGCGCGGAGGGCGAAGGCACGACGGTGGCGTGCTGGATCGCGGTGGATGCTCGTTTGTAAACTTTGATTGCGCGGCTTCGCCGCACAATCACGGTTAATTTCCCTGTATACTCAACCGAGCCGGCTTACCCGCACGGGCGCAGTATTCGTCCCACACCGCCGCCCACGGGAGGGTTTTGCACTCCTCGGTCAGCGTCAGGCGGGTTGTGAAGTCGAAGCGATGCTCCGCCTCTTTCATCCGCTCATACGGCTCAAGCAGGGCAATCAGCAGCGCTTTGCGCATGTTGCGCATCCCCACCGCCCACGCGGTTATACGGTCGATTGAGCCGTCGAAGTAGTCTAAGCCGATGTGTACGCGGTCAAGCAGGTTGTGCCGAACAATCTCCTTGGCGATGGCGATCAGCTCGTCGTCCAGCAGGATGACATGGTCGCTGTCCCAGCGCACCGGGCGGGAGACGTGCAGAAGCAAACGCTGTACGAACAGCGACACGGCGCTGATTTTCGCGCTGACGACCTCCGTGGGGTGGAAATGCCCCGCGTCCAGACAGAGGGCGAGGTTGTTCTTGATAGCATAGCCCATATAGAACTCATGGCTCCCCACGGTATAGCTCTCCACGCCGATGCCGAACAGCTTGCTCTCCACCGCGTCGATCACGTCTAAATTCTCGGCGAAAATCTCATCCAGCGCGTCAACCAGACGTTGGCGCGGCGTCAGCGTGTCGGCGGGAACGTCCTTGAACCCGTCGGTAATCCACAGGTTGCAGACGGACGGGCTGTTCAGCTCTTTGGTGAAGGCTGCCGCGATTGTGCGGCTGCGCTTGCAGTGTTCAATCCAAAAGTCCCGCACGGCTTTGTCGGGGTGGGACAGCGTCAGCCCGTCGGCAGATTTGGGATGGCTGAACAGCGTGGGGTTGAAGTCCAGCGCGAGCTTACGCGCTTTCGCCCAGTCAACCCACGCGGCAAAATGCGTTGGCTCGATTTCGTTCCGCTCCACACCCTTCACGTCGCCGTACATGGCGTGGAGGTTGATGCGTGTTGTGCCGGGAATCAAGGCTAACGCTTGGTCAATCATACTCCGCAGCCCGTCCGCGTTGTTCGCCGCGCCGGGATGGCTGCCGGTGGCTTGGAGTCCGCCGGACAACGCGCCGCCGCGCTGTTCAAAGCCGCGCACGTCGTCGCCCTGCCAGCAGTGCATCGAGACGGGAATCGTATCAAGCGTTTTGATGGCGTTCTCGGTGTCTATGCCGAGCGCGGCGTATTGCTCCTTGACAAAGGTGTAAGCGTTCATGTCAATACCTTCTTTCTGTATGCTTCGCCTTCCCAGCCCGCTATGTAGCCCATCGCGGCAGAGTCCATCGGGCGGGCGGACAGGGCGTTATTCATCAGGGTAAACTGAATGAACATCACGGCGGTCATCACCTCGCGCTGGATTTCGGTCAGGTTCAGATACACCTGCTGGTCGGGGTACAGCGTCTTGCCGATTTCCATAGAAAACGCGTCAAAGGATTCCCGCGTCACGCCGTACGCCCTGCCGACGCGTTCGTTAATCTCGTCTTGGAGCGCCAAGCACTCCTCCGCCGTGTCCGCCGTCACCACCAGACCGTGGTTTTGCATGAATAGTACCTTGGTGTCAGGCTTCAGCCTTTCTTTAATCGCCGCGCACAAATCCGCGCCGGGGTTGACATACGGCACGGTGATGTAGGGGATATCCTCCATCAAATCCTCCAGCTTCTCCAGCCCTCCCTCGGAGCATAGCGCGAGGTTGGCGTAGACGGGATGGGTGTGCAGCACAAACGTCCTCAGCAGGGCGTGGAAACCCACCTCCACGGACGGGCGCAGCTCTTTGTAGCCCTGCTCAACGGTCACGTCCTTGAGGGTATCCACCTCCACGACGGCAAAGCCGTCCGTCTCGGTGACTTGGCGCAAGCGGTAGCCCGACGCCTTAATCGCCATCAGGCCGTTGCCGAGCTTAACCGACGTGTTGCCGCCGCCGCCCTGCACATAGTCCGCGCGGGAACCGGCGCTTTGGGACAGATACGCGAGTTGTTGTAACATATCCTCTCCACCTTAATCTATTTAGTAGGGAATAGCGCGGTTTTCGGTATATATGGGGGTGTGTTTATTATCCGCTAAAAATATCTTATCATCTCACGAATAACTGCCAAAACGAGCAAATGCGCGGGGTAAAATATATAGAACGAATATTTTGCTTTCTTTCCGCGCTCTCCATTGTAAAAATACAGCAGAAGCAGAGAAGCGAGCGCGCCGAACCATTGTCCGACCCCGCTTATTATTGCGTGGAAAATATTTTCCGCCAAAGGGCGGGGCGCGTCAAACATATTAAGCGCATTTTGCAGACCGCCGCCATATCCTAAATATAGGACTGACAGCACAATCGCCATCCCGAGTATTTGAGTTTTTCTTGCGGGAAGCGCGTATGCCACGAAAATCAACAATACACCGAAAAAGGAATATTCAAATTTCAATAATCCGGCGGCTGCAATGATGAGTGCCGCAAACACGAAAGATACGGGCTTGTGTCTTAGCTTTTCATAAAGAAAGATTGCCAAAGCCCCAAACGCCAAAGTAAACAATACATTCGGAGAACCGATATCAAAAAATGTTATATGCGTGCCGAATTGCGCGTGTGGATTTTCACTGCCTAAGCCATTCGTGGCGTACAAAGCCAACGTGTATGGGATTTGCGACAGAAACGCAAATCCAAGCAAGCGCATTATGTACTTTGTGATGTTGCTTGTTTTTCTGCACCCCTCCGCAATAAAAAACGCCATAAGGGGAAATGTCAACCTGCCCATAATTTCCATTATTTGCATCATATTGTATGACGCTTCTAAGGAATCAGGAAAAAATATGCCTGTAAATTCCTGACCGAATACCTTTGCGATATGGTCTGCCAGCATAGCGAGTATGGCTATCAATTTTAGAACAAATGAAGTCATTTCTCCCTCCGTTGCTATACATATAGTTATTGTGTGTGTTTTCCCTGCCGCCCTTCTCTTTTTATCAGCGCCCATGTCGATTCCCGGAGGTTATCAAACAGAGGGTCACGCAGCGCTTCGCAGACAAACGGCTGGTCGGGTGAATTGATGTCCTCGCCGCAGATTTGCAGCATACCATATTTCTCGCACAGCGCCCGCAGACGGAGCAACTGCGCCCGCGTGTTTCGGGAGGGCATGTAGGTGACGGCGCGGACGCCCAATTCATATAGGATGTGTATCAGTTCGTCTAGGTACGCGTCCTCAAACATCTGCGGCTTCTTATCCCCGGTGACGGATTTGGTCACGTCGCCCAGATACGGGTATGCCGCAATCAGGCTGTGTTCGTCCGCAAACCGCAAGACCGCGTCGATACCGGGACACTCCTCCCGTCCGGCGGGGATGTATTCGGTAAACGCCGCTTTCAGCCGCGCCAGCTCGGCGTAATCCTGCTGGGCTTTGGCAAAGAGGATGTGCCGCTCGGTCACCGTACCGCCCTTATGGTGCATCGACAGCGGCAAAACCTCGGCGTCATAGTTCAGCCCCAGCCGCTTGCACATTTCCCGGTTGCGCTCTCCCCTCGCCTTGCGGACGGGTGCGAGGAACGCCGTCACGGCGTCAAGCTTCGCGTCCGGCACGGCATGGACGGTGAGGTAGGAGATGTCGTTCTGGTCGGGGTGGTTGGTGCGGCGGCGGCCGATATCCGTGTGCGCGTGGGACACGCGCAGCTCAAACCCCACCGTCACGGGCAATCCCAGCCGTTTACCCTCCGCGATGAACTCCGGCGCGCCCGCCACGGTGTCATGGTCTACAATCCCCGCCGCCGCCAGCCCCGATTCCACGGCTTTTTGCACCGCCGCCGCCGGGGTGTAGGGCGAAAACGAGTAGGTGGTGTGGATGTGGTTGTTGACGTCACAGTTCATTTGAGCATCACCTGTCCGCCGGTGACCGGGATGGCCTGTCCCGTCTCGTATTGCTGTTCGACGCAATAGAGGATGGCCCTCGCGACGTCCTCCGGCGCGCAGCCGCGCTTCATCGGTATTTTGTCCTCATAAAACCGCCGCACATCCGCCGCCGTTTTCGCGCCGGGAACCTTGCCCGCCTTGAGGTACTGCGCGAACAGGCCGCGCTCCGCGTCGCTCCACAGCGGCCCCTCGAAGTAATTGCCGGGGCAGACGGCGTTGACCTTGATGCCGTATTCCACCAGCTCCAGCGCGAACGACTGAACCAAGCCTATGCCGCCGAACTTGCCGCCCGCGTATGCGAAGTTTTTCTTCGACCCTTCCAAGCCGGACTTGCTGTTGATTTGAATGATATCGTACGTCCTGTCCGGGCGCCGCTCCCGCTGGGCTTTCATTACCCGCGCCGCCGCCTTGGCGCAGAGGAAGAAGGCGATGTAGTTGACCCTAGTGACCAGCTCGAAGTCCTCAAGGCTCATTTCATCCAGCCCGCCCGCCTTGAGAATCCCCGCGTTTGAGATGAAGATATCCAGCCGCCCGTGCCGCTCCATGACGGTATCGCAGAGCGCCTCCACATCGCGTTCGTTCGTCACATCGGTGATTATCCCGCCCTTCAGATCGGCGACAACCACAGCCGCGCCCTCGTCCGCGAGGCACTGCGCGATGCCCGCGCCAAACCCCTGCGCCCCGCCGGTGACCACGGCGACCTTGTCTTTCAATCTCATGTCAGCGTCCCCCTTTCGCTCACAAGTTTACGCACAACCTGATTATCTAACTTGTTCTTCAGTTTGTCCAAGGCTTTTTGCCGTCAAACCAGCCGTTTTCTTTCCAGTGGATATAATCTCTTGTGCGTTCACGCCCCGCCTTGCGTTCGGATTTGTCAATCATGGCCTGCGCCGTTTTCATAACGGAAAACAGAATCTTGATTTTAGCGCGCGGCGTAACACGCTTTTGGGATTTGACCTTTGCCGCGACGCGTTCGCACTTTGCCTTCACGTCCGCCTTTGTCCGGTCTCGGACAAGCTCCCACTTCGGTTGAAAAAGGGCTTTTTTGATGACATAGGTTCGCGCGACGCCCCAAAAGTCAAGGCTGTCTTTAATATCTTTCGCGGTTTTCCCCATCCCTTGGCCAATCGCGTTCGTGATGATGAGGGCCTGCTTTTGGAACATCGGCTTTTCGGGCGAGTGCGCCATCCATTTTGTGCCGTAATGGTCAAGCAAGGCTTTCATCTGCGCCGTAACGTGGAAAACATAGGTAGGAGAGGTAAAGACCAGCAAATCCGCCGCCAATATACCCTCCCAAATCGGCACGGTATACCGCGAATGGGGGCAAACGCTGATGTCGCGGAAGAAGCACATCTTGCATCCGCTACAGAATACCGGGCAGTCACGGGGCAGATTATATTCGGTTACGCCGCAATCGCCGCCCATCGCGGAAAGAAACAGCTCTTTCATCGCGTATGTGCAGCCCTTTTGTTCCGTGCCGTTCACAACGACGATGTTCATAGCTCACACCCCCAATTTCTCGCGTCGGATTTTTTCGTGGATTGCGCCTAAGAGCCAGCCCGCCTGCGGGTAGTGCCATTGCGTTACCTTTTTCTCAGTTCAAATGGCTCCAGCCTTATTGTTTCAATATACCACACAAGGCCCCGCTTGGCAACTCACCCCACCGCCGCTGTTTCTGACGGAGCCCGTCTGACATTGCGATTTGTGGCAGATTATGATATATTTTGTTATATTGTGTCTGTTTGTGGCAAATATTGGCGCTATTCGTTCAAAATTTATTTTCATGGGGTAACCAACCCCATGAGAAATCTCAAGAAGCTCCTCGCGCTCGCGGTGGTTCTCGCTTTGTCGGTCAGCTTCGTGCTTCCGGCTATGGCGTTCAAAACCATCGACGACTTCGCCGACGCTGCTGCGGCGAAAGATGTCCTCGCCGACAAAGGCGGCGGGGCCCTTACGGTTCCCTACAGCAACGCCGTTCAGTTTATGATTGACCTGAACGTCATCGAAGGCGCCGACCCGCTCGGCGACGGTAACCTCGTCCTTGCGCTCGACAAATCGCTCACCCGCGCGGAATTCGCCGTTATGCTTTACAAAGCGCTCAACGGCGGCTCCTCTATCGAAGAGAGCGGGCAGCACTTCATGGCAATGACCCCCGGCCTCTTTAACGACACAGCCGGAACGTGGTACAACGGCTATGCCAACGCGTTTGGCACCCTCGGCATCTCCGCCGGCGTCAGCGGCGACCCCGACAACCCGCTGTTCGGCGGCAACCAGACCATCACCTTCAACGAAGCCCTTCTGCTCTGCATGAAGGCCATTGGTCTGAACACCGACCTCGAACCCAACTTTTCCTTTGACACCATGAGCATCCTCGGCATCGCCACCCAATTAGGGATGGTCGGCGACCTCTACTGGATGGACGGCGGTCTTATCGACCGTGCCACCGCCGCGCTGCTTCTTGATTACACCATCAAAGCGCGCAGCGTTATCTACAACATCACCGGCGCCGGCATGGGCGGTTATGCCCGCGCTCGCGGAGCCGGAGCCGGCGACCCCAATGACTCCAGATGGATTACGACGAAATTCGGCTTGGTCACCGAAACCCTCACCGTCCTTTCCGACGGCAAATGGCTCGCCCTCGGCAACAGTCTGGTCGAAAACGGCAGAGCTATCCTCGGAAATGTGACTAACAACAACCCCACAGGCGGCGACATTAGCACCGGCGGCCGCGTCTTCTTTTCCGCAGACGCCACTGAGAAGCTCGGCATCACAATGAAAGATGTGGGCCGTAAAATCAACGTGGTGTACAAAGCTGCCAGCATTGTGGAGCAAGTCTACGGTAACTTCTCCTATGCCGACAAGGAAGATTCTTTCATGAGCATCGGACGCACCGGCCCGTGGGTCGAAAACAACCCCCACGTCAACGGGAGCCTGTTTTATGACCTCGTGACGGTTATCGGCAGCGACTCGGTTGATCTCGACAGCGTTCGCGTGTATGTCAACTACAAGACCGACACCCTAGCTGTCTTGAACGGCTACGGAGCCGGCGGCCTGTTCGGCAGCATGACTTCCCACGTTGATGTCGGAGACGCCAGCTATAAAATCGACGAAAGCCAGCTTCGTGTCATTTGGGACACCGACTCCGAGGGCGTTAATTATGTCCGCTTCATCTTCGTCGAATATTATGAGTACGCCAAGTTTGACAAGGTTGACGGCGGCAACATGAAGCTGAAAGAAGTCTTCTCCGGAGAAGGCAAAGCTATGGGTGAAAACAAGAAGACCTCCGACATCCTCGGCTTCGCCGACCTCGACCTCAAAGAAAACGACCGCTTCCTTACCTATGAAATCGGCGCGACCAAGTTCGGCGTGAAAGCCCTTGGCGCCGATGCCGTGGAAGGCAGAGTTTCTCAAATTAACAATACCCAGTATGACGGGCAGCAGTTGACCATCGGCGGCAGACCCCTCATATTGTCTGAAACACTGCTCGGTTCGTCCGGTCTAGTTTCCGGCAACAGAATTTTCGCTACACAAGAAGTTCCGGTATATGTTGGCGACACTGTTACCCTCTACATCTTCAACGGAAAGATTGTTGAAATCGTGCAGCCCGCCCCGGCGGCGGCGCGGACGAACTATGCGGTGGTCGAGCGCTCCGAGCGCAGACAGACCGCCGCCACCACCCTGATTGGTGAAGCGGCTTACACCTACTACGTAAGGCTTCGCTTTGAGGACAACTCCACCGGCATCTTCGAGCTGACCAACGCCAGCGACACCAGCACCGGCACGGGAACCGCCGCGGACGTCATTGTCGGCGGGGACGTAATTCTCGGCGATGTATTCCACTACGAGCTAAACAGCAATGAAACTGCTGTGGCGCTTTACAGACCGGGCGACGTGGAAATCGACCTCACCCTTCCGGCGGGCGGGGGCGGATACACCGCGCAGAGCGGACGCCTGACAGACAGCAGATGGGCCGGCACCCTGCAAGACAAGTTCATGGTGGCGAATTCGGTAGTCTTTGTTCAGACGGGCGGAACCGCAGCAGCTGGCTACACATTCAGAGCGGTGAAAGGCTCCGTCCCGGCAATCAGCGCCAGCGCCGGCGCCGTGACCGGCTCCTACCGATTCATGGATATTCCGGGTATTGACGACGGCGGCGTGGCATTCATCCGTCTCATGGGGGCAGACATGGTTCCCCCTCCCGCGGCGTCTTGGGCCGTTTCGCTGGACGACTGGAAAATACTCCTTATCGGTGAGGACAGGCATTATCAACAACTCGTGATGACCGACGACGGAAACGTAGTTTGGCTGACGGGGGCTAAAAACACCAGCCTCGCCGACAACGCCTTCGTCAACGGCGCGGGTACAGCCAACTTCACCATCTTTGAGTACACGCTGAACTCAGATGGCTATGTAGCCTCTCCCACGACGCTGAAAACCATAGACGCGCTGGATCACGCCGTGGGCGTCAACCCCGCATCCAAATTCCTCGTGACAAACCCGATTACCCTGTATGACGCGGATGCGAAGTTCTTCTTCATTGACGGTGCAGACAGCAAGCTGCTCACCGCCGACGAAGTGGCAGAGTTGAAGGTTGACAGTTGGAAAGACGAAAACGACGGCAAGGGACTCTGCGTGAAGCATCTCGACATCGGCACGGATGACGGACTCATCTTCATCAACGGCGGCGATTGCGACTGCCCGGACGTCTTCTTCTCCTATACCGCCGGACAGGATGCGATTATAGTCACGACAACCGGGGATTTCGTCTTCTCCACAGCAAACGCAAGCGCGATTAAAAACGATGCATTCAGGATTTTCAATGCTTCCGGCGCCCAGATAGGCAACGGATATTGGGGCATGGCCACCATCAGAGCGGACAGAAAAAGCGCTTATATCATGCTCGGCGGCTCCTACGACACAACCTTACCAACGGGAACGTACGGGGTTAAGTTCAATAATACTGCTGTGTTTGCAGGAGGGGATCCCGGTAGCGTAAGCATCACGGGCGCTACCACTACCAAGCAGTACGCAAACACGACGGTAAACATCCCGATGACAGCGATTGGAAACAACACCGTGACCATCACTTTAGCGGCTTCGGATCAAAGCTGGGTGGCACCCGTCGGAGACTGGGACAGCTTAGTCACTTTTAGTGCCGGCGGCACCGGCTTTGATGACATAACTGTTGTTCGCACCAGCGCCAGCGTGATTACCTTTACCTTCGACGAGGCGGCCGCAGCAGCAGCCAGCGACGCGACAATCACTATTCCGCTGGAAGCATTTACTGATGGCTGGGGTGGCTGGGGTTACCGGATTACGCCTGCCGACCTGAGTGTTGCGGTTAGCACCGTCGCACCCTAACCCCCCGCACCACACACCGTTACATCACTGACAAGACATAAACCAGCGGCCCCCCTGCCGGAGACGGCGGGGGGGGTTTGTTTGGTTAGATTTGCAAAAAATCAAAACAAATGTTTGACAGGGCTGTTCCGCTGTGGTATACTGTCCTCAAGGACAGGGGGGGCGGAGCATGGAGTTGATGGAAAAGCTCGGCATATTGGGCGACGCGGCGAAGTTTGACGCGTCCTGCGCGTCGAGCGGGAGCGGGCGCGCGGGGAAGCCGGGGCAGCTTGGCAACGCGTTTTCGGCGGGCATCTGCCACACATGGGGCGCCGACGGGCGGTGTATCTGCCTGCTCAAGGTGCTGCAAAGCAACGTCTGCGTTTACGACTGCCAATACTGCCAGAACCGCGCCTCCAACGACGTTCCGCGCGCCGCGTTCAAGCCGGAGGAGCTGGCGGAGCTGACCGTGCAGTTTTACAGGCGGAATTATATAGAGGGGCTGTTTCTCTCGTCCGGCGTCCATAAGAACCCGGATTACACGATGGAGCGGATGATTCGCACGATGCGTATTTTGCGCGAGCAGCATAAGTTCGGCGGATATATCCATGTGAAGACCATCCCGGGCGCCGATATGCGGCTGGTCAACGAGGCGGGGATGCTGGCCGACCGCGTCAGCGTCAACATTGAGCTGCCGTCGGCGGGGTCGCTGGCGCTTCTGGCGCCGGAGAAGAAGCCGGACATGATATTTTCGCCGATGAAAGGCATTGAAACGGCGCGGAAGATGGCTCTGGAGGATGGGAAAAAGCACCGAAACGCGCCGCTGTTCGCCCCGGCGGGGCAGTCCACCCAGATGATTGTCGGCGCGACGCGGGACACCGACCGCACCATTCTGCGCCTTTCGGGCGGGCTTTATAAAAAGTTCAACCTCAAGCGCGTCTACTTCTCGGCCTATATCCCCATCGGCGTCCATCCCGCCCTGCCGCCCCGCGAAACGGCGTCCGCGCCGCTGTGGCGGGAACACAGGCTGTATCAATCCGACTGGCTGATGCGGTTTTATTCCTTCACCGCCGACGAGATTACCGAGAACGGCGAGCTTTTGGATATGGACGTTGACCCCAAGTGCGCGTGGGCGCTGCGCCACCCGGAATTTTTCCCGGTGGAGGCCAACCATGCTGACCGCGAGGAACTGCTGCGCGTCCCCGGCGTGGGCATGATATCCGCCGACCGGATTATTGAGGCGCGGCGCTTCGGCCCCCTGCGCCCGGAAAACCTGCGTAAGCTGGGCGTGGTGATGAAACGGGCGCGGTTTTTCCTCACGGCGGGCGGAAAATATGAAGGTGAGAGCCGCCACGACCATCCGTTTATCCGCGAACTGCTGACCGACAAGCTCGATAACGGGCAGCTCTCGCTGTTTACGGGCGGCGCGGCCGCCCTGCCCGCCGCCCCCGCCGTCGCGCTGCCGGAAACGCCGTCCTTCCTCAAGATGCTGAACGCATGACGATACTGTGTTACGGCTCGTCTTGGGAGGGCTTTCTCACCGCCGTCTTCGACGCCTACAATAAGCAGGCGTCCATCTGCCGCTCGGCGGACGCGGCAAGCCTTTTCCCTTCGGAGCGAGTCACGCCCGACCCGATAAAGGCCGGGCGGGTCGAGCGCGGGATGGCACGGCTCGCCAAAGACTTGGCGGAGACGATTTATATGGCGTGGCTGTCGGAACGGGAGGGCGTGGAAGATGATTTGCTCGCCCTTCTGCGGCTGTCTTTTGGGCAAAACCGCGACATTCGGGGGGACATGAGAAATCCCGTCGTGACGGCCGTGACCAAAGCGGCGCGCCAGACGGGATGGGAGAGGCAGCGTATGCTGCAATTCGTGCGTTTTGTCCAAACGCCCGAGGGGATATACATTGCCGACATCGAGCCGAACAGCAACGTTCTGGCGTTGATTGGCAACCATTTTCACGGGCGTTTCAACGACCAGCGCCTGCTGATACGCGACCTGCGGCGGCGATTGATTCTGGTTTCCCAGCAGGGCGGCTGGTTTATCCGGGAGATGGGAAACGATGAAAAGCTCCCGCCCCTGCCCAAGGACGGTCTTTTCGAGGATTTGTGGCGCGGGTACTTCCACGCCGTCTCCAATCCGGCAAGGCAAAACCTAAAGCTCCAGCAGAAATTCGTGCCGCTGAGATACAGGGAGCATTTGACGGAGTTTCAGAATGTCAATCGGTAAGCTCAGACGCCGGGTTTGCCCAGCAATTCAAACATATTTTTCTTATACGCCTCGACGCCGGGCTGGTCAAACGGGTTGACGCCCAGCAGATACCCGGACACGCCGCAGGCGTATTCAAAGAAGTAAATCAGCTCGCCCAGCGACGCCGCGCCCTTGGGGCCCGTGTCCACGGTCAGGCAGGGTACGCCGCCGTCGGTATGGGCTTTTTTTGTGCCTTCGTAGGCGGCGTCGTTGATTTCGTCAACCGTCTTTCCGGCCAGAAAGTTCAGCCCGTCGGTATTCGCGGGGTCGGTTTCAACGCGAATACCGCCTTTGGGCGTGTCGGCGCGGACAAAGGTTTCAAAGAGGATGCGTTCGCCCTCCTGCATATACTGTCCCATCGAATGGAGGTCGGCGGTGTAGCTGACGGCGGCGGGGAACAGGCCCTTGCCGTCCTTGCCCTCGCTTTCGCCGTAGAGCTGCTTCCACCACTCGCCCATATAGACAAAATCGGGGTCAAAGCTCGCCAGAACCTCGATTTTTTTGCCGTCGCGGTACAGCGCGCTCCGCGCGGCGGCATACGCCAGCGCCGGATTATCCAAGCCCCCGGCGCTCCGGCAGGCCTCCATCATCACCCGCGCCCCGTCCAAGAGCGCGTCCGTATCCACCCCGGCGGCGGCAATCGGCAGCAGCCCCACCGGCGTCAGCACCGAATAACGCCCGCCCACGCCGTCGGGGATGACAAAGGCTTCATACCCCTCGGCGTCGCTCAGGGTTTTCAAAATCCCCCGCGATTTGTCGGTGGCGGCGAAGATGCGCTTTTTCGCGCCGTCCTTGCCGTAGCGTTTTTCGCAGAGGGCGCGGAAATACCGGAACGCCACCGCCGGCTCGGTCGTGCCGCCCGATTTGCTGATGACGTTGACGGTGAAGTCGCGCCCGCCGATACGGTCGGTGAGCCGTTGCAGCGCGTCGCCGGAGAGGTTGCACCCGGCAAACAGGATGTCGGGCGTCTTTTTGCCCGCCGTGCCGTTGTAAAACGGGGAGAGCAAATACTCAATGACGGCGCGGGAGCCAAGATAGCTGCCGCCGATGCCGACGACCACCATGACCTCGCCCAGCCCGGCGGCGCGTTCCGCCGCCTCCCGCAGCCGTTTGTACTCGTCCCTGTCAAAGTCGTCTGGCAGCGTCACCCAATCGGTAAACGCCGCGCCCGCGCCGGATTTCGATTGCAATTTTTTGTGCGCCTCCAGCGTTTGGGGCAGCAGAGCCTCCAATTTTTTCGCGGGGACGGCGGATGTGTCGATACGCAGCATGACGGTGTTCCTCCTATTTACTCGAATACCGGGGTTTGATTCGTCGGGATGACGCACACAAAGGTCTTGCCCGGGAATACCTCCAGCGGTTCGCCGCCGGCGCCGAAATAGCGGAACGGCGCGTTGTGCGCGTCGCGGCTCCATGTGACCGGGACGGCTTGCCCTCCCGTGACGTAGTACCCGTGGCCGCCGGACTGCAAATCCACCGAAAGGCGCCCCTCGCTGTCTATGACGCGGATGGTTGTTTGGACGACCAGCACATTGGTGACGGCAATCTGTTCTCCGTCCGCACCGTCGATAAACGGAGCGCCGTATTGCCCGACATAGTAAAGCCCGTCATCCGCGTCGAAGTCAAACGTCGTTGATTTACTGTTGGAAAACGGCACCCTGACCGATTCCGCAGGCTCGCCGTCTATCCGCAGGCCATCGCTGAAACGCAGGCCGTTGTCAAAGCCCTCCGCCACCGTTTGACGGGGGATTTTTTCGTAAATTTCCGTCAGGCGCTCGCTGGAGGTGAACAGCGTATGCTCGCTGGACGACTGCGGGCGGTCGGAATAGTCCCGCCAGAAATGCGTGGCGGGCTGGTTCATCGCGTTGATGTTGCTCACGCCCCAGTTGGGGATGTCCCGCAGGGCCTGCGGACTGCCGCCGACATGCACCAGCACCGCGTCGTACGCCAGCGCCAGCTCCACATAATATGTACGTGTAGACCGCACCGCGCCGATTTTGGGGATGTCGTCCATCTCCTGATAAAACGCCAGCATCCGCGTGATGTTGCCCTCCGCCATCACCTCATATATAATGTCCGCTTGCCCGATGCCGTACATCGGCAGGGCGTGCTGCCGCCCCCCCGGGTTATACGAATTGTTATGCACCACC
This sequence comes from Oscillospiraceae bacterium, assembly GCA_009782215.1. Classification (GTDB taxonomy): domain Bacteria; phylum Bacillota; class Clostridia; order Oscillospirales; family UBA929; genus UBA929. The sequence continues at coordinate 659 of WRKO01000008.1, read as the reverse complement.
GCGATGGGCCGGCCGCCCTGAGCGTCTTCATTGGCCAGCGGCAGCCCGGTCAGCGGGTTCGCCGTGAAGTCCACCGGCGACGGCTCCGGTGACGGCGGCGGCTCCGGTGACGGAGACGGAGACGGTTCCGGCGACGGGCTGACCACCACCGGCGACGGCTCCGGCGACGGTTCCGGCAGTTCCTCCGGCGCGCCCCCAAACCCGAAAAATACAATCAGCGCCGCCGCAAGCACCAAAACGCCCGCCCCGGCCGGAATCACGACGACCTTATGCTTCCGCGCAAACAACCAAACAGGCTGCACCGCCCGCTGCACCCTGCCCCATACCGACCCGCCCGATTCGGCCCGCTTCCCTCTGCCCACATTCATCCCCCCAAGATTTGAGTATACTATACACGATTCCCGCCAAAAACGCAACCCCCGCCGCGCCACCGACCCACCAAACCCTACAGCCCCAATCATTTGGGGCTGTTTTTTGTGCGTCAAAACCGAACATATAGAGCAGGAATCGACGTGTTTTTACTCCCGCAGTCGTTACAGCGATTTTTCATACGAACTAATGTACTAAATAGTAACGAATATGTTACCTTTCACACATTTTGATTTCGGTTGTGCTATGCTAAAAACATCAAGGGCCACGGCCCGAATTAAAAAGGAGGT
>WRKO01000007.1 GCA_009782215.1 Oscillospiraceae bacterium | reverse complement strand
CACCTTTCGAGACTTGTCCCGACGAATAAAAACAAGGAGGACTTGTAAATGAAAAAAGCGTTACTATCCCTTGCTCTGGCGGCCATTCTCGTAGCCATGATCGCCGCCCCCGCCCTCGCGAACGTCACTCTGCCCTTGAACAACTTCACGGCTCTCGGTGGAGCCGCCGCAGCCCAAAAGGGTTGGGCAACCGCAGGCGCGGAAGACCAAGGCACCTCGACCCTGACCATCGCCGAAGTGGCGAGCGCGACCTCTCTTGTCCTCGAAGTTCCCTCCAAGCCCGAAGGCGGCATCCAATTCGTCGTGTTCGGCCATTTCAACGACTGGAGCTGGAGCGGCGGTCAGTATGACCTCTCTGCCGACGATGTCTATCGTGACGGGAAATTGGTTTTCAACTTTGCGACGCTCGGCATCAACATCCCCAACAACGAAGGCGACGCCGTTAAAATCCTTGTGTGCTATTATGACGACGGTTTTGACGACCTCGGCGCCACAAGCGCGTATCTCACCACAGCTGGCGTAGCGGGCGGCCCCACCGGCGACAGCACGATGATTGCCTTGGCGCTCATCGTCCTCACCCTCGCCGCGGGCGCGACCGTGTTTGTGGCCCGCAAGCTCAAAGCGTAACTTCCAACCGAATTAAAACCCTGTGCTTGGCACAGGGTTTTTTTTATGGTATGATAGGGGTACTATGATACACATTCTTTCTCAACAGGTTGCCAATCTGATAGCCGCCGGGGAAGTGGTCGAACGCCCCGCGTCGGCTTTGAAGGAGTTGCTTGAAAACGCCGTAGACGCCGGCGCTACGGCGGTGACGGCGGAAATCAAACGCGGCGGCGTGGCGCTAATCCGCGTCACTGATAACGGCTCGGGGATGTCGCCGGAGGACGCCTCACGGGCGTTTCTGCGTCACGCCACGAGCAAACTGCGCACAGCCGAAGACCTCCGCGCCATCGTCACGATGGGGTTTCGCGGCGAAGCGCTGGCAGCCATCGCCGCCGTGAGCCGTGTTGACTTGCTGACGCGGCGGCGCGGGACGGCGTCCGGTACGTCGGTGACGCTGGAAGCGGGGACGGTGACGGCGTCCGGCGAGGCGGGCTGCCCGGAGGGAACGACCGTCGCCGTGCGGGATTTGTTTTACAACACACCGGCCCGTCAGAAATTTTTGCGAAAAGACAGCACTGAGGCGGCGGCGGCGCAGGAGGCCGCCGTGCGCACGGCGCTCGCGCGCCCCGATTTGTCGGTGCGCTTTATCAAGGACGGGTCGCAAACGCTGCACACGCCGGGCGACGGCGACTTGAAAAACTGCTTATACAGTATTCTGGGCGGCGAGTTCACTCGCTCGCTCTGCCCCCTCCCCAAGGGCGCGGTGTATAGCCCGTTCCCGGAGATTAAGGTGAGTGGATTTGTGGGGCTGCCGGCGCTGTCGCGTTCGGCGCGGGCGATGCAGTATTTCTTTGTCTGCGGGCGGCCTGTGCGAAGCCGCGCGTTGACGGCGGCGCTGGAGGAGGCGTATGACGGGATGCTGATGAGCGGGCGTTTTCCCGTGTGCTGCCTGCATATCGCCATGCCGCCGGATACGTTTGACGTCAACGTCCATCCCGCCAAAAGCGAGATTAAATTTCAAACCGACCGCGCGGTCTTCGACGCGGTATACAACGCCTGCCGTGAAGCCTTGCGGCAGGCGGGGACGGAAACCGCCCCGCCCGTGCGGATTGCCACATACATGCCCTCCGGCGCGCGTTTGCCGGTGTTGGATAGCGCCTCACTGTCGGCACACGCCGTTTCGGGAGCTTCCCCGCAATCCTCAATTCCCGTCCCTCTCGCCGCAGGGGACGGCGGAACGCCGCTCCCCGCGTCCCCCCCGCCCGAATCGTTGAGCTGGCGCTTGATTGGCGAGGCGATGGCGGGCTATTTGCTGGTCGAAACGCCTGACGCGCTGTGGATTATCGACAAGCACGCGGCGCATGAACGGATTTTGTTCAACCGGCTCAAGGCGGAGCGCAGCCCGTTTTTTTCCCAGCAGCTTCTGCTGCCGCGCGCGGTGGCGCTCAGTCAGCCGGAGCTGGACGTTCTGGTGCGGGAAAAGACGTTCTTGGAGGAAGCGGGGTTTGAGGCCGACCTTTCCGGGCCGGGGACGCTGGCGGTGCGCGCCGCGCCGGGTGATGTGGAGGAAAGCGATATCCCCGCCCTGCTGAGCGAAATCGCGGCCCTTTTGCTCTCGGGCCGCCGTCCCGACCTGCGGGAAAAAGCCATGCAAGCCGTCGCCTGCAAGGCCGCCGTCAAGCTGGGGCGCTCCTCGCGGCGGGAAGATATGGAGCGTTTGGCGGGTTTGGTAATGGAAACGCCCGATTTGCGCCATTGCCCGCATGGGCGCCCGATTGCCATGCGCCTGACAAGGGGTGACTTGGGAAGGCAGTTTGGGCGATGACAAAAATCCTTACCGTCGTCGGCCCGACCGCAAGCGGCAAAACAGCGGCGGCTGTGGAATTGGCGCTGCGTTTCGGCGGCGAGGTCGTCTCCTGTGACTCGGTGCAGATATACAAGGGTTTTGATATCGGCACGGCCAAACCGGGCCTTGAGGAGCGGCGGGGCGTCCCGCATCATATGATGGACGTCGCCGGGCCGGAGGAAGAATGGTCGGCGGGGCGCTACGCACGGGCGGCGCGGGCTTGCGTTGAGGCGGTGCTGGCGAGAGGGAACCTCCCCGTCGTCGCCGGAGGTTCCGGGTTTTATCTCCGGGCGTTGACGAACGGATTGACCGGGCTTCCCCCCACGCCGGACGGGTGGACGTTCATTTACATCGGACTGCACCCGGAGCGGGGCGAACTGGAGCGGCGTATTCAGGCCCGTGCCGCCGCCATGCTGCGAAACGGGCTGATTGAGGAAACGCGGACTCTTTTGAACAGCGGCGTGCCGGAGGCTTGCGCGCCTATGAACTCCATCGGGTATGTTCAGGCGCGGGCGGTCTTGCGCGGGGAACTGCCCGCTGAGCGGGCGGCGGCGGAGATTGCCCTGCGCACAAGGCAATACGCCAAGCGGCAGCGCACATGGTTTTTCAATCAAATCAACGCGCATTGGCTGGAGGATTTTTCACAGAGCGGCATATCCGTCGTCGAGCGGCTGCTGGAGGGGAGCAAATGAAGAAAAATCAAGGATTTTGGATTACGCGCATCGTCGCGCTGACCATCTGCCTTTTTGTGACCGCGTATATGGGCGTCCACATCTTCTCCGCCTTTGACGACCCAGTGCGAACCGTCACGGCGACATTGATGACGACGGCAGAAACGCTTCCCCTTTCCGGGGTGGTGGTTCGCGATGAAAATGTGTTTTCCCTGCCGTCTGGTTTGATTGAGTTTACCGCCGGGGAAGGGGAGCGCGTCTCCGCCGGGCAAACCATTGCCGTCTCATTCTACAGCGAGGGAACACGGCAAGCCAGCTTTCTTTTGGCGGAAAAAACGGCGCGGCGCGACTTGCTGCAATACATCGCGGGCCGCAGCGGGATTGTTACCGATACGGCGTCGCTGGACGCGGAAATCCGCTTGCGCGCGGCGTCGCTGCTGGATTCTGTCTCGGCAGGACGGCTGGCGTCGCTGCCGCGGCAAAGCTCGGATATCAAGGCGCTGCTGTTTCATCAGAATTTCTCTCACGAGGGCGCCGCTATCCTTTTGCCGCGCATAGCGCAGCTTGAGGAGGAAATTGCCGCCCTCGAAGCCTCCGTCCTCGTCGCGTCTGACGCCCTGCGCGCCGACCGCCCCGGTCTTTTTTCATCCCTGACCGACGGTCTTGAGGCCGTATGGACGCCCGAAGCCCTCCGCAATCTCACCGTGTCGGGGTATCTTATGAACAACGCCCTGCGTTCTCTCCCCGCGGAGGATGGCAAAGGGCGTCTTGTGCGGGGATGGACATGGCGCTATGTCTCCCTGATGCCCGCCTATCAGGCGCAGACACTGGGGAGAACCGCGAGAATCCGTTTTACCAACGGGTTTACGGCCGTTTTGAATGTGGAGCGCGTGTCGGCGTCGCAAGACGGGGAGTGCGTCGTCGTTTTCTCAAGCGACCGCTACATAAACCGCTTCATCTCCGAGCGCCGCTTGCAGGGAGAGCTGATATACAACGAGTATGAAGGGGTGCGCATCCCGTGGGAAGGTCTGCGGATGGATGAGGAAACAGGCGGTTATTATGTTTACTGCCTCCTCTTGGGCCGCGTTGTCCGCAAGGATGTGACGCTCTACAGCGCGCTGGAGCGGGAAAACTATTACCTTGCGGAATACCACCCCGATGTGCGCGGCACGCTGCTGCCCGGGGACGAAATCATCGTCGCAGGCAAGGACTTGTATGAAAGCAGGGTGATACGGTAAAATCTTGCGTGGTTAAGTTTTTTGCGCGACAGTATTTGTCAAACGAGAAAAGAGGGATATAATGGAAATCAATAATTCCCTTATAAAGCATTATCTGAAAAATGTTATGTTTATAACCGGCACGGCATATGCCGGAAAATCAACAATGGCAAAAATGCTTGCGGAGAAATACAATCTGATTCATTGCGGCGAGAATTATAACTGCATCCCCGACGGGATCGTGACGCCGGATAAATACCCCAATATATGCTATTTTCAAACGATGAAGAACTGGAGCGAATTTCTTAACAGACCGCCGGAGGTTTATGAGAATTGGATATATTCAGGTTCAAGGGAGCTGGCGGAGTTTGAGATAACATATCTGCTTCACATATCAAAATTCCAACGGGTTATTGTGGATACGAACATTCCGCCCGATATATTGAAGAAAATTGCAGATTACAATCAAGTTGCGGTCATGTTATGTCCCGCGTCTATGTCTGTTGAAAATTTCTTCAATCGAGATGATTCTGACAAAGTATTCTTATACGAGCAAATAATGAAAACCGCCAATCCTGAAAGGACACTGAAAAATTTTAATGAAGCCATCGCATTGATTAACAGCCAAGAGCATTATGACAAATGGACGGACAGCGGTTTTTTTACGGTTGTGCGAAAAGACGCGACAACCGACACAAAATTAGAAACACTCGAAATCCTTGCACAGCATTTTGGACTGACGGCTGAATCTAAACCGTGGGATAAGGAACACACTGGAAACGACGTGAATCCGTAAGCGTTACCGCTGCCGGGATTTTGCGGGGGCCGAAAATTTCTTTTAATTTTTCAAAAAAAGCTGTTGACATAATACCGATAATGATGGATAATAGTAGATATATACGCGGCTCCGCGTTTAGCGAAGAAAGCATAGGAGGTACATAATGGGCATTTTAGAGGAATTCAAGCGCCTGACGAAACCCTACCCAGACGAGCAGACGGACGCGTTCGAGGATTTTTCCAACTTCACAAGCAGGGAAACCAAGCCCCGCCCCGCGGTGGATGTATCGAAGGGCGACAAGGTTGTTTCCATCCACACCACGACACAGCTTCAGGTCGTGGTCGTTCAGCCCGAGCATTTTGACGGCGCTTCCGACATCGCCGACCATCTGCTTGAGCGCCGTTCGGTGGTCTTGAACTTGGAAAAAGCCAACAAAGAGGCCAAACGTCGTCTGGTGGACTTTCTTTCCGGGGTGGTCTACGCCCACCACGGCAAAATCAAACCCATCGCCCGCGACACCTACCTCCTCACCCCCGCCAGCATCGACATCATGGGCGGCGACCTCATTGGGGAGTTGGAAAACAACGGGCTGTACATCTAGTCCGCGCATATCTTTATCACCACTCCGGGGGGTGCTTTTTTGCTGACGCCGCAGGAAGTTGCCGACAAGAAATTCGGCAAATCGTTTATGGGTGGTTACGACATGACCGCCGTAGACGATTTTTTGGAGGTTCTAACCGAGGATTACGCGTCTCTGTTCAAAGAAAACGCGCTGCTTAAAAACAAAATCCGTGTCCTTGTCGACAAACTGGAGGAGTATCGCAGTGTCGACGAGTCGATGCGTAAAACGTGGCGCGAAGCGCAGAAAAACGCCGATGAAATGATGACTCAGGCCAAGCGGGACGCGGGCAAACTGCTCGCGGACGCGCAAAGCCAAGCGGACGCGCAAGTGGAAGAATTAAACCGCCGCCTTGAGACGGAGGAATTCCGCCTCAACACGGCGCGTCAGCAGACCGTTACCTTTGTCAACAGCCTGCGCGAAATTTACCAGCGGCAGATTGAGCAGCTCTCGGTCATCCCTACCATCGACATACCCCCGCAAACCGCGCGGCAGACGCTTGAAGACGCCGCCAGCCAAGCCGTGTTTGAAATTGAGCAGTCGGTGATGGCGCAAATCGAAGGCGATTATGACGACCATGCCGCCGAACCCCGCGAAAAAGACAGCTCCCTGTCCGGGCAGCCGGAGTTTGCCCCGCCGGAGGCGCCGGAAGCTGTTGAACCCGCCGCCGCAATCGGCGTCAACATCATCAATACCCGCGAAGGCGGCTTTTACGGCCCCGACGGAAACGCGCTTGACGACGATGTAATCAAGCTCCTTTGGGACCCAGAGAAGGATACGGAAGTGCCGCGTCCCCGTCAGGACGGTTTTCCCGATTTAGAAGAGCAGTTCGGCTCGGGTGTGGAGATTGTCAAGAAAAAATAATGCGGGCGTTGCATAATGGCAGTGCGCCAGCTTCCCAAGCTGGCAGCGAGGGTTCGATTCCCTTCGCCCGCTCCATACGGAGTGTTCTTATAGCATTTGAAGTGTTGTAGGAACACTCCGTTTCTATTAGACCTGCTGGGGTGGTTCGTATGCGACGGTTACCCGCAGGCTTATCGACAAGACCGGATTTGAGCCAAAAGAAACAATCATTTTGCAGACCATCTCATATATATAATAATCCCTGTGCCGAATATTGTCTCCTTAAACGGGCGGTTAGAGGCATATTTGCCCTATTGTAGCCTTAATAGACAGTGCCGCAGTATGCTTGCTCATCTTACCGCTCCATATGTCTTCGCATATTCATACATCGTCAGCACATTTTCAATCGGCGTAATTGCCTGTATGCAGTGGCATGGCGCTAATATGTACCCGGTTTTATCGGAATACAGCGTATCAATACAGGTTCGCACCTCCGCCTCAACCTCCGCCGCCCCTTGGAACGGCAGTACAAGCTGATTATCAATTCCTCCGTGGAAACACAGCTTGTCCCCGAAGTCCGCTTTCAGCGTTTTCAAGTCCCAACCGGGAAGATGCCATTGCAGGGGATTTAGAACTTCGCAGCCTTTTCCCGCAATCCACGGCACAAGCTCGGTTATGGCGCCGTCGTCGTGATGGAATACATGGGCATTGAACTCTTTGGCTAAGGCGATATTTTTTTGATAATACGCTCCAAAATACCGTTCAATCATCGTGGCGCTCATCAAAAGCCCCGTCTGACTGCCAAAGTCATCTGTCACCTGTGTGATGTCAATTAGGCCGTCGCCTGCCTCTAAAATCTTTCGGGTATGGTCGGAAGCGAACTCGTTGATTTTGAACAGCACATACTCCGCCAGTTCCGGGTCGCCCGCAAAGTCGAGAAACATTTGCTCCGTACCCCGTATGATTTCATAGAAGTAGGTGAGGGATATATAGCCCCCGTCAATCGCGTATCCATTACGGCGATGAGTATCGCATTGCTCCTTGATTTTCGAGTAATCAAACATATCGGTGGTCGGCCACTCGTAATGTTCTTCAATCTCATCTATGGTATCATAGCCGCCTATGGGATGAAACGCCGGCTCATCATAAAACCCGGAACCGTCCGGCAGGGGAACTTTTATGTACTCAACCCCCCAATCGCTTTTACGCCCCGGCTGAATCATGGGTACGGTTACCCCCATAATACAGTCTAAATCGAGCGCTTTTGCGACGCCCGTCATGTCGCTTGCGCCAAAATGCTTCTTCAGCTTATCGGTGAATTCGGCCACGCCCCAATAGTCCAGCGGCAGCCGGTCAGTAGGCTGATGTTTGATTGCGGCTAAAATCCGCTCTCTATGTGTCATTTCTGCTTTTTTCATAGACAAACTCTCCCTCTTTAAGCGGAAGGGGCGAACAAATCGCCCCTTCTCTTTCTCTCTTCGTGCGTTACTCTTTCCCCACCACAAATCTCAGGAAATTTTTGAATATCTGCGCGGCGTCGGCGCGGGTTACTTCATCGTGCGGGTTAAAGGCGTCGTCTTGGTCTTCATCGAAGACGCCGGCGTCACGGAGCAGTTGAATCGCGTTCTCCGCCCAGACGTCTATGTAATTGGGGTCGCTGAAGTCTACCGGCTCCCGATTCTCGGGAATGTCGCAGCCTTTGAAGTTGACCGCGTAGTTGTGCAGGAGGGTCGCCAGCTCCTGACGGGTCATATTCCGTTCAGGCGTAAATTTGCCGTCGCCGGTTCCGGCGGTCACACCGTTTGCGTAAGCCCACTGCACAGCGTCATAGTACCATGCTCCCGGGGCCGCGTCGGTAAACACCTGCTCTCCTGTGACAATAGGCATCCCTTCCAGCTTCCAAAGGATGGTGACAAACATCGCCCTCGTCATCTCGATATCCCCGCCCAGTCTGCCGCCGCCAATCCCGGCGAACATATCGTAGCGTTCGTTGACATAGGCCACCGCGTCGTAGTACCAGTCGGCTTCATTCAAATCGCTGAACACGTTAATCCACTTCGCGACGTCTTCGTCGTAGCCGATGGCGAAGATGGACTGGTGAGCCGTAAAGAAAGTGATCTGGCCGGTCTCCGGGTCGTAGACGCCGGCCAACCGGGTCTTCCGTCCTCTTTCATCCAAATGCCACGCCCTCACAGCTCTCGGGTCTTCTCCTTCTTTGAGGTCGTAGGTGAGGGTGACGCTCATTGGGGTGTTGACTTTGTCGTCGCCCACATAGACGTTGAGGTCAAGGACGATGACTTCGTAGCCGTCCACTTGAGCCGTCTGCATCTTGGTCAGCTCAGTCTCTTCCACAGGAACCGCCGCCACCGTCACAAGGGTGGTTCCCGGTTGGTCTGTGTCGGCTAGAAGGGCAAGAGCTTCCGTGTCTAGGGTTATCTCCGCGTTGGGGAGGATGATGACCACCGTGAGCTCCGCTTCGGCAAATCTTTCCACAGCATGGAGGTTGAAAGCAAAGCCTGTGACGTCTTTGCCGCTCAGGTCGAAGATTACGGGGGTGGTGGGGATTTCGCCTTCTTCTGTGTTGCCGAAAATCTCTTCAATGATGGTATTTACATCTTCCTCCGTCGGGCTGATGGAGCCTATGCCGTCATTGACATCCACATCAAGAATCACGTCGCCCACGTTAATCGTGCCGGACTCGGGGTCGGGGACGATTGGCGGTATGTAATAATCTTCCTCCGTGACCACGCTCTCAGAATCGAGGATCCAAACCGCGTAGAGACTGATGTTTCTATTGATATTGAAGGAGTTTGTTCCCGAGGCGGTATATACGGCGTCCCCCGTCGGGCTGGTCGCCCAGCCTGTGAAGATGTAGCCCTCCCGGGTCAGCGCCGGGCTGGGGAACAGTACGGTCACCAATTCGCCGGAGCCGTAGGGCGTATCGTCTGTGGGAACCGTGCCGGCGACGGTTTCTGTTGTATTGGGGCTATAGTTTACGAAGAAACGCCCGTTTTCAGGTTCGGCAACCGTCAGAGTGAACGTCAATGATGCGGTCCCGTGGGTGTTGGTCGCCGTAAGCGTCACCTCGTAATAGCCGGCGGCTTCGCCCGGGGGAGGCAGAAGGCCTGCCGCAATATCCAGCGTTTTCGCGGCGGCGTTCCAAGTGATTAACCCTCCGTTATCGGGGTGGCTGGCGGTGATTGACACACCCGGCGCGGGGGTTCCCATGATATCGTACACCTCGGTGGAAGTGGCCGTATAGCCCGTTGTTAGAAGCATGGAGTCCGGCCCGAAGATTGCCGGAGCGTCGCCGGTCGGAAGCCAAACCGCGTAGAGGGTGACGTTTTCGTCGCCCATAACAAAGTTTTCCGTCCCGCCTGATGTGTAAACGGCTGTTCCGCTGGGAGCAGTGGCCCAACCGGCGAATGCGAAGCCGCCGGTGCGGGAGGGCGCCGGGCTAAACAGCACGTTGACCGTCTCTCCCTCTTCATAGCGCCCGCCGTCGGTGGGAACGGAAGAGGAAGTGTCGCCGCCGTTGCGGTTGTAGAGGACGGTATAGGTCGGCGCGGGAAGGGCGAAGGCAATGTTGGACGGAGCAAGGGTCAAGTCGCCGAACAGCCGCGCGTCCTTACCGAAGGCGATGCCGTCCATGTAGTTCATCCAGCCCCTGTCGGTTCCGCGGTCACTGTCGTTGACGGTGGCGGCGAAGCCCAGATGGATGTTTGCGGGGTTAAAGCCGGCGGCGAGCTGCTCCGCCATCAAAATATCCGCCCAAGCGAAGGCCATGGAATAGGAGGTCTTCTTGGACACCTCGCTCCGTGTGACGTTGATGCGGCTATCCCGCAGGTTGCGGGCGGTCAGTCCCGGCACAGTGTTGTAGTTGATGGCCATGCCGTAGTGGCCGGACTGGAAGATGGCCGCGATGATGCTGATTTCTCCCCTGTAGCCGCCCGCCGCGTGCTGCCCCGCTACATCTCTCGCGGTACCCGGGCCGCGCATAGGGTCGATGGAAATCTGGAGGCTGTCGTTCTGCCAAGAATTGTTGATGTCGCCAAACAGAACGTGACGGTCGTCGGTCACGTCGATTTGAATGTAGAGATATTCCTCGTCATAGAGGGTTCTGCCGGTAAAGTCCAAATCGTCGGTGCCGTACCATGTCCTAGGGGGCAGATTCCCGCTCCGCACATTTCCGTAGTTTTCGTAGTCGGGGTAGAAAGGAATGGCTTCTGCCCAAGGGATTCCGGCCCAGTCGGGATTGTCTTTATTGAAATTCAGACCATCGGCATATAGAACCCCTAAAGCGCTGAGGGTGCGGTCGATGCTTCCCTCCGCCCCGCCGCTCAGGGTGGCTCTGAAGGGCATCGGCGAATCGGGGTTCAGTTCGGGATAGGGGAAGCTGACCGTCACGCTGCTTCTGGCCGGGACGTCAGCATAGGGTTTCGTTCCCGCAGCGCTCGGCATGTTTACGGTGATGTTGCCGCCCGGGAGGAGGTTGCCGGTGTTGTTGGTGATCTTCACCTCAACCTCCCAAATGCCGCCGTCCCTCATCACGGGATAGGTTTCCACCAAGAGGGTCTCCAGCACGGTCGCCTCCAAGCTCAGGTTGGCGTACACCTTCCCGGAGCCGTCTTCGATGCTGATGAAGAACTTGCCCATGCCGCTGATGTCCGGGGCGCGGACATGGATTTGGTCGGTGGATCCGGTTCCGAAGGAGACTTGACTGATGGGATTGTTTCCGCTGTCAACCAGCGTCCAGCCCCGGGGAAGGTTGATACTGTAAATACCGCTCACATTCTGCGCTTCGGCGAAACGGTTGATGTTAAAGGTGAGGATACCGCCCGTCTCCACAGTAGGCACGCCGCTGTCCGTGGCATACAGCGCGCTGCCGAGAATCACGTCCTTGCTCTTATCGACATAGGCAGCCGGGACGACAATATAGGTGGGCAGCTCGGTGAGGGTGAGAGCCAGCTTGCCTCCGGTCAAGGCGGCGCTGACGGCATTGCCGTAGCCATCGTAAAGGATGAAGTTTGTGCCCACATTGTTGGCGACCAAGCTCAGATCAATGCTGACCGGAACCACTCCGTCAAAAGCGTAGAGGGCGATAATTTGGTCTCCCGCGTTCATGGCGCTGTCCGCCGTGCCGTAGAAGGTATAAGCCCTGACACCCGCTGCCGGGGCGTTGCTCTGCAACTCCGCGCGGAGGGGGAAGCTCAACCCGTCATATCGCTTGCCCTGCTCGGCGCCCCGGGTGAGCCACGCCGCCGCGTTGAGGGCGGAGACTGCCGGCTTGGGTGCGAAGGGGCCTTCCAAGTAGGTGATGCCGTGGTCCTGCACCTGATGCTGCACCGCGTTCATCATGGTATAGTTTTGCAGAACGTAAAGGTAGAGGGCTTCGTTGAGGGTGTCGGCAGAATCCCAGTAGGCCCGGTGTTCTAGGTAGTATTGGGCATACCAAGCGGCGGTGGTCAGTTCGGGAATACGGTAGTTGGAATCGCCCAGCTCGGTAATCCAGATGGGCATTCTCTTGCCTTGAGGGCCGTAGCTGCCCCTATCGTCCGACTTGCTCGCCGACACTTGAGCCACTAGGTCTTGAATCTCGGTGGCTTGAATCAGGTGCTTGCCCCTTTGGGGATGGTCGGGGTAATGGTAGGAGAACGCGTCCATGTACTTCCACCCGTCAAGCCCTCTGAACAGCCGGTCAATCCACGGCTCGGCGTACATGCAGACCGCCGCGCCGATGATGTAGGGTCGGTCGTTTGTCGGCCTGTCCCCGTCGGCATACGCATCCGCGAAGGCTTGGTTCGCCCGCTCATAAAGTTCCTTGAGAACAGGGAAGAAGATGTCCGCCGTGGAGTGGAGGTTGGGCTCGTTCCATATTTCAAAGCGCGTAAGCTGGCTTGTCTCAGCGTAGTAAGGCTGGGTCGGGTCGTTGAAGTGCCTCAGAAGGGCGTACGCATAGTCGCCGCAGGCTTGGATGTAATCCCGGGGATTATCCTTCAGGGCTTGGGGCTGCCCGGCCAGATAGGGGTTGTTTGGCAGCGGATATCCCGCTTTGGGGAACTGCTCGAACATGGTGCCGGTTTTTCCGCTGTATTCCGTGCCGTTGTCAGGATCCCAGCCCCAGTAGTCGTGACCGTAGTTAAGTACGATAATCGGGGTGATGCCGTTTTGAACCATCAAGGAAATCCAACGGCTTTTGGTGAATCGGTATTCCTGATTCATGTTGCTTTGCTCGACTTCAAACCAAGTGTATTCATCCCGGACGGTGGTAATCCCCGCCGCCTTCATCACCTTGATGGCCGTTAGGATCGGCTGGTCGTAGTCCCTGTACCGGCGCTCCTCAAATTCCAGAGGGCTTTCGCCCGCATGATTGCCCTCACCCCTCACCGGCTCATCGCCGTGCCAGAGGAAGTGGGAGGCCACGCCAAAGGAATCAATGCCGATGATGCCGGCGGCGACCAAGTCATCCAGTTCCTCAACGACGGTAAAGAAATCTTTCACCGTGGCGTAGTCGGCGACTCCGTCGCCAGAGGTAAACTCCGCGTGGTAGGAGCCCTTGGGCACACTCCCCGGCGCGAATGTGGGCGTCAATACCACCGTCTCGCCCGGCAGCACGCCTTGCTTGGAATCTGATATCTCGGCAATGAAAATGTCGTTGTAGTCGTACAGCCGCACCGTTACCACCGCGTCCTGAGCCGAGGATTTGGTGTTCGTCACGCTTACGGGCAGTTCAATGCTCTCCCCGGCATAGTACATATGGGGAAAGTCGCCGCCATCTGTGTTGATGGCAATCTCTTGGGGCTTGCGGACGGTGACGGAGCGGATAATCATCCCTTCCTGCACATTCAGAGACAGGTCATAGCTCCAAAAGCCCCGCTCAAAAGCCGGATTTGCCAAGCGAAGGGTTTCCGTCATCCATTCCTCGGTGCCGGTGGCCACGATAGAGGTGCCGAAAGGCGCTTGATCGGCCATGCCGCTCAAGTTTCCGTCCTTCAAATACTGGAGGAAGAAACCAAACTGCCTGTCATAGGGGCCGAAATTTTGCCCGCCCACCGGGTTTCTCGCAGTGAGGGGATGATTCCAGTATTCGATCATCACTTCGATTTCGGGAGGCATATAGCCGCTCTTAAACTCGTCGGGCAAATTGAAGAACATAATATAGCTTTCCGCCGGGTCTGCCATACCGTAGCCGGTATCACCCGCGGTACCCGTGCCAAAGGAAACGGGGATGGTCTTCGCGCCCCACCGGCCGTCCCGCTCCGCAAGCTCATACTTGACAAGGTTGAATTGGTCGCCGTAGGCCAGCCCGTCCTTGTGCAGTCCATCTGATTCCCACCAAAGACTGACTTCTTCGCTCCAGTCGGAGTCAGGGCCCGGTGTGCCGAAGTCGTCGGGGTCGTCGGATTCGCCGGGGTCAAAGAGGGTAACGGTAACCGCATGGATATAGATGGGCGCTGTTTTCAGCTCAACGTAGAAGGCCAAGGTGCCGTCGGGCCGCAGGTTTTCGGCTACGATATACGCCGTATCCCACACCCCGGCCTTGGCGGCGGTATAGCTTGAATATCCGCCGGCAGCGTAGTGGAAACCGATGGCGCCGCTCATGGCGGTGTCGGCGTAGTATTCAATGGTCACCAAATAGTCCGCCGGAACACCTGTGTCATAGTCCGCGTCCAAGATGACGCCGATGTGGGGATTGCCCCAACTGCCGCCCGAAACGGATGGTGTACCCACGGCGCCCTTGCTGTGGGCGATGCCGAGAGAGCTGTTGGGGCTGAGGGAGCCTCCGAAATCCAAGTCCACGCCGTTTTTGTCCGGGACGGCCGCCCCGCTCACGTTGTCATAGCGGAGATAGCCCGTTTTGCGGGGATTCCTCTCAAGGTTGGCGATGACGTCCCGCAGGGCTGCCAGCGCTTCCGCGTAGGATGTGTGTTCCGGGTCTGGGTCGGGGCTGGTGTTCAGCACCATATGGGCGGCGGTCAGCGCGTATTGAAGATGTCCCCATGAAATATCGGTAATATTGCCTTGCGATACGGCACTCCATTGGTCGTAGAGGCGTTGGAGTCTCGTCTTCGTATCGGCGCGCGAAGAACCCTTCTCTATCACAATCATGTTGATCCACACCGGCTTGAGGGCGCTGACGGACATAATCATGCCATCCCAGTGCCCGCTCTTGATGTCACCCCATTGAATCGTCCATTCCACGGCTTCCCAGCCGTCGGAGCGGGGATGGTCGTCCCCGGGCCAAAAGTCCTCACGCGCGGGAGGGGGCTTATTGTCCAAGGCGTATTCCGGCTTGAAGGCATTGCTGTCTAAACCGTCATCCGCTTCGTTATAGTAAACGACCGTCACATGGATATCGTCGCTGTCCTGCAATCCGGCGGTAAAATCCGAGCCGAACCACATGCCGAAGATGGAGACGCCTTGGCCGCCGTCCACCGTGTCCGATGTGCCGTGCCGATAGGCGCGTCTGCCGTCTATCATGCTATACGCACCGATACTGCCGCCCGGCGCCCAGTGGTTCGGCCTGACGCGCAAGCCTTGATAGCCGGGAGACCCGGCGCCGACCTCACCCGTGCCGGTGGCCTCGTTAAAGTTGACATAGATGACGTCGCCCCATTGGCCCTGCTCGGGGACGGGGATGGGTACCGGCTCACCGTCGCCTCCGGTGTAGCCGCCGGGAGGCGGAACCACATCAGGTTCGGTCAGGGTGAGGGTGATTTTTCGGATATACATCTGCGCGCCATGAGCCTCGAACACAATATTGCCCGGTGGTGCGTAATCGTTCAGCCGCATAATCAGCGTGTTCCACTGCCCAGCGGCGCCGACGGCGGCGGAAGTCCAGTTGCCATGATGGGCGTGCCAGAATTGATTTTGCGGCGCATCCTCAACGACCCAATATTCCACAATCAGCCAAGCGGAAGCTCCAGCTTCCATTTCGCCGGTCAGCACCATTTTGGTGCAGGGGGTATTCTGCCCGCCAGTCTCGGTCATGTCGGCCACAAGCGACCAATAGCCCTCATGTTCTGCATATTGGAGAGCTGCCTCGGGTCGGGTTATCGCTAACCCGTCGTTTACCTGCCCCGTTTCGGCAAAGGTCACGCTGACTTCACTCACGGTGGTGCGCACTAACCCTTTAATGGCATCGTTCAGCGTCGTGAACATCGTCTCCAGCTCCGGTTCGGTGGCGACGGGGCCGGTCTTCGCAAGCAGGGCGATAGCCTCTGTCATGGCGGCATCAAAGGCATCCCAGCCGCTTTCAAAAGTGTCGCCGTCATTGCCGCTGCCGTTGTCCCATATGCTAAGATTCGCGTTTACCAACGCGTCAAGCGCCGCCCGCGGGCCCAAGGTCAAGCCCTTATGCGCCAGCGCCAGTTTATCACGGGCTATGGCAAACTCATCGTCTGCCGGGGAACCGCCGCCGCTCAACAGGCCGGTTGCTTCTGTCATCGCCGTGTCGAAGGCTCCCCACGACGCGTCGGAGTAGTCTCCTTGGTTAGGCAACAAATCGTTATATAAATCCACAAGCGCCTGCAGCTTGGCCGCCGCGCCAATCTCTTTTTCTATTGTGACGGAGTGTATCCACACCGGCTGCGCGGCGTGAATGGTGATGCCCCAAAACCCCATCATATGCCCTGACCCACTATTTGAGCTGAACATTTCCCCGGCGGGGATAACCACCGAGAAGGTTTCCCATGTGTTCGTCCCTTGCAGTTGCACGCTGCCGGGCTGCCCACCGATGATATTGCCCGTTCCGGGAGAACTCGGGCCACCGTCATCCGCCTTATAGGAAACGGCAAAAGCATGGTCATTGTAGTGTCCGGGGGTATCGGCGGAGGGCGTGTCAAAGTAATTGACCGTCACCTTGACGGGATGTAACTCCCAGCCCGCCCTAAATTCGGAGTCCAGCCCCAGCCAAAGGATGTCAAATGTACCGCTGTTCCAATGCTCTGTAAGGCCTGCCTGATAGGCCCATTTGCCTTCGTATTCAACGGCCTCTTCCATGCTGTTACTGGCAGACCATGTTTGCGGGTCAAAATCAATGCCGTCGTAATCGGCTTCGTTGGCGGAGGTAATCCGGTTCAGCGCCGTCTCGCTGAAGGTGACGTCCACCCGGTTGGCCCAGTCGCCGCCGCTTCCGGGGTTGACTCCGCTGGTCAGGCGCAGGCCGTCAACGGCTGACTGCAGGTCGTCCATTTGGGTTTTGGTGCCGGCGGCATGGTTGTGATAGGGAGAACCGAGGGTATTCAGTAAGGCTTCGGTCTTGCCCATTTCCGTATCAAAGCCCGTCCAACTGGCGCCGGTGTACCGTTCGTCGCCGTTGCCGGATTCCCATTTACCTTTGTTGGCGTCAAACAGGGTTTTCAGCCGGATCCCATACCATATCTCCAAAGCGTTGTAGGCGTTTTGGAGTTCGGTGCGGGCATTGAGGATGGCGGTGGAGTCGTCGCTTTGCCCCGATATCAAGCCGTCGGCCACGCTCAGAGCGGTTGTAAATCTGCCCCAACTGTCGTCTTCGTAGTCGCCTTTGGGCGTTCCCTCAAGGGAGTTATACAGATCCTCCAAAGCGTCCCACGGATTGCCGCCGGGCAGGGTGGTATCGCGGGAGATGGTCACCGAGCGGATGAAGACGTCGTCGTTCGTGCGCACGGTGAAGTCGGCACTGCCCCAGCGGCCAAGCTCTAGGTTTTCGGCAATGATGTCCGCCGTCTTCCACGCATTGGTGTTTCCAAGGGCAATCAAATTGCCCACTGAACTGCCCGGGCCGGAAACAGCACTGTCCCAATACTCAATATACATGCCCCCAGCGGCCATCGGTTCGCCGTCAAAATACTCTATGGAGATTTTGAAATCATCGATGAGGCCACCCTCCCGGAAGTCCTCGTCCGATATGAAAAACATCTCAGACGCTGCCCCGGTTTCGCCGCTCCGTGACTTATAAGCCCATTGACCTGAATTCTGATTAAACTGTCCCCACCTGTTATCGTCGATGTTTTCCCTGAACAGCAATCCGTCGTAAGCGTCATGATCCGTATCCTCTGCCCGTATAGGCTGCCCGGAGGTGTTAATGATAAATGAACTCTCCTCAAAGGTCACGGAGACGGTGTGCTGCCATTCCGTCGGCTTGTTTTTCTTCAGGCCGGTGATGGCTGCCTGATGGGTAACGAGCGCTGCTCCGTAAACCGAATCGTCCTGCGCCGTTCCGGTGAGAAGCGTGTCAACATCGCCCATCGCCGTGTCAAAAGCTGCCCAAGTCGCGTCCGTGTAGGTGTCGCCTGCATTGCCCGCGAGCCAAATGGTTTCCCACTCGTCAAACAACTCTTGCAGCTTTTCTTTCTCGGTTCTTGTATCCGGCTCAATGACTTTTTCCACCACGATGGAGTGAATCCACACGGGTTCTTCCGCAATCAGCGCGATGTCATGCCCGCCAAACGTGGTGCCTCCAAATCCTTGGAAAGTAAACTCTTGCGCCTTCCACTCTCCGCTGTTTCCCGGTATTATTTTACCGGGGGCAGCCGTTCTCCATTGATCCTCCTGTATAAGGATATGGAAGCCCGTTCCCGCGTCGGGAGTGCCATCCGGGAGACTGCGCCCATCTCTTTCGTCAAAGTATGTAACCGTAACCTTAAAGTCTTCGTCACCTGTGAGACCTGCCTTGAACTCACTTGCCAAAACCATGTTCATTATGGTGTAGCCCGTATTGCCGTCACGGCTTGACTCTATTTTGCCCGCTAAAAAAGCGTGTCTTTCGTCTTGGGACGGGCCTTTGTCTTCAAATACAACCGCTTGTGCTGTGGAATTATCGGCGTGCCACATCTGCAGAGCCACTCTTATGCCGTCAAAAGAAACCCCGCCATCCTGCCAAGTATTGTCGGTAACACCAAAACGATTGCTATCATCAGGGCGTCGGATATCAGCGGTGGGATCGGTATTCGGATCGACAAAGGTTAGCGAAACCTTGTCCGCCCAAGCATCGTTCGCCCGCGCTGCGGGCAGTCTCGTGGTCAGCGCGAGGCTGAGCAGTATTGTCAGCGCCAAGGTGTTTGCAAAGGTTCTGCGGAGGGCGGCGCGAATGCTTATCTTTTTCATAGGGGTTCCTCCTTCGCGGCAAAAGCCGGCTTGTATTATTTACACAAAAATAGCGATACGGAAATGGCATCCCATATCACTATTTTATAAGATTCCTCCGGGGCGGGCAATCCTCGCAACTCTACTTTTAGTGCTTATTTTATACTTCCGGCAAGGTTCCACCGCTCTTTTTGGTCAACCGTACTATACCGGCGCTAAAACGGCTCTGCTGCGTTCTTCCAACTCATAAACACACCTCGTTTTTTACATTTGGTTCCGTTTTTTTACTTTTCCGGGGGACTCTCTTGCGCCGTATACTCTTTGAAGATACAATCAAGGAAGAAAGGCTTGTAAAAGTCATATCCCCTTTGCGCTTCATTGCAGATTCCCCTGAATGAAATTAAAACGAGGAGTGTTTTGCCATGCCGAAGACTGCGGATAAATATTTTCACACCGACCCTTGGAAGGTGGTCGAAAAGGGGTACGACCCCTCCCACGGACGGGTGGCTGAGTCGGTGTTCGCGCTGGCCAACGAGCATATGGGTGTGCGCGGCTCTTTTGACGAGGGGGGGACGGTGGATTCCCTGCCGGGCTGCTATATCAACGGCTTGTGGGAGTGGGACGGACAGATTAACAGCTTCTACAAAGGGGAAATCAAGCGCACCCACTTCATGGCGTCCGCCGTCAACTGGATTTCCACCGCGCTCCGCCTTGACGGGGAGACGCTGGACTTGGCGGTTTCCCGCTTTGAGGACTTTACCCGTACACTGGATATGTCTAAAGGGACGCTGACCCGGAAGTTTATCTGGCGCACACGCTCAGGCAAAGCGCTAAAGCTCTCTTTCCTGCGTTTTTTAGATATGGAGGAGGAGACGCGTGCCTACCAGCAAATCCGTTTGACTCCTCTCAATTTCGACGGGGTGCTGGAGCTGGAAAGCGGTTTGGACTTCGACGTGCTGCACGAAATTAAGAAACGCCGCTGCTGGAACGAGTTGCGGTTTGAACACCGAGCAAACGGAGCGGCGATTTTTGGAGAAACGAAAGAATCGAAGCATACGGTTTTCGCCGGTTTCCGGCTTGATTTGCCTGCCGAGACGGCTCCTTTGCGCCGGGAGAAATTCGTGGGATTATCGGCTGTTTTGAATCTCAAGCAGGGTCAAACGGCCTGCGTCCGCAAGACGGCGGTCATTCTGCCCGGCAGTTGGGAAGAGGGGCAGGACGAGCTGGATAGGCTCTTCATTCCCGGGGCGGAAACGCTTTTTGACAAAGCCGCGGCGTCAAACAAGCGTTATTGGCGCAAACGTTGGGAGACAGCGGATATCCTCATAGAGGGAGACGAAGAGAACCAGCAGGGAATCCGCTTTTGTGTTTTTCAGCTCATGCAGACCTTCCGAGGCGGCAAAGCGGGGCGCAATATAGGCGCAAAAGGACTGACCGGAGAGGAATACCACGGTCTGGCTTTTTGGGATACCGAAGTTTGCTGCCTACCCTTCTACCTCTTTTCCGAACCCGCCGCCGCCCGCAAACTTCTTGAGTTCCGGCAGACAACACTGCCGCAGGCGAAGCGACGCGCCCAAGACCTCGGCTGTGAAGGGGCGTGCTACCCTGTTTGTACGATAAACGGGGAAGAGGCCGGTTTTCTTTGGCAATATTCCATGCTCCAGCCCCAACCAACCACATCGGTGGCTTATGGGCTGTACCATTATGCCTTAGTCACGGGGGATACCGATTATCTCTATGAAGAGGGCGCCGGGATGCTGGCTGAGATTGCCCGCTATTTGGCCGCCAGAGCCGGAAAGAGCCAGCGCACCGGCAAATACGGGTTTTACGGGGTGATGGGGCCCGACGAGTTCCATCTGATGGTAGACAACAACTGCTATACCAACTACATGGGGTGCCGCACCCTACTTGTGGCCGCCGACACGGTTGAAAATATGCCCGCCCCAAAAGCGGCGGCGGAAGAGGAGATTTCGCTATGGCGGGAGATTGCTGAGAATATGTTCATCCCAAAAGAGGGAGAAGTCTATGAGCAGCACGACGGATTCTTTTATCTGCCTCACACCGACATCGGCAAAATCCCCATAGAGCAGTTCCCTCTCTATCACCATTGGTCTTACGACCGGCTCTTCCGCACCGATATGATCAAGCAAGCCGATGTTCTGATGATAATGTTTTTGTATAACGGATCTTTTACCATGGAGGAGAAACGCGCGAATTATGACTACTACGAACCCCGCACCATCCACGAATCCTCCCTCTCCCCGGCCATTCACTCCATATTGGCCGCCGAGCTGGGACGGCTGGAAGAAGCGCAAAAGTTTTTTGCCTTCGCCACGCGGATTGATTTAGACGATTACAATAGAAATACCCGGGAAGGGCTGCACCTTACAGCAGCGGCGGCGGCGTGGCTCAACATTGTATACGGCTTTGCCGGCTTGCGCAGCGATACGCCGGAGCTGGGACTTTCCCCCATCCTTCCGCCGGAGTGGAGAAGGCTGTCATTCCGTCTCTATATCCGAAACAGCCTTCTTCATATAGACATAACCCCGTCCGAAACAGCTCTTAGAGTGGAACGGGGCGGGGCGGTAACGCTGAAGGTGTACGGTAAGGACTGCACCGTTGGGGCAGGCGAAGTGAAAATCAATACAGCCGGCCGTTGTTGAGGGACGGGCAATTTCTAAACGCGATGTATTCCAAGTCCTCCTCAAACTCCAAGGCAAGGACACACACACCCACTATCGGGTCAGGAGATTTTTTCGGAAGGTTTTTGAGTGTAATACGCCAGTCGCCCTCTTCAAAGCTTACCGGCGTTCCGCCCTCCAAGAGCCGGACAGACTTGAGCTTGGAGCCGAACCCGCCAATCACGATTTCGCCGTCGTCCGGCCATATCCAGTTCCAGAGATATACGGTGCGTCCCTTGACGCTTACCGAGCAGACGCCGTTACAGAAACGGTATTTGCTCCGGTCGAGTTTTCCGTAAACACACTCTCCATTACGTTCCAGCCACTGTCCCACCCTTTTGAGGGGTTCAACCGCCTCTGCCGGCACCGAGCCGTCGGGGGCAGGGCCTATGTTGAGAAGGAGGTTTCCGCCGTCTGAGGTGACGGTTGAGAGCATTTTGATGATCCGGTTGGCGTTATAGCTGTAAGGAACGGCCTGCGCCGAATCCACGTAGCCCCAGCTTATGCCGTTGAAGGTCATGCAGGACTCCCAATCTCGTTTGCTGTCGGCGGTAAGGTGTTCCTCGGGGGTGCCGAAGTCCTCGGGCAGATGACACCGATCATTGATAATGATGTCCGGCTGAAGCGCCCGCAGGCGCTGATTCATTTCCAGCGAGTTCCAACCCTCCTGATGCTCCATCGGGCAGGGAACGTCATACCAAAGGATATCTATTTTACCATATTGGGTCAGCAGCTCTTCGTTGATGGCATAAAGATAGTCGTTGAATCGCTTGCGCGCTTCGCTTTCAACAGCGGCCCGCCCGCCGTCAGGATGGTGCCAGTCCATCAGTGATGAATAGAATCCTATTCGCAAATCATATTTCCGGCAGGCGTCCACAAATTCCCGCACAATGTCCCGCTTGGGGCCAAAGTTGACGCTGTTGTAGGGATTCGCTTTGGAGTCCCAGAGGCTGAAACCCTCATGGTGGCGGGTGGTTAAAACCATATACTTCATCCCCGCCGCTTTGGCCGAGGCTGCCCACTCTTCCGCCGCGCCCTCTTTCACCATAAAACGGGACGCCAGCTTTTCATATTCGCTTATCGGCCAGTTTTCAAACCCCATGGCCCATTCATTGCGACCCAGAGCGGTATACAGTCCGATGTGGACAAACATCCCGAACCGTGCCTCCCGCCACCACGCCATGCGGGCGTCACGGGTCTTTTCCAGCGTTTCTAGGTATTCCGGTTTACTTAGCAGCTTCAATCTATTCCCCTCCTGTAATTGTGATGGTAAAGCGGTGGGCGTACATGCCGTCTCCGAGCATCGCGCGGCTGTCGGTGTCGGTACTCCACGCCATATGGCTTCCAATAGGGCTGTGGGCGGCATCTAGGTGCAAAATGATTTCCGGCCGGGGCTTCAATTCGTGGTCATACCGGGCGGCGCGAAGTTCCTCGGTGGTGTTGTGCCGGGCGTCAAAGTGGAAGGGCGCGCCGCCGTCCACTCGGATGACCGGCCCGTTTTTGCCGCCCAAAGACAGCCAGCGCACCCCTTCGGCGCCTCCCGACTCCGAAGGCGGGATAAACGGGAAATGCCGGGCGGCCACGGTGGTTTTGTAGACACCCAGCCGGGCAGATTCCATTCGGTCGGGATAGCACTCCCCCGGCCCGTAACCGCAGAATGTAATGTCAGTTAAGCTTTCGTCTGCCATAAAGCGCAGACCGGCGCGGGGAAGGGCGCGCCAGCCTCCTCCGACCGCGGCGCTGTATTCCACCTCTAGGCCGGAAGCGCTTAAACGGTAGGCAACACGCACCGTCAAGGGTTTGTCTGCATCCATAGAAAAATCAAAAACGACAAGATCTTCGTCTTCCGAGCGGAATGTTTTAGCTGATAGCAGCGTGGCCTTCGCTGCGGCCAGCGGAGCCGTTTCATGATGCCAGCCCCAGTCCTTTTGGCAATCCAGCCCGGTAACAGGCCTGTCAAAACGGGGTTCTCCGCCCCAAAGCAGGCGGCTCCCGCCAACATACAGTCCCTCCAGCAAGCCTTTCTCCCGGTCAAATACCACCCTGAAGTCCGCGGGGGGAAATTTTTTGGGCGCATACACGCCTCCCGGCAGCGGATATTGCGCGGCGGAAATCAGGTCTCCCTTTTCTTCATACCACGCAGGGTTTTTGCGCCGCAGCTCAAAGTCCAGATGGTATTCACACCCCGGCTTCTTCTCATAAGGCGGCGAGAGGGTAAACTCCCGCTCCTCTCCGGGCGGCGTATGCGGCAGCTCTAAAGCTCCCCGGGCAATTTCCAAGCCGTTTTCCTTTAGAATCCATTCCCCGTCAAAACAATTCGAGTTCTCTGTAAAGCAATGGTTAACCGTTGCGTATTTGGTATAATCCGCAATGGTATTCCATGTCGAGACGTCGTCCCGCCGCTCTATCCGAAAGGGAGCGTATACAGCCCGAAGCTCATAGGCAACGGGCTTCCAAATCAAGTCGGGGAGAAGGATTCCGTTACAACACATATAGGGTACATCGTTGACAATCTCTTCGCCGAAGCTCCCGCCATAGCCGTCAAAGGAGATGCCGTCCGGCGTTTTGGCGGGCAGGGTTTTGTCCATCCAATCCCATACAAAGCCCCCTTGAAAGCGGGCATACGTCTCGGTCAAGTGCCGGAAAAGAGCCGCCCCGCCGCCGCTGTTGGCAATTTGGTAGAGAACCTCTATCAGGATTACGGGCCGGGTGTCCTCCGGGTCGGTCAGCATGGACAGAATGGTCTTTTCCGTGGCGTACATCAGCCCCCGCACATCGGAAATATTTGGCCCCGGCAGGGCGTTTTCATATTGGCAGAGGCGGGTCTTGTCGTATTCCTTCAGCCAGCCGTACATCGCCGCCTGATTGGCTCCGTAACCGCTTTCATTACCCAAAGACCATCCGTAAATCGAGACATGGTTCTTAAACTGACAGGCCATCCGCACCGCCCGCTCCAAAAAGGCGGAAGACCATGACGGGTCGGTCGATAGGAGGGCGCCCAGCCCGTGGGTCTCGATGTTGCACTCACAGAGAACCAGCAACCCCAGTTCGTCGCACAGGTCGTAAAAAGCGGGTGAGCTTGGATAGTGGCTGGTGCGTACGGCGTTGATGTGGAGGCGCTTCATCTGCCGGATTTCCTCCCGCATTCGCTCCCGGGAAACCCTTCGGCCTTCAGGGCCGTGTTCGTGGCGGTTAACGCCCCGCACAATCAGCCGTTTCCCATTGAGCAGCACCACACCGTTTTGAATCTCAATCGACTTAAACCCGACGCGGCAACTCTCAAAGTCTATCTCTCGCCTATCCGCGTCCAAAAGTGTTAGGACAGCCGTATACAGGGTGGGGTTTTCCGGTGTCCATAGGGTTACATTCTCAACAGGGAACGACACCCGCGCCATACCGGCCATCACGCCGTCCTTCAGCGCAAAAGCATTTTGGGCGGCGACTAGGGCTTCCCCTTCTCCCGCAATCCGTCCGTCTCTGTCTAAAAGAGATACGTTTACCCGGCAGCCAGCAAAGCCGGGAACGCGGTTAATCGTTATGTCCACCTCAAGGTGTCCCGCCTGCCCCGCCATGATTGGCAGTGCCGTAATCTTCCAATCATGGAGACGCAGTTTTGGCTTGGCAATAAGGAAAACGCTGCGATGAATGCCGGATATATGCCAATAATCCTGATCCTCAAGCCACGAAGAGGTTGCAAAGCGCATGACCTGAATTGCTAACAAATTGCGCCCCGGCTTCAAAAATATACCTATCTCAAATTCACAGGGCAGCTTGGAGTCCTCAGAGTATCCTGCGAACTCCCCATTGATCCAAAGCTGAAAAGCCGTCTCTACGCCCTCAAATCTCAGAAAAACGTCTCTGGTTAAAAAGTCGTTCGCTACATCAAACCAGCGGCGGTAAAGGCCGGTGGGGTTTTCTTCGGGAGGCAGCGGCGGCTGATGGTCTTGCGCCCACGGGTAGGGAACATTGGTGTAAATCGGTGTGCCAAAGCCTTGTAGCTCCCAGCATCCGGGAACGGCAATCTCAGCAAAGGCGGAATCGTCAAAATCCGTCCGGTAAAAGTCGCCGCCGGCGGCGGGACTGTTTACAAGGGAGAACGCATAACGCCCGTCCAACGACCGTATCCAGCGGGATGGCTCCCGTGCCGCCGCCTGTTTTGGGTTTTCATATGCTCCCCAAGGAGAGTGATCCGGGGTGCGGCGGATGGAGGTTACGGCAGGGTCGTTCCACGGTCTAAGCATCAAGACATCCCCTCTTAGGGTATCGGCTCTCCCATAAGACAGGGAGAACCGATACAATCCGTTTAATCGTTTTTGAAAAGGTTATCTTGCGTATTGGGATCCTTGGTTCTTGGCGGTATTAAAGCTGTCCCTCACCCAGTCTTCCACAGTTGCCACGCCCATACCGGCGGTTCTGGTCACCAGTTCGTCCCACAGGCTGTTGAAGGTCTCTTCGTTGTTGGCTAGGATGATTCTGTAGACATACGCTTTGCTTTCGGCTTCAACTTGGTCGGCGATGGCTTTAACCTCGTCAGGCATCGGAGCCATAGGAAGGATAAAGGGTTTTTCAGCGATAAGACCGTTCTTGTAACCGTAATCAATGTCGTCGAGGGCGTTCATAACCGTCCGCCATTCCACGTCAACGGCGAATTCCTCAGGAGCGCCGGAGCCGCGAGTCCAGTCAAGCTCATCCATACGGGCGCCGAATTTCGGATGAATGGTAGACCAAGTCAGGCCGCGGGTGGCGGGGATATTGATGCCTTCAGCAATTAGGCCGCCATTGGCGAAAGGCAGGCTATCGTTTCTCATCTCCCAGCCAAGGGGGGTACGGTAGGGTTTGCCGTCGGAGCCGAGATCCCAAGCGATGCCCTGCTCACCCCAAGCCAGTCTCCACAGGCCGTCGTGGTCAAACATATAGTTCACATAGGCAAGAGCTTTATCTAGATTTTGCGTGGAGGAGCTGACGGCAATCCACCAGCTTCCGCCGTCGCCGCCCACGTATGGGGGCGCGTTGATGATTTTTCTCTGGTTGTCAAAGAAGACGCCTTTGTACGTGTTGCCCGCTTCCTTCTTCTCGGTGGTATCGTAGGTACCCACAGTCCAGTCGAAGTAGGAGAACATCATCCGCCCGGCGCTGGCTTTATCCCAGTAGTCACCCCAAGAGTTGGTGACGATATCGGGGTCGAGGATGCCCTCCTGATTGGCATCGAAAAGGAACTTCAGGATGCGCTTGAAGTAGCTGGAATCATCAAAAATCGAGGTGAGGGTTCCGGTGTTGACGTTGTACTCAATAGAAGCCAAACCATCTTGGGTCACGCCGTACATTTCGCAGAGGATGCGCACTTGCCACGGAACAACTCCATCCCAGTCGCTGAAGAGGGAGATGCCGTAGGTTCTCTGTCCTTCGGGGGTGGTGGGTTCTAGGTCGACCATCTGCTTGAGAAGGGGGATGTAGTCTTCAATATCCGCCAGTTTGGGGCTGTTCAGCTCTTTGTACAAATCCCAGCGCACATAGGGGCCGACAACGCTGCCCATTTTGTTGTATTGGTTGCTCACGCCCAGCGGGACGGCGTAGGCATTGCCGGTATCTCTGGAGGCGAAATCGCGGATAAACTGAAGGGCGCCGTCGGCATTGGCGGTGACATTGGGAAGTTTATCCAGATGCTCGTCCAAGTTGATGAGGAAATTGGCTTCGATGGCGTCGGTGAGATAGGTCAGGTCGTCTTTGAAGACAACGATGTCGGGAAGGCTTCCCGAAGCCATGAGGGCAAGGAGTTTGTCGGCGGCGTCATCGCCGGCGGGCAGCATCTCCAACTGAATGTTCAAATCTTCTTTGAGAATTTCAGCCCAGTAGGAGCGGTCTTGCAGGCCGGAATCGTTGCTGGCCATGGAGAAGAGCTGCAGGGTCACCAGTTCGTCTGCGGGGTCGCTAGTGCCGCCGTTGGTATTGGGGTCAGTGTTGGAGCCGCCGGGGTCGGTGCTGGGGTCGGTGTTTCCGCCGCCGTTACCGGACGGAGAGTCGGATGCGCATCCGGCGGCTAGGGCAAGCAACATCAGAGCCGCGAGAATGAAGGACAGTGTCTTTTTCATGGGGCTACCTCCTATATTTTGGTTTTTATCGTAAAGGGCGTTATCCCTTCACTGCGCCTAACAAGATGCCTTTGACGAAATACCGCTGGAAAAACGGGTACACGAAAAGTATGGGCAGCACAACCACCATGGATATGGTCATCTTCATTGAAGTGGAGGTCATCACCCTGCTGGGGTCAAAGATGCCGCTGGTATCTATGGGGGGGAACTTGTTTTTGTTTAAGAACTCATAAAGCATGTATTGGAGGGTATAGAGCTTGGAATCGGTCATCAGGATGTAGGTGTCCATAAACGCGTTCCATTGGTTGACCGCAGTGAAAACCGCCGTGGTGGCGAGGATGGGCTTGGAGAGGGGGATAATCAGCCTGACGAACACCGTCATCGTTCCCGCGCCGTCGATTTCGGCCGACTCAAAAACCGGGGTAGGGAGGCTTTCAATGAAGGTTTTCGCTAGAACCAGATTGAAGGGATTGACCACGCCGATGACATAGGCCAAGAAGTTGTTGGTCAGACCGAGCATGTTCATGTTGATATACCACGCGATGATGCCCACGTTGAGGTACATGGTGACGATGAAGTAGCGGTAAAGTGCTTTGCGGAACATCAGCTCCTTACGGCTGAGAATGAACGCCACAAACGCGGTGCAGAGTACGCAACTCACAGTGCCGACGACGGTGCGTGCTACCGAGACCCACGCGGCCTGCCCCAGACCGCGCAGCTTGAGGATTTCTATGTAATTGCCGAAGTGAATATCTTTGGGGTAGAAGAGAATCTGCCCGAAGCGGGAGAGGTCGTTTCCGCTGATGGAGTTGATGAATATGTAATAGAAGGGGAATATACACAGCAGGGTGAACAGCCCGAATATCAAATAAGACACGCTGTAGAAAGCAGCATCCTTTGCCGCCATCTTTTGCTTTAACATGCGGCGATTCCCCCTTCCTTAAAATACCGACTCTTTACGGACAACCTTTGAAAGTTTGTTTGCCCCAAAGACCAGCACAAGGCACACAAAGGTTTTGAGGATACCGACGGCCATAGCCGTGGCCGGGTTGCGCCCCGTAATTCCCTGAGTCACCAGAAAGACGTCCAGTGTCTGAATGTGGGGTTTGTTCATTTGGTTCATAAAGACCAACGGCTGCTCCAATCCCCAGTTTACAAAATTTGCGATATTGAGGACGAGAAGGACGAAGAGGGTGGGAATCAAACAGGGTATGGTAATGTGACGGATACGCGCCCAGCGCCCGGCGCCGTCAACATTGGCGGCGTCATAGAGTTCGGGGTCAATATTGGTCATGGAAGCGAAATACATGATGGCGCTCCAGCCCATGGTTTTCCAAAGATTCCAAGCAATCATCGTCATCCAGACATTGTTTTCTGATTGAAGGAAAGCTATGCCGGTGTCCCGGATTCCGAAATGAATCAGCATTCGGTTGACAAAGCCGTCGTCTACCGTAAACGCCGCGCAGGCTACCGAGAATACCAAAACCCAGCTTATGAAGTTGGGGATGGTGGTGAGCGTCTGAACCGTTTTGCGGAAAGGGCCGCGCAGCTCATGGAGGAAGATTGCGAAAAACATGGGCAGAGGCAGGGTGAGGACATGGAGACCGCTCATGCCGAAGGTGTTTTTAAGCGCCTGCATCAGCTCCTCGAATTGATACTGGTTGTTGATTAGGCTGCGGAACACATCCAGCCCCACAAAGGTGTTTAGCTCGTCCGGGCGTCCCCACTTGAAATCGTAGAAGGCGAGTCTCCAACTGTACAGCGGCAGATAGTTAAGGAGGAAGATTAGGAAAACAAAGGGCAGAAGCATTAAAAAAAGATGGAATCCTTTCTGTTTCCAGAAGGGGCTTTTTGGCCGAGCCGGAATGCCGAGGAGTTCTTGTTTTTGCGCCATATGCTCACCGCCTTGATTATATCAGACAAATCGAACAATAGATGAAAGGCTACAGACACTCTGCTCGTAAATTATAACAGGATTTTGGACTCCATGTAAATGTCTGTCCCTTTACCTTTAGTTCCTTTTTTATACTTTTCGGCAATTATTCCTTGCCAACGGCAACCAGAAGACTTATAGTTAAGATGGGAGGCTATAAGGAGGTGGCGACGGTGTATTCTTTGGTTATTGTTGACGACGAGTCCTATATACGGGAGTTGCTGGGGAGCGTCTTCCGCTGGAGCGACATGGGCTTCGACTTAAAAGACAGCTTTGCCGACACAGACGCCGCGCTGGCGTATCTGCGCGAGCGGCCCGTTGACGTCCTGCTTGCGGACATCCAGTTGGGAAGCGGGGAATCCGGCTTGGAGTTGGCTGCGGAAGCGCAGAAAATACACCCTCACATCGCTGTTGTCATCCTCAGCGCGCACAGCGACTTTGAATATGCCCAGACAGCCCTGCGGATCAGCGCGTACGACTATCTGCTAAAGCCTGTAACGCACGAGAGTGTCGCCACTTGTTTTGCCCGTCTGAAGCGAATGCTGGACGCAAAAAACGCCGCGGACACCGCGTCAAAACCCTCCGCCGCCCACGAGGAGGAGATAGGCGACTATCGGATTGCGCTGGTGCGGCGACACATTGAGAAGCATGTGGGTGAAGACATCACCCTAGAGAGTGTGGCAGATTTGGTTTCTATGAATTCGGCATACTTCAGCCGGTTTTTCAAACGCCACACAGGGGTGCATTTTGCCGACTATCTGGCCGAGCGCAGAATGGAGAAGGCGATTGAATACTTGCGGAATCCCCGCTACCGCATCTTCGAGATTTGCACCAAAGTAGGGTATTTCAGCAAGCAGAATTTTTATAAGCGTTTCCGCCAGCACACCGGGCGTACCCCTGTGGAGTATCGGAACGAGGTATTGAAAGTTCGTGATGAAGACGATGAATCGTAAATTCAAGCTGCTGTATGCCCTCCTGAAGAACCGGCACTTCCGCAGTTCCTTTCTGAAATATTTCGCCGGAGCGGTTGCCCCCGTGCTGGTGGCTTTCGCCGCATACGGGGCGGTTTCCTATAATCTGTATGCGATGTATCTGAGAGACGCCCTTTCGCAGTATCAGGAGCATAGCCTGTATAAGACGAGCGGCTTTGTTGATTATGTTTTCAACGGCGTCAATCAGGTTTTCTACCTGATTGAAAACGCGCCAAACTTTGAAAAACTGCTCAACGCGCCAGTGTCCGCCCTTCCCGATTCCCATGCGCAGCCGGCGACGGAGGCTAATCCAGAAAGCGGTAACAGGCTGCTGAGGTCGGACGTAACCCGGGTTATCGACGACTTATTCAAGGGAACCGTACTCTCCCCGGCGATGGACTCAAGCTATGTGTATTGCGCAAAGAACGGCTATGTATTGTCTTGGACGGATTTTCGTCCTCTCCACAGCTTCTTTGACGCCTCATTTATGGATGTTTACCGCCAAAACCATACCTTTGCCGTCCGAGAAATCAAAACCGGCGCCGACACCAGTCAGGTGATTACGCTGATAAGGGAAATCGGCGAAACGGACGACCCTCTCGGCGTGGCTGCGTTCAACATAAATTATGAGTTGTTCGCCTCCTATGTCAATCAAGAGTTCGAGCAATCACCCGAAACCGTGTGCATGGCGGACGCCTCAGGGCGGGTATTTTACGCCACAGACCCTTCCCTGCTCAACACAAACATTCAGGAGCACGCGTTATACGGAGGCGCCTTTGCCGGCGCGTCCCAATCGGCAAGCACCGCCTCTTATGCCGACGGGGTGGTTATCACGTCCACATGGTCGGCAGGCGGTGATTATTGGGTTGTTTCCGCCGTTGACGCGGCTGATATAGCTGCCTTCCAAGGTGATTTTCTCGCGTTTGCGCTGTGGAGCAGTGTGATTGGCCTACTCGCGGCATTTGTTCTGGCTTTTGTCATATCTCTCCAAACATACCAAAGTACCATCCGTTTCTTTTCCTATATCGGCGGTTCAGGAAAGCCTAAGGGAGAGGACGAAGGCCATTATATCGCCGAAAGCATCGCGGGAATGACCACCCACAGCCGACACATTGAGCATGAGCTGGCAGAGAAGCTGACCGAGCTTAAAAAAGCCCAAGCCATTGCCCTGCAAAATCAAATAAACCCTCATTTCATTCTAAATACCCTGCAAATCGCCAATCTGGATATTTTGAATCAGATGAAGAGGGACACCAACGCCATCCGGGTCATTTCCCTCCTCTCCGAGATACTAAAATCAAACCTCAACACAACCGATTACATCGTCCCCCTCTCTTATGAACTGCGGCAGGCGGCCAAATATATGGAGATTGAGCATATCCGTAATAATGAGCTCTTCCGCGTCGATTGGGATATTGATGAGGCGCTGACCGAGTACCGCACGGTGAAGTTCGTTATCCAGCCCGTGCTGGAAAATTGCTTCAAGCATGGACTGACCGGAGACACGGGGGATGAAAAAATTGTTTCGCTGGAAGCGCGAGTGGAGGATAAGGCTCTGCTTATTTTAATCCGTGACAATGGCGCGGGAATCGCAGCCGATACCCTAGAAGCGCTTCAGGGACGCCTGAAGCAGAGCCATATTCAAGAAAACAGCCATATCGGCCTGTGCAATGTAGACAGGCGAATCAAGCTGGTATTCGGCGAAGGATACGGTGTAAGCGTAGAGTCCGCCCCGGGCGAAGGCACTCTTGTGGTCATACGGCAGAAACTGATTCATAAGGATTGGAACTGAGTCGTAAGGGTTTTCAATATATTTTATTGGGGGTTACACATATGGAGCTGTTTACCAAAGACTTATTATTGAGAACCGTTAAGGATAGCGATATTGATGAAGTAGCACGGATGTGGGAATTTGAAAAGGGTGCTGTTTCTGTGGCAGAAGCTCAAAAAGCCATTGAGTATATGCAAGATAATCACAAATATAACAAAACAGGTTACATATACCATCTATGCCTTGCCGTTTTTGAAAAAGGTAAGAATGAAATTATAGGCTGGTGTGGGCTTGACGGAAAAACTGACGGCCGCCTTCACATTTTTTTCTTAGTAGACGAGGAATATAGAAACAGAGGATATGCCACACAATGCGCTGAAAAATTACTGTCCTACGCATTTAATGAGGCTCATGTAAAGTTCATAAACGGGGGATGCGATAAGAATAACATAGCATCTTTTAAGGTTATGACAAAGATTGGTATGCAACAAAGTGGTTTTGAGGAAAACGGCGACCCATTATTCTATATTGATGACGCAGTGTATTTCACGTTGTAGCATTTTCCATCACAGCAGACGGCTTCGCCGTCTGCTGTGCCCATAACACCTTAAATGCCATAAACCGATCAGGGCATCCCAGTGTGGTAATAATTTCATCAACACATTCATCCAGCGTACTGTTATACGTATCTACAATCAAATCATATGTGTCTTTCGGAACCAACTGCACAAGTTGACCTTCTGCTTGTCCACTATGTCGGTCACTCCGTTTTTTCTCCCTGCGTCGTAGTTTTTCGACAGAGCAAGTAACATGAACAAATAGAACTGGATGCTCGTGTAGTAACTCCACGCACTCCTCCATTAACTTCGGATTGCCTAAATCAAAAAAGCGATTAACAAGGACGTGGTCAACAATCGTGTTCATCCCCAAATCCGAATACAACTTTATTGAATGGTGCATTCCCGACAACGTCCTGACAAACATCTCAAATTCTGCAAGGTCATTTGTTGCAAATTTTTCAGGAAACATGATACCCGTTCCTAAAAACATATCTACGTTAATGATATAGTATGGCTCATCAAATCGTTCTTGCAATGCTTTCGCCAATGTAGTTTTTCCGGCACTGGATACACCGTTTAGAAAAATAATTTTTCCCTTTTCCATAAATCAGCCCTCCAAGAATATAATACCATAAGGCATTGGTCGTTTTAAGCAGATTCCGTATTATAATCAACAAGCCCGCGCCGTCTTAGCGTGGGCTTGACATATGGGTGGTGCGGACACCGGGACTTGAACCCGGACGGTTGCCCATTGGCTCCTAAGACCAACGTGTCTGCCATTCCACCATGTCCGCGTAAAAACCCATTCCCTCTCAGGGACAAAGCCGTAACATATTGCAGTATACCACAAGGGCCGTCTTTCCGCAACCGAAAATTCTCCTCCGGGTCGTGTCAAGCTATTGCAGGGCATTCGGGGCATACCAAATGTTTGCCGCGACATTCGCGTAAAAACTGCTTGACAAGCGGCAGTTTTTTCTGTATACTTCACTTTGTGCACACGCGCCGTTAGCTCAGCTGGATAGAGCGTCTGGCTACGGACCAGAAGGTCGAGGGTTCGAATCCTCCACGGCGCGCCAAGGGAGTGTCCATACAGCATTGAGGAGCAGCCGCTTCTCATTCTGTATGGACACTCTGTTTTTGACTTCGGTATCGGAGCCGTCAACTGTGATAATGTCAGATGAGTACGGCTTCACATCGCCAGCAGGCCGAGCTCCTTAATTTTCATAATCGCCTCAACGCTGTTTCCCACGCCGAGCTTTTTGTAGATAAGGTCAGTATGTGTCTTTACGCCGCTTGGCTTGAGCCCCATTTTTTCGGCGATTCCTTTTTTGCTGTGGCCTTCGCACATCAAACGCATAACCGCCTTTTGCCTATCTGTGAAGGTCAGGTTTTTAGGCGACCTGCCGCCCGTCAGCCCTTTGGTGCGCTTGGATTCGGAAAGCGCCAAGACATACAGGGTCTTTGCGAACATGCTGGATACGCCTCCCGCGTAATCCTTCTGAACCGTGCGTTTGTACAGTCTGTGAAGAATGTTGACAAGCTCCGCGCCCTCATTGGCGAACTGCTGCTTATATCCGTATTCCTGCGCTGTTCGGACGGATTGTTCGATATAATCCATCGCGACGCTCAGCCCGCCCTTGCCTTTTTTCCAATAAGCCACGGCAAGCAGGATGCAGCATTCTATAACATCCAGCGGACGCCTGTACTGCTCGCTGAGCAGGAGAAGCTTTTGCAGAAGCAGTATTGCCGCCGTGTATTCGCCCATGACAATGTGTGCCCTCGCGGTCGAGGAATACTGATACATCTTAAACATTGACAGATTACTGTCAAAAATCTTTTTATGAGCCTTCAGCCAGTCCCGCGCCGCGCTTATATCGCCGTCCGCCAGCTTGAGCCTGCACAGGTAAGCCCGCAGATTGGGTTTCAGGTAAAATGCTTTGTCGCGTTCAATCATACCCCTTATGTTGCCCAAAACCTCCTCCGCGTCCTCTTCCTGCCCGTCTGCGTACAGCGCGGACGCCAGCATCATCATGGCGCAAAACCTGATTTCAGCGGAGCAGTCGTCCGGGATATTCCCGCACGCCGTGAGGGCGTGCCGACACGCGTCGCTTAAATTCCCCTTCTCATAATGGCATCCGGCATATAAGCATTCCTTGATTACGGCAAACTCCTCGCCGATAATCGTGCCTATACCCTTTTCAAACAGGGCTGTACTTTTGTCGAGGTCAGCGAAGAGTTCGGAAAAATCCCTGACCGAACGGTGCCAGTAAGGCTGATTGTTTGTTATGCTCGGCGTAAAAGCCTTGAGGTTGACGATGCCCTTTAAGGGAATCCTGCCCACGGATTTCATAATGTGGTTATACGGCTCCCTGTAATCAATGCATCGCAGAAGTATTCCGGTAATCACCGACCTAGGGTTTTTCAGTATAATTTTTGGCAGCAGCTTATAATATCGGTCTAAATAGCTTTCAAAATCGTCGGGCCGTCCTTCCACAAAAGCGGCCCACGCCTGAACCTCCAAGAGAAACGGGTGCTTTTCCACAGCGGAATCGCTGATTGCCTTATGTATGATGTAAAGCGTGTCCTCTATCGAAGCGGAAACGGAGTTGTAATCATACATATGATATAGGCAGCGCGCCATCCCATCGTCGTTTTTGCCGTTCAGATAATACTCGGCGGCGCGGAAATAATCCTGCTTTCCAAAATAGTAATCACCCGCCCTGTTATATTGGCCGGCAGCCTCCTGAGCGCCGCTCTCCTCAAGCATATGGAGCAAAAAATCGCGGAACAAGTCATGGAACCTGTAGGTATTGTTTTCGGTCTCCCGTAAAAACGCGTTTTCTCTGGCAAGGCCCGACAGGATTTGCGCGCTGTTCGATTTTTTCAGCAGCTTGTCGGCGGCCGTGAGCTGTTCACACAGCTCCGGCGTAAGCTCTGGACACACGGACACAAGCGTTAGAAATTTCCTTGTAGATTCGTCCCATCGCTCCCATACGTGGGTTTTGAGGAAATTTTCAAGATACTGCCCGGTTAAATCAATGCTGTATGACTTTTTCTCCGACAGCAGCAAGGCGCGCAGAGCGATTGCCCATCCTCCGGTTGATAAGAAAATCTCCTCTGCCTGCTTGTTGGTAATGTCCCGCCCGCTTTTATTGAAAAATATTTTGATTTCCCCGTTTGTAAACTGCAAATAGGCCGCGTCCACGACCGAAAGGCCGCCCTTTATCACCATTTCGGAAAAGCTGTCCGGCGGCGCGTTGCGGCTGAGCAGCATCACAACGCAGTTTTTCGGCAGCCGTTTCAACAGACAGGGCAGCACCGTCAGGATTTCTGTGTTGTTGATGATGTGCAAATCGTCGATAACCAAGAAGCACGGCGTTTGCGGCGCGGTAAACGCCCCCGGCGCGCGCATGGCGAACTCCACGGGCGCCGTGTTAAAGCCCGGGTGCGCCGCAAGCTCACGCAGAGCGGCGTTCTCCGGTTGCAGTCCCGAAAGGGCGGCGGCGAACCGCCTGCAAAAATCGGACGTTTTGTTATCGTGGTTGTCGAGGCTGAGCCATGCCTGTTTTACGGGCGCCTGCTTTTCCCTGTGTTCCAGCCACAGCAGCGCGGACATGGTTTTCCCGAAGCCGGCCGGTGCGTGTAAATATAAGACAGAGCTGTCCAAAATGCTGTCCAGCAATTTCATCAGCGCCGTTCGCGGCGCTTGCGCTTTCAGTACCATCCGCCTGTATATACCTCCCACCATTATCGTGTTGTCTTAATTATAGCCGTTATAAAATTCCCGTTCAACGCTTGACAAACTATACCCGGTATAGTTTAATGCCGTTATAGGGTGAGAGGGGCGCGTTATGAGTTATAGCTACGGGATGTCGTTGGGCGTTTTGACTGAAACCGTTCCACGGACGGCTCTGCTCAAAAAGATGGAGAGAATATCCGCGAAGCAGCACATATATCTGTTTGCGCCGGGCGGGTACGGCAAGTCGGTTGCCGCCGCGCAGTGGCTTTCCTCCACGCGGGGAAAAACAGAGCGGATAACCGTAAAGGATACAGACAACGACCCAAGGGTCTTTTACACCAGACTGGCGAGAACCTTGATAAGGCTTGCCGCCGGGGAAAAGCAAACTCTACATCAAGCGGTAGATTCGCTCGACAAGCTTCTGGAGATGATCGAGACGCTTCCGAAAAGAAATCCCCGCTGCCATTTCGCGCTTGACGACCTGCATGTACTCAAAAACGAAGAAATCCTAGCCGCAATTCCGGTCATAGTCGGCCGTCTGCCCGATTACATCCGCTGTTTGCTGGCCGGCCGGTCGGAGCCGGAGCAAGGGCTTACGGAAACTGGGCTGTTCGGGGTCATTACAAAAGACGACCTCCTCTTCTCGTCCAAAGAAATCGAATGGTTTGGCGCGGAAAGAGACCGCGAACTGGACTCGGAGCGGGTCGGCAGGCTGCTCAAAATAACGGGCGGCTGGGCGATGTATCTCTCGGCGATATTATCAAGCCCCGACGAACCGGAGAATCAGAAGGCCGGGAAACCCCTGCGGACATTGACGCAGTATTTTGAATCGCGGGTATGGGGACAGTGGGAGCATGAAACAAAGCTTTTGCTGCTGCGCCTGTCCGTCCCCGGCGAAGCCGCGCCCGAACTCTGCGAGCGTCTGACAGGACAGCCGGGCGGGCGGGAAACGCTGGAACGTCTGGCAAGGAAAGAAAACGCGTTCTTAACCCGGGAGAATGACGACACCTACCGTTTCCACGATATATTTCACGATTTTTTGCTGGAGCAAACGGGCAGCTTCTTGGATAAGGATGAATTATGGAGACTAAATGACGTCGCCGCCGAATGGTATTATGAACAGGGGGATTACTACACAAGCGCGAAGCATTATATCCACAACGGAAACCATGAGGGAATCAACCGCTGCATGGACGCGACAACCCTTTATACCGAGAAAATAGGCGGCATGTCCGTGCTGAACAGGCTGGATTTTTTCAAGCAGTATGTTTTAAGCCTCTCCCCGGACTTCATTGCCGCGAGTCCTTACTTGGTGTATAAATGCGCCGTCGCGGCCTACTATGACGGCGACATCGAAACGTACTTTCAATATGTCGATATGCTGTACGAGAGAAAGGATGAAATTGTCTCAAGGTATCCCGAGCTTATCGTAACGTATCTGTTTGTCACCACGATTGATTTCAGAGTGCCGTTCAGGCAGGGCGTTGAACGCGCGTACAAAATGATGGCGTCGATGCCGCGCGGCGGAATTGGAAACGCGGAAGCGCCTAAAGAAGCCAAGACGGCGAGCATAACCCAAAATTTGCCCTTTTTTCACCGCTCAATGCGGGATTACTACGATTACCACGCATTGAAAGAATCCGACTTAAAAATACTCAGGGACGCTTTCGGCGTTATCATAGGCAAGGATTACGCCGTGATGGAGCAGATGACGATTGCCGGTGTGCGTTATGAGCAGGGCGAGCTGCTGGACGCCATGTATTACGCCGCAACAGGCTCCCGTGTCTGTGACGGCGATACGCATCCGGAAGTCTTTTTTTGCGCCCACGCCATTTTGTCGGCGGTGCTGTACGCGATGGGCGCGTCGCATGAAGCGGGCAAAATCATGGGAAAGCTCGAATACTACATAAAAAGCAAGGCGCAAAGCCTCCGGCCAAACCTCAAAGCGCTGCAAACCGTGTATTCTATCCGCGGTGGAGACACGGCCGCCGCGCGTGAATGGCTGACCGTTTACGCAAGCCGTTCCGCCCGATTGCCGTTTTATCAAATATGCCGGCATTTCACAACGCTGCGCGCCCATATCGCGCTAAAGGACTTCCCCGCGGCAATCGCGTTCGGCACGCGCCTGCTGACGCTCGCGACCGAATATAACCGCCCGTTGGACCAAATCGAAACAAGGCTGCTGCTGGCCATAGCGTTATGGCATGACAACCAGAAGGGCAAAGCGGCCGAACAGTTGGCGCAAGCCATGAACACCGCTATGCCCTGTGGTTTTACGCAGTTATTTATGAACGAGGGGAAAGAACTATTGCCAATCCTGCTGGAGATGGGCAAACGCGAGGACGCGTCTGCCGGGGTTGCAAGCTTTGCAGAGAAGCTAAAAGAAAAAATCGGCGAGAAGCACGGGTTCAGCCCGTCTGAAAACGCCGCGCCGAATCTGTCCGGGCGGCAGCGCGACATGCTGACGTATTTAAGCAAAGGCATGACATACAGCGAGATTGCCGCCGCAACCGGGCTGGCGCGCGGCACGGTTAAAGCCCACGTGCTGCTCGTCTACAAACGGCTGGAGGTTCACGACGCGGAGGAAGCCGTCGTAAAAGCAAAAATGTTTGGAATCCTTTGACCCTGTAAAAACCCAAACCCCCTGTGTGAGTTGCAGGGGGCTACGGCGTGTCCAAACTATGTATTGACTTTTAGAAAACCCTGTTATATACTCTATCTGAAATAAGCATTATCGCATACCGCAAAGATGAAGATGGAAAGGGGATAGTTATGTCTCGGGATATAAATAGTGAGTATTCCTTCGATATCGGAATAGCCAATAAGACTGTCAGGACAACGATTATTGTATACGCGCTGACAAAGATACTCTTTTTTATTTTATTTGTAGACGCCGAATGGTGGCTGTCACGGATTGCCATCAGCCTGTCGATGATAACCGTGTTTTTTGTCATTACCTCCATTAAAAGGCTGACAAAAAGACAGTTGGCGGTGCTGGTTCCGTATTCAATGGTGCTGCTCGAAATCATCAACGCCGTGTTTTTCGGCGGGGACAGGGTCATTTATGTGTTCCTGATGGGCATTATGATTGTCAGTATTATGTATATAGACCAGGTTGGGCTATTGATTATGTGCATATTAACAACGCTTACAATATGTCTTTGCATATTTGTCTTTGACGCGCGGCTGCTTGGGGAGCAAGCTACCCTGACGGATGAGATATTCAACTTTTTCGGGATATTGATGCTGTATTTATTTGGTTATTTTTTCAGTAAATATATTCTGTCATTCTTAATTAAATTGCAGACTTTG
The DNA here is from genome assembly GCA_009782215.1 of Oscillospiraceae bacterium. Classification (GTDB taxonomy): domain Bacteria; phylum Bacillota; class Clostridia; order Oscillospirales; family UBA929; genus UBA929. The sequence continues at coordinate 51,177 of WRKO01000007.1, read as the reverse complement.
GGGCAGGCCTTCAACGCGGTGCTGGAAACCACGCCAAACCTAATGTGCATTGTAAACGGCAATAAGAAGATTGAATATATCAGCGAGTCGTTCGTCAAGTTTATGGGTAAAGAAAAAAATAAAATTCAGGTTGAAGATATCTTTCACTCCGATGACCTGACGGCAGTCTTCAATGACGCCATGACGCAGGATTATCTGACGGAAAAGACCGTTTCATTTGATAAAGACGGGGAGCAGCGCTGGTTTGCCCTTCACACCGCTCTAATGGGTAAAAAAAAGGGGACGCGCTTTTTTGAGTTTGCGGAAATCACTCCCATTATCGAGGCGCAAAAGGCGGCGGAACACGCAAACAAAGCAAAAACCCAGTTCTTAGCCACCATGTCACACGAAATCCGCACGCCCATGAACGCGATTATCGGCATATCACAAATACAGATTCAAAAGGGAAATCTGCCGCATGACTCTGAAATTGCCTTGGGCAAAATATACAATTCCGGCAACAACCTTCTGCGAATTATTAACGACATTTTAGATATGTCTAAAATTGAAACAGGCAAAATGGAAATCAGCCCCGTTGAATACGATGTTCCCAGCTTTATTCACGATACAGTACAGCTTAATATTATAAGAATTGAGAATAAGCCAATCAAATTCATCCTAACGATTGACGAAAATCTGCCTTCAAGGCTTATCGGCGATGAGATACGCTTAAAGCAAATTTTGAACAATCTGCTGTCAAATTCGATTAAATATACAAAGGAAGGGCATGTTGAGCTTTCGGTCAGCCATACGGCTGAGGATGGGGACATAACGCTGCGTTTTGCCGTGAAGGATACAGGGCAGGGTCTCAAACCCGAAGATTTGGCACAGTTGTTTTCAGAGTACCAGCGGTTTAACATCGAAGCGAACCGAGCGACAGAGGGAACCGGCATCGGGCTTAGGATAACAAAAAACCTTGCTGAAATGATGGGCGGTAATGTTGAAGTTGAAAGTGAGTACGGAAAAGGCAGTACATTTAAGGTCACCGTCCGGCAAAAGGCTGTTGAGTGCGCCCCTATAGGCGCGGAGCTTGCGGCGCAGTTAAGCAATTTTACGTTCAAAGAGCAAAGTCAGCACAGCGAGCTGCATACCCTGCGTGAGATTATGCCTTACGGGAAGGTTTTGTTAGTAGATGATGTGGAAACCAACCTTTATGTAGCCGAAGGGCTGCTTTCGCCGTATCAATTAAAGATAGAAACGGCTGTAAGCGGCTTTGAGGCGCTTGACTTAATAAACGGCGGCAATATATATGACATCGTTTTTATGGATCATATGATGCCCCTGATGGATGGGATAGAAACCACACACAAACTGCGCGAGCTGGGCTACAAAGGCATAATTGTCGCCTTGACGGCAAACGCTTTGGCCGGCAACGACAAAATGTTCAGCGAACACGGCTTTGATGGCTTTATCTCAAAGCCCATAGATATATGGCAGTTAAACGCTGTGCTAACGCGTTTTATTCATGACAAATACCCCGAGGAAGCCAAGAAATACAAGAAAGTATCAACTGACGAAAAAAAGCCTCTGTCTAATATAAACCCCAAGCTGGCTCAAATCTTTAAGAGAGACGCGCAAAAAGCGGTCGTTGCATTGCGGGAAACATTAAGCAGCGGCGATATAAAAATGTTTACCACGACTGCCCACGCCATGAAATCCGCGCTGGCGAATATTGGGGAAGAAGCATTGTCCGCAAAGGCGTTTGCCCTCGAAGAAGCGGCTCAACGCGGCGACAATGATTTTATCCGGTCTAACACAGAAAATTTAATTAAAGGGCTTGAAGCGTTAATTGAGAATCTTGTTACCGCTGAGCCTGACCAAAATGAGGATGGAGACATACAAGAGGATTTAACCTATTTACATGAGCAACTGCTTATCATTAAGACTGCCTGCGAAGATTATGATGATATGGCAGCCTACAAAGCCCTTGCCCGATTGCAGTTGAAAACGTATAAAAAAGAAACCTCAGCCGCGCTTGAAGATATGAAGAATTTGTTGTACCTGCACAGCAACTTTGAAGAAGCGGCAGAACAAGCAACGCTTATGTTAGATAAATTGAAAACAGTAAAATAAAATGTAAAATATGAAACGGAGTGTTCCTACAACACTTCAAATGCTGTAAGAACACTCCGACTGGTCCGGGCAACAGGATTTGAACCTGCGGCCTCGTGGTCCCAAACCACGCGCGCTGCCAAGCTGCGCCATGCCCGGATAATTTGCCGAAAACGTAACAAACCGCCCGACCCTTGGCCGGGCGGTTTGCTTAGGTCTAATCTTTTGTCTTCACTGTGACCGGCACTTCCTTGGTCGCACCGCCTTGCGCTACGATGACTACCGTTGCTTCGCCCGGGCCCAAGGCGGTCACCCGCCCGCGCTTGACGTCAACCCGGACGAAACTGTTTTCCACAAACTCGCGTCCTTCGGTCGTCATCGGCTCACCGTCGGCGCCTTTCAGCGTATAGGTCAGCGTCTTGAAAAAGTCTTTGGCGTTCGGTGCGGTAACCTTGGCTGTCGCACTTCCGGTTTTGCCTACATTCATCGTCAAGCTGCCCGCTTTGGGTGTGATGTTAGCCGTCTCCGGGTAGAAGAATACGCGGACGGAAAGATTGACGCGTTTGTTGCCGTTGTAGTTCAAGCCGGTGAGCCTTGTAGAGCCGGGCCTCGCTGCGGTAATGGTCACGGTGTTGTTTGCGTCTCCCGTTCCCGGGTCTAAAGTGATAATGTCCTGTTTCTGCTTGGTTTGTTTGGCAGACCACTCAAAGCCAAGGAGGGTGGAGGTTCCGTCAACAGGTTTTATGACCGCTGCCGTCAGCGTCTGCGATTTGGGACTCGTCCCGTCGAGCTTAATGCCGAGATTGACTCGCTTGAGATCCTCTCCGGCGCTGTTCTGGAAAGCCATCCTGCCGATAGGCACGACGCCTTCCAGATGCCACTTCTGCTCACGGACGAGAACCCTATCACCTTCAGGCGGGTCAACATACACTTCGGCTCTCAGGACGGCCCCGCCTTCATCATCGGCGATAACTCTGAATTTATTGCCATTATTGATTTTCTCGCCGCGAAGATTGTCGCTGTCGTTTCCGTCTCTGTCCTCAAAAGTCCATTCAATCGTCTCCCCGGCTTTCGCGCCGAAAACGGAGTATGTGGCGGCTCTGTTGACGCGGATTGTGGCGGAAGGCCCGGCGATGACGGTGACGGCGCAGTCGGCCTTGAAGTTGGGGCTGGTCTTGCTGGAGACGGATATGGTGACCGTTCCGGGGCTTATAGCCCTGATAATGCCCGTCGCCGGTTCGACCGTTGCAATGGCGTCGTTGCTTGACGACCAAGTGATGCTCCTGTCATTCGCGTCATTAGGCTTGACAGCGCCCGTCATGGTAAAGGTCGTATCGGCTGCCATAATGAGTTTTTTTCTGCCGATAGCGACGCCGGTGACCGTTTTCCCGGTGGCGGTGATTTGGGTCAAGTCTGACGCCTTGCCGCCCGCCTCGGCGTAGACAAAGCATACCCCGCTGCGCAGCGCCGTCACCCTGCCGTTTTTGTCAACAGTGGCGACAGGACCGCCAAAGGGGTCGAGCGGTTCAAACGCGGGGCTTTTTTCATAGCCGTCATGGTAGTCATCGGTGGAACCCCCAGAGAGCGGCATCACGATATGCCATGTCACGGGATGCGGCGCGCTGAGCTGCTTATCGTCTGCGTCAAGCTGCGTCGCTGTGAAGGAGAGGGTTGCCCCCACCTTCATGGTTTGCGCTGCGGTTCTGCTGAGCGTGACCTTTTCCACCGCAGTCGCTTTAATCTTAACGGTGAAATCGGCCCTTTGAGGCTTAAAATTGCCTTTGTCTTCATCCCATGTGCCCGTAGCGTCTCTTGGGACTTCGTTTACAGTCACTTGCACCGGGAAATCTTTCCCGTCATATTCAATCGCGCTTCTGGGTGCCTGCAGCGCAGTCGTCCCGTTATTTGAGATACTGAGGGTAAAGGGCTGGTCTTGAATGACAATATTGTTGATAACATCAGGGCTATCTTCCTTTTTTCCCTGCCGTTGCCGAGTGGTTGCAGTCGTCCCTGTCGGAAGAGTCGTAAGCTCCGAGAATGCCTTTGGCACAAACCCCCAGCCATTCATCCAAACCAGCCAGTCAGCGCCGGTAGGAGCGTCCGCCAGCGTGGGCTTTTCGTCATTGTCCAATATCAAATACCCCTCATCGTCGCGGAGGTAATACGGCATCTGCGCTTCCCATACTGTTTCTTCGTGCCTGACGTTTGTGGCGTTGGTGGGTATCAGCGTGGGGGTAATGGTATGTCTGGTGTTGGGGACGACCTCAAGGACGGTCAGCGGGTCGCCGTCCGAGTCCCGCACCTCAACGCCGGTCAGCGGGATGTAGACGTCTTTCTCCGCGTGGGCTTTAATGCACACGGCGGATTGGTTTGTCAGGAACGCATCGTTCCACGTAGTGGCGTTGGAGGAGGTGAAGCTCTGCCCGCGGCTGGCTCCGGCAGCGTTTTGCAGCACCGGGCCGTTCACACCCGTCCCGGTCGCCTCCACGACAATGGCGAACTGCTTTTCGCTGGCGATGGGGGCTTCATTGGTTGCCGGGTCGATTACCGGAATCGTGTAGTATCCCGGTAGAGCTTTGTAACCGACCGGGGCGGAAGTGACCAGCGCTTTCTTGGTGTTGGCCGAATCCAGCACATTCAAATCCTTGGTTTCTTTATAGTCGTCAATAAACCAAATCCTATAGCCGTTACCCTCGCCGGTGAGGAAGACGGAGACGGCATGGATGGCGGCGGCGCCGTCCTTTACGGTGAACACATTGGCGTAGAAAACGGTGTCGCCGCTGATAGTCCGCACATTATTCAAGCCGGCCGCGTCGTATTCGTAGGTAACGGCAAAGGGATTTTTCTTTATCGCGACACCTTTGTCATCCTCAAGCTGGTTGTTGAGATTGAAAGTGGCTTTGTGGTCATAAAAACCTTCAACATAATACGCGCCGGAAAGGATGGTCGCATAGCTAATCCAGTAAGCACCGCCGCCCGCGCCGCCAAGCGAAGCCGGAAGGCTGTCGTACGCGAGGAATGCGCCTTTAACGGTTACATCTTCATAAACAGCGGGATTGTCCCCCGATGCGGGCGTCTTCTCGTATCTGTACTCAAACTCTATGTTGTCGTCCCATCCGACAATCACGGAGGAGCTGTTTGCCGCCCTGCGTGATATGGTGCTTCCTGTGACGCGGGAATCGTTATCATATACATATATCCATGTCCCGTCAACGTCCTCTATCTTCACGAGCAGATTTTCATCAAAGTACAGGGAAGCCACAACCGCGCTGTTTGCCTCGACCGCTGCTTTAATTCTGCTGTTATACACCTGCTTCGCGACCGATTCAGGGCCGGCGTTCGACGGCATATCGGGGATGTACGCAATGCCCTTAACCGGATTCATGACGGGGTCATTGCCGCGCAGCGAAAAGCTGCGCATTAAAAACGCCGTCAGCACACCCCGGTTGCCGACAGATGCGGTTGGAATATCGTTGAACTGATAATTCAGCTCCGTATTGCCGGCGACATTCATCGCGGCGTAAGCGGCGTGCGCCCACGCATCGTCTTTGTCGCTTGTCTGCATAACCCCGTTGAACTGCAAAAACGCTTCTAATGTTCCCTGTGACGGCTCCTTCGCCGCAGCCACAGACACCGGCACGTTCCCCTGCTGAATAAACTGGACTGTCTCCGGGATATAGTTGGGGGTTGTAAGCGCGCTCGCGCCCCCGATGAAGCCCGTCGGGGCGATAAGTACGAAGGTTAAGACCAAAGCGGTCAATCGTTTCAACATTCAAAATCCCTCCCTTTCTCTACACATCTATATCGTACGCAAAGGACGGAGACTAAAGCTCTGATTGAGCCTATTGTAACAAACATTTCACGTTTTGTCAAGCGCCTCTTGGCCGCGCTCACCCAAGACCGCGCTTATGCAGCCATTGAAGCCAAGCCGTACCCAGCCCGCCGGTGAGCAGAACGGCGCGGACGACCTCCGGGAGGGCGCGGATGACTTGGAGGTTGTAGTATGTATCATAGCGGTCGGGGCCGAGCAGGAGCGCGATGCGGCAAATCAGGAGGACGATTGAGAGCTTGACGCTGATTAGAGCGACGTCTTTTGCTTGGCGGCACATCTTCATCACCTCAACATATAGTGTCGTGCGAAAAGATTTTGAACTTTACATAACAATATATTGACGCGCGCCCTTTTATTTGATACACTGCTATTGCTTTCCCCGGATCAATCTCCCGGCGGACACCGTGACAGGAGGCTTTCGTGCGTTGAGGACACCTCTCTATGACGAGCATATCGCGGCCGGCGCGAAAATGACGGCGTATTGCGGCTGGGAATTGCCCCTGCATTACGGCGGCATCCTCGCCGAACACGTCGCCGTGCGGCGGCGCGCCGGAGTGTTCGACGTTTCGCACATGGGCGAGATATACCTCTCCGGCGCGGGCGCGTTTGACTTTTTGCAGGCATTGCTGACAAACGATATGCGCCGCTTGGAGACAAAGCCGTGGGTTTATTCCCCGATGTGCGGCGAGAGCGGCGGCACGGTGGACGACGTCGTCGCCTACCGGCACGGAGACGGCTTTCTCCTCTGCGTCAACGCCGCCAACACGGAGAAGGATTTCGCGTGGATACGGCAAAACGCCCCGCCCGGCGTCTGTGTTGAGAATGTGTCGGACAGCTTCGCGCAGCTTGCCCTGCAAGGCCCCGCCGCCGCCGATGTTCTGAAAAAAGCCGACCTCTCCGCCGTCTTGCTGCAATCCGGCACCGGCTACACCGGCGAACGCGGCTTTGAGCTGTTTTTGCCGCCCGCCGCCGCGCCCAAGCTGTGGCGGGAGATGACGGAGGCGGGGGCCCAACCATGCGGGCTGGGCGCGCGCGACCTTTTACGTACCGAGGCGTCGCTGCCGCTGTACGGGCATGAGCTGGACGAGGATATTTCCCCGGTCGAGGCGGGTCTTGAACGCTTCGTCTGCTTTGAGAAAGGCAACTTTATCGGGCGCGGCGCGCTTGCGGGCGTCCGACCGCCCCGGCGGTTGATTGGCCTGACGGCGCAAGGCCGCGCCGTCCCTAGAGCAGGCTGCGAGGTGCTGGGAGACGGAGTCCCTCTGGGAAAAGTGACCTCAGGCTGCTTCTCCCCGGGGCCGGCGCGCGGCATAGCGATGGCTCTGGTCACGGGAGAAGCGGAGAAGTATGAGATTGTGATACGCGATAAGGCGGAACCCGCCGTTTTGACGGGAATGCCATTTTACAGGAGGGCGAAGTAACGTGCGGTACTATTCAAAAGACCACGAGTGGCTCTACATCGTCGGGGACACCGGCGAGGTAGGCATCACAAACCACGCGCAAAACCAACTGGGGGATATCGTCTTCTGCGAAGCAGAGCCTCCCGGCACGGCGCTGGCGGCGGGCGAAGCGGCGGGCGCGGTCGAATCGGTCAAAGCGGCGTCGGACATCCTAACGCCGGTGTCGGGCGAGATTATTGCCGTCAACCCCGACCCGCAGAGAGAGCCTTCGCTGCTCAACAGCGCGCCGGAGGAGACATGGGTGTTCCGCATCCGCCTCAGCGACCCGGCCGAGCTTGCCGGCCTGCTGGACGAGGGCGCGTATTCGGCGTTTTGCGATGAATAGCTATATACCGCAGACCGCGCGCGAGCGGGAGAACATGCTTGCCGCGCTGGAGCTTAGCCATACAGGAGAGCTTTTCTCCGACATCCCGCCCTCTTGCCGCGCCGACGGCATATCCGGTCTGCCCGAGCCGCTCGGCGAACCGGCCCTCCGCCGCCTTCTGGAAGAGATGGCGGGACGGAACGATATAAGCGAACCGCTCTTCATCGGCGCGGGGCTGTATGACCATTATGTCCCGGCGGCGGTGGACGCGCTGTGCGCCCTGCCGGAGTTTGTCACCGCCTACACGCCCTATCAGCCGGAGGCCAGCCAAGGCACGCTGACCGGCATCTTTGAGTTTCAGACGGGAATGTGCCGCCTAACCGGGCTGGACGTTTCCAATGCCTCGATGTATGACGCCGCCACCGCCGCCTGCGAGGCGATGCTGCTGTCCGCGGGAGCCACAAAGCGCAAACGGGCGTATATCTCCGCCGCCGTCCACCCTCATATCCGCGAAACGGCGGCTGCATACGCCCGCTTCAGCGGATTGGAGGTTGCCGAAATCCCGTTTGACGGGCGCGGGCAGACAGCCCTTGACACGCGGCCGGAAGAGGCGGCCTGCGTGATTTTCCAATCGCCCAACTTCTTTGGCGTCATTGAGCCGATGCGGTCGCTGGCGTCCGCCGCCGCCGCCGCCGCGGGCGCCCTGAGCGTCGCAATCTGCGACCCGCTATCGCTGGGATTGCTTGAAAGCCCGGGGATGTGCGGCGTGGATATCGCGGTGGGAGACTGCCAGCCGCTGGGTTCCCCCGTTTCGTTCGGCGGCCCCCACGCGGGGTATTTCTGCGCGAAGGAAAAATATCTGCGCCGTCTGCCGGGACGGATTGCCGGGGAAACGGCGGAGCTGAACGGCGATAAGCGCGGCTTTGTACTCACCCTGCAAGCCCGGGAGCAGCATATCCGCCGCGAAAAAGCTACCAGCAACATCTGCTCCAACGCCGCCCTGTCCGCGTTGAGAGCGGTCGTCTACCTCTCCCTGCTCGGCCCGAGGGGGTTACGGGAAGTTGCGCTCACCGCCGCCCGCAAAGCGGCGTATCTGCGCTCACAACTGGAAGAACGCGGGATAAAGCCGCTCTTCAACGCGCCGTATTTCCGTGAGTTTGCCGTCGAGGCCGTCCTGCCGGGGGCCTACCCGTTGCATAACCCGCGCGGCTCGCTGGTGGCGGTGACTGAAAAGCGGACAAAGACCGAGATTGACGCGTTTGTCCGGCGCGCGGAAAGGAGGGCTGCCGAATGACCGTCTATGACAAATCCGTATCCGGGCGGCGCGGCTTTTTCCCGGAGCCGTGCGACGTGCCGGAAATCCCGCCGGAGGACATCGTCGGAGAGCATCTGCGCCCGTCGCCGCCCGCCCTGCCGGAGGTCGCCGAGCCGGACGCCGTGCGGCACTACACGGCGCTGGCGAAGATGAACTTCAGCGTGGATACCGGCTTTTACCCGCTCGGCTCCTGTACAATGAAATACAACCCTAAAATCCACGAGCAAATCGCGTCCCTTCCGGGCTTCGCCCTCGCCCACCCGATGCTGCCGGAGGAAAAAAATCAAGGCTGTCTGCGGCTGATGGCGGAATTAGAGGAGTATCTCTGCGCCATATGCGATATGGGGGCGTTTTCGCTCCAACCGGCGGCGGGGGCGCACGGGGAGTTGGCCGGGCTGATGGTGTTCGCCGCGTACTTCCAAAAGCGCCGCGAACCGGAGCGCAAAATCATCCTCATCCCCGATTCGGCGCACGGCACCAACCCCGCGTCGGTGGCGCAGACGGGGTTTACCGCGCGCACCGTGCCGAGTGGGGCGGACGGGCTGGTTGACCCGGAGGTCTTGCGGGCCGTTGTTTCCGAAACGGGGGAATCGCTGGCGGGCCTGATGCTGACCAATCCAAACACGCTTGGGCTGTTTGAAAAGCATATCCCCCAAATCGAAGCCATCATCCACGGCGCGGGCGGGCTGCTCTATTACGACGGAGCCAACCTCAACGCCATCATGGGCTACACCTCGCCCGGCGCGATGGGCTTTGACGTCGTCCACCTCAATCTGCACAAGACCTTCTCCACCCCGCACGGCGGCGGCGGCCCCGGCGCGGGCCCGGTGGGCGTGCGGAAAGGCCTGACGCCCTATCTGGCCGATATCGGGCGTGTGCGGTCATACTACGGCAACTTCGGCGTGCTTGTCCGGGCGTATTGCTACATCCGCTCGCTGGGCGCGGAAGGCCTGCGCCGCGTGAGTGAAATCGCCGTCCTAAATGCGAACTGGCTGCTCGGCGAGCTGTCCGGGGCGTATGAGACGCCGTTCGGCAGCCGCTGTATGCACGAGTTCGTCCTTTCCGCGCCCTCGGCGCTGGACGCCGCCAAAGCGCTGATGGATCGGGGGTTTCATCCGCCGACCATCTATTTCCCGTCCATCGTCAAGGAAAGCATGATGGTCGAGCCGACCGAGACGGAATCACCGGAAACGCTGGAGGCGTTCGCCGCCGCCATGCTGGAGATAGCCGGCCTGTTCAAAACCGACCCCGACGCGCTGAAAAAAGCCCCCCGCACCACCCCCGTAGGCCGCCTAGACGAGGTTAAAGCCGCAAGAGAGCCGGTGTTGAAACGATGAATGTAATTAAATGGGCGATGCAGTGGGCGGGGCGGCACGGGTGGCGGCTTTACGCCGGGTTTGTGATGTCCGTTTTGTTTGTGGGCTTGGTGATGGCGGAGCCGTTTTTCTTCCGGCGGATTATTGACGACGTGCTGCTCGGAGGAGACCATGACGCGCTGCTCCCGCTGCTGGGCGGAGCGCTTTTGGTGGGGCTGTGCTTCATGGCGGTGAAGTATACCAACACAATTTCTTGGGAAATACTGTCTCAAGAGGTTGTGCGCGGAATGCGGCGCGACCTCTTCTCGCGCATCCTCTCGCAATCGTCGGACTTCTTCCGGCAAAACGCGGCGGGCGACTTAATCACCAAATGCACCGGCGATATCGATATTATGCGCCACTTCATCTGCTGGGTGCTGCCGGGGATGATAGAGTCCTTCTTAATGGCGGCGGCGACGATGGCGGTCTTCCTAATCCTCGACCCGCTGTATGCCCTGTGCCTGTTCGTCATCACGCCCATAGCCGCGTTTCTGGGCTTTCGGCTGGGGAAAAGAATGCGCCCCGCGCACGGGGCCGTGCGTGAGCGCCGCGCCGCGCTGTCCACCGCCGTCAACGAAAACATCAATGGCATCCGCGTCGTCAAGGCATTCTGCCGCGAACCGTTTGAGACGGAGAAATTCACGCGCGAAAACGAAGCCTACCGCGACGCGCAGCTCACCGTCAACAAAACATGGCTGCGCTACGCCCCGCTCATTGAGTCGGCGTCGCAGTTCCTGTCGGTCATCAATCTGGTCGTGGGCGGCCTCATGGTCATATCCGGGCGGGTCACGCTGGGCCAAATGCAGATTTTTCTGGCTCTGGCGTGGGCGCTCAACCAGCCGATTGTCAACATGGGCACGCTGATTAACGACGCGCAGCGGTTTTTCGCCTCGGGCGAGAAACTGATTGAGCTGTATTACTGGCGCAGCGCCGTCCAAACGCCCGAAAACCCCGTCAAGCACACGGGGATTAACGGGGATATCTCCTTCAAAGGCGTCTCCCTGCGCATCGGCAAGACCGATATCCTGAAGGATATCAACATCGACATCCCCGCTGGAGCCACCGTCGGGCTGATGGGTCCCACCGGATCGGGCAAGACGGCGCTGGCGTCGCTCATCCCCCGCTTTGCCGATGTGACGCGCGGTGCGGTGCTGGTGGACGGAATCAATGTCGAGCATTACGCGCTGGAAGACTTGCGCGGCGCGGTAGGGATGACGATGCAGGATGTTTTCCTGTTCTCCGCGCCGGTGGAGGACAACATCGCCTACGGCGAGCCGGACGCGCCGGAGGAGCGTATCCGGCGGGCCGCCTCCGTCGCCGACGCCGCCCGCTTTGTCGAAAAGCTCTCCGACGGGTACCAAACCGTCGTGGGGGAGAGGGGAACGGGGCTTTCCGGCGGGCAGAAGCAGCGCATTTCGCTGGCGCGCGCCCTGCTGCCCGAACCGCCGATTTTAATCCTCGACGATACCACCAGCGCCGTGGATATGGAAACGGAGAAGGAAATCCAAAAACAGCTTCGCGCCATGCCCCGCCAAGCCACCACCGTCATCATCGCCCAGCGCGTCTCGTCCATCCGTCACGCCGACCGCATCTACATCCTCGAGGACGGAAGCGTCAGCGAGGAGGGGACGCACGCGGAGCTGATGGCAAACAAGGGCTATTATTACCAAACACACCTCTTGCAGCAGGGGGAACGGGACGGGGGTGAAAGCGTTGGCTGACAGAAAACGCAACACTTTCAACGTAGACGAGGAGCTGGACGCCCCGTTTAATTGGAATCATCTGAAGCGCGCCATGAAATACATCAAGCGCTACAGGAAAAACTTTGTCAAGACGTTTTTCATCAGCGCCGCCGCCATTCTGCTTGGCCTGCTCACGCCGCTGCTCACCATGCTTGTCATTGACACCTACATCCCCGGCGAAAACGTCCCCGGCATCCTCGTCGCGGGGGCGGCGTTCATCGCCGTCAGCGTCGTCATTGTCGTCTGCAACCGCGCCCGTTCCCGCCTCAACGCCACGACGGGGCAGTATATTGTCTCCGAAATCCGCGCCGACCTGTTTGCCCACCTGCAAAAACTGCCCTTCGACTACTATGACAGCCGCCCGGCGGGGAAGATACTGGTGCGTGTGGTCAACTACGTCAATACCGTCGCCGATTTCCTCTCGTCGGGGCTGGTCAACTTCATCATTGAGCCGCTTTCAATGGTGTTCATCGTCCTTTACGCCGCCCTCTTTGTCTCATGGCAGCTAACGCTGGTGATGCTGTGCGGCCTGCCCCTGTTCGGGCTGTATATCTTCACCATCAAGCGCAAACAGCGCCGCGCGTGGCAGCTTGTTTCCAACAAGCAATCCAATATGACCGCCTACATCGCCGAAAACTTCAACGGCGTGCGCGTCACGCAGGCGTTTACCCGCGAGGCTGTGAACCAAGAGGTGATGGAGGAACTCTTAAACGAAAACCGCCGTGTATGGATGAAGGCCGTCCGCATTATCCACAGCATGTGGCCGGTGACGGCGGTGCTGGCGCGGATGGTCACAGCGGCCATCTACGTCGTGGGCGTCGCGGCCCTGATTGGGGCGATGGACAATCTGACCGTCGGCGTCGTCATCGCAATGGCGGGCTATGCCTCGCGCTTCTGGCAGCCGCTGCAAAATCTCGGCAACCTCTACAACAACCTCATCAATACCGTGGCGTACCTTGAGCGCATCTTTCAGGTGATGGACGAGCCGGTTTCGGTCGCCGACGGCGAGGGGGCGTACACGCTGCCCGTCATCCAAGGCAATGTCACCTTTATGGACGTCGTCTTTTCCTATGAGCCGGGCATCCCGGTGCTGAAAGGCGTGACCTTCGAGGCGCTGGAGGGCGAGTCCATCGCGCTGGTAGGGCCTACGGGCGCGGGCAAATCGACCATCATCAACCTGCTGTCGCGCTTCTACAACCTCTCCGGCGGCAAGGTGTACATAGACGGACACGACATAGACGAGGTAACCCTCGTCTCCCTCCGCCGGCAGATGGGCATCATGCTGCAAGACACCTTCATCTTCTCAGGCAACATCATCGAAAACATCCGCTACGGGCGGCTGGACGCCACCGATAAAGAGTGCGTCGAGGCCGCGCGGACGGTCTTTGCCGACGAATTCATCCAAAAGCTGCCCAAAGGGTATTACACCCCGGTCAACGAGCGGGGCGAGGGGCTGTCCGCCGGGCAAAAACAGCTCATCTCCTTCGCCCGCACGCTGTTAAGCGATCCGCGCATCCTAATCTTAGACGAAGCCACCTCCAGCATCGACACCAATACCGAGCGCTTGGTGCAGGAGGGCATCGCCCGCCTGCTGGTGGGCCGCACCTCCTTCATCGTCGCCCACCGCCTGTCCACCATCCGCAACTGCTCGAAAATCCTGTATATCGACGGCGGAAACATCGCCGAAATGGGCAGCCATGACGAACTGATTGAGGCCCGGGGCCTGTACCATAAGCTGTATATGTCGCAAAGCGGGGAAGGGAGCGGGACGCAAAAAAGCTGTTGCCAAAAGCAGGGGGATTGGGTATAATAAGAGTTGCACAGGAGGCGATATTATGCCGGTTACGGTTACAAGAATTGACAATTACAAAAATTTCGGAGCGGCAATCCGCGCCGACAACGGCGCGGTGGAACTCTACGCCACGACGGATTGCGGCCCCCGGATTATCCATCTGTCGGAGGCTGGCGGGGAAAATCTGTTTTGGACGGACGAGAAGCGCGAGGCGGTGACGCGGGTGGACGGTCTGGACCTAGCGTTCGGCAAGGGAGACGAGTATCACATCCTCGGCGGGCATAGGCTGTGGAGCAGCCCGGAGCATGTGCTGAACTCGTATTACCCCGACGACGAGCCCGTAGACGTCTCCGTAACGCCGCAGGGCTTTATTTTGACCGCGCCGCCGCAAAAGGGGCTGGGCTTGCAGTTTTCGATAGAGGTGCGCCTAGATTCGGCCGCGCCCCGCGTGTCGGTACGGCACCGCATCCTCAACAAGGGCGGCGAGCTTGTCACGCTGGCGCCGTGGGCGATAACCCAGCTCGCGCCGGGCGGGCTGCTGGTCTTCCCGCAGTCCAAGCAGGATATCGCGCTGCTGCCCGACCGGGTGTTTGTCGTCTGGCCGTACACCGATATGGGCGACCGCCGCCTCCGCTGGCACGACGATTTTGTGTCCATCCGCCCCGACGAAACCAAGCGGGCGCTGAAAATAGGCACGCTCAACCTCAACGGGTACGCGCTGTATCACAACAAAGGCACCGTGTTCAAAAAAATGTGGGCGCCGCTGCCCAGCGCGGACTATCCCGACTTCGGCTGTGACTTTGAAACATACACCAACCATCTGTTCATCGAAATGGAATCCATCGGGCCGCTCGTGACCCTTTACGCGAACCAATCCGCGGCGCACGAGGAGGAATGGCTGTTATTCCCTGAACCCGGAGAGCTTGACGAGGCCGGGCTGATAGCGAAATACGGCGAATGAATCCCGCGCTGAACGAAGCCGCAGAGGCCTATCGCGCCGCCCTGAAAGAAGGACGCCGCTTTGTTGCTGAGCAGAACGCGGCGGGGCGAAGCGGGCTTTTGCCTGTTTTCGAGCCGAAGGAAACCTGCGGCGACGTCCCGCTTGGGCTGATTGAGCTGCCAATCAAGAAAATCCGCGGCACCTATGCGGCGGGCCGTTCCCATGCCCTTTCGGGCAGTTTTATGCCGCTGCTGGGCGAAGACAGCGAGTTTTCCGGTAAGTGGAAGGCGCTCTACGCCTCCGCGCTGGAGAAGGGCATCACCGAGCCGATACGGGCGTTTGAGTATATGGGATACTGCTATGTTCTGGAGGGGCATAAACGGGTGAGCGCGGCGTCCGTCCTCTCAAACTATTCGCTCTCGGCAAGCGTGACCCGCCTGATGCCCCCGCCCGGGGGAGAGACGGCGGAAGCCGCCGTTTTCCTCGAACTGCTCGGCGGCAACAAGCAGAAGGTCATCCGGCATATGTGGTTTTCGGTTCCCGGGCGTTTCACCGAGCTGCGCGGGCTGTGCGGCGGGGACGAGACGCTGCTTGAGGACGCTTTCGCGGCGTTCCGCGCCGTCTATCACAAGCGCGGATTCAACCAAGCCCTCCCCGACATCACCACCGGCGACGCCTTTTGGCAGTATGCCAAGCTGTATGGCCTGCCTGCCGGGGAGAACGAAGCGGCGCTGAGCAAAAAAGCCGCCCTCTGCCGCCCGCAGTGGGAATCCCTGTCATGCCCGGAGCCGGTCAGAACGGTGTCCGGCCCCGACGGGGCGGTTTCCAAGCCTCTGTTTTACATCCCGCGCGGCGCGCCGCCCTCGGTGACGTTTGCGTATTGCGTCCCTCCGCAGTCCGCCGCGTCGGCGGAAGCGCACGAGGCGGGGCGCTTCGCGCTGAGACGGGCTTTCCCGGAGATCGTCACGCAGAGCGCCGAGGGGTTGTCCCCCGACGTGCCGGGGGACGTGATTTTCGCCACCCACCCCGCCTTGTCCGACGCCGCGCTGCGCACCGCGCTGGAGCAAAAAAACAAGCTGGTGATGCTCTGCCGCGACGAGCCGGCCGGGTTTGTCAGCACATACCACATTAAGACAGAGGAGGCCGCCTTCCTGATGGGCGTGCTGGCGGGAAGCCTTTCAAAGGCCGCGCGAATCGGCTGCCTGTATCTGCCGCACGAGCTAGGGGGGCTTGGGGAGAATCTTCAAGCGCTGGCCTGCGGCGCGTCCGCGGCGCGTCCCGCCTCGCATATCTTCATGGCACGGGCGGACGACCCCGGCGCGTTCACGCGCATGGCTGAGCGCGGCGTTGACATCATCGCGATGCCGCAGGCTCCTTACGGCGTTTCTCCCGCGCCCAAGGCGTTTCCGGGCGTCTGCGCGCGCCTCTGCGAGCTGTCCGGCGGCGGGATTGTCCAAGATATGCTTGCCGCGGCCGCGTGGCATTGGGGGGCTTTTTATGAAAAATTCATTCGGAGCGTCGTCGAGGGCGGGTTCCCCTCCGACAGCCTTCACATAAAAATGGGGCTTGACAGCGGCGCGCTTGACATACACCTCACCGCCCGCGCCGCCCGCGCCAAGCATTGCCTTGCCGCGTTCCGCCAAGCGCTGATGAGCGGCCTGCTTGCCCCGGCGGATGAAAACAATCCGGTGGAAATCTATGAGGTGTGACGGTATGCCGGAACAGAGAAATGAAAATATCACTTGACAGGATGGCGGCGGCGATGTATACTTTTTCTGACAGAACAAAGGCGCTCACCAGACGGTGCGCCTTTATTTGTATCAACGGCCGCCCCCTTGCCCGGACAGGCGCGGAGGGCCGCCTAACAGAAAGGATGAACCCATGATGCGAAAGGACATACTTTCCCTCTTGGAGCGCGATGCCAAGCTCACGCCCGGCGAGATTGCCGTGCTGCTGGGCTTGGAGGAAACCGCCGTGCGCGAGGAGATTGAAGCGCTGGAGAGGGAGCAGATTATCTGCGGCTACGGCGCGTTTGTCAACCGGGACCGCGCCGGTTCGGACGACCTGACCGCTCTGATTGAGGTGAGGGTGACGCCCTCGCGCGGGCAGGGGTTTAACCATATCGCGGAGCGGATTGGCCGGTTTGACGAGGTGCGGGCGGTCTACCTCATGTCGGGCGGGTATGACTTGGCTGTGCTGATTGAGGGGAAATCAATCAAGGATATATCCTATTTTGTCTCCGACAAGCTTTCGGCGCTTGATTCCATCCTGTCTACCGCCACCCATTTTGTGATGAAACGGTACAAAGACCACGGCGTGATGTTTGACGACGCGGACGGCGGCGACGAAAGGATGATTGTCTCGCCATGAAAAATTTTATAGCCAAAACCATACAGGATATGCCCCCGTCCGGCATCCGCAGGTTTTTCGACGTGGCGGCGACGATGAAGGACGTGGTGTCGCTCGGCACGGGCGAGCCGGATTTCGCCACGCCGTGGCATATCCGTGAGGAAGCCATCTATACATTAGAGCGGCGGCGCACCACTTACGGCGCCAATGCCGGCATGGTTGAGCTGCGCCGCGAGATTGCGCGGTATATGTCCAAGTACGGGCTGAGCTACGACGCGGAGACGCAGGTCATGGTGTCGGTCGGCGCCAGCGAGGATATCGACGTGGCGATGCGCGCCCTCCTCAACCCCGGCGACGAGGTTTTGCTGGTGGAGCCGTGCTTTGTGGCGTATAAGCCCTGCGTGGTGATGGCGGGCGGCGTTCCCGTGACGATTCCGACGGGCGCGGAGAACGGCTTCCGCGTCACCGCCGCCGACATAGAAGCGCGCCTCACGCCCAAGACAAAGGCCGTGCTGCTCAGTTATCCGTGCAATCCCACCGGCGCGATTCTTGAGCGGTCGGAGCTGGAAGCCGTCGCCGCCGTGCTGCGGGAGCGGGATTTGGTGGTCATCAGCGACGAAATATACTCCGAGCTGACATACGGGGACGCGCCGCACGTCTCCATCGCGTCTTTCCCGGGCATGGCGGAGAAAACCATTGTCATCAACGGGTTTTCCAAAGCGTTTGCCATGACGGGCTGGCGCTTGGGGTTTGTCTGCGGCCCGGCGGATTTGATTGCCGCGATGGTCAAAATCCATCAGTATGTCCTTATGTGCGCCCCCATCATCGCCCAGTACGCCGGAATCGAAGCCCTGCGCAGCGGCGCGCCCAGCGTGGAGGCGATGCGGAAGGAATACGACGGCCGGCGGCGCTTTATGCTCAAAGAGCTGCGGGAGATGGGGATAGACTGCTTTGAGGCAAAGGGCGCGTTTTACTTATTCCCGTCCATCAAGCAGTTCGGGCTTTCCAGCGAAGACTTCTGCGACCGCCTGCTGCACGAGGCGCGTCTGGCCGTGGTGCCCGGAACGGCGTTCGGCGATTCGGGCGAGGGCCATGTGCGGTGCTGCTACGCGTATTCGATTGACAACATCAAAGAAGCGCTTTCCCGCCTGCGGAATTTTATACAAAAAATATAAGGATATCCTCCCCGTCTCCGGCGGGGAAGATGTGCGGAAAGTTAAAGGGGTAGGGTTATGAACAAAAGATTGGTCGCGTGCTTCGATATCGTCAACGGAAGGGTGACGAAGGCAAAGCAGTTCCAAGACAACATCGATGTCGCTCCCGCCGAGGAGCTTGCCGTCTCAATGATGGAGGCGGGGATTGACGAGCTGATTTTCTTCGACGTCTTTGCCAGCGCCGAGAAGCGTCCCATTGATATTGAGATGGTCAGAAAGGTGGCGGCCCGTGTCACCGTGCCGTTCACCGTCGGCGGCGGGATTAAGACTCTGGACGATATGCGTCTGGCGCTGGAAGCGGGTGCGGATAAGGTAAGCATCGACTCAATGGCCGTACGCAACCCCCAGCTTATCGCCGACGCCGCCAAAGCGTTCGGCCCGCAGAGCGTCGTCCTTTCCACCCAAGTCAGGCGGGAGACGAAAATGCCTTGCGGCTACGAGGTCTATATCGACGCCGCGAAGCTGGCGACCGGGATGGACGCGATGGAATGGCTCAGGCGCGGACAGGCGCTCGGCGCCGGGGAAATCTGCGTCAACAGCATCGACTGCGACGGAACGCTGGCGGGCTACGACCTTGAGCTGATGAAAAAAACGGAGGCCGCCGTGACGGTTCCGCTGATTGCCTCAGGCGGCGCGGGCAAGCCGGAGCATCTGAAGGAGCTGTTCAAAACCACCCGGGCGGAGGCCGCCATCATCAGCAGTATGCTCTATTCGCCGAGAATGGAGCGCAACTACACCGTCCGCGAGCTGAAAGAATACTTACAGGAAAACGGCGTTGCCATATACCCGTGGGCAGCCGTTTGACGTTCCGCAAAGGTTGTAGGGACGGCCGTCCCCGGTCGCCCGCAACCCCTGCCATACGCTGAATTATCTAAAAATCACAGGAGGGCGGATTATGAAAAACATCCCGGAGCTGTTCGGCAGTATGGTGTTCAGCGACGCGGTCATGCGGGAGCGCCTGCCCGCGGGGATTTACGGCGCGCTGAAGGAGACGGCGCGTCAGTCCGCCCATTTGGATTTGGAAACGGCCAACGTGATTGCCGAGACGATGAAGGACTGGGCGGTGGAAAAGGGCGCCACCCATTTTGCCCATTGGTTCCAGCCGATGACCGGCATCACGGCGGGCAAGCTGGACAGCTTTATCGCCCCCGCCGAGGACGGCAGGGTCATCATGGAGTTCTCCGGCAGCTCACTTGTGCGCGGGGAGCCGGACGCGTCCAGCCTGCCCTCCGGCGGGCTTCGCGCAACCTTTGAGGCGAGGGGCTATACGGTTTGGGACACCTCCTCCTACGCGTTCATCAAAGACGGGGCGCTGATGATTCCCACCGTGTTCTGCTCCTATTCCGGCGAGGCGCTGGATAAGAAAACCCCCCTGCTCCGCTCAATGGAGGCCATCGACCGGCAGGCGCGGCGCATCCTCGCCCTGTTCGGCGAAACACCGGCGCGGCGGGTCGTCACAACGGCGGGGCCGGAACAGGAATATTTCCTCATAGACAAGGCGGGCTACTTAAAACGCCCGGATTTGGTTTACACCGGCAGAACGCTGTTCGGCGCGCGCCCGCCCAAAGGCCAAGAGATGGAAGACCACTATTTCGGCTGTCTCAAGCCCCGTGTGTCCGCCTTTATGAAGGAGCTGGACGAAGAGCTCTGGAAGCTGGGCGTATACGCCAAGACCAAGCACAACGAAACGGCGCCCGCCCAGCACGAGCTTGCGCCCGTTTTCACCGCCACCAATACCGCCACCGACCACAACCAGCTTACGATGGAGCTGATGAAAAGCATCGCCGATAAGCACGGCCTTGCCTGCCTTCTGCATGAAAAGCCGTTTGCCGGCGTCAACGGCAGCGGCAAGCACATCAACTGGTCGCTGGCGTCCGATACCGGCGTCAACCTGCTCGAACCGGGCGAAACGCCGTATGAAAACGCGCAGTTTTTGCTGTTTTTGATGGCCGTCATCAAGGCTGTGGATGAATATCAGGACTTGCTGCGCACGTCGGTGGCCAGCGCGGGCAACGATTGCCGCTTGGGCGCCAACGAGGCGCCGCCCGCCATCGTGTCGATGTTCCTCGGCGACGAGCTGACCGAGATTTTAGAGGCCTTGGAGTCTGGCGCGGAGTATTGCAATAAAGAAAAATGCGACATGGAAATCGGCGTGACGGTGCTTCCCCATTTCCCCAAGGATGTGGCGGATCGCAACCGCACCTCGCCGTTCGCGTTCACCGGCAACAGATTTGAGTTCCGTATGCCCGGATCGTCCTTCTCGGTCGCCGAGCCGAACATCGTTCTGAACACCGCCGTGGCGGAGGTTTTGCGCGGGTTTGCCGACGAGCTGGAAGCCGCCGACGACTTCACCGGCGCCCTCGCGGCGCTTGCGCGGAAAACCATCGGCAAGCATAAGCGGATTATTTTCAACGGCAACAGCTATTCCGAGGAATGGCAGGCGGAGGCGGCGCGGCGCGGCCTGAGCAGCCTCAAAACCGCCGTGGACGCGTTTCCCTCCCTCATCTCCCCCAAAAGCGTGGAGCTGTTTGCCCGCCATCAGGTGTACTCGCGGTCGGAGCTGTCCTCGCGCCATGAGATTTTGATGGAAGGGTACTGCAAGACGCTGCACATAGAGGCCCTTACCATGACCGACTTAGTCAAGGGCGGCGTCATCCCGGCGGTCATCGCCGGTCAAAACGAAGCCGCCAAGCTGCTCAAACGCAAGAAAGCCTGCGGCGGATTCAACTGTTCGCTGGAGGAACATCTGCTCACCCGCCTTTCCAACCTCTCCGCCCGCTTGCTGGACAGGCTGACCCATCTGGAAGAAACCGTTTCCAAGGCTCGGCCCGCGCGCGCCGAATACTACCGCGACGCCGTACTTCCCGCCATGACGGAGCTGAGAGCGGTCGCTGACGAACTGGAAACGCTCACCGCCAAAACCCTCTGGCCCCTTCCAAGCTACGCGGAGCTGCTGCACAGTGTCATATAAGCAAAGAGCGCCGGACGGCGCTTTTTGTTTGCGATTACATACGCCGCCGCGGACGACCAATCCATACCGTCTGTCCGCCTGATTGCCGCCAATATATGCCAAAAATATGAAATATTCGTATCTTTTTCTTGATTTTTATCTTGCCGGATGCTATACTGGCCATAAGCCAACATAATCCCCCACAAAATTTTCGCGCTCCGACGCGTGCCATCTCCCGATAGCGGAAATATCATTGGTTCTGCAAACGGGCTTGTAGGAGGTCACTATGTTTTGTCGGCACTGCGGGAATCCAATGCAGGACGGGTCGGCGTTCTGCTCTAAATGCGGCAAGAGCCTGAACGGTCAGCAGGACGCGCGTCCAAATCAGCAGGCGTGGTCGCCGCCGCCGAACTATGCGCCGCCCCAGTTTCATACGCCGCCAAAAAAGAAACGCAGATGGACGTTTGTACTCGGAGCGGTTGCGGTGCTGGTCGTCTTGGCCATAATCTTCGGCGACGACGCCCCGGCGCCGGAGGACGCCGCGCCCGCCTTTACAGAAACAACGCCCGCGCAAACGCCGCCGGTCAGCCCCGGCATTCTGGAGCGGCGGGATGATTTCGACGGAACATGGGCGGTTTACTGGTACTTATGCGGCAGCGACCTAGAAACAAACGGCGCGTTTGCCAGCGAAGACCTTGAGGAAATGATGCGGGTGAGCCTCCCGGACAACGTCAGCGTCGTGATTGAGGCGGGCGGCGCGAACAGATGGCACAACGGCATGGACGCGAACAGCAACAGCCGTTATCTGTATAACAGCTCGGGACTCACCTTTTTAGAGCAGCGGCCCAGCGCCAATATGGGCGACAGCAGGACGCTGGAAGAATTCCTGCGTTTCTGCAACATAAATTACCCCGCCGACCGTCAGGTTGTGATACTCTGGAATCACGGCGGCGGAAGCGTGGCCGGCGTCGCCTTCGATGAACGGTATCGTTTCGACGCGCTGACCTTGCCGGACATACGGCGGGCTTTTGAAGCGGTCAACACCCCCTCGAAGGAAAACCCGCCCTATGAGCTGATTGGCTTTGACGCCTGCTTTATGGCAACCATCGACGTGGCGGATACGCTGAACGGCTTGGCTCGCTATATGGTCGCCTCGCAGGAATGGGAGCCCGGAATCGGCTGGGATTATGAGGGGCTGTTTCAAGCGCTGACCGACAACCCCGGCATGTCCGGCGCGGAATTCGGGAAGGCCATTTGCGATACATATTACGCCGCGTGCGCGGCCGAATCAACATGGTGGCAGTCGCTGGTGGACGACGTAACGCTCTCGGTGGTGGACTTGTCCCGCGCAGACGCGCTGATGTCGGCCTATTACGACGTCGGGGCCGAATCGCTGATATACGCCACCGTCACGCCAACCTATTTCAGCGAATACGGGCGGGCGGCGCGAAACGCGGTCAGCTACGGCGGCAACAACGACTGGCAAGGCTACACAAATATGGTTGACTTGGGCGACCTTGTGCGGCAAGCGGGGGACAGCCTGCTCCCGGAGTATGGGCGCGCGCTGCTGGCCGCGCTGGACGACTGCGTAATCTATCAAGTAACCGGCCCGCTGCGCGGCAGGGCGAGCGGCCTGTCCAAGTATTACAGCTTTGACGGAAACTATATGGATTTGATGGGATTCGCCGCGCTGCGCGCCGACGACCCGTTCCAATGGTTTTACGAGTTTCAAATCACGGGCAGCCTTTCCGCGGAGGGCGAGCGCTATGTGCTGGACTTAGCGCGAAGGTACGCGCAAACGCAGGAGATCAAGACAAGGAGCGTGCCAAGCTCCGTAAACGACGGCCTTGAGGACTTTCCTCTCGTTTACAGGGACGATGGCTATGTGGTGCTGAACCTCGGAGCGGAGCTTGCCGATAAGCTGATAGGCGTGTATTGCTACGTCGCCTATTACGACGAGGAAAGCGATATCATCCTCATGCTCGGCCGGGACAACGATTTGGACGCGGACTGGGCCGCCGGCGTGTTCATGGATAATTTCCGCGGGGTATGGGGCAGCATTGACGGTCATCTTGTCTACATGGAGCTGACCGACGAATCAGACGATTTTCAGGTTTACACGGTGCCGGTTTTGCTGGACGGAGAGGAATACTCTATCCGCGTCAGCTATACCTTCGATACCGGGGAATACAAAATACTCGGCGCGCGGCGCGGCATTGACGAAAACGGCATGGGCGACAGAAATCTTCGGCGGCTTGTCCCCGGCGACGTGATAGAACCGCTGCATTACGTCCTGTTTGACATGGACGACGAAGACGAGGACTTTTCAATCATAGCGGGCAACGGCCTGACGGTGACCGCCAACACGCGGTTTGCGGAGGCTGAGCTGGGCGACGGCCTGTATATCTTCATGTTTGAGATGGTTGACGCGCGAAACAACAGCTATCTGTCCGACGCGGCTATGTTTACGGTGGAAAGCGGGGAGATATATTTGTTGTATGATTAAACGCGCCGGACTCTTGATTCACGGACGGAAAAAACAAAAAATATTATGTTGAAAGGGGATTATTATGCGGTACGAAATTTTTGGAGGGAACCTGCCCGCGGTGACGGTTGATTTGGAAAACGGCGAGGCTATCTACACGCAGTCCGGCGGCATGACATGGATGTCGGCGGGGATTAACATGGAAACAAACATGAAGGGCGGCCTGATGAGAGGGCTTGGCCGTATGCTGAGCGGCGACTCACTGTTTATGGCGACGTACTCGGCAACCGCAAACGGGCAGTCCATCACCTTCGCGTCCACCTTCCCCGGGAACATCGTCGCGCTCGACGTGTCGCAGGGCCCGTACGTCTGCCAAAAGAGCGCGTTCCTCTGCGCGCAGCCGAATGTTGAGCTTAAAATGGCTGTCACCAAGGGTATAAAGAGCGGCCTGTTCGGCGGAGAGGGCTTCCTCCTGCAAGAGCTGTCCGGCAGCGGCATGGCGTTTCTTGAAATAGACGGCAGCGTAAAGGAGGTAGACCTCGCCCCCGGCGAAAAACTCAAGGTTGATACGGGCAATGTCGCCGCGTTTGAGCAGCGGGTGACGTATTCCGTCGAAATGGTCAAGGGCTTCAAAAACATCCTGTTCGGCGGCGAGGGCTTGTTCTTAACCACAGTGGAGGGCCCCGGCAAGGTCTGGCTGCAAACCATGACCGCGTCCGGCTTGGCTTCGAGACTCACGCCGTTCATGCCGTTTAAGAAAAATGACGACTAAGCAAGACCGACGGGCGGTCGTCTGGAGTTTGAGTTCCGGGCTTCCGGGATAGAGGGGGATTGGGTATGAGAAAACGGTTACAGTATATCCTGCTGGCGCTGCTGCTGGTTCTCGGCGTCTTTCCGGGAAACGCCTCCGGCACGGCGGCGGATGCCGTTGACATTGACGCGTATGTCCGGGAGCTGACCCGCCTTGTGCAAGACACATGGAGCGATTATTTCCTGTCGGAAATAGAATTCAGGCTCGATAACACAACCATGACCGTAAACGGCGGCGTCATGGAAATAGACCCGGGGCGCGACGCCGCGCCGTACATAAACGAAGAAGGGGAGCCCATGCTGCCCTTGCGGGCGGTATCCGAAGCGCTTGGGCTTGACGTGTCGTTCGACGCGGCGACCACCGACGTCAACATATCCGGGGACGGGATTGAGATAAGCCTCAGGTCGGGCGACAGAACCATGCGGGTCAACGGGCGGCGCGTCCATATGTCCTCCGCTCCCGCGAGCCGAAACGGAAGAACCTATCTGCCCGCGCGGGCTGTGAGCGAAAGCCTCCTGCTGGACGTCGATTTCATCCCGGAGGGGAAGCGCGTTGTGCTGACCAAGCCGTTCCAAACCGGGCGGCTCATTGTTCAGACCAACGGCGCGTCGCCCGGCGCGGCGTATGAGCTGGACGGCTTAACGACGACGCTGAGAGGTCCCGACAATACCTTCATCATGCAGTTTGAAACCGAGCTTGACGCGAAAGACGCCTTGGATAAGCTGGAATCCGTCTCCGTCTTCGCCGAGCCGGACGTCATCGTGGGCATAGACGCCGCCTACCGGAGCTGGGGCGTCGCGTATATCGGCGCGGACAAATATCTGGAATACCTGACCCCCGTAAGCAAACCACGGATAACGGTCGCGGTGCTGGATACCGGCGTCGATTCGTCCCACCCATTTTTAGCCGGCAGGCTGACAAACGGCTGGAACTTTATCAACGGCAGCGGCAATCCAGCGGACGGCAACGGCCACGGAACCCATGTGGCCGGCACGGTTGCCGAGCTTACGCTGGGCAACGTGACGATCATTCCCGTCAAAGTCCTCAGCGACCAAGGACTGGGATCCACCTCGCTGGTTGACGCCGGAATCAGATACGCCGCGGACAGAGGGGCGGCCGTCATCAATATGAGCCTTGGCGGCGCGGGAACCTCCCAGTCTACCCGGAACGCGGTTCAGTATGCCAATGGCCGGAACGCGGTGGTGGTGGCCTCGGCGGGCAATGACGGCGCAAACGCCGCCGGCTACACCCCCGCCAACATCCCCGAGGTTATCACGGTCACGGCCAGCGACAGCCGCGGCGGCAGAGCGTATTTTTCCAATTTCGGCAATGTCATCGACGTCGCGGCTCCCGGCGTGAGCATCATCTCCAGCATCCCCGGCGGCAGATACGCCGCGTACGACGGCACGTCCATGGCCGCGCCCCATGTCTCCGGCTCGGTCGCGCTGCTGAAAAGCGACCCGCGCTACGCCGATTTCAACCCTTCCGCAATCAAAACCGTGCTGCACGGGCTGACGGACGACGCCGGTGCGCCCGGCTTTGATATCTATTTCGGGCATGGCATCATCAACATGGCAAAGGCCGTTTCAAGCGAACCGCCCGCTTTGCCGAAAGACGCGGAAGCCCCGGTCGTCACCGTCCAGCCGCAAGGCGCGGCGGTGACAAGAGGCTCGGCATACAATTTGTCCGTCACGGCGGTGTCTCCCGACGGCGGCAGTCTGAGCTATCAGTGGTACAGAGCCTCGGGATTCGGATGGTCGCTCATCGCCAATGCCGCGTCGCCGGTCTATTCCGTGCCGACAAACACGCTCGGAACGAACAGCTATTATGTCTTGGTGACGAATACCAACCATAACGCCACCGGGGTGAAAACGGCGCAAACAGCCAGCGGCGCGGCCGCCGTGACCGTCCAGTCCGCCCCGGCACAGCCGTCGCCAACGTCCGCGCCTCAACCAACACCTCAGCCAACCCCAACCCCAACGCCGCCTCAACAACCGTCGCCGTCACCTCAGCCGCCATCCCCGTCGCCGTCGCCGCGCCCGCCGTCAATAGGCTCCTATATGCTGACGGTAACCATTGTAAACGGAGGCAAGGTCACGGTCACGTCTGCGAGCGGAAGCTCCAGCAGCTCCAGCAGTTCGATCAACTCCGGCAGCTCGGTCAGCACAATCAGCATCGGCGGCCCCGCCGGGTCGCAGATTGCGATGACGGCCGTGCCGAACAGCGGATACCGCTTCAAAGGCTGGGAGGTCGTCAGCGGCGGGCTGAACCTTTCAAGCCCGTCCGCAAGCTCCGTGAGCTTCGTTATGCCAAGCAGAAACGTCGAAATACGGGCGGTGTTTGAATAATCCTCTCAGATGACGGCGCGGAAAAACACCCTACCCGCCCAAAAACGGCTCGATGACGCCGTACAGCTTCTCGCTGTTGACGACATAGCCCGCGTGGGTTTCTCCTTCCAGAATATGAAGCGTACAGTCCGGGATGCTCCGCGCCATACTTCTGGTGTGGCCGTCCCGGACAATATCCCTGCTTCCGGCCAAAACGAGGGTGGGAACGGCGATGGTGTTCAGCTCGGCGTCCGTGATGTCCGGCTGCGTCAGCATCAGCTTGTATTTACGGCTGCGCGTAAAGAAATAGGTGATTTTCATTGAGACGGCATACCGGCCCTTGATTCCGTCCGGCCGGGTGTTTGCCCCGCTGACAATGAGCTTGGAAAGCAGCTCCGGGTGCTTGATGGCCAGCAGAAGCCCGACAATCCCGCCGTCGCTGAACCCGTACAGAATGGGCTTGCGGAGGTTAAGCCCGAGGATAAACGCCGCGGCGTCCTCCGCCATATCCTCATAACGCAGCGTCTTGACCTTGCCGCTTTTCCCGTGGTCACGGCTGTCAAGGGCATATACGGTGCGGCTTGGGGCGAGCTGCGTGGTCAGCGTGTCAAAAATGGTATGGTCCTCCCCATTGCCGTGCAGCAGAACGATAGGGTCTCCTTGCCCCGTCCGCTCGTAATATAAATCAATGCCGTTGGCGCTGAAAACCACCGTTACACCCTCTCTAATCCCTCCGCCGTATGGCTTACAAACGCGCCTCCGGTCGGCGGCCCGGCCTCTACTCGACCGGGCAGAGCAAAAAGTCGTCCATCGTACCCCAGCCGCCGTCGCTTTTGACGTACACGCCCACCGTGATGTCACCGCTTTCGGTCTCAATCCGGTCAATGGTCGGATACCGCCAGTTGACCCAGCCGCCCACGTCCGTATCGGCGCGGTACTCCACGCCGTCGGCGCGCGCGTAAATATACATTTCCGCATTCACCGTGTCGCCGCCTTGCAGGGATATGGCAAACGAATATACGCCCGGCCTCAGCCCGGTCACGGTCTGCTCAACGGTAAATTCCACGTATGACGAATCCCAAAAATGCAGGGAATACAGGCCGCTGTATGCGTCCGTCGCTTTTTCCTGATAACGGAGCTGCTCCGTGTCCCCGATGTTGTCAAGCCGCCACATGGAGCGGTCTTCATCCTCAAAGCTGTGGTTTTCCAGATAATTTTCCTCTTCCATGCGGATACGGCAGGTCACCGCCAGCCCCTGCGCCGTACCCTTCACGGTATAGACGCCGACGGGGCTGTTGCTGATGGCGTCCAAATCCGCCTGCTCCCACACGACCGCCACAGACTCAGTCATGCCGTCGTTATACGTCGCCGTCACGGTCTCCGGCAGTATAATCCGGTTGCGCAGCCGCACCGATATCAACGCGTCGGCCACCTCGTCCAGCCTGCGCTCGGTCACGGCGCCCGTGTAGCAATACCCAAAGACCTTGAGCGACTCAAGCGGACGCCCATCCGCGTCAAACAACGCCTGATTGTCACAGGCGCTGCCGCCGTACCACACCCCGGCGTCATGCGGGTCGTAGGCGGCGGCGAAGCTGCTCGCCCAGCCGCTGCCGTGCCGCTCCCAAAGCGCGGAGCGCGCCTCCCAAGAATCGCCCGGGACGGGAATCCAGCCCGGCTCCCAGTAAAATACGCCGATGCCCGCGCCGCCCAGCGACGCGACGGCGCGAACCACCTCGGAAACGGCGCGCGCCTGCCCCTGAACGGTCAGCGGATACATTTTTTCAAAGACCGCGCCCTCGCCGATGGTATTGCCATGCCCGTCAAAATCCTCATAGCTGTAGGCATACGCGGTTTCGGCCACCATGACCTTTTTGCCGAAGCGCTCTGCCACCTCGCCCAGCTTTTGAGACAGGTTTTCAAGCGTGCCGTGCCAGAACGGGTAATACGACGTGGCGAATACGTCGTAGTCAACGCCGTTGACCTCCAGCAGCCGCGCCGTCTGCGTAAAATTGTGGCTCTCGGGGTTGGTCAGATGAATGGCAATCAATAGATCCAGCTTGGCCTCGGCGGCGGCCTCGCGCGCGGCGCGCGCCCCGGCGGCAAGCAAGCGGCAGATGTTGGGCCAGCTCGTTTCCCCGCTCAGGCCGGTGGTCGTCTCATTGCCGATTTGTACCATGCCGACATCGATACCGGCGGCGAACATGGTTTTAAGGCTGTGCTTCGTATACTGAAACAGCGCCTCCTCTTTGTCCTCAAGGCTCATCCCTTCCCACGCCTTGGGCGCCTGCTGCTTGCCCGGGTCGGCCCAGAAATCGGAGTAATGGAAATTGACCAGCAGCTTCATTCCGTGCTGGGTGGCCCGCCGCCCCAGCTCCATCGCCGCGCCGAAATCATTGTTGCCCCCGCCGTAGCCGTTGCCGTCCGCGTCAAACGGGTCGTTCCAAACGCGCGCGCGGATGTAGTTAAAGCCGTTGTCCGCCAGCGTTTTCATCATATCCTGCTCGTTGCCGTCAAAATCATAATACGTAACGCCGCTGGCCTCCAGCTCCAAAAGGCTGGACACGTCGGCCCCGCGGATAAAGTCCTTAGACAGACCCTCCACCGCCTCCACAAACAGCCCTCCCCGGACAGGCTCCTTTTCATCAAGCCACCAAACGCCGGAAAGCTGCTTGCCGCAAGCGGCAAGCAGCCATACAGCCGCTAAAAAAACAAATAAGCGTTTCACACCGTTATCCCTTCACCGACCCGCTGGTGATGCCCTCAACATAGAATTTCTGCATGATGACAAACAAGACGGATATGGGGATGGAGACCAGCACGCCTCCGGCGCAGAAACGGGCGAAATGACTGTTAATCAAGACACGGTCAATCATGTTGTAAAGCCCGATAGCCACCGTCCAATCGGTAGCGATGCCGGAGTTCAGGACAATCCGCGCGAAGATGAAATCCATCCACGGAGCCAAGAACGAAGCGATAACCGTATAGACGATAATCGGCTTGCTCAGCGGGATGATGATTTTTCGGAATATCTGCGCCTCCGTCGCGCCCTCCAGCCGCGCCGACTCGCTCAGCGTCTCGCTGATGGTGTCAAAGAAGCCCTTGGCAATCAGATATCCGAGGCCGGAGCTTGCCGAATAGACAAGGACAAGCCCCCAGTGGTTGTTGGTCAGCCCGAAGGAGCGGAGGATGAAATAGACCGCAATCATCGCCAAAAAGCCGGGAAACAGACCCAAAATCACGCCGATATTCATCAGCGCCTTGCGCCCCTTGAAACGCATCCGGCTAATGGCGTAGCTGACCATCAGCACAAACGAGCTGGATATGAGACAGGTGAAAATGGCGATAATCAGCGTGTTTTTGAACCAGACAGGGAACCGCGCCACCGTGTCCTCGCTGTTGAACAGCAGCAGGCGGTAGTTCTCAAACGTCCACGCCTCGGGGAAAAAGCGGCTGATGTTGATGCCCGGCTGAATGGAAAAAGAGGTGCAAACCAGCCAAATAATGGGAATCAGCCAAAAGAGTGCCAGCGCCAGCAGGAATAGGTGGCGCCCGGCGAAAAATACGCCTTTTAAGACTTTTACCTTTTTCATAGCTGGAACTTATCCTCCTTATTCCGTCTCAGTACAACATTAAACGCAACCAAGGTAAACACCGCGCAGACGATAAACACCATGATGCCGATAACCGAGGCCATCTTGTAGTTATAGAAGTTCTGCGTCAGTCGGAACAGCCATGTCACCAGCAAGTCGACCTCCTGCGCGTTGGCGTTGGCCAGCGCTTGGTCGGTCGTCGTGAATACGTCATTGGTTAAGAGGTAGATGACGTTGAAGTTGTTGATGTTCGACACCACCGAGGTCACCAGGTACGGCCCGGTGACAAACAGCATATAGGGCATCGTGACATGGACGAACGCCTTGAACGGGCTGGCGCCGTCGATTCTGGCGCTCTCATACAGCTCCTTGGGAATGTTCATCAGAATCCCCGTGGCAATCAGCATCAGGTACGGCACGCCAATCCAGACGTTAATCAGGATGATCATCACCTTCGCCCAGTTCGGGTCGGTCAGAAACGGGATGTTGGTGAGCGTTTCGGGAATCAGACCGATGTTCCTGAGAAAATCGGTGAGTCCCCATTGCGCCGCGAACGTGTTGGCGATACCCGTGGTGGCGAAGAAATTCCGCACCAGCAGCAGCGTGACAAACTGCGGAACCGCAATCGACACGATGAACATGGTGCGCCATACCTGCTTGAACTTGGTCTTCGCGCTGTTGATGAACATAGAGAGCATAATCCCGCCGATGTAGCAGGTGGCGGTGGCGGTAAACGCCCATATCAAGGTCCATGACAGCACCTTGAAGAACGCGTAACCGAAGGAGATGGTGATGCTGTTGGAGAAAAGCGTTCGGAAGTTTTGCAGCCCGACCCAAGTGAAAAGCTGTGTGGGTGGCATATTCTGCTGGTCATAGTTGGTGAAGGCGACCAAAATCATCACAACCAGCGGGACGATGGTGAACAGCACAATGCCCAGACAGGGCAGGGAAAGCAGAACGATATGGAAGCGCTTGTCGCGCATAGACTTAACGTCCTCGACAAAGGATGTGATGCGCTGTCCCTCCCGCGCCCGGACTTCGAGCGCCCGCACGGAGCGGATGTTGCGGAGCCAGATGACCAGCGCGGCCGCCAGCACAATCATGGAAATAAGCCCGTAGAGCAGGATACGGAACGAGTGGTCATAGTCGTTGATTTCGTTTTTCATCGTGTCGGGGTTAAAGAATGATTCATGCGCCACCGTGCCAAGCGTGGAGTATTTGGCGATGTACGGAATGGCCACGGTAATGGCAAAGAAGATAATGACCGCCTGAAACAGCGTTAGGATAACGCCTTTAATGTACTGCCGCCGGCGGAAATATCCGGCGCCCGGAAACAGCGCGGAGAGCTTTACGAAGATATCGCCCTGCATGAAGTCCGCCGCCAAGCCCTGAAAGAACCCCAGAAAACGGCTCATAGTACAATCAACTCCCTCCGGTAATTATGGAACGGACTGCCGCTGCGGATGCAGCAGCAGTCCGTAAGCTGCTGAAGCTATGATTGAGGCTTAGCCAACAGGGGCGGTGATTCCGGCGACGGCGTTGTCAAGCAGTGTCTGCAAATCGGTGCCGTCGGGATTGCCGCGGACGATGATTTCAAACAGCGTCCCGGCCGCGCTCCAGTAGTTTCCGCCGATAGCCTGCGGCACGGAGAAGGGCTGCTGGGCGGCGAACGCTGCCTGAGCGGGGTCGGCCTGAACGGCGTCGGTCGCGGCGGCGGCGGTGTTGGAGGGGCCTTGCTGACGGTCGTTAAAGCGTTTGACTTGGTTTTCGTAGTTGGTAATCCAGTCGGCAAGCTCCATCGCCCATCCGGCGTTCGCGCTGAGGGCGTTGACGCCAACCAGCTTAAAGCCGGCGAAGCTGCCCATTTGCTTTTGCGCTCCGGCAAGGGTGAAGGTAGGCAGCTTGGCGGCGGCGTAGTTCGCGCCCCAAGCGTCCTGCGCTCTGCCGGCATTCCACGGGCCGTTGATGCCGGCGATGATGGTGCCGTTTTCGATGCCGGTGACGAACTCCCCGTCGCCCAGCGAGATAAACGCCGGATGCGCGGCAATGGCCAGCATGGCTTGCACAACGTCGGTTCCACCCGCGGCGTTCCAGTTGCAGAAGTTGTTTTGGGTGCCTTCAATCAGGCTCACGTCCAGACCGGCGCCCTTGAAGAAGGAATAGCTGTACCAAGCGCCGCCCATATCCATGGTAATCTGTTTGCCGGCGGCGGCGGCGACTTCCAGCATCCTGTCAAAGGTCTGCACATCGTCCGGGGTGAAGTACGAGGCGTCGTAGTACATAAAGTAGCCGTTGTCGCCGGTCATCGGATAGGCCATCAGCTTCCCGCCGACCGTGGCCGCTTCGACCGAACCGGCGGAGTTGCGGGATTTGATGTCGTCGGCGCGGATGGAAACCTCTTGCAGCGCTCCGGCCGTGACAAGCTCGATGATTTGGTCGTTGGCGAAAGCGAACACATCGGCCGCGGCCTCAATGTCGGTCAGGATGGTGTCCTTCGCGGTGGACTCGGATTCGGTGCCGAGGCTGATGGTGAGGTTGACCTTGTCCTTGTTGGCTTCGATGAACGCGTCGGCCATTTGGCGAAGCATGACTTGGTCTTCCTCGCCTCCCCAGAGTCGCAGGGTCACGTCTTCGACGGGGTCGCTGCCGCAGGCAGCCAGAGTGAAGCAGAGAACGGTGGCCAGCAGGAGTGCGGTGAGCTTTTTCATAACAATTCCTCCTAATAATAGTAATATGATGTCTCGAGCTGGTTTAATGATAACATATTCCCCGCGCTTTGTCAACATTTTCTTTTGATGCTCATTTTTTCACGCAATCCGTGTCAGTCCAGACGTTCCCGCTTGTGCTTGGGAATCCATTTTTTCAGGATTGCGTTCAGCTCGACGGTGTCGATGGGCTTTGCCAAAAAATCGTCAAAGCCGTTTTCAAGGAACATCTTCTTCGCGTCATTCACCGCGTTCGCCGTCAGCGCCACAATCGGCACGGTTTTGTAATACGAATCCCCGTCGCCCATTGCCCGGATGCGGTCTTTGGTTTCCACACCGTCCATTCTGGGCATCTTGTGATCCATAAACACCAAGTCATACCGTCTCGCTTTGATGGCCTCAAGCGCGTCCATGCCGCTCCGGCACAGATCGACGCGCATATTGTAAGGCCGGAGCAAGCCGTTGGCCACAACAAGGTTTGTGTTGATGTCGTCCACGACGAGAACCTTGGCGTCCGGCGCGGAGAACTCCACCAAGGCCCCGTTCCCGTCACTAGAGGCGCCGCCGGAGACGTTGTTCAGCACATTGGCCACAGACACACAGTACGCCGGCATTTCAAGAACCTTCAGCCCGACTGACGAAATGGTGCCGCCGAACTTGGCGAGCAAAACAACCTTGGCGTCCTTGCCGAAGGTGGTGAGGACATATTCGTTGTTGCCGTACAGCGTGGCCGAAATGAAGACAAAGCCATAGGATTGCGCCGCCAGCTTTTCATACAGCTCGTTATCGTTCTCGGCGCGGTCGCAGTGAACGCCGAGGTTGCCGAGCGTCTGGAAAACAGAATCGGCGTACGTCTTGTTCTGTTCATAGAGAAGGACTTTTTTCCCGGGTTCCTCAATCGCCGCCATCGCCGCGCGCACATGGAATTTCTGCGGCAGTGTGAGGGTAAACAGGCTGCCCTTCCCGTATTCGGA
The DNA here is from genome assembly GCA_009782215.1 of Oscillospiraceae bacterium. Taxonomy (GTDB): domain Bacteria; phylum Bacillota; class Clostridia; order Oscillospirales; family UBA929; genus UBA929. The sequence goes on along the minus strand of WRKO01000007.1, from coordinate 16,941 downwards.
CTCAACGTCAATCCGGCCGCCCATCGCGCTGACAAGGCTTTTCGTAATGGCAAGCCCCAGCCCGACGCCTTCGGTGTTCCGGCTCAATTCGGACTCAAACTGCACAAAATCGCCGAATAGGTTGCCGATATCCTCCTGCTTGATGCCCCGCCCGCTGTCGGCGACCTTCATCACAAGCTCAACGGTGTCCCCGTCGGTGATTTCGCCGCTGACCGAGAGGGACACAAAGCCCGAATCGGTGTATTTGACGGCGTTCCACAGCACGTTAATCAGCGCCTGCCGGATTTTCACCTCGTCGCCAATCAGCTCGTACGGGATGTTGCAGTCAATGTTTACCGTGAAGCGCAACTGGGAATGGATGACCTTCATGCGGGTGATGCTGATCACGTCGTTGATTAAAGAGGAAACATTGTATTTGGCCGACACAATCTCCAGCTTGCCCTGCTCGATTTTAGAGAAATCCAAGATGTCGTTGATGATGGACAGCAGGGTAGAGCCGGCCTGCTTCACGGAGAGGGAGTGCTCGTGGATGACGTTGATGTTGTCCTCCCGCAGGGCAAGCTCCGTCATGCCGATAATCGCGTTCATCGGCGTGCGGATCTCATGGCTCATTTTGGCCAGAAACTCGCCCTTGGCCTTGCTTGCGGCGGTCGCCTGCTCCAGCGCCGTCTCCAATTCTTTTTTCATCTGCGTTTTCTCGGTGATGTCGCGGGACACGCCGACAAGCCCGATGATGGCGCCGTCCTGCGTAATCGGAGCCTTGGTTGTTTCAAAATACCGGAGCGAGCCGTCGTGGGCCGGTATCCAATGCTCGGCGATAAACTTAGGCTCTCCGCTGAAAATTTTCTTGTCCTGCTGCAGCAGCTCTTCGGCCACCTCGGCGGGGAATCCCAGCCCTTCGATATCGTTTTTCCCGATAATGCTGTCAATCTCAACATTCAAATACGTCGCGGCGGAAAGATTGAGCAGCGTGTAGTTGCAATTCAAATCCTTGCCGAACACAAAGTCGGGCATCGAGTTAATCATGGTTTGGAGCGTGTTCTTGTGAATGGCGATTTCATTGGCCCGCTGCTCAATTTCATCCATCATCCTTTTTTGCTCGCGCAAATCCCGCGTGTATCCCGCCACGCCGTGCCCGTCCTCATATTCGACCCGGATAAGGGTAATTTCCGTGGGCATCATCGTGCCGTCGGGCAGCTTATACGTCCAGTCCAGCGTAAAGCTGCCCTCGTCGAAGGCTTTTTTAACGCTGTTATAGGCCTTTTCGGCGGTGGGCTGCCCGTCGGGCTGGTATTCGGGATACAAAAGGGCATAGTTTTCCAGATAGTCCTGCTTGTCCTTAAACCCGAACAGCTTGACGGCGGCCTCGTTGCAGTCTATCTTTTTGAGGGAGCTGTCCCAAAGCTGGCAGCACAGGGGCGACTCGTCCAGCAATATCTTCGTGAGGTGGTTCGCCTTGCGAATCTCCGAGGTCAAATTCTGCCGGACGATGGTGCTTGCCATCATATTGCCCATAGAGCGCAGGATGCTGACCTCGTCCTCCGAAAACTCGCGGCTTTTGGTGTAATCGTCGATACAGCACATACCCCATAATTCGGAGCCCATGAACATCGGGATAACCAGCAGGCTCTTGATGCCGAAGGACTCCACAAAAGGTTGGTCCTCCGGCAAAAGGCTTTGAAGGGAGCCTTGGATACATTCCCCCCGCGCCAGCCTGTTTTCCCAGTCATGCGTATCGCTGTAGGGGAAGCTTTGAGCGGCGGAGGCGGCAGGCTCCAGATGCGAAACCCTGTCGCTGAACCAGTAATGGATGTTGACCGCGTGAAGCTCCCCGTCCACCATCTCGTTTTTCCAAATCTCAACGCAGTCCGCGTCCACGCTGCGGCCGATGATTTCCATGCCTTCCATCAGCAAAGCCCGGAAGGTTTCGCCGGCGTCCGCCGTGAGAAGCGCGCTTGCCGCCCGGTTTACCGCGTAGAGCAAATCGTTCTGCTGGTCAAGCGCCTGATTCGCCTCAAGGATTTCGCTTTCCTTTTCGTCGCGGATGACGGCGTTGACAAACAGAAACGCCGCCGAAAGCATGATTTCAGCGCTCTCACTGTCAAACCGGCGTTCATTGACGCGGTCTTCAAACAGCACGAAGCCCCACAAAGCATGGTTGATGAATACCGGCGCGGCAAATGCGGACACAACGCCAAAGGCTTTCAGCGAAGCCGCCTCGCGCTCCTCCATCAGCCTCGCCGGGCCGTTAATCGTGGCCCCCTTCTCGAAAAGCGTCTTCCAGTTGGGCGCGAGATCGTCGTAGCTGACGTCCGATAAGGTTTCCGTCGGCTCCGTCACGCCGCCCGAGTCCCTGTCCCAGCGATAAATCATAGACGCGTGCAAGCCGTCCGGCTTCGCGGTGTTCCGCCATACAGACAGCCTGTCCAAGCCCATCATGTCCGCGATGACCCCGATTTCCTGCGACATGAGGGTTCCGAACACCTTATCCCGCTGCGAGAGGAAGGCGACGGACACCGTATTCAGCGTTTCAAGCAATTCCTCGCGGCGCTTCAGCGCCTTCTGCATGGTTTTCTGCTCGTGGACGTCCTTCAGCGCGCCCGCGACCCGGATGGGGACGCCCGCGCTGTCGCGCAGCGTTTCGCCGAAAGCGTGGAAATATCGGTAGTCCCCGTTTTTCAGCATAAGGCGGTATTCAAAATCCAGCGGCGTCTTGCCGGTATAGTCGTTCAGATGCGCGGCGAGCTGGTTCAGAATCCGCTCCTTATCCTCGGGGTGGAGCCGGTCACTCCAGCTTGAAAGCACGTTGGGGAAGTCGCTCTCATCAGAAAAGCCCAGCATATGCCGGAACTCCTGCGACCACCAAAATTCATTGCTGCCGGCAATCGGGCTGTCGGCGTTGATGGTCATATCCCACATGGCGACGTCAAGGCTCTTGACCAGCAAATTGAGGCGCAGGTCGCTGTCTGAAAGCTGGCCCTCCATTTTCTTTCTGGTGGTGATGTCCTCAATGATGGCAAGGGAAGCCGCCTTTTCTTTATAATTGACAATGCAGGACGTGATGCGGGCCGTAAACGGTTTGCCGTGCAGCGTAAAGCACTCAAAATCCATAGTAACCTGTTCGGCCGAGAAAAACTCATTCGCCATATCAACGGTTTTTCTCCCGTTTGGCTGAACCTCCGGCATAAAATCAAACGCGCTTCGCCCGGCCACGTCTCTTTCAAAGTCCTCGCAGCCGAATATATCCATAGAAGCCTTGTTCGCGTATACCAACTGATTGTCGTCCAAGCTGACGATTCTGACCCCGGCGGGCAGCGAATCGAGGATGAACGCCATGTTTTTGTTCAGCTCATCAACCCGGCGCTCCGCCAATTTTTTATCGGTGATATCCCTCACCGCGCCGGTGACGCGGAACGGAACGCCGTCGCTGTTCCTCTGCGCCACTCCGAAACCGTCAAAATAACGGTATTGGCCGTCCTTGTGCAGAAGACGGTATTCGATATCATAGGGCGTTTTGCCCGTGTAGTCGTCACAATGCGCCTTAAAGGCGGCAAAAGCCTTTTCGATGTCGTCGGGATGCAAACGGGCCTCAAAGGACTCGACCCTGTTGGGGAAGTCGGTCTCGTCGGTAAAGCCCAGTATATGCCGGAATTCCTGCGACCATGTCCAGTGGTTCTCTTTGTTTCCGTCGAAGCTCATAATCTCCGTGACAAGGTCAACGCTCCACCGCGCAACACCCAAAGCCGTGTTCACGCTTTTGCTTTGCGCGATGTCCTCCTCAAGAATCGCCCGGTAATGCTGGATTCCCTTTTTCAGCAAAAGGGCAATTTCCGCGTCCTCACTCGGCAAATGCTCCGTGTTGAGGGTGAAATTAAAATCGCCGGTTTCCGCGGCGCTGACAAAGCGCTTCAATTCGCCCAGAAGCCCCTCGCGCCCAACCGGATTCATCCCGTTCTCGCCACTTCCGCTGGAAATACCGCTCAACCCCTTTCACAACAAACCCGCAAAATGTCTCTTCCCAATCGTCGAAAGACTAAACAGTAGTATACCACATCCCCGCGGTAAAAGCAACGCTTTTGCGCTAAAACGCGGCAAAGGCTGGAGGGCGGGCCGGATTATGTCAGGATTGCGGAGGCGTAGGGGGGGAGGGTCAGGACGCCGTTTTTGACCGATACGGACGCGCCGGTGGGGCTGACGGAGCCGCCGAGCGCCACGCCGCCGAGGTCGCCGAGCGCCACGGCCGCGCTTTCGCCGGTGAGGTTGTGAACGACGATGGCGTCCCCGGCGCGGAAGGCGCAGAGCCCTTGGTTTTCCAAGTCGATTTTGACCACCTCGCCGTCATAAAGGCTGGGGTGCCGCGCTTTCAGCGCCAGCACGGCGCGGTAGTAATTAAGCAGGCTGTTCCGGTCGGCGAGCTGTTCCGCGACGCCTTGCGCGGGCGCCCGCACCTGTTCGGCGCCGGCGGGGTTGCGGGGGATGCCCGTGGGGTCGGACGCCGACCAGAGCATGGCGGTGCGCTTATTTTCGTCAATGCCGGAGCCGGTCATCCCGATTTCCTCGCCGTAATAGATAAACGGGCTGCCCGGAACGAGCAGATAGACGGCCGCCGCGAGCTTCCGCCGGTTGGGGTCGGGGATAAACCCGGCGCTGCGCCCGGTATCGTGGTTGCTGAGAAAGAGGCAGTTAATGCCGTCCGGGTTCCGCAGACGTATCTCGCGATCCCAGCGCTCGAGTTCCGAGGCCAGCCTGCCGCCGTTCCCGCTGTTCAGGCTGCGGTTGATGGTTCCGTCATGCCCGGCGAAGGGGAAATTAAAGACGGCGAGGCCCGTTTCGTAAAAGGGCAGGATTTCGCTCTCTCCGCTCCACACCTCTCCCACAAGGAAGATATCCTCCTTGATGTCCCTGCACGCGTCAACAAACCACGTCCAAAACTCAAGGTTTCGGGCCTGACTGTTGTAGACATGCCTAGCCGCGTCCAGCCGGAACCCGGCCACGCCCTTCTCCAGCCAAAACCGCGCGATGTTCAGAATCTCCCCGCGCAGCGCCTCGTTGTCCATGTTGAGGTCGGGCATTTCGTTCCAAAAATGCGCTTCGTAAAACTTCCCGCCCGGCGCCGGATAGTAGTCCGCGCCGACCCGCTCGTCGGTGAAGTTGTAATATAGCTGATAGCGCGGCTCGCTCCCGCTTCTCAACTCCTCAAGGGCCGCTAAAAACCAAGGGTGCTTGGAGGACGTGTGGTTGATGACCAAGTCGATGATGACGTCGATGCCGCGCTCGCGGGCTTCGGCGATTAACCGCTCAAAGTCCTCCATCGTCCCGTAGCCGGGGTCAACGGCGTAGTAATCGGTCACGTCATACTTATGGTAGGTGGGCGACGGGTTGATGGGCATCAGCCATATGCCGCTGACGCCGAGCGTGTCCCGCCCCCGGGGGTTGTTTAAGTAATCCAGCTTGGAAATCAGCCCTTGCAGGTCGCCCAGCCCGTCCCCGTCGCTGTCGCAGAAGGAGCCGACGAAAATCTCATAAAAATCCCGCCGCGAGGAGGTGTTTGGCGGAATCTCAGTCCGGGAGGGCGCGCACCCGGACAAAAAGAGCAGGGCCAGCAGGATGGCGGCGTATCCGATGAGCTTTTTCATGGCGCCAACCCTCCCGCGTTCAAGGGCTTAGCAAACTTCGAGAGCAGCCGTATGTAGGCCATTTGGTAGCCGTTGCTCGGCTCGGTAATCTCCCAAGTGTTGATGGGCCAGCTATGGTTGATGTCGATGTACATCTTCGCGGGCGGCGAGCCGACCAGATTGTCTTGGATATCCGTCCCCAGCTCAAGCTCCTCGGCGGTGGGGGTGTACCCGCCCAAGCTGTCCGGGAAGCCGCTCTGAACATTGTAGCCTTGGTTCGGCCCTCCCGGCAGATACCCCGGCGCCGGGCCAACCTCGGAAACGCCCGCGATATCCCACGGGGTGTTCGGCGAGAACCAGTCGTGATAGATGGACGTCAGGCTTTTGGACGCGCCGTAGCCGTTCATGTTGGTCAGGTAGACCCAGTTGAAGGGATTCACGCCGTGGATATAGTGCAGATAATCCTCCGCCGCGGCCAGAAATTCGGGCGATTTATCCGGCTCCATGCCATTGGCCGCCCATTGGTAAAACGTCAGCCCCATCTCCGATTTCGCCCGGTTCGAGCCCCACGGGTAGTCGTCGAGGAAGGCGCGGTAGCCGTCCGTTCCGAGCATCGGCGCGTAATGCGAATCCTCGCGGTTGAACGCGAGCAGAAACTGCTCCCTCACCGCGCCGGCAATGGCGGGGTCGGCGTCTGAAAGGTTGATGTACTGAAAATACATCGTGTGCTGGCTTGTGCGGTAATGATCCATGAACCACCAGTTGAACAGAGGGAAGCCCCTGTAGTTGTCCTCAAACAACGACAAATACTCGGCATTCCCGGTCATTTCAAACAGATAAAGCGCGGCTTTCATGCGGTTTTCCGAACGCGCGCCGGTGGAGTTGCCGCCGATTTCCTGATCGCCCGCCGCCAGCCCCTGCGAGCGGTTGGCGGCGTTGTTGTTGTGGAACATCACGTCAGGGTTGGCCTCAGCCCAGCTCCACGCCCTGACGGCGGCGTCCCTTAGCCGCTCCGCGTATTCCGCGTCCCATTCGGCAAACATGACCGCGCCGAGGGCGAACGCCCGCGCCGCCGCGTAGGCCGAGGTCGTGTTCGGCGGGCCGTACAGCGTCATGCCCGCCGCCGTTGAGGGCGGCGAGGCGTGCCCGTTGGCGTCGTTGCGGTTTGACAGCGTCACCACGCTGAGCAGGGAGCCGTCGTAGGAGACGATATCGTCCGGGTAGCCGTTGGGCAGCACGGTCGGCCTATACGAGCCGTCGTTTTGCAGCTTCAGCAGGTAATCCATCCCCCAGCGGGCTTCGTCGATGATATCCGGGACGCCGTTGCCCGATTCGGGGATGTTGGTGCCGTCGGTGAAAACGCCGGGGGTTTCCCGGTAGCTTTCCAGCATTTCCTCAACATACCGTGCCGTCCATGACGTATATTTGTTGTAGTCGCCCGCGTCATACCATCCGCCGCTCAAATCCCGCTCCGTGTCGGGGTTGTCTCGGTCGTAAAAATACCGCGCCCGGCCGTCCTGTAAATGGCTTGCCCCGTCCGCCCAGCCCTCGCCGGCAAACTCGGCCTCTTTCGCGAATCCGGCCCGCTGATAGAAAAACATACGGACGGCGTGCCTCAGCACGTCGTTGTAAACGTCCTCGGCTACGGTAAACGCGAAGGAGCGCACGCCGTTTTCAGCGTCAAGGATGTAGTACCGCCCCGGCTCGCTGACCGCCGAGAAGTCAAACCACCATATTTCGTCGCCCGAGGCCGGGTCGAGGTCAAATTTGTGTTCGGGCGCGCCTTCATAGACCGCCGCCCCCGCGTCCTCGCTGACGACACGGTAAACGCTTCCGGGCGCGAACGAAAGATGCGCGTCCGGGCCGTCCTTCGGGCTGCGGATGACCGCCGTTTTCCGCGCGCCGGGGCGGTACCCGAACTGGTCGATGACAATAAACTCCGTCAAATCAAACTGCGGCAAAGGACTGACCTCCGGTTCTGCGGTGTCCGCGCCGGTCTGCGCCGGCGGCTCGGGGGACGCGGTTTCTTCCGGCCCCGTCCCGCCCCCGCCGCAGGCGGCCAGCGTCAGTCCAAGCGCCGCCAGCGCCGGAGCCATCCAAATAAGCAGGGGTTTACGGTTTTTCATAAACATCGCCTCCGCCAAAGAAACCGGGCTGAAAAGCCCGGTTCCCTGTGTGTAATTCTCCTACAATACCATTTTACAGCTTTGTTACTATAATGTCAAGTCTTTTTCCAAAATTTCATGTTATCAATGGCTCAAGCGAGCAAAACCAGCTTCACAAACTCCATGAACATCAGCGCGATCTCCGCCCGCGGCGCCGATTCCGTCAAATCCAGCCCGCCGCCGGTCAGCAAACCGGCCCCGGCCAAGCCCGTAATATACCCATCCTCGTCCGCCCAGTCGCTGAACTCCAGCTCCTCCGGCAGCTCGCGCAACGCTTCCAGCTCAAGCCCCGCGTAATCCGCGTACTTACTCAAAATCACAGCCATCTGCTCACGCGACAATTCCTCGTCCGGCGCGAACAAGTTCCCGCCTATCCCCGCAACGATGCCCGTCTCAAAGCCCCACAGCACCGCGTCATAGTACCAAGCGTCCTCGGCTACATCGTCAAAGCCGTCGCCGTCGCTATGCTCGGGGCGTCCTGCGAGCTTATGAAGTACCGTCATAAACTGCCCGCGTGTCATCACCATATCCGGGCTGAACCGCGTCCCGCCAGTCCCCGCAAAGAGCGTTTCCTCAAGCTCCGTCAAGTACCAAGCGATAAACGCGATCGCGTCGAAGTATTCATTCCCGTCCACGTCCGTCCATCTTCCGTCCCAAGCGGCTAACGCTTCGTCGTAGCCCACAACGAAGTAGCTTTGGTGCGTTATCGTGAACGTAATCAGCCCCGTCTCCTCGTCGAACACGCCGTTCAGGTTGGTCAGTTTGCCGTTGTCGGATAAGTACCAGACGTTTACGCCGGCCGCTTTTTCGTTGGCTTTCAGCGTGTACGGCAGGCTGACGGTCAGCGGGACGTCCACCTTCACGCCGTCCACAAAGACGTCGATGCTGACCACCGTCTCGTAGCCCTTCACCTGCGCCGCTTGCACGCCCGACAGCTCGCTCATCGGCACCAGCTCCAGCACCACCCGCACGTCGCCGCCAAGCTCCGCCAGCTCCGCCAGCGTTTCTTCGCTGAGGGTAATCGTCCCCGCTTCAAACTCATAAACCTCCTTGGGCGGCTCGGGTTCCGGCGTGCCGACGCCGCCGAAGAACGGCTCGTCCGTGTCGGTCGTCGGCGGCGCCGCCGAGAGTGAACGCCATTGGGCGTAGAGGGTCGTGTCGCCGCTGGTGTCAAACGTGTCTATGACCTCGGCGCCGGCTGCCGCATCCATAGCGTAGCCTAAGAAGGCATAGGTATGTGTGGCTGTTCCATTCCGCGCGGTGATTGGGAAATCTGTTCGTGTTAATATCATACCCGCAATAACTTGGCTTTCCGTAAAGCTCTGCGTTCCTGTTCCGCCTTCGTGGTGCTGGTCGAAGTTCGGGTCAAAGGTTATTGTAATCACCGCCGCGCTGGCTGTTACGGAGATGGTGAAATTTTGGGTATACGGCGTGCTTTCGGCCGCGCCGTTTGCAATGGTCGCCCTAACTACAACTGTGCCCGCACTGGGTGTGGTAAGAACACCCGTTGAGCTAATAGTCGCGTCTGTTCCTCCGGCATCAGCCATTTCCCATTCTATAGCCTTATTCGTCGCGCTCGCGGGGTGAACCGTTGCGCCGATGCTTAAATCCCGAACGCCACCCCTGCCCATGTTGTTGACGTTCACGCCCGTAATCATCGTAACGGGGACAAACGGGGCGGTGACGGTGACGGTAATGCTGTCTGTAATATGGGCATAAGGCGCAGGATTAACTGCGGTTGTAATGGTCGCCGTTCCCTTGCCGACCGCCGTCACAACGCCGTATTCGTCAACGGTGGCAACGCTCGTATTGGAGGAACTCCAACTAACCGACTGATAGGTTGAATTGCTCGGCGTTACTGTAGTAGTAAGTACTTCGGTTTCCCCGATGTCTAAGTCAAGGTTTCCCTCTTTAATCTCTATGTCTTCCGGTTCTACTCTGGAACTTGGACCTGGTTCTACTACGGTAACTTGTAATGTGTCAAAGATTGAGCCATCACTGTCCAACACAGCGGTAATCGTCACTGTTCCTTCCAAATGACCAGTCACCCGCCAATTATCATTTACAGTGGCAACCGTGTTATCGCTTGAAATCCAATTTATCCGCCTGTCAAGCGTATCGGAGGGGGTGAAGATGACTGTCAGCAGTTCAGAGGAGTTCCAGTTAATTACAGTTGATGATTTATTGAGCGTTATGCCCGTGGTCGGTTTTGCAGTCCATACCGCACGCAGGGTTGTATTTGCTCTAACCGAATACGGACTTGATACTCCCTCGCCGGAGGTGCCGTCCGGTAATATGTGGCTATAACCCAAAAAATTATATCCCGGGCGGGTCGGGGTCGGCAGTGTGATTTGCGTTCCGTGGCTGACATTCTCAATCGTTTCTTCAATGCCGTCATAGCCGTAGTCAAATGTCAGGGTGTAGGTGTTCACCGTCCAAGTCGCCAGATAGGTTCTGTCGCCGGTTGAGCCGGTGGGAATCGTTACGTCCATCGTTGGCGCTGTAAGCCCTGTCCCAAGCCAGCCCGCGAAGGTGAAACCCGCTCTGGTTGGGTTGGTAAGAGTGATAGCCGAAGACATAATGGTATAGGTCGCCGGGTTAGACGATACCGTTCCTCCCGCTAAATCATAGTCGATGGCATATGGGATAGGGACCCAATGCGCCCCCACGCGTATGTCGCCGTTTACTATAGTGTCTTCCGTGAACGGGCTACCGGCACCGGGGAAATCGTTTGCTATAAGCCATCCGTGAAAGGTCTGCCCGATTCTGGTCGGGTCGTCAGGGAATCTGTTTCCTAAACTTTCGCCGTCGGCAACGGTTATATCAAATGTTTCGGGAGGGTTCAGTCCAACGGAGTAATGAAGGTTGAATGTTACGGTGTGTGTGATGATGGCTTGTTCCGTCAGCGCGACGGTGAATGTGCCTTCGTCCGTGCTAAACTTAAAGGTAATGCCGTCATACCCTTCCGGGAAATCTGTGCCGTAAAACCCCGCAAAACCTATAAAATACGCGGGCTGTTGCGTCAGCAGGTCAGTATCCTGTATTTCAACATAGTACAGAGAAGGGGCGGGGCTGATACCGTCCCACTTTGCTAAGGATACAAACGCGCCGTCGCCCTTTTGATACGCCACATCCGACGGCGATTCTGAGAATACAAACGACAGGGTCTGCATTGGCGTCGCGCTGTAGGCGGGGTCAATATAAGACACCATGCTGTCGTCGTACGAAACGGAGTAAGCATTCGTGCTGTCCCTAGTAATGACGAAGCCAACTTCGCGCTCAGTAGTCATCGCTCTCCCGTTCGCTGAAACGCTCACCGCCAAAAGGCTGACATACGTTACCGGGAAATTTAAGCCGCTGTCCGTGTTGGTAAAGAGTATCTCTCTAAAAACACTGTTCTGGTGGTCGTCGATAGTGGCAAACGCCACCTGTGCAAACTGCACAAAGCCCCCCCCCAGATTTGTGCAAAGTGACAGTACCAGCGCAAGCGCCAGCGCCCATGAAGTCAGTTTTTTGAGTGTGTTCATGTGGTTCGTTCCTCCAGTATAATGTAGAATGAAGGTATTATACCACACCTAGCGGTGGTTTGTCTACAGGGAATGCTGCGGGGTCGCCTGTAGGGGCGGTCGTCCCCGCCCGCCCGCGCCGTCCCCTAGTCCACCCGCTCCACAACCACCAAACCGCCCCGGTTGATGTCAACGGACGCGCCGCCTTTGTATTCCACAGCGCCGATGCCGGAGGCGTCGATGCGCAAGGTCTCGGTGCAGTAGACCCTCACCGCGCCCGCGCCGGACAGGCGGACGGACGTCTCGCGCGTTTGAAGCTGAAATGCGTCGAGGTTGCCCGCGCCGGACATGGTCAGCTCGGCGGTATCGGCCGTGCCGGCCAGCTCGATGCTGCCCGCGCCGGATACGGAAACGGACAGCCGGCCGACGTCCAGCCCGGCGCTGACGTCGCCCGCGCCGGACAGGCGGAGGGTAAACGAGTCGGCGGCAATCACGTCATGCGCGGTGAACTTGCCCGCGCCCGTCACGGTCAGCCCTTCCAGAACGGGCGTGTACACCGTCAGCACGGGGGTGTTTGCGGCGCTGAAATTGATTCGTCTCGTGGTGCGGAGAACCAGCTCCCCGCCGACGACCTCCACCTCGTAATACTCCAGCAGATTGGGCTGGATTTTCAGCGTGACGGTGTCGGACGTCCCGGCATAGTAGCGGACGTCGCAGTAGCCCTCAACCCTCACCGCGCTGTATGCGCCGACGGTAAACTCAAAGCCCTCCGGGGTTCCCCGCCCGGTCTCCTCCGCGAACAGCGCCGCGTTTGAAAAATTGACGGACACGCAGCCGGTGAGCGGCGCGGCGGCCAGCGCCGCGCAGAGGACAAGCAGCCATATCTTTTTCATATGTTCATCTTCCTTTCCATCAGCCTTGCCGTCGCCGCAAAGAGCGCCGCGGCCTGTATCAGCACTAAAAAGAGATAGGCAATGATGCCCGTCCTGCCGACCGTGACGAGAAACCACCAGCCCCAGCGTTCCACCACGCCCAGCGGCGCCAGCAGGAGGGAGGACAGCCCGTGGACATAAAACGCTCCCAGCGCCGTCAGCGCGGTCAGCAGACCTCCGGCGGGCTTTTGGTAAAACACCGATTTTTTCATCGCCGCGCAGAACAAAATCACCATCACGATAAACAGATACCCCGCAAGCATAAGCGCGATAAACCACAGCCCGAACAGCCAATCCGACGCGTTGCCGCGGATAGAGTCCCAAACAACGGCGCCGATGCTTTCCCCCGCCAGCCGGAGGGACAGCCATGTCACGCCGAGGATGGGGAACGTCATCGTAACCACATCCGCTGCCAGCATGGCGACGACGCTTGCCAGCAAGGGTTTCCAGCGCGGCACGGGCGTCAGCGCGTAGAGATACGCGCCCGGCGCAGCGAACATGCGGCGGGCAATGGCGATGTCGCCGACCAGATTCAAAGCCATCATCACGGCGACGCCGGTTCCGCAGAGGGCGACGGCGGTGACATTGGCGGCGAAGGGGAGCATCCCGAACACCCCGAAGAGGATGAACACAAGGTTCATCAGAAGGATGACGGCAAACGTGCCGCCCCGGACGGTCAGCCCGGCTGAAAACGCGTACTTAAATTGAGCCTTCACGGATAAACACCTCCAAATATGCCTGTTCCACGGTTTGACCGCGCTCCTCGCGTATGGCGTCGCAGACGCCGGAGAAGACGATTTGTCCCTTGGACAGAAAATAGACGCCGGCGAGTATGCGCTCCACATCCTTGACCAGATGGGTGGATATGAGGGTGGACGCGCCCTCCGGCTGCATGGCGAGAATGGCGTCGATGACCTTGGCTTTCCCCACGGGGTCTATCCCGTCCAGAGGCTCGTCGAGCAGATACAGATTTGTCTGGCGGGAAAACGTCAGCGCGAGGTTCAGCCGCTCCTTCATCCCCTTTGACAGGCGGCGGATATTGGCGCGCTGAACGTCCCGCAGGTCTAAAATGCGGCACAGCTCGTCCGCGCGGGCTTGCGCGTAGTCGGGATACATTTCCCGGTAGAAGGTAAACGCGTCTTTGACGCGCATCCAGCGCGGGAAGGTCAAAGCGTCGGGGCAGAACGCGACGGTGCTTCTGGCGTCGGGGCCGGGCCGCGCGCCGTTATGGTAGCGCACCTCGCCCGCCGAGGGCTGAAGCAGTCCCGCCACGGTTTTCAGCAGGGTGGTTTTCCCCGAAGCGTTGGGGCCCAGCAGCCCCACAATTTGCCCGCTCGGAATGGATAAATCCACGCCGTTCAGGGCCATGCAGCCCGCGAAGCGTTTCTCAAGGCCGCTGATTTCAAGAACCGTGTTCACGCTGTTCATCTCCTTTCATGTAGGACGCGAGTTCGTCCATAATGTCTTTGTCTGTCAGCCCCAGCGCGCGCATTTCATCGGCAAAGCGGCGCAGGGAATCGAGCGCTAGGTCTCGGCGTGTTTTTTCCATCTGCTTCAAATCCTCCGTAAAAAAATATCCTGTTCCCCGTTTGCTGCCAATCAGGCCGTCCCGCTCCATTTCCTGATACACCCGCTGTATCGTGTTGGTGTTGACCCGCAGGAGCGCGGACAGCTCCCGGATGGATGGGATGCGGTCTCCCGGGCTGATGTCCCCCCGGACAAACGCCCGGTTGAACTGAAGAATGATTTGCCGGTAAATCGGCATTCGGTCGTCAAACGCCAGATTCCACCTATCCCACATTTGCATAGTGCCACCTCCTTATGTGTACCACCACACTATCACACATTAACGGCGTTGTCAATAGGTTTTGAAAAAATTTTTTTTGGACCCCCCCGGCGTCTGCGGACGCCACCCCTCCAAGGCGGGGAATGGGGTTGACGTCTCGCGGGAGGGTATGGTATGATACAAACGAAGGAGGCGGGACGGATGCCGGTGCTTTATTCGAGACAGGCTAAAAAATATTTGCTGAGTCAAGAGGATAAAATGCAAGCTAGGCTAAAGGCCGGAATCGCAGGACTTCTTGAGACCCCGCCCAAGGGCGACATCGTGAAACTATCCGGCACAGAAGACCAGTACAGGCTTAGGGTCGGCGGGTACCGGGTGCTTTATCACTTTGAAGATGTGCTTTTGAAAATCGACCTAATTCTGCCGCGCGGCGACGCGTATAAATCATAGGAGGTGACCGCAGTGTCCGCATTGGTTGCGAATATCCATCAAATGATTGGCTTGGTGGAAAGCGAGGAATTGCTGAAAGCGATAGACACATTGCTGCGGGCTTGTGTGCCGGTAGCGGATATACAAGACGAACTGACAAACGAGGAGCAGGTCATGCTGGCGCAAGCCCGGAGCGGAGATTACGAGCCGCTGTAACCCCGTCAACCCCCCCCACAACACATAAAAAAAGAAGCGGCTAACGCCGCTCCTTTTTTTTACGTTACTCGTTACCTCGGGTCTGTGTCGGTGAAGAACGCGACGGTGATGCCTAGGTTTGCCCATGTGGTTTCAGCGTCTTTCAGGTCAAGCAGAATTTTCTTCTGTCCGTCCATCAGCTTAAACTCGTTGTAGCTGTACAAATCAGCCTCTAAGTCGATGACCAGCATTCCGTTTGCGAAGCTGATTTCATCGTTGTACTGAAGTTTGTCTCTCCAAGCCCAGCTGGGAGCCCCTTGATACGCGACACTAATGTCTCCGTCGGGGAGGGAATCCACCATGACAACCAGGAATTTGGCGAAATCCCAATCGGCTGCTTCATACGGGGTCGTTTTGTTGTCGGTGCCGTTCGTCACCCAGCCAACCATAAATCCGCCGTTTTCTAGAATTTGCGCCGCGCCCAATTCCAGCACTTCGCCGGCTAATTCGCCGTCGCCGCCGTTCTCTTCCCCGTTGTCGTCTTCCTCCGGCTCGCCGTCGATCTCAAGCAGCTCTACGTTGCCTTCCAAGTCTACGAAAACGGTGATAACGACCTCATAGGGCTCGGCGTCGGGGACGACGATGGTGGCGAGGGCTGTGAAGCGGTAGTTGGTGCCGGCCACGATTTGGGTCGAGACGGTCAGCGCCTCGTAAACCACGCCGTCCAGCCCTTCCAGAGCTGCTTCAAACACTTCAAGGTCTTCGTCGGTCAGGTCTCTTTCGTCGCTCCAGCCGCCCGCGATCGGGGCGTCGTCGCCGCTATAACGCTCGGTGGGGTCGGCGAGTCTTGTGAGGGCTACGGCGGCGGAAGCGCGGTTGACCAAATCATTGGTGCCGAAAGCATCGCCGGTACCGACCATGATGCCCGCTTCAATGAAGAGGATAATCGCAGCGTCGTCCTCGCCGACGTCGTCCATGCCGTCAAACTCGTTGAGGGCCTCAAGCTCCTCCGCCGGGAGGATGTTGACCCAGATATTCACTAGGTCGGCGCGTGTGGCAAGGGCGGTGTAATCGTCATAATCGTCCTCGCCGATGATGCCTTCCTCAATGGCATAGTCAACAAATTTCTGATACCACGCGCCGGACACGTTGCCGATGGCTTTGTCCGAGCCGTAGTTATAAATCGCGTGCATCTTCGCCGCCGTGGTGATGGCTTCCGCGAAACTGATGTTGCCGTTCGGGTCAAAGGTCGTGGCGCTTGTTCCCGCCATGATGTTGAACTCATAGGCTTTCTCAACCCATTCGGTAAACCAGCCGTCGTTATCGGTGAAACGGCCGTCATAGACAATCTTCGCCGCCGCAAAGTTCTCCATGCCGGGCTCGCCGCGCTCATACGGCTCTTCGTCTTCGTCCTCGTCTTCATCCTCGTCTTCATCTTCGTCCTCGTCCTCGTCTTCATCTTCGTCCTCGCCTACATCGCCGAACTCACCGACGAAATAACCGGCGATAACGACAGAGACGGGATTGAATTGGATTTGGATGTCAAAGGCTTCTTCGGCGAGGAAAAACTCATAGTTTTTCATTTCCGACAAGGTGATGTAAAATGTCAGCACATCGTCATCCATAAGGACAAAGGCTTTGACAGTGGCCGAAGTCGCGAGGTCGGTGTAGTTCGTCCAGTCCGGGGTGATAACAGTGTTTTGCCAGTTGGTGGGCGCGGTTGAACCATCAACCAAGTCGTTCATGATGAAGTGCATACTGCCCATACCAAAGGCGCCGACGTCTTTCATCGCGTTCAAGTCCATCTCGACAACAAAGAATTCGGCGGCTTTGAAATACTCCATAGCCTCTCCTTCAATCCGCCAGCCTTGCTGCGCTATGGTCCATCCGCCCGCAATCGCGGGGTCGGTCGGGCCAAGCTCATAGACGCCGTAGCCCGCCGGGGGCGTGAGAGCGGCAGTCGCGGGGATGGTAATCAGGCTGATGAGCATTGCCAGAGCCACCAGCAGGGATAGGGTTTTGCGTGTTTTCATTATGTAACCTCCTCAAAAATTTAGTTGCTTACGCAGATTGTAACAGAAATGAAAGAATTGTGCAAGCCTTTTTTTATAATTTGTAATCGGAAATTTCTCCCGCCCTTTTCCGGGCATAAACCACGGCCCCGGAGACACCCTATATTGGGGCGACCGCCCCCGGTCGTCAAAATATGGTTGCCGCCGCGCTGAAACCACCCCGCCGTCTGCGGACGGCACCCCTCCCAGGAGGGGAATGAGGATGGAACGGGCCCCACAACTCCCCCCCCTTGAGGGGTGG
>WRKO01000006.1 GCA_009782215.1 Oscillospiraceae bacterium | reverse complement strand
CGCATCCCCAACATCCCCCCGAATTCCCCTCCTTGGAGGGGTGCCGCCAACGGCGGCGGGGTGGTTCTTCCCGTAGGGGCGACCGCCACATCCCCACGACCCCCACACCCCCAAAAACTCTCACGCTTGACAAGCGGGCGCGTTTTTAGTAAACTGTACCTATGCCGAACAATCGGAGCGGGGTGAAGCGTTTGGGACAATCAATCGTCGTGGCGTCCGGGAAGGGCGGCGTCGGCAAGACAAGCATCGTCGCGGGCGTTTCCGCCTGTCTCGCGAAGCTCGGGCGGACGGTTGTCTGTGTAGACGGCGACGCGGGACTGCGCAATCTCGATTTGGCGCTCGGATTGCAGGAGCAGGCCGTCTTTGACTATACCGACGTGCTGAACGGGCGGGTCGCGCTGAACGACGCGCTGGCGTCCCATCCCGATATCCCGGGACTTTCCCTGCTGGCCGCCCCGCTCATCAACGCCGCCGCGCCGGTCAGCGCCGAGGCGTTCCGCGCCCTCATCAAAACGCTGGAGGAGCGGGCGGACTTCGTTTTCGTAGACAGCCCCGCCGGGCTGGGGCAAGGCTTTACCATGACGGCGGAAGCCTGCGGCGCCGCCATCGTCGTAACCACACCCACCCAAGCGGCCATGCGCGGCGCGGCCCGCTGCGCCGAAGCGCTCAACAACTACGCCGGCGCCAAGCTGATTGTCAATCGCGTGCAGCCGCGGATGATTAAGCTCGGCCACGCCTTCACCGTCGACGAAATCATGGACACCGTAGGTCTGCCCCTGCTGGGCGTCATCCCGGAGGACGAGATGGTTCTCGCGGCGCAAAACCACAATATCCCCATCGTTTTGGTCTCCGGCAACGGCGCGAGCGTCGCGTTCTGCGACGTGGCCGACCGGCTGTCCGGCACTCCCCGCCCGCTGCCGAAACGGCTGCGCGAGTGGAAGGTCGAAGGCTAAAACGGCATAAGAGGTGACGATATGAACATAGCTTTAATCGCGCACGATATGAAAAAAGAGCTGATGGTTCAGTTCTGCATTGCCTACTGCGGTATTTTCGCGCGGCATACCCTGTGCGCCACCGCCACCACCGGAAAGCTGGTCAGCGAGGCCACCGGGCTCAGCATACGGCGTTTCTTTTCCGGCGCGCACGGCGGCGACCAGCAAATCGGCGCCCGCGTCGCCTACAACGAAATCGACTTGGTGCTGTTTTTCCGCGACCCGCTGGCGTCGGTTCCGCACGAACAGGACTTAGCGCTCCTGCGGCTGTGCGATCTGCACAACATCCCCATCGCCACCAACGTCGCCACGGCGGAGGTCTTGATTCAAGGCCTGCTGCGCGGCGACTTGGACTGGCGGAACATCGTAAACCCCACCAGAAACGCGCCCAGCACGCCGCCGCGCCCTCCCTCCGGTGGAAAATAACCACGTCGAGGGGCGCAGGGCCGTTGCCGAAGCGCTCCGCTCCGGGCGTCCGACAGACAGGCTGTATGTGCAGAGCGGCGCGAAAGGCTTGGGCGAGCTGATACGCGCGGCGAAAGAAAACGGCGCGGTCGTCGTTGAGCGGGACAGGCATTTTCTCGACCGTCTCAGCCAAACCGGAACACATCAGGGCGTAATCGCCACTATGGCGGCGTTCGCTTACAGCGAAATGGAAGACGTGCTTGCGCGCGCGGCGGGCGGGGATTTATTCCTCATCGTCTGCGACGGCGTGCAGGACGAGCGCAATCTCGGCGCCGTCATCCGCACGGCCGAAGTGGTCGGGGCGCATGGGGTCGTCATTCCCAAGCGCCGGAGCGCGGGCTTATCGGCGGTCACAGCGCGCGCGGCGGCCGGAGCGGCGGAGCATATCCCCATCGTGCGCGTCCCCGGCGTCCCCTCCTTCCTGCGCGAACTCAAAGCCTCAGGCGTGTGGATATACGGAGCGGCGGGCGACGCCGCGGAAAACGCTTTTGACGCCGAGTTCACCTTCCCCGCCGCGCTGGTGCTGGGCAGTGAGGAAACCGGGCTGCACCGCCTGACGCGGGAATTGTGCGACAAACTGACGGCGCTGCCGATGAGCGGGAAAACCGGCTCCCTGAACGTCTCCTGCGCGGCGGCGGTGCTGATGTACAGAATGAAATATGGGCGGTGATGATGATTGCGGGATCCTTTACCTGAGCGTCTGCCGGACGACGAAATGGAAGAAATCATGAAGCTGCTCGCCGAGCCGGGCGGGCTTTTTGACGAGCCTGCGGAAGCACCCGCGGCTGAATCCGGGACGCCGGAAGCGGATGCGGCCGCCGAGGCCGCGCCGGAGAAGCCGAAGACTCCGAAAACGCCGAAAACTTCGGAGACGCCTGAGCCGCCGGAGACGTTTGAGTTTACCTTCGGCGCGGATTTTCAAGAGCATTTCGCCCCGTCGGAGGACTATCTGCTGTCCGGCGAGGACAGCGGCGGGGAGGAATACCACTTCCCCGAGCCAAGGGAACGGAGGAACCTCCTCAAGGAGGTCTTCCTCCAACTCCGCAAACAGCAGGAGGCGGCGCCCGCGCTGCCCCCCGCCAAAGCGCAGGAACGCGTGCGCGCCTACGCCGTCAATCTCCGTCTGCGGGCCCTTTTGGCTTTCGCGCTGACCCTCCCGCTCATCCTCATCTCCGTCGCGCAGACATGGGGCATATTGCCGGGGTTCTTATCCTATACCGGCGACGGGAAGCCCTACCTCGCGCTCTTTTTCATGGTGCTGCTCCAGCTTCTGGTCATGCTGTGCGGCATCGACGTGTTGGGGCGCGGGCTGAACGATTTGGTCCGGCTCAAGCCCGGCGCGGAAACGCTGCTTGTCTTCGCGTGCTTTTCGTCTTTCCTGTATGTCGGCTCGATCGTCCTGCGCAGCGCCACGGAGGGCGCGATGCTCTACGAAGCGGTCGGGTTTTTGCCCTATAGCGCCATCGTCGCCGTCTCGGTCGCGTTCGCGCTGTGGGGATATGCCCACCGATACGGCAGCTATGCCCGTACATACAAGATTCTGGCGGCGGTGGAGGACAAATGCGACTGCGTCGTGAGCGAGGAGAGCCTATGGGGCGGAATGTCCGGCTTTTCCCGTCACACCGCCCTGCCGGAGGACTTTATCCCGCGCACGGAAGCGCCCGACATCGTCAGCCGGGTCATGCGCTTTTTCTCGCCGCTCCTGATTGTCGCGTCCATCGTTCTGGCGGTCTTGAGCGCGTCCTATCATTCGGAGGGGCAGTACTTCTTCTGGGCGCTTTCGGCGTTCACCGCCGCCTGCGTCCCAATCACCACCTTCTGCTCCTATCCGCTGGTCTTCACCCGTATATCGGCGCGTCTGGCGCATATGGGCGCCGCCATCAACGGCTGGAGCGGCGCGGTCGACGCGGCGCGCGCCGACGTCATCGTCATCGAGGACGACGACCTCTTCCCGGCCGGCACGCTGACCCTCAACGGCCTGAAAATCCTAGGAGACCATTCGTTTGGCGAAATCATCTCCTTCTCCGGCTCCCTGCTCCACGCGTCGGGCAGCGGTCTGTTCAAGGCGCTGGAATCGGTCGTGCGCGACCACGGGGGCGCCCTGCGGCCCGTTTCCGGCTTAGAGCTGTTTGAAGGCGGAATGTCCGGCAGCATCGGGAGCGACCGCGTGATGATGGGGACGCTGAACTTCATGCACAGCATGGGCATCCAAGTCCCGCCGGAGCTCAGCTCCAAATCGGCGGTCTTCACTTCCGTCAACCACGATTTAGCAGGGGTCTTGGCCATATCCTACGCGCCCTCGACCCACGTAAAGGGCGCGCTTCTGCTGCTGGAAGACCGGAAAATGACCAACATCCTCGCCGTGCGCGACGTCAACATCTCCCTCAATCTGCTGCGCGACAAATTCGGCGTCGACCCCGACCTGTTGGAATACCCCGTCGTGGAGGAGCGCGTGCAGCTATCCGACCCCAAACGCCCCTACCACGGCAAGGTAACCGCCGTTTTGGCCCGCGACGGGCTGTGTCCCTACGCCGAGGCGATTATCGGGGGCCAGCGCCTGCATCGGTTCACCATCATCAACCTGTGCGTTCATCTGATTTCCCTGCTCGTCGGCCTGTTCGTCGTTTTCTACTTCACCGGCCAGACGGAGCCCGTGACCGCCGCGTCCATCTCCCCCGCCAACCTGCTGGTGTTCATGTTCATCTGGTGGGCCGCTCAATGGCTCGTTTCCTGCTTCTCGCACCGCTACTAACCGGCCCCGGCGCAACCCGCGCTCAACCCCTAAACAACCGTCTCTCCCAAAAGCCCGCTTGATATAAGCGGGCTTTTGCGCGCATACTACCCTCGGAGGTGGTATTATGACACACGCGTTGGCGCTGTTTACGGCGCTTTTACTCTCGGCGCACTGGGGCATGGGCTTCCCCGAGGAAGGCAAGCCGCCGGTCATCGACACCACGGCGGAGCATCTGCGGCAGTTTGACGCCGTCCACATCGGAAGCGGTGAGGAAAAGACCGTCTATCTCACCTTTGACGCGGGGTACGAGAACGGCAATACCGGCAAAATCCTCGACACGCTGAAGGAAAAAGGCGTCAGGGCCGCGTTTTTCATCGTGGGGCATTTCGCGGAAGCCGAGCCGGCTTTGGTGCGCCGCATGGCGGACGAAAACCACATCATCGGCAATCACACCAAAAATCACCCCGATATG
This sequence comes from Oscillospiraceae bacterium, assembly GCA_009782215.1. GTDB lineage: Bacteria > Bacillota > Clostridia > Oscillospirales > UBA929 > UBA929. The sequence goes on along the minus strand of WRKO01000006.1, from coordinate 98,003 downwards.
TCCAAAATCACCGACCCGGACGCGTTCCGGCGCGAGCTGGACGGTCTGGACGAAGCGGTGAGGAAGGCCACCGGCAGCGGCGCCGCCAAGTATTACCGCCCGCCCGCCGGGGTGTACTCCGAAAAAAACCTCAAAATGGCGCAAAAGCTGGGGTATAAAACGGTTTTCTGGAGCCTCGCCTATGTTGACTGGAAGGAAAACAGCCAGCCGCCGCACGGCGCCGCGATGGACAAGCTGACCCGCCGCGTCCACCCCGGCGCGGTCGTCCTGCTGCACACCAATTCCTCCACCAACGCCGCCATTTTGGGCGGGCTGATTGACCAATACCGGGAGATGGGCTATGGCTTCGGGACGCTGGACGAGCTGTTCGCGGGGAATGTCCCGTAGGGACGGTTCCGCGGGGGCGATGACAACCCGTCCCGCGGGCGCACGCTGTGCGCCCCTACATACCGGCGGCTAGAACTCCCGCTTTTTGTAAAACGCAAGCGAGAGCTTGTACGACACAAACATACACACCAGCCATGCCGCGACTGCTATTCCGACAACGGCTAACGGGTATGCCTCAATCCGACCGAAGATGTTCGAGAGATTTACGTCATCGTCATTGAACATAAGCAGCACAAGCATACCCATCAGCCCTAAAGCAATCAGAGGCAAGTTCGCGAAGAGTCTTGATTTTATATATCCCATCTTGAAAATCATGGGAAGCTGAACAGCCTGCAAGATTCCGCACAACAGGAACATGGCGATTGCCGTGATAAACGCCTCATTCATTGCGCTGCCGTACACACCGCCTTTGAATTGCAACACCGCGACCGACAGGAACAAAGCGAAAAAGCCCGCGAGAGCAAGAAAAATCTGCGCGAACAAATACCGCCCCAAAACCACTGTGCCACGTTTGACGGACAGGGTTGCGTATAAAGCGTCAAGACCGCTTTTTTCGCCTGCCGCGAAGGGATAAGTGGCATAAATCGTGCCGAAAACCATCAGCAGACTGACTGCGGCGGAGGGTGAGGCGGAAGTGAACGCCATAAAAATGGCAACGGCAGTACAGATGATGAGATTTTTCAATGTCATATACGGCTTGACCGTAAGAAAATCCAAGCGCACAAACTCTCTTAATTTACTCATGGATTTGAACCCCCTTGTTCATAAAGATAATGATTTCCTCCAAGCTGATGTCTTCGGTCAGCACGTCTTTCGGCAGTTTGTTGATGTTCGCGGTTTCGACCATGCCCTCGAAGCCTGTGCCGTGTTCGCGGCGGCCGATGACGAGTTTTTTCTGCTCCGCGTTCAGGTCGTCCGGGCCGCCGGTCACGCGGGCGTATGTTTCCAGCAAATCATCCTTCGCGCCGGTAAACATAATGCCGCCGTCCATAATGAGGGTGATGTAGTCGGCGGTCTTTTCAAGGTCGGAGGTGATGTGGGTTGAAAACAGGACGCTTTTGTCCTCGTCGGTCACAAACTCACGGAGCAAATCGCAGATTTCGTCGCGCGCCACCGGATCCAGCCCGCTGGTCGGCTCGTCGAGAATCAACAGCCTCGCGTTGTGGGAGAGCGCGGCGGCGATTTGCAGCTTCACTTTCATCCCGCGCGACAGCTCCTTGACTTTCTTTTTCGGGTCTAGCCCGAAACGCTTGATATAGCCCGCGTATAGGCTTTTGTCCCATTGCCTGTAAAACGGCGAGATGGCTTTTTCAACGTCAGCCACCGTCCAATCGTCCACATACATCGGGGAGTCCATCACAACACCGATATCCTCGTTTTGGGCGAGGCTGCTTTCACGCCCGAATACGCTGACGCCGCCGGAATCCGGCTTTATGATGTTCAGAATCAGCTTGAGGGTGGTCGTTTTCCCCGCGCCGTTCGGCCCGATAAAGCCCATGATGTAGCCATACGGCACATCAAACGCCACGTCCTTTAACGCGAACGAAGAATAATTTTTACAAAGACCGCGCACTTCTAAAATGTTATTCATACTCTGCCTCCCATAATAAATTCAGCCGTTCAATAACGTCCGCTTTGGGTATGCTCTCCGCTTTCGCGGCGGCAATCGCGGCGCTCAGCCCGTTCTCCATTTTGTGCAGGGCGTTCTCCCTTGCCAGCTCCGTGTTGCGCGGCAGGACGAAGCAGCCCTTGCCCTGCACGCTCGCGATGAACCCCTCCCGCTCCAAGTCGCCGTAAGCGCGGGTCGTTGTGATAACGCTGATTTTCAAATCCCGCGCAAGCTGACGGATGGACGGGAGCATGTCGTCCTCCCGCAACTCGTCGGCAAAAATCGCCGCCTTGACTTGCTCCTTAATCTGCTCGTAAATCGGGTCGCCGGAGCGGTTTGACACGATGATTTTCATTCTGCGCCTCCCTTCAACAATAACACTATATACAGTATAATCACTATACGCGTCATTGTCAACAGGAAATTTGAAAAAACTTTTCACGAAAATAAATTGCCTTGATTTTCCTCTGCCTGTATGTTATATTAAATTGGGCGTATATGCCGAAATGAACATGAAAGCGGTGTGGGGATGCGAAAAACAAAAATCGTCTGTACCATCGGGCCCGCGAGTGAAAACGAGGAGACCCTCCGGCAGTTGATTCTGTCCGGGATGAATGTCGCGCGGCTGAATTTTTCCCACGGGACGCACGACGAGCACGCCCAGAAAATCCAGACCCTCAAAAAGCTGCGGGGCGAGTTGGGTCTGCCCGTGGCCATCATGGCCGACACCAAGGGCGTCGAAATCCGCATCCGCACCTTTGAAAGCGGCAGCGCGGCGCTGACGGCCGGCGCCAAGTTCACCTTCACCACACGGGAGGTGCCGGGCAGCGAGTCCATCGTCTCGGTCAACTATCCCGGCCTGTGTAAGTCCGTCCGGCCGGGCGGGCGCATCCTTGTGGACGACGGGCTGTGCGAATTTCTCATCCTCAGCGTCACCGAGACGGATGTGGAATGTGAGGTCGTCAACGGCGGTACGCTCAAAAACCGCAAAAGCGTTAACCTCCCGGGCGCCGTGCTGGATATCCCCTACCTCTCCGAGGCCGACAAGACCGACATCGCCTTCGGCATCGAGCATGACGTCGATTTTTTCGCGCTCTCCTTCATCCGCAGCGCGAGGGACGTCGAGGATGTGCGGAAGTTCATGCAGCGGGTCAACCGCGGCGACATCCGGCTGATTGCCAAAATCGAAAACGCCGAGGGCGTGGACAACATCGACGAGATTATCGAAGCCGCCGACGGCGTGATGGTCGCCCGCGGCGATATGGGCGTGGAGATTCCCTTCGAGGAGCTTCCCTATATCCAGAAAAAAATCATCTCCGCCTGTTACAGGGCGGGCAAGGTGGTCATCACCGCCACCCAGATGCTCGAATCCATGATAACCCATCCCCGCCCCACCCGCGCCGAGATTACCGACGTGGCCAACGCCGTGTACGACGGGACGAGCGCGGTCATGCTGTCCGGCGAGACGGCGGTGGGCCGGTACCCGGTGCTGGCGTTGGAAACGATGGTCAAAATCGCCGAACGGACGGAAGCCAACATCGACTACAAAAACCAGATGGACAAGACCTTCCATTTCGCCGACTTAGACGCCAGTATGACCAACGCCATCAGCCACGCCACCTGCGCGACCGCGCACAGCCTCGACGCCAAAGCCATCATCGCGGTCACGCTGAGCGGAACCACGGCGCGGATGATTTCCCGCTTCCGCCCGCAAACGGAGATTATCGCCGTCACGCCCATCCGCAAGGCTTATTTCCAGCTTGCCATGTCATGGGGCGTAACCCCTATGATGAACACCTATATCGAAGACCCCGACGAGCTGATTGAGGACGCCGTCGACCATGTCATCAAAAACGGCTGCGTCAAACAGAACGACCTTGTCGTCATCACCGGAAGCTCACGCTACTCCGCGGGCGAAATCAACTCTATTCAAGTGTATGTCATCGGGAAATCCTTCGGCAAGCAATAAAAAACAGGGGGCTTATGAATATGGGATTCACAAGGCGATTTAACGACGGCTGGGAGTTTTCGCTTGACGGCGGTGAAACCCGTCCGGTCGAGCTGCCCCACGACTGGCTGATTTATGATACAAACAACCTCTACAAGGACGGCGTCGGCCGTTACCGCCGCCGCTTGGACGCGGGCTTTCTTCAAGAGGGCCAGCGGCTCTTTCTGCGCTTCGACGGCGTGTATATGGACAGCACCCTCTATGTCAACGACCAAGCCGTCGGCGACTGGAAATACGGCTACACCGCCTTTGAGTTTGACATCACGGATTCCATAACCCGAAACGCGGACAACACCCTCCTGCTCGAGGTGCGCCATATGGCGCCCAACTCCCGCTGGTACAGCGGCGCGGGCATATACCGCAGCGTCTTCCTCACCGTCAAAAACCCCTGCCGGTTTGTCTCGGACGGCATTTATATCACCACCTTCAAAAAAGACGGGCGCTGGGACTACACCGTCTCCGCCGAGGCTGAAACGGGCGGCAGGCCCTATGAAGCGCGCCACACCCTTTTGGAGGACGGGGAGATCAAGACATGGGACATTGAACATCCGCATCTGTATACCCTGCGCTCCGAGCTGATTGTGGACGGCGAGGTCGCCGATACCGTTGAGACGCGCTTCGGGTTCCGTGAAATCGCTTTCCATCCCGACGACGGCTTTTCCCTCAACGGGCGGCGTCTCAAGCTCAACGGCGTCTGTCTCCACCACGACTTGGGCGCGCTGGGCGCGGCGACGCACAAGGACGCCATCCGCCGCCAGTTCACACTGCTGCGCGGTATGGGCGTCAACGCCCTGCGCACCGCGCACAACCCGCCTTCCTTGGAATTTATGGCCTTGGCGGACGAAATGGGCTTTTTGGTGATGAGCGAGCTGCTGGATATCTGGGAGAGGCCCAAGACGGAGTACGACTACGCGCGGTTTTTCAACGAGTGGGTGGAGCGCGACGCCGCGTCGTGGATCCGGCGCGACCGCAACTGCCCGTCCGTCGTCATGTGGAGCGTCGGCAACGAGATTTACGATACCCACGCCGACGCGGAGCGCGGCATGGAGCTGATGCTGCGCCTGATGGATTTGGTCAAACAGCACGACCCGGACGGCCACGCGCGCGTCACCCTCAGCTCAAACTATATGCCGTGGGAAAACACACAGCGCTGCGCCGACGTCATCAAGCTCATCGGTTACAATTACGCCGAGGACTTATATCAAAAGCATCACGCCGAATACCCCGACTGGATTATCTACGGCGGCGAAACCGCTTCCACCGTCCAAAGCCGGAATGTTTACCGTTTCCCGCTGCGGCAGTCTATCTTAGCCGACGACGATTTACAATGCTCGGTTTTGGGCAACAGCACCGTGAGCTGGGGCGGCGAAAACCCCGAATGGTGCGCCCTGACCGACCTCAACACCCCGTTCTCCTTGGGACAGTTTTTATGGACGGGGCAGGACTACATCGGCGAACCGACGCCGTATCACACCAAAAATTCTTACTTCGGGCATATCGACACGGCGGGCTTTCCCAAAGACTCCTATCATGTCTTCAAGGCGGCATGGACGGACGCGCCCGCCATTCACCTTTTCCCCTACTGGGATTTCTCCCCGGGGCAGATGATTGACGTCCGCGCGGCGACCAACGCCCACAGCGCGGAATTGTTCCTCAACGGAAACAGCTTGGGCGCCGTCACCTTAAACGGGCGTCTTGTCGCCGACTGGCGCGTCCCGTATGCGCCGGGGGTCTTGAGCGTCAAAGCCTATGACGCGGACGGCGCGGTCGTCGCCGAAGCGGCGCGGCGTTCGTTCGGGGACACCGCTTCGCTGGCGCTGGACGCCGACGTGTACGGAGAATTAATCTTTGTGACCATCGCCGCCTTGGACGCCGAGGGCAGCCCTGTGGAAAACGCCGGCGACCGCGTCCGCGTCTCCGTCGAGGGCGGGACGCTTTTGGGCTTGGACAACGGCGATTCCACCGATTTTGACCCGTATAAAACCGACAGCCGGCGTCTGTTCGGCGGCAAGCTCATGGCCATCGTCCGCCGCGACGGGGCGGAGCCGCCGCGCGTGACCGCCGCTCTTGACAAAACCGACGTACCCATCCGTAAAATCGAGCTGTCCGTGGACGGATACACGGTTACGGCCAGAACCTATCCCGAAAACGCCACATACGCTGACCTGCACTGGCGTCTCACCGACGCCGCCGGGATAGACAGCCCGCTGGGCAGCCTGACCGTCTCCGGCGACGGGCGGAGCGCCGTCGTCGTCCCAAAGGGCGACGGCGAGCTTTGGGTGCGCTGCGCCGCCAAAAACGGCAAGGAGCATTTGGCCCTCATTGCCCAAATGTCTATCGAACTTGCCGGCTTCGGCAAGCCTTTCATGGATCCGTATACCTTCGTCACCGGCGGGCTGGCAAACCGCAGCAATGTCAAGCTCGGCAACGGAAACGAGCGCGGCGCCGTGTCGGCGCGGGACGGCGAGAGCCATATCGGCTATGAAAACCTCGATTTCGGCGGCTACGGCTCGGACGAACTGACCGTTCCCCTCTTCCCGCTGGGCCACGAGCCGTTTGAGTTTGACATTTGGCAGGGGATGCCGGGCGAAGCGGGCGCGGAGCGTTTGACGACGGCCCTGTACGACAAAGGCTCGGTTTGGAACACCTATCAGGACGTCGTTTGCAAGCTCCCCCGCCGCCTGCGCGGCGTGACGACGCTCTGCTTCGTCTTCCGCCAGAAGGTGCATCTCAAAGGCTTTGTCTTTACCCCGATTGAAAAGGCGTTCGCGCGCCTGAGCGCGGCGGAGAACGATGGACTCAGCGGCGACGCCTTTACCGTCAGCGGCGGCGCGGTCGAGGGCATCGGCAACAATGTGTCTATCGTTTACAAAGACATGGACTTCGGCCAGACGGGCGCGGCCGGCATCCGCCTCCGCACACGCTCCCCGCTGAAAGCAAACTCGGTTCAGCTTCTCTTCAGGCAGGACGGCCGCGAACGGCGCGAAATGGCCGAAGTCCCCGGCGCGCCAAGCTATACGGAGTCGTCCTATCGTTTCAAGGAGCCCGTTTGCGGCAAGCAGACGGTGTCGCTGGTTTTCCTTCCCGGCACGCAGATTGATTTGGAGTGGATTGAATTTTATGCTTGACAAAAGCTGTTATTTATGTTACAGTTCGTGGAATACGAAGGAGGCGATTCTATGAATATCACCGTCACAAAAACCGGCGCGCCCAAGCCAAAGCCTGCCGACGACATACTGGGCTTCGGCCAATACTTCACCGACCATATGTTTTTGATGAATCACGACCCGGAAAAGGGCTGGCACGACCCCCGCGTCGTGCCGCACGGCCCGCTGCCGCTTGACCCCGCCGCCATGTGCCTGCACTACGGGCAGGAGCTGTTTGAAGGGCTGAAGGCCTATCGCGGCGTTGACGGCAAGCTGCGCCTCTTTCGCTACAGAGACAACATCCGCCGTTTCAACCGCTCCTGCGCGCGGCTGGACGTTCCCCTCATTGACGAGGCGCTGTTCCGCGACGCGCTGCTCACCCTGCTCCGCACCGAAACGGACTGGACGCCCCGCTCCGCCGACGCGTCCCTCTACATCCGCCCCTATCTGATTGCCACAGACCCGTTCCTCGGTGTGCGCAGCTCCAAATCATATCTCTTTATCCTGCTCCTCTCCCCCGTCGGCGCGTACTACAAGGGCGGGATTACGCCCACCAGCATTTACGTGGAGACGGAAGACGTCCGCGCCGTCCGCGGCGGCTTGGGCAGCGTCAAGGCCGCCGCCAACTACGCCGCCACCCTCCGCGCCCAAACCCGCGCGGGCGCCGGCGGCTTTGCGCAGGTCATGTGGCTGGACGCGCTGGAGCGTACCTATGTGGAGGAAATCGGCACCTCCAACGCTTTCTTCGTCATTGACGGAACGGTTCTCACCCCGGCGCTGAACGACTCCGTCCTGCCCGGCATCACGCGGGATTCATGCCTGTGCCTGCTGCGGGAATGGGGCGTCCCCGCCGAGGAACGCCCGGTGTCGATTGACGAGGTCTATTCGGCGTACGCCGACGGCAAGCTGGAGGAATGCTTTGCCACCGGCACCGCCGCCGTCGTGTCCCCCGTCGGGCAGCTTTGCTATGCCGGCCAATCCATCACCATTGCCGGGGGCGGCGTCGGCCCCATTGCCGGAAAGCTGTATGACAGCCTCACCGGCATCCAGTGGGGCCGGATTCCCGACACAAGGGGCTGGACGGAAGTGTACGCCTGATGAAACGTTCGCTTGTGCATTTGACCATATCGGGACTGTTGATAGCGACCGGCATCGCTATCCCGATGTTCGCGCCGAAAATCATTTTGCCGCCCGCCTCCTTTACGCTTGCCAGCCATGTGGTCATTTTTCTCGCCATGTTTATCTCCCCGGCTATGGCGGTCACCGTGGCCGCCGGCACCACAATCGGGTTCTTTCTGGGGGGCTTCCCTCTGGTGGTGGTTCTCAGGGCCGCCAGCCATATTGTCTTTGCCGCGGCGGGCGCTCTGTATTTGGCCAAGTCTCAAAACACGCTCGTCTGCCCCCTGAGGCTTCGGGTTTTTTCGCTGTCCGTCGCCATACTCCACGCCGCGGGCGAGCTGATTGTGGTCGGCGCGTTTATCCTCAGCGGCGGCATCGACCCGGCGGCTTACCGGCAGGGCTTCCTGTCCGTTTTCCTGCTGGTGGGCTTGGGAACGGTCGTCCACAGTATGGTGGATTTTGAAATCGCCAACGCCATCCGGCTGGCCACGCGGAAGCAAATCCTCTCCCTGAGGACGCCCCTGAACCCCTCCTGCAAAAAGTAACCGGCAGCCCGGATATGTCAACCCCCCGGCAAAATGCCGGGGGGTTTGGTTTCGGGCCGTTTACAGTTCTTCCGCTTCCTCAAGCTCGTCGTCGTCGCCAAAGTCGCAGCAGCTACCGCCAAAGAAACGGTTCTTTTGGCGGATGACCTCACCCTTCACGGACTCAAAGCCGCGCATAAGCACATCAAAATACTTGATGGCCAAGAAGGTGACAGCGCCAACCACAAGCAGCGAGACGAACAGCCAAGAGATGATCTTAAACCATGATTTCATAGGAATACCTCCTCGCTTCATTTTTTACCATTATACACGATTCCATTTCATTTGGCAAGAGCTTTTTTATCAATATTCGCCACATAAATTAAAATCTGCGCCACCACGTTATACAGCTCCGGCGGTATCTCGTCGCCGATTTGCAGCATATTGAGCATTTGCGCCAGCTCCGGGTCTTGGTGGACGGGAATCTGATGCTCCTCCGCGAGGGCGATGATGCGCTCGGCGACATGCCCTCTGCCCTGCGCCACCACCTGCGGCACGCCGCGCGAGGCGTCATATTCCAGCACCACGGCTTCCCGTACGATTTTTTTCCTGCTCATATCGTTCTGTTAAACCTATACCGCCCCGCTCTGGCGGCGCGTCCCTTCTCCACGGCGGCGGGCGGCGGCGGCACGGCCCCCTCCCGCGCAACGGCGGCGTTCACGCGCTCCAAGCGGTATCCCCGCGCTTCCAGCAACTCGTTCAAATCCGGCAGACCGGCGCGGAAAAGACCGGCCGCCTTCTCCGTTTGCAGGGAAAAATCCGCCTCCACGCCCGTCCCGATGACCTTGACAAACCCTTCCACCGTCCCCAGATGCGCCGTTGAAAGGGAGAGAAAGAGGGTGGCGTTGCGGGGGTCGATTTTCTTTTTCTCCGTGCTGTCGTTGAACACATAGAGCTGCGCCGTCGTCCTCTCGCCGTTGACGGTGACCGGCATCTGGGCAAACGACGCGCAATGGCTGATTTGCTCCGTAAACCGCAGGGTCTGCACAATGTCGCGGGCGGTGTTCAGCAGCTCCGTCCGGGTCTGCTCGGGCAGACTGGCCGCCCGCTCCAAAACGGATGTGAGAATCCGCCCGATTTCGCGGGTCTGCTTGGGGATATCCAGCTCCCTCGGCAGCTCCCGGCCGCGTCCGGGCGATATTTTCAGAAAAAGCGTATCCAAAATGTCCCGTATCGCCGGGGCGGGCTGTTCCGGCCGGAGCGGGACGTCTTGCGGCTGCTGCATTTGCGCCGTCTGCGGCGTCTGTACCGTTTGCGGCGCTTGCGGTGTCTGCGGTGTTTGCACTGTCTGTACCATCGGCACTGTCGGCACTGTCGGCGCTGTCGGCGCCGTTTGCGGCGCGGGCTGGGACGGTACGGGCTGGGATAGCGTGGGCGGCGGCGCGCCCTCCCGGACAGGGGCGGCGGGGGCGTTGTCCCCCACGGGCGGCGACGCAGGCTGCGGTTGCTGTATCTGCTGTGTCGGCTGCGGCTGCTGCGTTTGCGCCGTTTGCGCCGTCTGCACCGTTTGCGGCATGGGCTGGGACGGCGTGGGCGGCGGCGCTGCGCTCTCCCGTACCGGGACGGCCGGGGCGCTGTCCCCCACGGGCGGCGGCGGGCGGAGAGTCGGAGCGTCCGGCTCTGCGGGAGCGGTATGCTGAACCGGCGCCGCCGGCTGCTGTATCTGCTGCGGCTGTTGCGGCTGCTGTGTCTGTTGCGGCAACTGCGTTTGCGCCGTCGGCGGCGCGGGCTGGGACGGCGGCGGGCGGAGAGACGGAGCGTCCGGCTCCGCAGGAACGGTATGCTGAACCGGCGACGCCGGCTGCTGTATCTGTTGCGTCTGCTGCTGTTGTATCTGCTGCGGCTGTTGCTGTTGCGGCTGCTGTGTCTGTTGCGGCAACTGCGTTTGCGCCGTCTGCGGCGCGGGCGGCGCGGGGCGCGGAACGGCGGGTTCCCCGGCAAGCGCGGGGCGGGGCGAGGGGTTCGGGGGCAGAAGGCCGGACAGCTTTTGCAGCAGCGCGCCCAACTGCGCCTGCGGCTGTGTTACGGCCTGATACCGCGCCACCGTCTCCCGGTTGATCGGGATGTTATGCCGCGTCATAAACACCGCCTGCTCCGGCTCCAGCCCCTCAAAGGAGGCGACCGTCTTGGCGAGGGCGGCGAACTGCTTCGGCGTAAACGGCGCCTGCTGTATCAGCGCTTCCCGCGCGAGGGCCATCGTCCCTTCGTTGCGGGGCGCGCCCATCGCTTTTAAGTATGTTTCGGCGGACGACTGGCCCTCCCCGGCGATTTCCACCATCGGGACGCCGCCGCGCACCTCGGTAACCGCCAGCGTCACCCGCTGTCCCGGCACAAACACCCTGTCCGCGAGGACGTCGGCCAGCAAGTGCCGCCCGTTCGGGAGCTTCAGTGTTAGTTGGCCGTCCGGCTTGGCCTCGGTGACCTCGGCCTCAACCATGTCGCCCTCGGCAAGCTGAATCGGCTCGCCGTTCTCGGAGACAAGCGGCGTTTGCCTGCCGAACAGGGCGCTGACGATGGACGCCGCGTGGCCGCTGATGTTCATTCTCCGCCGCCTTCGCCGCCGAAGCCGCAGCATTTCTTGTATTTTTTCCCGCTGCCGCACGGGCAGGGGTCGTTTCTTCCAACCTTGGCCGCGGCGGTCTTGCGTACCGGCTGTTTTTTCGGCGGTTCCTCGCCGCCCGCAGTTTCCACCAGCTTCCCGCCCGCCACGCGCACCCGCTTGGGCGCGTCCTGCCGGATTTGCACCCGCAGGAGGTAGGTGACGGTGTTGTCGCGGATGCGGGCAATCATGTCCTCAAACATGCCGAAGCCTTCGCGCTTATACGCCACCACCGGGTCGTTCTGGGCGTAAGCGCGCAAGCCGATTCCCTGCCGCAGCTCGGTCATCGCGTCAATGTGATCCATCCACTGCGTATCGACCATGCGCAGCAGCGCCACCCGTTCGATTTCGCGCATGACTGTCCCGCCGTATTGCTTTTCCTTGGCGGCATACAGCTCGCGGGCGGCGTTTTGCAGCCGCTCGGTCAGGCTCTCCGCCGTCACGCCCTCAAGCTGACGGACGGTCAGCCGCCCGCCGCCGGGCGGGAAGAGGATGTTTTCCAGCGAGAGCGCGATTTCATCCATCTGGGGCGGGTCGATATACTGATTTTCGCCCGCGGCGCGGCTGACGATATCGGCGATGAAGCCGTCCATCATCCCCGTCACGTGCTCATGGACGTCCTCGCCGTCCAGCACCCGCCTCCGCTGCCCGTAAACGACGTTGCGCTGGACGTTCATCACGTCGTCGTATTCCAGCACATGCTTACGGGACTGGAAGTTGCGCGATTCCATCCGTTTCTGGGCATTTTCGATAGCGTTTGAAAGGATTTTATGCTCAATCGGGGTTTCCTCGTCCATCCCCAGCGTATCCAGCAGGCCGGTCAGGCGGCTTGTGCCGAACAGGCGCAGCAAATCGTCCTCCATTGAGATGAAAAAGCGGGAGCAGCCGGGGTCTCCCTGACGCCCGGAACGGCCCCGGAGCTGATTGTCGATGCGCCGCGCCTCGTGCCGCTCGGTGCCGATGATGAAAAGCCCCCCCACGGCGCAAACCTTTTCCGATTCGCCCGCGATTTCGGCCCTATGCCGCTCCAGCGAAGCGCGGTAAGCCTCCCGGGCGGCTAAGATTTCTTCGTCGCCCGTTTCGCCGTGCCCCACAGCTTCGAGGATGATTTCCTCCGGCGTCCCGGCTCTGCGCAAGTCACTCCGCGCCAAAAACTCGGCGTTGCCGCCCAGCATGATGTCGGTGCCGCGCCCCGCCATGTTCGTGGCGATGGTCACAGCGCCCAAATGCCCCGCCTGAGCGACAATCTCGGCTTCCTTCTCATGGTGCTTGGCGTTGAGGACGGTATGCGGGATGCGCTCTTTTTTCAGCAGCGCGCTCAGCAGCTCGCTCTTCTCAATCGAAACGGTGCCCACCAGCACCGGCTGCTGTTTTTCGTAGCACTCCATGACTTGGGCAATCACCGCGCGGTATTTGCCCGCCTCGCTGCGGTAAACGGCGTCCGGGTGGTCGTGCCGTATCATCGGCTTGTTGGTGGGAATCTCGATGATGTCGAGCTTATAGATGTGGCGGAATTCCTCCGCCTCGGTCAGCGCCGTGCCGGTCATGCCGGACAGCTTGCCGTACATGCGGAAATAGTTTTGGAAGGTGATGGTGGCCAGCGTCTTGCTCTCCCGCTCGACCTTGACCTTCTCCTTGGCCTCGATGGCCTGATGCAGGCCGTCGGAATAGCGCCGCCCCAGCATCAGCCGCCCGGTGAACTCGTCTACGATGATGACCTGCCCGTCGCGCACCACATAGTCGATGTCGCGTTTCTTAATACCCCGCGCGTGCAGGGCTTGGGTGATGTGGTGGTAAAGGGTGGTGTTTTCCGCGTCGGTGATATTCTCCACGCCGAAAAACCGTTCGGCTTTGGCGACGCCCTCTTTGGTCAGCACGGCGGTTTTGGCTTTCTCGTCCACGATATAGTCGGCGTCAACCTCCTCGCCTTCCTCGGCTTTTGTGTCGATTTGCACAACCTTGTGCATCCTCAGCTTCGCCGCGAACGCGTCGGCTTTGCCGTACAGCTCGGTGGATTTGTCGCCCTGCCCGGAAATAATCAGCGGCGTCCGCGCCTCGTCAATCAAAATCGAGTCCACCTCGTCAACAATGGCGAAGACGTGTCCGCGCTGCACCATGTCTTCTTTGTAGATGGACATATTGTCGCGCAGATAGTCAAAGCCGAACTCGTTGTTGGTGCCGTAGGTGACGTCGCAGGCGTAGGCGGCGCGGCGCTCCTCGCCGCTCATCCCGTGTACCACCAGCCCGACGGAGACGCCCATGAAGCGCAGAATCTTGCCCTCGCGCTCGCTCTGGTACTTGGCAAGGTAGCTGTTGACGGTGACGACATGGACGCCGTTTCCGGTCAGCCCGTTGAGGTAACAGGGCAGGATGGCGGTCAGCGTTTTGCCCTCGCCCGTTTTCATCTCGGCAATCCGCCCCTGATGCAGGATGACGCCGCCGATGAGCTGCACATGGTAAGCCCGCTGGCCCAGCACGCGCACGCCCGCCTCGCGGATGGCGGCGAACGCTTCGGGCAGAAGCTCGTCTAGGGTTTCCCCGGCTTCAAGGCGCTCCCGAAACTCGCCGGTTTTGGCGCGCAGCTCGGCGTCGGTGAGCTTTTGAAATTCCGGCTCCAGCCGCTCAATCTCCTCCGTCAGCGGCGCGACGCGCTTTAGCTCACGGGTTGAATATGTTCCGAATATTTTTGAGAAAATGGGCATCTTGGTTCCTCCGGTCGGTGAAATTTGTGTGCCGCGCAAGCCGCCGCTCTTTAAGTAGTATATCGTACCTATCCGTATTTTACAATAGCTTCACGGGGGAAATCAATTTTACATTCCCCGCCCAGCAAAGCGGAGCAAACGCGAGGAAAACGGAGCAAGGGGGAGGGACGCGTAAATTTTTTTGCAAAAACGCTTGACAAGGGGGAATCGTTGTGCTTTAATAAAAAAGCTGACTTTATCGTAGAAACGGAGGAATCCCCCGCTATGGGTACATTCATGGCAAACCCCGAAACCGTCACGCGGCAGTGGTACATCCTCGACGCCGACGGCGTCGCGCTGGGCCGCACCGCCGTCGAAGCCGCCCGCCTGCTGCGCGGCAAGCACAAACCCGAGTTCACCCCCCATGTTGACAGCGGCGACTTTGTCATTGTCATCAACGCCGACAAGGCGCTCCTCACCGGCAGCAAGCCGGAGAAAAAGTTTTACCGCCGCCACAGCGGCTATGTGGGCGGCCTGAAGGAAACAAAATACCGCATCCTGATGGAAAAGCGCCCCGAATTCGCGATGGAACTTGCCGTCAAGGGCATGATTCCCCGCACCACGCCGGGCCGCAAGGCGCTGACCCGCCTGAAGGTCTACAAAGGCCCCGAACACCCACATACCTCACAAAAGCCCGTGGCTTGGAAAACCGGAGGGGAAGCGTAATGTATCAGCCGAAAAAAGCCTACCACTACGGCACAGGCCGCCGCAAGGCCTCGGTCGCCCGCGTCCACCTCTACCCGAACGGCGCCGGCGTCATCACCATCAACAACCGCGACATCGACAGCTACTTCGGCCTTGAGACCCTCAAGGCCATCACCCGCCAGCCGCTGGTCACCACCGCCACCCTCGGACGGGTGGACATCAACGCCACCGTCGTCGGCGGCGGCTATTCCGGTCAGGCCGGAGCCATCCGCCACGGCATCGCCCGCGCCCTGCTCAAAATGAACGAGGAGTTCCGCCCCGCCCTCAAGCAAGCGGGCTTCCTCACCCGCGACCCGCGCATGAAGGAGCGCAAAAAGTACGGCCTCAAAGCCGCCCGCCGCGCCCCGCAATTCTCCAAGCGTTAGTTTTTTCGGCATAGCCGTGCATATCGGGTTGCCCCCTCCGGTGAGGGGGCAATTTGCACAAAAATAAAAATACGAACACAACAAAAAATCGCGGTTTCGGGGCGTTTTGTTCGGAATATCGGGCCGGGCGGCGCGAACGGGCGTTTTATTCGTCCGGGGCATGTGTCAAATCGCGAAAAAAAGATGATAGTTTTCCATAGTTGGAATGTGGTATAATGATATTGTGAGAGAATTATGAAACGAACTGTCTTTCAAACCATAACCGACTTGCTCGTCATTGCGCTGGGAGCGGCGCTGTTTGCGCTGTCGGTCACGCTGCTGCTCGACCCGTACGGCATTGTGCCGGGCGGGGTTACGGGCATTGCCATGCTCTTGTGCGCGCTGTTTCCCGTCCTGCCGCTCGGGATGACGGTGCTTGTCCTCAATATCCCCCTGTTTTTGCTGGGATGGCGGCTGCTGGGGCATCGCTTCCTGCTGTATACGGGGTTTGGGACGCTGGTTTGCGCCGTGCTGATTGACGGTTTCGCACGGCTTCCGCTGACGGTGGACACCGAGCCGCTGCTGGCGGGGGTGTTCGGCGGGCTGCTGATGGGCGCGGGGCTGGGGCTGGTCTTTCTGAAGGGCGCGACGACCGGCGGCAGCGACATCATCGCCCGCCTGCTCAAAATCCCTTTGCCGCACATCCAAATCGGCAAGCTGATGCTGGCGTTCGACGGCTGTGTGGTCGTCGCGGCGGGGTTTGTGTTCGGCTCGGTCAACCATATGCTGTACGCCGTCATCACGCTCTTCATCGGAGCCAAGACGCTGGACGGCATCCTGTACGGCCTGAATGTGGAGCGTCTGGCATTTATCATTTCCGACCGCGTCTCGGATATCGTGGAGGCCATATCCGCGCGCTTGGGGCGGGGCGTCACCCTGCTCCACGGCGAAGGCGCGTATACGGGCAGGGAGCGCAAAATCGTCCTGTGCGCCGTCAAGCGCCAGCAGATTACTGATTTGAAAAACCTCGTCAGAGAATCCGACCCCGCGGCGTTCATCATTCTGACCGAGGCCAACGAGGTGTTGGGGGAAGGATTCACCGATTATGACAAAGGCTTGTAGGGGCGGCAATCTGCCGTCCGCGGGGTTGCAAAAAATACGGCTTGCCGCGCTCTTGACGGCGCTGCTGATTGGTCTCTCCGGCTGCGCCTCGCTGTGGGAACGGGAGATTTACGAGCGGTCGCCGCATATCACGCAGGAGGACGACGGCGCTTTCTCGGCAACGATGACGGTCAATTCCTACGATTCCCTGAAAAGCGCCATCGTCAGCGCCATCCGCAACGGGGAACGCGTGGCGGATATCCGCGTAACCGACTATCCGGGCGGGCTGACGTCGCTCTCGCTCACCGCGCTGCTGGACGAGATACAGAAGCAGGAGCCCATCGGCGCGTACGCTGTGGAATATATGGCGCATGACCTCAGCCGCGTCCTCTCGCAGTACATCATCACCCTCAACATTGTGTATAAGCACGGCAGCCGGCCCGTCATCACCCCTGTGAGCGGGCGCAGGGAGCTGGAGGACGCCGTGCGCTCGGCGCTGATGGAATATGTCGGCCTGCTGACCGTTGAAATGCCGTATTTTTACGCCAGAGACCATGACGTGGAGGGGATGGTGCGCGCTTACTATTACGGCAGCCCGGGCAGCGCGATGGAATACCCCGGCGTCGCCGTCAGCCTTTTCCCACCGTCCGGGGGGCCGCTGAGCCGCATCGTGGAGCTGGAGCTGACTTGGCAGACGCCCGCCGCCGAGCTTATGCGAAAATCATCCGCCGCCGAAAGCCGCGCCGCGCTCCTGCTTACCGGGCTTCAAGGGTTTGCGGGCGGCATGGAGGAGGTTGCCGCGCAGACCGTCCTGTGGCTGTATGAAACCCTTTGCGGCGCCGTGGAATACGACGAGGACACCGCCATGCTGGCGGCCGCCACCGAAACGCGACAGGGCGGCGACGCCTACACCGCTTACGGCGCGCTGGTCAACCATCTCGCGGTCAGCGAGGGCACCGCTATGGCCTTCAAGCTCCTGTGCGACATGCTGGGCATTGAAGCCCACGTCGTCACGGGGCGCTGGTGGGGCAACGAACACGCTTGGAACTTGGTCAAAATCGGCGAGCATTGGTACCACGCCGCCATCGCCTTAGACAGCCGCGGCCCCGTTCCCGCGCATGACTATTTCCTCCTCAGCGACGACTCCGACGTGATGGGGTCGCTGTTTCAATGGGATAAATCCCTCTACCCCGCCGCCGAACCCGGCCCGTGGACAGCCGAAACCATCCGCGCGCTGACGGAGGAGGAGGAGGTTGACGGATAACGGATGCCGGGCGCTCAGTCAAGCAGCCCGGCAATATACGCAAGGTCGAAATCCTCATTGACAATCTCGTAGGTTCCGCGGTGGGTGGAGAAGGTGGCCGTTCGGTTGAGGCTGACGTGCCATTGCTCGACCTCTTCGTCGTCCTTGTAGAAATAGAGGGCGTACCGCTCCGTGCCGCCTCTTTGGCGCGAGAGCTGCACAAAGACGGTGTTGCGGATATGGAGAAGGCGCTCGACGACGGGCGGGTTGGTCAGCGTGACCATATGGTAGACGACGGCGTGGTTTCCGGCGGCGGCCTCGTGCCGCACCACCACGGCGTCCGCGTCAATCCCGTCCATATAGAAGCCGCTCCCCTCGCCCACCGCCACAATGCCGGTTGACAGCAGAACCACATAGGCGGCGCTCATCACCAAGACGCACACGAACAGAATGAGGATTCTCTCACGGCTGTTCCGCTGCTCTGGCACGCCACGCACCCCCCGAAGCAAACGCGATGCGTTTGCTTTTTAGATTTAGCCCTTAACGCTGCCTACATGGACGCCTTTCACGAAATACTTCTGCAAGAACGGATACACGCACAGGATCGGCACCGCCGCGACGATGGTGATGGTGGAGCGGATGGCGATGGGCGTGATGTTCTGGAAGGCGGCTTGTCCCTGCTGCGCGAAGAACCCGGCCTGCTGATTGCTCATCTGCGCCATAGCGGAGGCCAACTGCTTCATCAGCTCGTATTGCAGCGTCGTCAGCTCGCTCCGGTTGGACGCGAAGAAGTTGTTCGTCACCCAGTCGTTCCAGTTGCCCACGGCAATCCACAGGCCGACCGTGGCAAGCACGGGCTTGCAGACCGGCAGGACGACCTGAAGGAAGGTGCGGAACTCGCCCGCGCCGTCGATTCTGGCGGCCTCCACCAGACTGTCCGGCAGGCCCTGCATGAACGTGCGGATGACGATGACGTTGAACGCCCCGAACAGCCCCGGAACCCAAAAGACGTAGAAGGTATTGAGCAGGTTGAGGTCGCGGAAGAGGAAGAAGGTGGGGATAAGCCCGGCGCTCACATACATGGTCATAATGAAGTAAACGGTCACGATTTTTCTGAAAACAAACTCCTTGCGGCTGACGACATAGGCCGCCATTGAGCATACCAGCAGCCCGCCCGCGGTGCTGATAACCGTACGCAGCACCGAGTTTCTGAAAGCGGTCAGCAGCAGGGGGTTTTCAAATACCGTCTTGTAGTTGCTGGTCGTGAACATGCGGGGCCAGACGGTAATGCCGCCCTTGAGGCTGTCCGTGGCATTGTTGAAGGAGATGGCCAGCGTGTTTACGAACGGGTAGAGCATAACCACGACGATGAAAAGCATGAAGATCGTGTTGAAGGTGAAAAATATGCGGTCGGCTGTTTTGGTTTTCATGGCAATCTCTCCTTTCTACATCAAGCCTTCCTTGGCAAACCGCTTCGCGAAGAGGTTTGCCCCGGTAAGCAAGATGATACTGACCACGGTCTTGAACATCCCCATTGCCGTTCCGAGCGAGAAGTTGCGCTGGGCGATACCGTAGCGTATAACAAAAACGTCAATCGTCTCCGCCGTGCTGATGGTGAGGTCGTTGGAGAGCAGGAACTGCATCTCAAAGCCGGCGTTGAGAATCCAGCCGATTTGCAGGATGACCAGCACCAAAATGGTCGATTTGATGCCGGGTAGCGTGATGTGCCACATTCGGGCGAAGCGTCCCGCGCCGTCCAGCTCCGCGCTCTCATACAGCTCGGGGTCGATGGAGGAAATGGCGGCAAGGTAAATAATCGTGTTCCACCCAACGCTTTTCCAGATGTTCGACCATCCTATAATCCACCAGAAGTAATCCGCGTTGGCCATAAATATGTTCGGCTCGCTGATAAACCCCAAGGCCATGAGGATGCGGTTCAGGATGCCGCCGCTGGCAAGGAAATCCGCGACCATCGCGCTGGCGATGACCCACGACAGGAAGTGCGGCAGATAGGAAATGGTTTGCACCACGCGTTTGAACAGCCGCCGGCGAATCTCGTTGATCATCAGCGCGAGGAAAATCGCGCAGGAGAAGCCCAGCACAAGGTTGATGATGCTCATGCCCAGCGTATTTCGCATCACGCGGAAGAATACGGGGTCTGTGAACAGGAAACGGAAATGGTGAAGGCCGGCCCATTCCTGCACGTCTCTCCCGGGGCGGAAAAACTGAAACGCCATGAGCCAGCCCCTAAGAGGCAGGTATGAAAAGATAAAGACATAAATCATAACGGGGATGACCATAAAAAACAGTTCCCGCTGACGGATCACCTGCTTCAGCAAACTGCCGCGTGGGCGCATGAGGTTCATCTCCTTTTGTTTTCAAGTTTATTTTAGATAGGAGAGGGGCTGAATCCCCAGTATAACTGAAGCCTCAGCCCCTTCTGCTCACGCTATGAAGGTGTTATCCGCCGAAAGCGGCGATACGTTGTTGAATCTGGCTGTTGATTTCATCAAACAGCGGCGTCTGGTCGATGGCGTTGACGGCGTCCACATACTCAGCCCACAGGGCGTCGAAGTCGTCCGTAATGACCAGTCTGGAGAGATAGTTGACGCGGGCGTCTTCCAAGCGCTGGTCGACGAGACTGGCAGGATGGCCGTCTTCCCATGACATACTCCAGAACGGGTAGTATACGGGTCTTTCCTTCGGGATGGATTTCATCAGGCCGGTCTGGGTCAGGATGCCCAGCTTGGCAAACAGATCTCTGTCATAATCGGTCAGCGCGGCGAAGTATTCCTCGGGCTGGTTGCCGGGGTCGGTGGAGTTGCCGTCGGAATAGGTGCCTTGCATTTTGGGCATCAGGTTGCGGAGGAAATAACCAAGATTATCGGTTCTCCATCTGGTGTCCCTCTGCAACTCGCGCTGCTCGTCCGGGCGCTCCATGCGGCCGGAGTCATTGTAGTACCAATGCTCGCCTTCGATACCCCACTCAAGGAAACGCTGCACGTCTTCCTGAATGATATAATCGAGATACTTAATCAGTCTGACGGGGTCGGCGGTGTCTTTGTAGATGATCAGACCGTTGCTTCCGGTGAACTGGCGGCTGTCCATATAGTTGGGCTCAATGCCGGCGAAGGTGAAGTCCATCGGGAGATAGGTGCGGTTGTATCTGCCTTCCGCGCGAACCGGATCCAAGCCGCTGTTGAAGTTCCAGAGCTGGTCGCTCATGCCCAGCACGGCGCCGGAGGCCAGCTTGGCGAGGTATTGGTCAAAGGTCAGGGTCAGGGTCTCGGCGTTGATGACGCCTCTTTGGAATTGCTCGTTGAGCTTTTTGTAGTAGTCTCTGTTCCAGTCATGGGCCCAGCGGTCGCCCGCGAAGCCGCCGAGGTCGGTTGCCGGCCCCCAGTTGGCGTGACCGGCCATGAACATACCCGGGTTGTCGATGCAGAAGCGGCGCCAGCCCTCGGTGAGGATTTCAAAGCCGGACGTGGGAACGCCGTCGATTTCGGGGAACGCCTGCATATACTCATAGATGAAGTCGAAATACTCGTCGAGGTCGGCGGGCGCGCGTTCGAAGTAGTCCAGCACGTCCTTCTGGAGCCAGAACGCGGTGCCCCAGTGTTCCATTTCACGCTGGTCGCCAACGGGCGTGCCGAAAATCTCGGCGATATAGATGTTGCCGTCGGTGTGCCTCATGGCGTCCCACCACGGGCTGTAGTGAGCGCGGAGGTTGGGCGCGTTCGCCTCGATGAGGTCTTGGAGGGGAAGGGCTATGCCGGAATCAAGGAACGGCCCGGCTTCGCCGCCGAAGAACGCGAGGTCGTTTCCGCCCAAGTCGCCGCCGGCGAGCATGATGCCCATTTTCTCTTCCAGTGTGCCAACGAGGAATTCGTACTCGATTTTCACGTTGGTGATTTGCTCAATGATGTTGAGGATGGGGTTGTTCGCATCCGGCGGGGTGTTTGCGGCACGGTCGAACAGCTTGAAGGTGATGGGGTCGGCGGCTTCCATCCCGGAGTAGGGAAGGCCGTATTGGTCGGCCAAGGCCCGTCCTTCGTCTCCGCCGTCGCCGGGGGTGCCGGAGTTGTCCGGGGTCGTTTCGCCGGGGGTCGTCCCGCCGGGCGGGGGGCTCGCGCTGGGTTCGTCGGAGCTGCAAGCAGCCAATACGGTGCCGAGGACAAGAACCAGTGCGAGGAGCGCGCAGAGCAGTCTTACTCTTTTCATGAACTTTCCTCCCTAATATGATTGACAACTGGAGCGCGGCGGTTTGAGTGCCCTGACGCGCGCCGTTGCCGTTAACAGGGATTATTATAACAGGCTGGATATCCCCTGTCAAGCATAATTATTAAAATTTGAAAAAAAAACGTAAAGTTTTCGTAACATATGCACAGAACAAGGGCTTCGGCGCGGTGCGGAACCTCTTCCCCCCCGGCCGGAATTTGACGCGGGCGCGAAAACGTGATAGGATATCGCACATAGAGGTGATACGCTTTGGATTGGATAAAACTCTCGGAACTGCTTTACCCCGGCCTGACGGAAACGCCGGATGACTTGGAGCGCAGATATCCCCCGCGCAAGCTGCCGGAGGGCGCCGCCGTCACGCGGCTCGCCCCCAGCCCCACCGGCTTCATCCACATCGGCAACCTGTACATCGCCTTTGTGGGCGAACGGGTGGCGCGGGACTCCGGCGGGATATACTATCTGCGGATTGAGGATACGGACGAAAAACGCGCCGTCGAGGGCGGCGCCGAGCAAATCGTCCGCGGCCTTGACGATTACGGCATACGGTTTGACGAGTGCGCGGACAGGGACGGCGGCTACGGCCCCTACAACCAGCGCGCCCGCGCCGCGATTTATCATGTTTACGCCAAGGATATGGTGCGGCGCGGTCTGGCCTACCCCTGCTTCTGCTCGGAGGACGACCTGTCCGCCATGCGCGCCGCGCAGGAGACCGAAAAAGCCAACTTCGGCTACCACGGCAAATGGGCCAAATGCCGCCACCTCCCCCTCGAAACCCTCACCCCCCTCCTGCAAACAGGAGCCCCCTTCGTCCTCCGCCTCCACGTCCCCCAATTGTCAACTGTCAATTGTCAATTGTCAATTGTCCTAACCGATCCCGCCAAGGGCCGCATCGAAATGCCGCCCAACGACATCGACCATGTGCTGCTCAAGAGCGACGGCATCCCCACCTATCATTTCGCCCACGCCGTTGACGACCATCTGATGCGCACGACCCATGTGGTGCGCGGCGACGAATGGATTGCCACCTACCCGCTCCACCATATGCTCTTTGATTTGCTGGGCTTTGAGCGGCCCAAGTATATCCACGTCGCGCCGCTGATGAAGCAGGACGGCGGCGGCAAGCGCAAGCTGAGCAAGCGCAAAGACCCGGAGTGCGCCCTGAGCTGGTATGCCGCGCAGGGCTACCCGGCGGACGCGGTGCGCGAGTATCTTTTCACCCTGATGAACAGCGATTTTGAGGACTGGCGCCGGGCAAACCCGTCCAGCGGCATCGAAGCCTTTCCTTTTTCGCCGAAGAAGATGAACGCCGCCGGGGCGCTGTTTGACCTTCAAAAGCTGGACGACGTCAGCAAAAACGCCGTTTCCCGCATGACGGCGGAGGCGGTCTGCGCCCAACTGACGGAATGGGCGGAGCGGTTTGACCCCACGTTCCACGCGCTGCTGACGCGCGACCCGGCGTACACGATTAAAACGCTTTCCATCGGGCGGGGCGGCCAGAAGCCGCGCAAGGACATCGCCCGCTGGGGCGAGGCCAAGGCCTATCTGTCTTTCTTTTTCGACGAGCTGTTCGTACCCGCGCCGCCGTCCGACCCGGATTTTTGCAAAGCGTACGCGGAGATATACGACCCCGCCCTGCCGCGCGACGAATGGTTCGCGTCGGTCAAGGCGCTGGGCGAGGCCCGCGGCTATTGCCCCGACATGAAGCAATACAAAGCGGATTCAACCGGCTGGAAGGGCAGCGTGGCCGACGCGAGCGCGTCGTTGCGCGCGGCGGTCACGGGGCGGGAAAGCTCGCCCGATTTATGGGAAGTGATGCAAATTTTGGGCAAGGAGCGCGTAACGGGGAGGCTGAACGGAGGATGAGCAAGCGTTTCATCGTCACCGGCGGAATGCCGTACGGCAACAAGGGCCTGCATTTCGGGCATATCGGCGGGGTGTTCGCCCACGCCGACTGCTTCGCGCGGTATCTGCGCGGGCGGTACGGGGCGGAAAACGTCCTGTTTGTCTCCGGCACCGACTGCTACGGCTCGCCCATCACCGAGGATTACCGCAAAAAACGCGAAAGCGGCGAATTTGCCGGCACGATTGAGGATTTTGTCCGTCATAACCACGAGAACCAGAAGCGCGCGCTGGAGGCGTATCACATATCGCTTGATTTGTTCGCGGCGTCGGCCTTGGGGCGTCCCGCCGAGATTCACCGTGACATCAGCGCGTGGTTTCTGAACACGCTGTACGCGAACGGACACCTGAAAAAACTGGCGGCGAAGCAGTTCTATGACCCCGAACGGGGCGTTTACCTAAACGGGCGGCAGGTTCTCGGGCGCTGCCCGGTGGCGGGATGCCAAGGCGAGAAGGGCTACGCCGACGAGTGCGATTTGGGCCATCAGTACCCCCCGGGCGAGCTGTTGGAGCCCAAAAGCGCCCTGACGGGCGCCGAGCCGGAGCTGCGGGACGCGGAAAACCTCTATATCCGCACGGACGGTATGCGCGGCCCGCTCAAAGCGTGGCTGGACGAATTTTCCGGGCGGAAACGCACCCGCCCCTTTGTCGCAAGCACCATAGCCGAGTTTTTAGAGCCGCCCGTCGTCTACTGCAAGCGGGAGTTTTTAGACAGCCTGCCCGCCATGCCCCCCTTCACCGTCCGCGACGAGGGCGAGAAGAAGCAGAGCGTGGCGCTGGTGTTCGGGACGCTGGAGGAGCGCGAGCAGGCCTGCGCCGCCTTGAATACCGCCGGCATACGCTTCCGCACCGGCAAAACGCTGGTGCCGTTCCGTCTGACCGGCAACGCCGAATGGGGCGTTCCCGCGCCGGAGCTTGAGGGTCTGCGGGGGCAGACGTTCTGGGTGTGGCCCGAATCGCTCTGGGCGCCCATTTCGTTCACGCAGGCCGCGCTGGAGCGGCGGGCCGCCGCGTCCGGCGGCGCGGCGCCGCCGGACGCTTGGAAGGACTGGTGGCTCTCGCCGGAAACGACCGTCGCGCAGTTCATCGGTCAGGACAACGTGTATTTTTACGGCCCCGCGCAGGCGTCGCTGTTCAAAGGCATGGAGGCGGGTCTGCCGGACACGGACTTGGTGGCGAACAACCACATCCTCTTCTTCTCCAAGAAAGCCAGCTCATCCGGCGCGCTCAAGCCGCCGATGGCGGCGGAGTTGCTGGACTTCTATACCCCGGAGCAGCTCCGGGCGCATTTCCTCGGTCTGGGGCTGTCCATCCGCTCGGCCGGCTTCCGCCCCAAGCCCCTCAACCCCGACGCCGCGCCGGACGAGCAGGACCCGGTTTTGAAGGAGGGCAGCCTGTTCACCGGCGTCCTCAACCGCGCCGCGCGGTCGTGCTTCTACACGGCGCAGAAATATTTCGGCGGCAGGCTGCCGCCCGTCCCGCCGTCCCGCCAAGCGGTGGAGGAAGCGGAAAAAACGGCGGCGGAATACGAAGCTCTGATGGAGCGGTGCGAATTTCACACGATGATGAACCTGCTGGACGACTTCATCCGCGGCCTCAACAAAACCTTCTCGGCGCGGATGAAGGAGGCGGGCGACGACACGGCCAGCATCGCCCCCGCGCTGGCCGACGCGTTCCATACCCTGCGCGTCGCGGCGGTGCTGAGCCGGCCGGTCGTCCCGGCGGGGGCGGAAATGATTGCCGATTATTTCGCCGCGGACTTCGGCTTCTTCTCGTGGGAGCATATCAACGCCCCGCTGACAAGTCTGCTGCCGGAGGGCCATGCCTTCAAGTTTCTGGAGCCGAGGGTCGATTTTTTCAGCAGGCACCCGTCTCAGCTATAGCCCCGCGCACCCCATAGGAGCGCGGCTGCGCACCGTCTCCGAACGACAGGAGGAACACCGTTTGTTTCAAAATATGCAATTAGTCGCCGGGCAGGTCGCCATCCTGTTCATTCTGATGGGCGCGGGCGGGCTGGCCGCCAAAATGGGCTGGGTGCGCGCCGACGGCGCCAAGCAGATGACCAGCCTTGTCCTCTATTTCGCCACGCCCTGCGTCATCGTCCAGTCGTTTCTGACGGTGGAGTTTACCTCCGAGTTGGTTGGCGATATGCTGCGGACGGCCGCCTTTGCCGCCGCGGCGCATCTGCTCGGCATTCTCCTCGCCTCCGTCCTGTTCCGAAAGCAGCCGCCGGAGCGGGGAAGCGTCTTCCGCATGGCCGTCATCTTCTCCAACTGCGGCTTTATGGGCATCCCGCTGGCGTCCGGCGTCCTCGGCCCGGAATGTGTGGTCTATATCGCCGTCTATATCGCCGTTTTCAACCTGTTTTCGTGGACTTACGGCGTCTGGCTCTTCCGCCCCGGCGAGAAGGTCTCCCCCCGCGCCATGTTCATCAACCCCGGGACGGTGGGGCTGGCGGCCGGCGTCCTCGCCGCCGCGCTGCGGTGGAACCCGCCGCCCCTGATTGGGGAGCCCATACGCCTTGTGGCGGCGCTCAATTCGCCGATTGCCATGATGGTGCTGGGGTTTTATCTGTTCACCACCTCCCTCCGCCCGAGGGAAGGGGAGGGCGGTATGTGGGCCGCGCTGGCCGTCAAACTGCTCGTCATCCCCGCCGCCGCGCTGGGGATTTCCGCCGCGCTGGGCCTGTCCGGGCTGTGGCTGGCCGCCGCCCTGATTCTCGCCGCCGCGCCGAGCGCCACCAACGTCGTCCTTTTCGCCGCGCGGTATGACGGCGACACCGCCCTTGCCGCCCGCGCCGTATCCATCTGCACCCTCCTCTCTATGGCGACCATGCCCGTCCTGCTGGGCATAGCCTTGGCGATAAACCCGGTATAACTATTTTTTCAAAACAACGTATGGCGGAACAATTTCGCCGCCGCAGGAAAGGATGAACCGATATGACAGCGCAACAACACTACCAACAATGGCTTGACAGCCCGGCTCTGAGCGAGAGCGAACGGGCGGAGCTGCTGGCCGTCGCGGACGACCCCAAGGAAATCGAGGAGCGGTTTTTCGCGCCGCTGGAGTTTGGCACGGCGGGGCTGCGCGGCGTCATGCAGACCGGCCTGCGCCGCATGAACCGCCATATCGTGCGCCGCACCACGCAGGCGTTTGCCGAGCTGGTGCTGAAGGAGGGCGGCGGGAACGCCGCGCAGCCGCCCGCCGTCGCCGTCTGCTACGACACCCGCAACAACTCCGAGGCGTTTGCCCTCGAGGCGGCCTGCGTCCTTGCCGCCAACGGCGTCGCCGCGCGCCTTTTCGACGGCCCCCGCCCCACGCCGGAGCTGTCGTTTGCCATCCGGCGCTACGGCTGCGCGGCGGGCATCAACATCACCGCGTCGCACAACCCCAAGGAATACAACGGCTACAAGGTCTACTGGTCGGACGGCGCGCAGCTTCCGCCCCGCCACGCCGAGGTTGTCGCCCGCGAACGGGACAAGGTCTCCGTCTTCGAGGGCGTCAAGCTGATTGACCCGGACGAGGCGCTGGCGCGCGGCCTGCTGACCATGATGGGCGAGGAAACCGACGCCGCCTACCTTGACGAGGTCTTCACCCAAAGCCTTGCCGGGGAGCAGACCCGCCGCGCCGCCAAGGAGATGAAAATCATCTACACCCCCTTCCACGGCTGCGGCAGGGAGCTGGTACCGCGCATCCTGCGCCGCGCCGGTTTTGAGAACATCCTCTGCGTGGAGGAGCAGATGACGCCGGACGGCAATTTCCCCACCGTCAAGTCGCCCAACCCTGAGGACAAGGAGGGCTTTGCCCTCGCCGTTGAGCTGGCGCGGCGCGAGGGCGCCGACCTCATCATCGGCACCGACCCCGACGCCGACCGGGTGGGCATTATGATTCAAGTCTCCCGCCCCGGAGAGCCGGAAGCGTTCATCCCCGTTTCCGGCAACCAAACCGGCGTTTTGCTGCTCGATTACATCATCCGGGCCCGCCGCGAAAACGGCGTGATGCCCGATAAGCCCGTCTTTATCAAAACCATCGTCACCACGCCGATGGCCGCCGCCGTCGCCGAGGACGCGGGCGTTCCGTGGCACGACACCTTCACCGGCTTTAAGTTCATGGCGGAGAAAATCAAAGAGCTGGAAGCGGGCGGCGAACGGTTTATTCTGGCTTACGAGGAATCCTACGGCTACCTCGCGGGCGACCAAGCGCGGGATAAGGACGCCGTCGTCGCGTCGATGCTGATTGCCCAGATGGCCGCCTATTACGCCGCCAAGGGCATGACGCTCTCCGACGCGCTGGACGCGCTGTTTGCCAAGCACGGCCATTACGGCGAGCAGACGGTCAACCTCGTCATGCCGGGCAAGGACGGCATGGAGCAAATGCAAAGCCTGATGGCCCGTCTGAGGGAGGCTCCCCTTACTGAAATCGCCGGCGTGAGCGTCGTCTCCGCGCGGGATTACCTGACCGACAAACGCCCGCCGTCCGGCTCCGACGTTCTGTCCTTCACGCTTGAGGACGGCACCCTCTTCCTCGTCCGCCCGTCCGGCACGGAGCCTAAGCTGAAGGTTTACGTGATGACCAAGGCCGGGAGCAAGGCCGAGCTGGAGGCGAAGCTCAACCAGTACATAGCGCGCGCGGAGCGGCTGGCCGACCCCCCTTGCGCCTCCGCGCTAGGCGTGCTATAATAGCAAGCATAACGGGGAGGGATTGGATGATAAGGAGTCGATTCGAGGCCCAGCTCTCGCTGCTCAACGAGATGCTGATTGAAATGGGCGCGATGATTGGCAAGGCCATCACGCTGGCGGTGGACGCGCTTGAAACGCAGGACGTCGCGCTGGCCAATCAGGCCATAGCCTTCGACGCCGAGATTGACCGGCAGGAGAAGGACATCGAGGCGCTCTGTCTCAAGCTGCTGCTCCAGCAGCAGCCGGTGGCGCGGGATTTGCGCCTGATTTCGTCGGCGCTGAAAATGATTACCGACATGGAGAGAATCGGCGACCACGCCGCCGACATCTCCGAACTGACCCTGCTGCTGGCGGGCAGCAAATACACCAAAAAGCTGGAGCATATCCCGGAAATGGCCGTGGCCACGTCCAAGATGGTCACCGACAGCGTCAAGGCCTTTGTCGAAGGGGACGCGGTTCTGGCCCGGGCGGTCATCGCGTCGGACGACATGGTGGACGATTTGTTTACCACGGTGAAAAATAGCTGGATTCAACACATCCGAGACGGCACCGCGGACGGGGAACAGGCGGTGGACTTGATGATGGTGGCCAAATATTTCGAGCGGATTGGCGACCACGCGGTCAACATCGCCGAGAGCGTCGTTTTCTCCATCACCGGGAAGCGCGTTAAAAAAGGAGCGAACGGGGTAGACAGATGAAGCAGCAAAAGGGCTTGTCCATGCGCCGGATTCTGGCGTTTGGGGCCGGCGACATCTTTGGCGGCGGGTCGTTCAACATCGTCAATTTCCTCTATCCGGGCTATATCGTTCTGGCGGTCGGGATGCCGCCGTATATGGCGGGGATTATTATGATGATTGCCCGTATATTCGACGCGGTCATCGACCCGCCGCTGGGGTTCATCTCCGATAAAATGCGCGTCCGCTACGGTACGCGGCGGCGTTCGATGCTCATCTGCGCGCCGCTGATTGTCCTGTCTATGTTCCTCATGTTTTACCCCCACGGCAACCCCAGCATGATGATTCGCTTCTGGGCGGCTCTGATTTCCTATCTCTTCTACTGTCTGGTGCAGTCGTCGATTATGATTCCCTATTTTTCGCTGGCGAGCGAGATTACCGAGGACTATACCGAGCGGGCCAAAATGACGTCGGTGCGGCTGGGCTTTTCCATCTTTGCCTCCATCGTCTGCGTCGCCATGCCGGGGATGATTGTCAACGCCTTTGAGGGCCATGACGGCTACATCGTGATGAGCCTGCTCTTCGGCTCGATGTTCATGCTCTGCGTCGGCGTCACCGCGCTCTTTGCCAAGGAGGGCATCCCGCCGCCCCAAAAAGCCGAAAAATTCTCCCTGCCCGACCTCATCCGGCCGTTCCGCCTCAAGACGTTCAGACAGTACTTATGGATTTACCTGTGCTGCCAGATGACGATGGCGGTGATGAGCGCGCTGTTTTTCTTCTATGTCGATTTTGTCTTTTGCAGCGACGTGACGGCGCGGGGCGAGGGCAACATCGTCGGCCTGCTGGGGGCGGCGATTATGTTCGGGATGCAGATTGTCGCGCTGCCGGTGTATATGATGATGATTCGCAAAACCGGCAAGATGACGGTCTATATCGTAGGCTCCCTGATTTGGATTACCGGGGCGCTCTATCTGTTTTTCATCCAGCCCAACACCAGCCCCATCCAGATTTACGTGCTGGGGGCCGTGCTGGGCTTCGGCATCAGCGGGCCGGGGCTGATTCCCCACGCCATTTTCGGCGATGTGGTGGACGCCGGGCACCTCAAGTTCTCCGTGCGCGACGCCGGGGCGTTTTCCGGCATCGCCAACTTTGTCAATACCGTCGCTCAGGCGCTGGGCATCGCCGCCGTCATGTTCATCATCGGCGCGGCGGGGTTCAAGGAGCCGGCGGTCGGCGAGGTCATTCTCCAGCAGTCCCGTTCGGCGCAGACCTCCATCGTCTGGTGCATGGCGCTGGCGCCGCTGATTCTGCTGTCGTTCGGCGTGTTTATCTGCACGCGGTACCGTTTGAACAAAGAAAAACACGAGGAGGTTTTGGCCGCTTTGGAGGGCAGTGAGGAGGAAAAGGACGCCGCGCTGCAATCGCTATGAAGAAAAAAGCGGGCGTGAAAAAACCCAACGGGCTGATTTATTTTATCGTCTACCTCCTCTTTTACCCGTTTCTGAAATGCTTCTTCCGCCTGAAGGTTGACCGGAGCGCCTTCGACCCGCCCAAGGGCCCGTTCATCGTCGTGAGCAACCATGTGTCGTTTATGGACTTCCTGCTGGTCATGCTGGCGGTGTATCCCCGGCGGCTCAACGCGCTGGCGGCGCAGAAATTTTTCTTCTACCGCCCGCTGAATTGGTTTCTCCCCCTGATGGGCTGTATCCCCAAAAACCTGTTTGACCCGGACGTCCGCGCCGTCATCGGGCTGAAAGCCGTGCTGAAACGGGGCGGGCGAATCCTGCTCTTCCCGGAAGGCCGCTGCACCGTGGCGGGCGACTATATGGGGATGCACAAGGCCGCGGGCAAGCTGATTCAAAAGCTGGAAACGCCGGTTCTGAGCTGCCGCCTCGAAGGCTCGTATGTCTGTATGCCGTTTTGGCGCAAGGGCTTCCGTTTCGGCCGCGTGCGGGTGACGCTGGCCAACCTTTTCTCCGCCGAGGAAACCCGCTCGCTGACGGTGGACGGCATCAACCAACGCATCGACGCCCGTCTCAGCGGCGCGGACAGCCCCCCGCCGCCCAAGCCGCTCCGCACCTTCGGCCTCAAGCGTCTCGCCGAAGGCTTGCACAACATTTTGTATTGGTGTCCCAAGTGCGACCGGGAGCTGACGCTGGAAACGGAGGGCTGCGCCATCCGCTGCACCGCCTGCGGCAACGCCGCCGCGATGGACAGCTCGGCGAAGCTGGTTTGCGCGCCGGACAGCGCCGCGCCGGAGGACGTGCAGTCTTGGTACCGGGAACAAACCCTGCGGGAAATGCGGTTTTTGCATGAGGATATGGCGCCGGTCGTCATCCCCGTACGCGTCAAAACGGCCCTCAGCCCCGGCAAAGGGCTGGAGCCGTGCGGACAAGGCTCGCTGTC
The DNA here is from genome assembly GCA_009782215.1 of Oscillospiraceae bacterium. GTDB lineage: Bacteria > Bacillota > Clostridia > Oscillospirales > UBA929 > UBA929. The sequence goes on along the minus strand of WRKO01000006.1, from coordinate 66,520 downwards.
GCTGGAACCGGACGGCTGGCGGTATGAGGGAGAGCTGCTGGGAGAGCAAACCAAGCTGTTTATCCCCATCAGCGCCGTCCCCGCCGTCCCGTTTGACCCGGGCGACCAGTTTCAAATCAACATACAGGGCGTCTTTTACGCCTTTCTGCCCGAGGACGGACGCCTCTGCTCCAAATACGCCGCGATGGCGGAGTGCGCCTATTGGCGCTTCGCCCCGCAGATTCAGATGACCCCGGGCCGCAACAGCGGCTTCTGCGCGCCGGCCGCGAACCAATAGCGGCTAACAATTTACATATTGACAAGGGTTCGCGGTGCCTTTTTTGCTGTATTTCAGAGGGATTCTTTTGCCAATATACTTTTCTTCTAATCCCGTTGCCTGAACGCCGTCAAATTTCAATCTTCCAGAACGAGCCTCTTCTTCGCTCCATTTTAGGTCTGTATAAATGCCTTTGACCAGCCCATTGCATACCGCAAACACATAATCCGCCCGTTCCGCTTTGGCTCTACTTAATTTCCAAGCGGCTCTTACGGTTTCATATATACTGCCGTCACGCTGCTCGACAACCTCTTGCCGTATTTTTATAAGAATACATTTTTCAGGTATTGCTTCAATGACCTCAGCCCCGTAGTATTCTTGAATTTGATATGCGTTCTTAGCGCCGAGGTCACTGTTATGTCCTCTAATTTCATTGGATAGTCCCGGATAAGCGTCAATCAATGCAGCTTCAACTTCAAGGGCGGTTTTATCATCTAATCCGTGTCTGTGGATAACATGAAGCACCTCTAGCCCTTGCGCTCTAATCCCGTTAATGATTCCTATTTTCTCACTGGGATTATCTTTGTCGCATACGCCGTTCATATGCTCAAAGACCCTGTTGCCATTGCCTTTGCCGACATAAAAGGTATTGCCGTTCCGCGGGTCAATCAGCCTATAAACATAAGATTTGATTTTTTCCTGCACTTCCGGTGTAAACTTGTTTGTCATGTTTTCCCAACCCTTCTGTTTGCTTCTCCCCCGTTTGTCTGACGGCAATGTCCGCGTAGCCGGCGGCCCCTACTCCGTGACGCTGTCGCCTACTTGCAGGGAGATCAGCTCGCCGTACCATTTCAGCGCGTTGTTGTAGGCGTTGAAGATGTCCACGATGTTCATGTGCTGGATGAGGGCGATGCGGGAAACCTCCGTCCATTCGCCTTCCTCGTAGAGCCGGACGAAGTCGTATATCCTTCTGAAGTCGTTCTGCCCGCCGAGCAGCGCCACCTTGATTGGCTCCGGCACGAACACCATCGTCAGCGCCTGTTCAATCGGCATTTCCAGAATGACGTTCAGCACCGAGAACAGCCCCATCAGGAAGAGGTTGTCCTTGTGGACGGCCATTTCAAACAAGCCGGACAGGTTTTCGCAGAACTTGGCGCGAATCATCGAAAGGCGGGTCACCTCGCCGGGGCTTTCCTGTCCCAGCGTGGTGGTGACGGCGGTTGTGACCCATTTCTTGATTTCCTTCTGGCCCAGCAGCGCGGCGGCGTGACGCAGGCTGGTGATGTTGCTCCCGCGCACATGGGAGGAATTGACCATCTTGAGGAACTGGATGGCCAGCGCGGTGTCCCTCTGGACGATTCCGGCGAACTTGTCCAGCTCGAAGTCCTCTTGGCTGACTTGGTTGAGCAGTTGGATGTAGTTGACCTTCAGCGGCGATACCTTGTTGTCACGGACGACGGCGACGGTCTTGTAAAACTGGCCCTGAAGCAGCTCCACGCCCTGCAAAACGGCCCTGTTGAACGCCGAATCGGAGTCGATGCCTCTGGCGATGACCTTGGTGCGGGCAAACACCTTGCGAATCTTCCCGTCAATCATCCGCAGGGAGGAAATATCCCCGTTGTTGAAGATGTAGTCGAGCTGCGGGAAGAAGTTCCCCATCGCGTCATAGTCGTCCCGGTGGATGAAAGCCGTCTTGAAGCCGTTTTCCCGCAGATGGGTGATTCTTTGCAGGTTGAAGGGGGAAAGCTCCACCTTCTTGGCCATCAGCAGGACGACGCGGGAATGGTCTACCTTGCAGGTATGCTCAAGGTCGGTCGCCAGATGCACGGAGGTCACGGGGATGAAGATGGGCAGATTGGAGGTCAGCGCCTCCAGCCCGATTTGATTGACAAAGTCGAAGAACGGAGAGTGCATCTCGTTTTCAAAGGCAAAAGACTTGCCCTCCGAGAGCAGCGCGTTGCCGATTTGGAAGGAGAGATAATACGCGTAGACCTCTTTGGTTCTGTGGAATATGGGCTTTGGCGTCACCAGCAAGTCCATGTTGTACCCCCCAAGCTATATGATTTGAATTGGTAAACCGTTTCAGGCGCGGGGTCAAGACCGCTCCGGCCCCGCCGCTACTTTTCAGTATATCAGAACGCCCAACAAAATTCAAGGCGGAAACGCGAAGATATCTTCCGAAAAAATACAAACTGTTTGGAGGCGACGATGATGACCAACGAAACCCTGCTCCGCCGGCTGGAACGCCCGGAGGGACGCGTGCGCGCCGTGCTTGACACAGACGCGTACAACGAAATCGACGACCAGTTCGCGCTGGCGTATATGCTCAAAAAGCCGGAGATATTCGACATTCCGGCGCTGACGGCCGCGCCGTTCCACAACGAGAAGTCCAAAAGCCCCGCGGAAGGGATGCGCCTGAGCTATGAGGAAATTCTGCACATTCTGCGTCTGACGGGCCGCGGGGAGATTCCCGTGTTTGAAGGCTCCGAGACGTATCTGCCCGACGAAGCGACCCCGGTCGTCAGTCCCGCCGCGAGGGAGCTGGTTCGGCTTTCCAAAGCCGGGCCGGAGGACGGGCTGCTGTATATCATCGCCATCGGCGCGATTACCAACGTCGCCTCGGCGCTGCTGCTGGATCCGTCTATGGCGGAGCGGTGCGCCGTCGTCTGGCTGGGCGGTCACGCCAGACACTGGCCGGATACGCGGGAGTTCAATATGCAGCAGGACGTGGCCGCGGCGCGCGCCGTCTTTGATTCCGGCGCCCCGGTCATCCAGCTCCCCTGCATGGGCGTGGTGTCGGAGCTTCGCACCACGGGCCCCGAGCTGGACTGCTGGCTGCGCGGGAAAAACGCGCTGTGCGACTATCTGGTGAGCCATGTCGGCGACGAGGTGGCCGGCTACGCGGGCGGGACGGCGTGGAGCCGGGTGATTTGGGACGTCGCCGCCGTCGCGTGGTTCACCGACCCGGCGTTTATGGACGGGCGGATTGTCCCCTCCCCCATTTGCGGGTACAATCACACCTATACGTTTGACGAGAGCCGGCGGCCGTGCCGGGTCATCGAGCGCGTAGACCGGGACGCGATTTTCACCGATTTGTTCAGGACGCTGGCAGATTGAGGTAATACACCGCCAACTGCGTCCTGTCCCTCAAATCCAGCTTTTCAAGGATGATGCTGAGGTAATTCCGCACCGTGCCCTCGCTCAGGAAAAGGGCGTCCGCAATCTCCTTGTTGTTCAGCCCCTTTGCCACCAGCTCTATGATGTCCGTCTCGCGCCCGCCGATGCTGCGGCCGGACAGGTCGGGCTTCCGGTGGCTGTCTAAAAACCCCGGCAGCTTCGCCACGATTTCGCTTCCGAACACGCTCTGCCCCGACATCACGGCCTTGAGCGCCGGAGCGATGGCCTCGGCGTTTTCCTTAATCAGATACCCCTTCGCGCCCATGCGCAGCGCCTTTATGATGTATTCGCTGTCTGAAAAGGTGGTCAGCAGCAGGATTTTCGCGTCCGGGTGCTTTTGCAGAATCCGTTCGCCCGCCTCCAGCCCGCTGACGCCGCCCATCTGAATATCCATCAGCAAAATGTCCGGGCGGACGCTGTCATACAGCGCGATGGCCTCCTCGCCGCTTGTGCCGGAGGCGGCCACCTCGATGCCGGGGTCGGCCTGCAAAATGGTCTTGAGCGAGGCGCAGATGAAGCTGTCGTCGTCGATGATGATGATTTTCACAAAACCCCTCCCTTGGGAACCGATATGAATATCCTGAACCCCTTGTCGTATTCCGCCCGGAAGATGCCGCCGAGGGATTCCACGCGGTCGGCCATGTTTTGCAGGCCGATTCCTTTCGGGCCTTTGTCCGGCTTAACCGTCCCGTTGTCCGCGATCAGAAGGCGGCAGAACGCGGGATGCTCCGTCACGGTGACCGACGCCCCGGACGCGTCGCTGTGCCGCGCGATGTTGCTGAGGGCCTCGCGCACAATGGCCGTGAAGCAGTATTTCACCTCGGCGGGCAAATCCCCGGCGTCATAGCTCAGCTTGACGGGGCAGAAGGTAAACCCGCTTGCCATCGTCTCCAGCCGGTCTTTGAGGTCGAACGATTCGCCGTGCAGGTCGTGGACGCTGCTGCGGATGCTGTCCATCGCGTCCGACAGCGTGCCCTTCACCCAGTCCAGCTCGTTTGCCAGACCGCCGTCGCCGGCGCGCGTCACGCGCAGCGCCCCGATTTGCAGCAGGGAGCGCGTCAGCAGATGCCCGACGTTGTCGTGGATTTCGCGCGCGATGCGGTTGCGCTCCGACAGCGTCGCCAGCCTGACCTCATAGTCCTGCTTTTCCATCAGCTCGCGGTTTTTCAGCTCCAGCAGCGCGGTGCGCTCCTTGGCGCTGTCCAGCGCCGCGAACAGCTCGGCGCGGGCTTTTAGCTGCGCCGCCGTCCTGACGTGCAGCAGGAACGCCGCGCCGGAGGCCAGCGCGATGATGAGCGAAACCTGCGGGGGAACGGCAAAAAAGCAGACCGTCAGCGCCGCCGCCCAGACAAAACGGAGCGGACGCCACCGCAGCCCGGCGCTGTCATACACAATCAGCGGCATGAACGGGATGAAGGCCGGGACAAACAGGCACGCGCCGATATATCCCACGCACAGGCCGGCGGAGACTTTGTTTTCAAGATATCCCGAGAGCGAGCTGACGGCCACCGCCAGCAGCATCGCCATGACAGACCGCCATCCAAGCTCGGAAAATGACAGCGCCAGCAGGCACATCCCGAACAAAACCAGCTTATCAGTCAGCTTCTGCATCCCTACCCGCTCCCGTAAGGGCGTCCCGTCCCCGGCCGCCCGTCTCCCAAAAGGCGGGGAACCGGCGCAAAAGCCCGGTTCCCGATGAGCGTTATTCTCCTAGGATACCATTTTACAGCTTTGTTACTATCATGTCAAGTCTTTTTTGAAAAATATTTGAAAACCCTCTCAAAAAGTTCCCATTCCACCCCGAAATTATGGCTTGTCAAGCCCCCCGGCGGCCTAATCGAGCCTCTCCCGCCTTCGGCGGGAGAGGCAGAAAGGCCAACCAACAAAGCCCCCCGTAGGGACGAAAGGCCCTTACTCCGTCCTTATCCCCAGATTGCCTATGTAGAAATGCTGGCAGTTGAAGCAGGACGTTGCGCCGGGGCTGGCGTATTGGCACGCTTTTTCGTAGACGAGGCAGTTTTCCAGCAGCGCGTTTGTCGTTTCGTTTTTGTTGCACACCACAGACCAGACGTCGCCTTCGTGTTCAAACGCCCACGCGCCCACCCCGCCGGTGACCCCTTCGAGCTGTTCGGCGGAAAGCTCCGCCGTTTTCCCCGATTTTTGCAGCTTCCCGGCCTTCATCGCCTCGTTGAGCTTTACGTTGACTTCCTCTTTGGTTAATTTCATCTTTGACATGGTTTCAATTCTTCCTTTCATACGTTGTTTTTTTCGGCGCGTGCATATGTTCCATATTTCTTAACCGCTCCTAATTGTCCGTTTCGTAATAAAAACAGCCCTTGGCGCATATGTGCAGGAACGGCTCGCTATCCCCCCGTGGCGGCTTGCCGGAGGTCTTCGGCCGTGATGGTGAAGCCGTGTTCGGCGGCTACGGCGACGATTTCGTCCGGCTCCGCGCCGGTGATGCCGAGCGCGGTAAGCTCAACCGCCAGCTTGCTGTCATTCCTCGCTTTTTCGATGAACGCTTTCATTTGGTTCATTTTGTAAGCCTCCTTATTTCGCCCTGTTTAATGTCCGGCGCCGATCAACTCATACTCATAATAGCCCATATTGCATTTGTATCGGCAATGACCGCTTTTGATGGTTTTCTGCACGTAATGGTCACACCAGTGTCCGCCCAAAAAGCCGACGCAGTTAAAATGCACTCTGGTATACTGTCCGCAGACAGCCGGGTCGTAGCGGTTTTCGGTGCCAAATGCCCCCGCCACAGCTTCTAAGTCCTCCTCCGCCAGCTTTCCCGCTTTATGCGGACACGCCCGGGCGGCGGCTTGCCGGCAGTCTTCCTCCGTGACGGTGAAGCCGTACTCAGCGGCTAGGGCCACGACCTTTTCCATTTCCGCGCCGCTTGCGCCAAGGGCGTCAAGCCGTGCCATCAAGTCCTTGTCACTTCTGGCTTTTTCGATAAACGCTTGCATTTGGTTCATTTTCATTTCCTCCTTGTGTTCCGTTTGGGGCCGCCTTGGGTTATGTCAGGCCGGGGTCTTTTGCTTGGGTTTCGGTAACGTCAAAGAAGCCCATGACGCACCGTCTGTAAATCTTCGTTTCCCACTCGCTGGAGTTATCAATGGTTCGCCTGTAGTGGTCGCACCAGTTGCCCGACAAAAAGCCGACGCAGTTGTAGTGGACGTCATTGTGCTTAGAGCATTCCGCCGGATTGTAACGGTTTGTCGTGGCCCCGCCCGCGACGGCGTCCAGTTCTGTTTCTGTCAGTTCGTCTGTTTTCCGCTCATTCATTTTGATATCCTCCCCATTATTTTTTGTGTTTCCGTTGTTTGCCTCGCGCAGTTGTTCATCATCGCCCATTTTCAAACCCCCTATGTCACGTTCGATTCCCGATTTTTTTCAAGCATATCAGACATTTCACGTCATAGTAAGCACCTACGGTGGTGTAGTTGGAAAATTATTTTCATGCAATTTGCAGTCTGACAGATAATCAAAGCAGCCTTTCGCGCAGATATAGCGATATTTTTCAGACGCGCCGGCCATCATCGTTTCGATTCTCATATGAAGGCAGCGGAGGCCGCCGTTTCTGATGCGGCACCGGCTGTCCGGCTTTGGCAGGAAGCATTGAATCGGGTCGTAGTAATCGTTCCCGCCGCCGCCCGTGACCGCGTGCAGTTCCGTTTCGTTTATCTGGACTGGCTCATGCCGTTTCATAAAAAACCGCTCCTTTCATACACATCCTGTTCATACCGTCTGCCGCCTCACCAGCTCATAAAACTCGCCCCGTTTCTCCATCAGCTCGTCGTACCCGCCCTGCTCGACGATTTTGCCCGCGTCCAGCACGACGACCTTGTCGCAGCCCTTGATGGTGGAAAGCCTGTGGGCGATGATGACGCGGGTCGCCTTGAGGGACGCCACCGAGTCGGCGACGTGCTTCTGCGTGATGTTGTCCAGCGCGCTGGTGGCCTCGTCGAAGAAAATCAGCTTGGGCTTGGAAATGAGCGCTCTGGCGATGAGCAGCCGCTGGCGCTGACCGCCGGACACGCCGCCGCCGCCCTCGGCAATCATGGTGTGCATCCCCATCGGCATTTCCCGGATGTCTTGGGCAATGCCCGCCATCTCGGCCGCTTCCCACGCGTCGTCGAGCGTTTTCCACGGCGCGGTGACGACGATGTTGGCAAAAATCGAGCCGGCCATCAGCTTGCCGTTTTGCAAATCCACGCCGATGCACTGCCGCAGGGCGCGGAGGTCAAGGCTTTCCAAGCTGTGCCCGTCGTAATAAATCGCGCCCGTTTCGGGCTTCTCAAAGCCGAGCAGCAGCCGCAGAAGGGTGGATTTTCCGCAGCCGGTTTTCCCCACAATCGCCACGTATTCGCCCGGGCGGATTTTCAGGCTGATGTTGTCTAAAATCAGAGGCCCGTCCTCCGCGTAGCGGAACGATATGTTGTTCATCTCCATCCGCCCCGACAGCGCGGTGATTTGCTTTTTGTTTTCCAGCGCTTCCGGCTCCGTCTCCATCAGCGGGCGCACCATTTCAAGGTTGACCCTGATGTCCGAGAAGGTACTCGCCAGCCCCGACAGCATCATAATCGCGCCGGACAGCGCGCCGTAAGCCGCCATAAACGCAAGATAATCCGCCGCGCCGATGCCGGACGCCCCCGCCGCGTAATAGAGCAGGATGGAGCCGCCGAGCGAAATGACAAGGTTTATCGGCTCCAGCAGACGTAAAAACATGGGCGGCGAATAGGTGAGCTGCCCGATTTCCTTGTAGCTGCCCGCCCATTTGGCAAACGCCCGCTTCTGCGCGCCGGTCAGCTTGATTTTCTGTATGCCGGATATCAGCGCGAACAGCAGCGCCGACAGCTTGGCCGACGCTTTCATCCGCCTGCGGGAGATTTTCATCTGCCACACCGTCGTCAGGACAGACACCGTGAGCATGACGGCGATAATCAGGAAGGCCGGGCCCACCATCGCCGGCGCGTATCGGTTCATCTGAAACAGATAGACAAAGGAGAAGAGCGCCGTCAGCCCGGTTGACATGACGGTGTTCGATATGGTTTGGCACAGGCTGGTCAGGCTCTGCATCCGGCTGGCCACCTCGCCCGCGGCGTAGTCCTTGAAGAACGCCACCGGCAGAGACAGCACCCGCATCATGGCCGCGTTCTGCACCTTGATAAACAGCATGGAAAACCGGGTCAGCACAAGGCTTCTGGCCAGCCCGAACAGGAGGGAGCCAACCGCCGTGCCGCCGAGCAGAAACCCGACGGCCAGTATGTTGGTCTTGATGCCGGAGGGGATGACCGTGCCGTAAAGCTGGCTGTTGACATACGGCGTGGCCAGCCCGAGCAGGGACACAATCAGGCTAATGACCATGACATAGACGAAGTCGGAGACGCGCAGATTTTTCGCCATGAAGAGCGCCAAATCCGCCAGCCTGAGCTTTTTCAGCGCAAACGGCTTATAAAACAAAAAGGCGTCCTCGGCGATGCCTTTCGCCGTTTCTTTGTTGATTTTCACCTTCCTGCCGTCTTTGTCCCTGTATATGTAGCCGCCCGTTTTGCCCGGCAGCAGCGCCACCGGCTCGCCGTCGGCGGTACAGCCGAAGAACGGGTCAACCGACGCCTTCCACCACTCGCCCTTCAGCTCGACCCGCCGCCGCATGGCGCCCGACGGGCGCAGCATATACTCAATCCGCGCTTCGGCGCCGGCGACGGCTTCGGGCGTTTCCACCACCTTCAGGCCGAGGTGCTTTAAGATGGCGCTGACCGCGTCGGTGACGTCCGACTCTTTCGTCTTTGGGTTTTTATACAGAATCGACATCAAATCGTCAAAGGCGTTCTCGAACATCATCTCGTCGCCGGTCTTGCGCGTTTCAAGCTGCTCGTCAAATATGTTGAGTTCCTTCATCTGCCCGGCCCCCTCTACTCTGTGGCGACAAGCTCCGTATACTTGCCGCCTTTGCCATACAGCTCCTCATGGGTTCCGCGTTCAACCACGTCGCCCTTTTCCAGCACGATAATCTCGTCGCAGTCCCGCACGGTGGACAGCCTGTGCGCGATGACGACGCAGGAGCAGCCGACCTTTCGGATATTGTTCATCACCGTTTCCTCGGTTTTCGCGTCCAGCGCGCTGGTGGCCTCGTCCAGCACGGCAATCACCGGCTCCTGCGCCAGCACCCGCGCTATTTCCAGCCGCTGGCGCTGACCGCCGGAGAAGTTCTTGCCGTTTTCCGCCACAATCTGCTGATACCCGCCCTGACGCGTCACGATGGTTTCGTGAATGTCCGCGTCCCGCGCCGCGAGAATGACCGCGAAGTCCTCGATGGACGGATCCCACATGCGGATGTTTTCGGCGACGGTGTCTTCAAACAGCGTGACCTCTTGGTCTACCATAGACACCGAGCTGCGGAAGGAATACTCGTCTATCTCCACCCGCCGCTTGCCGCCGAAGGTGATCTCCCCTTCCCACGGCTCATACAGCCCGGTGATCAGCTTGGCAAGGGTTGACTTGCCCGACCCGGACGCGCCCACAATCGCAACCGATTTGCCCGGCGCCAATTCCAGCGAAAAATTCTTAATCAATGGAGGTGAAAGCTTGTTATACCCAAACGTAATATTGTCAATTTTGAGGGAACCCGACAACTTCCCAAAACAATAATTGTCCATTGTCAATTGTCCATTGTCAATTGTCTTGTAGTTCATCACGTCCTCCACCCGCTCCATGTTGGTTCGCATTATGGTGAAGCTCTGCGCGACGCCCGAAAGCTGCCCGACGGGCGCGAGGAACGAGCCGAGGAAGCCCTGAAACGCCGCCATTGTGCCGATGGTCATATGCCCGTCCATGATGAACATAACGCCAATCATCATCACGGTGATGCTCAGGATTTGCTCGATAATCTGAGGAATCAGCCCGAATTTCATCTGAAACCGCTGCCCCTCCATGCCCGCGTTGTGCTGCTTGGCCAAATACCCGGCGTAACGCTCGAAGACGCCGCCCTCGGCGCCGCTGGCTTTGATGGTTTCAATCATGTCGATGCTGGACAGGGTAATCGAGCCGAGGTTGCCGCCCGACGCTTGGGACAGTCTGGCAAAGGCGACGCTTTTCTTCGCCATGTACTGCGACAGCGCCATATTCAGCACCGCCGAGGTGATTCCGATGACCGTCAAAATCGGGTTGTACTGCAAGAGCATGATGAAATAAAACACCATCAGGCCCATGTTGATGAAGATGGGCGATAGCTGGGAAATGAGCATACTCGCGATGCCCTCGTTCGAGCTTTGCCGCATGATGATATCGCCCGCGTAACGCTGGGAGAAAAACTCCATCGGCAGCCGCAGAACGTGCCATAAAAACTCCGCGTTGGCGGTGACGGCGAACTTGCCTTCCATGCGGAGCCGGTATATGGCGTTGACGACCGACAAAATCAGCCTGACCAACAGCGCGGCCAGCATGGCCAGAATAAACGGAATCAGCCACGACCGCGTCCGCCCGGACAGGATATCGTCCATGAAGACGCGGGTGAATACCGGATTTAATATGTCAATCAGCGACGCGAAGGCGCCCATCAGGAAGACGAAGACAAACGCCGTCAGAGTGCCCTTCATCCGCTTCATGGCAAAGCCCAGCACGCTCCTCGGCCTGCCCTCGGGGACAAACTCCGGCGTTGTTTCAAAGGTAATGACAATCCCGGTGAACGCTTTGTCAAACTCCTCAAGCGACACCTCGGTCGTACCCCTGCCGGGGTCGTTGATGACGGCGCATTTCTTCTTAAAGCCGTTCAGAACCACGAAATGGTTGAAATTCCAATGGATGACGGCGGGGAGCTTGATGCCTCTGAGTTCCGCAGGCTCCATGCGGTATGCCGTGGGCTTCAGCCCGTAGGAGACGGCGGCGCGGTAGATATTGCGGGCGTTGCAGCCGTCACGGGACACGCCGCAGTCGGCGCGCACCTGCTCCAGCGGAATCCACTTTTTGTAATACGCCAAGACCATGCAGAGCGAAGCCGCCCCGCATTCCAGCGCTTCCATCTGCATGATAAAGGGTACCTTTTCTACCTTAGCCAATCCGTCAGCCCCCTATCGGAACATCAGCTCATACGGTTTCCGCTCCGCCGTGACAACGGTCAAAACGCAGGCCGAGCCGACCGTCACATCCACCGACGCGCCCTTGGACGTTGACCATCGCGGTCTGCCGCCGCTCACCATTTCCAGCCCGACGACGACCTCAATCACATTGCCGGGGGGCAGAAAGATTAGCTCGAGGTCTCCCCCGAGCGTCTCTTGGAGCTGTTCGGCCGTAACCGGCGAGCGGCCTATGCTTTGCACCGTCCCGTATATGTAGCCGTATTGCTCCCTCGGGGCATAGCCCGGTGAAACGCGGACGCTCATGCCGACGGCCAGTGGCTTGGTTTCGTCGATCGGCAGGAAGCAGTAAACCGCCATCGGCGAGCCCTCCGGCGCGAGCGCTGTACCCGTAAGCTCCACCGTTTCCGGGATTGAACCCAGCGCGCCCCACGCGAAAAACGCCGCGAACGTCACCGCCAAGGCCGCCAGTACGCACCACACACCCGGGCCGGCGACCTTCATATACTCGTTGAGCTGCTCCGGCGACGAAATCTTGTCCAGCGCGCTCTTTCTAAACAGTTTGTTATCCATTTGTCATTCTCCATATCCAGACCACGCTTTCCGCATAGGCAACGGGCTTTCTTGGATTCAAAGCGCCGCTGAGTTCATACATTTTCGCCAATGCTTGTATCGGGCCTCCGGCATACTCCGCCACCTCGTCCCAGTCGTCAAACTCGACCCACCTGTCTGATTGAAAAGCGGGGAGTCTGCCGGTTTTATCCAGCGCGTTATAGACCATCACAAGCATATCCTGAACTGTCAGGGCCGCGTCCGGCATGAATTTGTTGTTTCCCGCGCCGGATACAAGGCCCAGCGCCCGGGCATTGGTCACCGGAGCGTAATACAGTGAATTTTGGGGAACATCGTCAAACGGCTCCGCCATCCCGATATTGTCCAGATTGCCGTCCAGCGCGTCCATCATCATCGCGGTAAATTCGGCGCGGGTAACAATCCTGTTGTTTTTTGCTTCATCCGGGTCTTCCACAACGCTTTGCGCGACCGTTATTTCGTTTCCCTCAATTCTAACCGTGGCGCCTATGGGGATGGTAAAGGGATTTGCGCCATGTCCGGCGCGGACGTTATACAATATGGGCACGGTTACGTCCTTCAACGCCTCAAAGATTACCTTGAGTGAGATTTCGGGGTCGTCATACTCTCTGTCCGGCAAGATATCGCCAATCACAATCGCCGCCGCGTCGTCTAGCTTGCCCGCCAGTTTAAGCTGCCAGATATACCGATGCAGCTTATACGGGGCCTCGTTCAATTCCTCGATAAACAGCACTTTGTCTTTCAAGTCCAGCTCATATTCCGTGCCCATCAGTACGCTGATTAGCGTCAAATTGCCGCCGACGACAATCCCTTCCGCCGTCCCTTCGTTGATGACGGAAAACTCTGTGCCGTCTATGTTTTTAAGAGGAAATTCATCGCTCGGGTTCATCAGCATATCAAACAGCCAGTCGAAAGCCTCATCCTGCCCGTAGTTGGAGGAGAGCATGGGGCCGTGGAAGGTGACAAGCCCCGCGTTCTGCAAAATCGCAATCTGCATTGCGGTGATGTCGCTGTAGCCGACGATGATTGGCCTGTTTCGCCTTAGCGCTTCATAATCTATAAGCGGCAGCAAGTGCATAGCGCCGTATCCGCCGCGCAGGCAGAAAAGCGCCTTGATATCAGGGTCGCGGGCGAGTTTGTTAAAGGCGTCGGCGCGTATTTGCTCACTGCCGTCGCCGAGCCCGTATTCGGTAGTAACATCAATATTGTCGGAGACGACGACCTCAAACCCTCTTTCCTCCAAAAGCTCTATGGCAAGCTCCAGCCTCTCGGCCGTCGCGGGGTTGGCCGGCGCGACGATTCCCACCTTGTCGCCCGGCTGAAGCGCCGCCGGTACGACGATGCTCATGCCTTCGCTTGCCGCCGGGATATGTACCGTATTCTCCAACGACAACGCCGTCTGCGGAAAGACCGCCGCCGGCGAGAGCGTGAGGACGGCCGCGAGGGTAAGGGATAAGAATTTCCGTTTCATCATCATAATCTCCTTTTTTACCACTTTAGGCAAAGACGGTTTACCCCGTCGTAATCATGGGTCACGCTGCCGGCAAGCCCCCGGATGATATCGGCTTCCATGCCGCCGGTTCGGGTCACGTCCCGCGCCTCGCCGCCGTATGTGACGGTAAGCTCAAAGGATTCCAGACTGTCCGGGAAGCTGAAATGCAGGCCGAGCAAGTCCTTCTTGTCAATGAGGTTTACCGTCAGCTCTTCGGACATCAGCCCCGCTTTGTTTGTGTCGGACTTTGACAGCGCGTTTGCCGCGCAGAAGTTCAGCAGGCTGTTGGTAAGCCCGATGAAATCGAACGCCTCCGAGCGTATCTCATACCGGAAGCTCTTGACGCGCCTGATAAACGCCCGCGTCTTTTCCCGCTTGGGCGCGCCGAAGATAACGTCCGGCGGGCCTTCCTCATAGATGCCGCCCTCGTCCATATAAATAATCCGTGTGGATACGTTTTTGGCAAACTCCATCTCATGGGTGACAATCGCCATCGTCATGCCGCTCTGCGCCAGACGCCTGATGACCGCCGTGACCTCGCCCACCATCGTCGGGTCAAGGGCGCTGGTCGGCTCGTCAAAGAGCATGATGTCCGGCTTCATCGACAGGCAGCGGGCGATGGCGACGCGCTGCTTCTGCCCGCCGGACAGCTCGTCGGGGTAAGCGTCCGCTTTTTCGGCAAGCCCCACCGTCGCCAGCAGCTCCCGCGCGGTTTTTTCAGCTTCGGCGCGGGAGACGCCCAGCAGCTTGGTCGGCCCGACGCAGAGGTTGTCCAAGACGCTCATGTGGGCGAACAGATTGAAGTTTTGAAACACCATGCCCATCTTCTTGCGGATATGGTTGAGGTCGGTCTTTTTATCCGTGAGGCTTTGCCCCTCAAACTCAATCGTGCCGCCCGTGGGCGGGTCGAGCATATTCAAGGCGCGGAGGAAGGTGCTTTTGCCCGTTCCCGACGGGCCGATGATCGTTATGACCTCGCCTTTTTCGATGGTGGTGGTGATGTCCCTGATGACCGCAAGGCTGCCGTAGCTCTTTTGCAGGTTTTTGATTGAAATCATCTCGCTCTCCTCCTCAGGCGCTTATTGGTCATGCGCTCCGCCGTTCCAAACAGCCAAATCATCAGCGAGGCCGCCGCCAAGTACACCAGCGCGACGAACAGCAGCGGGAAGAACGCGTCGTATGTGCGGCTGCGGATGATATCGCCCGCTTTGGTCAAATCCACGACGGCGATATACCCCACCACCGAGGTCATTTTGAACAGCGCGATAAACTCGGACATATACACCGGGAACGCCACCCGGACAGCCTGCGGAAAGGTCACGGTGAAGAACGCGCCGATTTTGGAGAAGCCCATGCTCCGCGCCGCTTCAACCTGCCCCTTGTCCACCGTCAGAATGGCGCTGCGGATGATTTCGCCGATAAACGCCGCGCCGTTGGCCCCGAACGCAATCACCGCGACCATCGTCCCGCTGACGCCGCTTTTGGCGAAGATGACGTAAAACGTAATCATCAGCAGCACGACAATCGGCGTGCCGCGCAGGACGGTAATGTAGATTTGACCGGCGGCTCTGAGCAGCGGGTTCCCGCTCATTCTCAGGCCGCAGACGCCGAAGCCCAGCAAGGTCGCCAGCGCGAACGCCAAAAGCGTGATGATGATGCTGACCCGCAAGCCTTCGACAATCATTTCCCAGCGGTTTTCATGGAGAAGGTTGCGCTCGAAGCTGGTTTTCAAGCTGTTCCAAAAGCCTCCGTTCCCGTCGGCTTGGGCCGCCGATGAACGGTCAAACACGGCCACCGCCGAGCCGCCTATGTAGTACGGGTCGGTGAAATTGACGCTCTGCCCGCGCTCCTCGGTGATGGTGAACAGCGACGCCGCCATGTCGTAAACGCCGGTCTGCACGCCCATAATCAACGCGCCGTGGTCGCTTACGGCGGAAATCTCCAGCTTCCTGTCCGCATACGCCGCGAAGCGCTTGACAAACTCAATGTCAAAGCCCGTCAGCTCGCCGTGCGAGATATAGGAAAAGCCGTCCACAATATCGGTGGTGCCGAACCGCAGCGTTTCTCCGCTGCCCTCGGGAATCGCGGGCATGGGCGGCGGCTCCTCCCCGTCCAGCCATCGGGCCATCATATCGTCAAGGATTCCGTCCGCCTTAATCTGCGCGATAAAGGCGTTTATCTGATTCAGCAGTTCAGGCTGTTCCTTGGATACGGCGGCGCCGAACGCATCGGAGGTTACAAAGGGTTCCAGCATGACAAGCCCCGGATGCTTCGCGGTGTGGAGCCGCAAAACCGTGTCGTCCCCCATGATGCCGTCTGCCCTGCCGTTTTTCAGCGCTTCGATTCCGTCGGCGACGGTGTTGAAATAGACCGGCTCCGCGCCGGGAACCCACTCCGCTATGATTTGGTCGAAGACCGTTCCCGTGAGGACGGAGATTTTCTTCCCCGCCCAATCCTCCGCGCGGAAGATTTCGGGCGCCTTCGCGCCCAAACCGCTTTCCTTGCGTACCGTGACGGCGATTCCGTCGGAGTAGACCGTGTCGGAAAAATCGACGGACTGCCTGCGTTCTTCGGTGACGGCGAAGCTGGCGCCGGCGAAGTCGGCCCGGCCCGCATGAACGGCGGGAATGATGCCGGCGAAGTCCATGAGCTGAATCTCAAGCTCCATCCCCGCATACCGCGCGAAACGGTACGCCATTTCAACCTCAAAGCCCGCGGGCTTCCCGTTTTGAACGAAGGAAAAGACGTCGCTTGTCCCGGTTGTGGCGAAGATGAGCTTGCCGTTTTCGCCCGTGCCGCCGATATCCGGCATATCGGGCGGGTCAACCGTATTCATCCAGCGCTGTTCCATGTCCGCGTAGACGCCGTTTGCGTGAAGCTCCCGCAGAAAGCCGTTGAAGGTCTCCCGGAGCCAGAGGTTTTCCTTGCCGAAGATAAACGCGGTGTCGGCCTCCAGAATCGGCGGGTAAAGCAGCTCCAAGTCGGGGTATATCACGCCAAACCTTTTGGCCAGCGCGACGCCCGTAAGGGTGGCGTCCACCTTTCCCTGCTTGAGCGCCATGACCGTTTCCGAGATGGAATTGAAATGCACCTGCCTCGCGTCGGGGATGTTTGCCGCCAGAACCGTATCCCAGATAGACCCCGTGATGATGGCAAAGGATTTTCCCGCGAAATCCCCGGCGCGGAAATAGGCCTGCGCGCCGTCGTCCGGCTTCCTGACCATCATCACAATATCCGTCGTCATGTAAACGTCTGAGAACAGCAGGCTCTGCCGCCGCTCCTCCGTGATATTCAGGTTGGCTATAATCAGGTCGATTCTGCCCGATTGCAGGGAGGGTATGAGCGCGTTAAACTCCATCGGGCGCAAATCAACGGCAAAGTTCAGCTCCTTGGCCAGCCGCTGAATATACTCCGAGTCAAAGCCGGTCGGACGGCCGTCCGCGTCAAGGTAGCCCATCGGCTGCTCGTCGTTGGCAATGCCCACAACGAGCGTTTTCGACGGGTTCGCGGCGGGTTCTATGTACGGCATCACCGGATTCATGTCCGTTCCCAGCCATCTGGCTTCCATCTCCGCGCTCTGGCCGTTGGCGTGAAAGGCTTGTATCGCAGCGTTTATCTCGGCGATCAGGGCGGTATCGCCCAATCTCGCGCCGAGGGCCAAGTCGTTTTTGTCAATGACCTCGTCAAGGAGGGTTAGGTCGGGGTTTTGGTTCACAACAACCTGCATGATGTTTTTCGTAAAGCAAAACCCGTCGATTTTCCCCGTTTTAAGCGCGATAAAGCCGTCTCCCAAATCCCTGTACTGCACGATTCCGGTATCGGGAAAGCGTTCCCGGGCGACCTCGTCCGATTTGGCCCCGGTCGGGACGCCGATTTTCATTCCGGCTTCGCTTAACTGCGCGAGGGATGTGACCGCCCCGGCGCTTTGCTGCCGCTGCTCGGAGCAGCCCGCCAGCGCCGGCAGCAGAAGGATCGCTGATATCACACCCAAAAGCAGCGTTTTTCTACGCATCTTCTCCCGTTCCCCCTATCCGCGCCCCGGCTTGACGGCGGCACTCAAAGCTCTATGGCGACAATCATTTCTACCTTGCTGCTTCTCACGCCGATGACGACGTCCTTCGCGAGAGTGGCTATGATGGATTTTTCCAGCCCGTCCCATTGCTCCTGCTTCTCTTCCGCCGACGCGTAGGGCGTCTCGTTGATTGCGTCGCGGTAGGCGGACAGGGAGAAATAGGTCGCCATCCCTATGCTGTCGTAATACGGGACATAGATTGGGTCATGGCCGCCGCCGTCCACAAGCAGGCTTTCAAAAACGCTGCTGATTTTGCCGAACAGGCCCTGCGCCGCTTTGTTTTTGCCGCTGGTGGAAAGGGAGAGCATCTTGTCCTTTTTGCTTTGCGTGACAGCCGTTTCGGCCGTGAGGTTCAGCGTAAAATGCTTTTCGTTGTTTTCCGCGTAAAACTCGTATTTCAGGTTGTCGAACAGGCGCACGGTCAGGCTCAGCATTTCCTCCGCGATGAGCCGGAGCCTGCGCGCGGATAGGCGGGACAGCTTGCAAAACTGCCCGATTCTGTCCATTTCCGCAAGGATGGTTTCCATTCCGTGTTCTTCGGTGTAGATATCCGATTTCATTTTCTTTCCCTCCCGTATTGACTTACACGATGGTTAAAATGCCCGAAAAGCCGGTGATTTCAAAGACCTCCATCACCTCGGGCGATACGTTTTTGAGCGTCACGCTCCTGCCGGACGCTTTGGCGTTTTTTTCGCCCAGCAGCAGGACGCGCAAGCCCGCCGACGACACGTAGTCTATCCGCGCGAAATCCAGCTCGGTGGTCGCGGCCGACGAAATGGCTTCCATCAGGGCTTCTTGCAGCTTCGGCGACGTGACGGTGTCAATTCGCCCGGTCAGCGCTAAGGCGCAGGTCTCTCCGCTTAGTGTTTTCTCGATTTCCATACTCAGCTCTCCTTGTTCTTTATTTTGTTGGTTATTTCACGGGAAACGTAAAGTACGTGTCGGGATAGGGTTCATCCCGCAGGGTGTAGTGCCACCATTCCTCGTCGTATAGGTTAAACCCCGCTTTCTCCATTGCGTCTTTGAGAATCAGACGGTTTGCCGTCTGCTCCGCCGTGATTAAATCGGAGCCGTGGTGGGACGCCAGCCCGAAGAAATCAAAGGGGGTTCCCATATCGACCTCCCTGCCCGTCAGCAGCTCGACGAGGGTTAAGTCCACCGTGCTGCCGCGGGAATGACCCGACCGCTCCATGATATACCCGTCGGGGATGATGCGGTCTTTGGCTATGTCCGGGTAAAAATAGGCCTTTGCGGATACGTCGCCCGCGTCCGCCGCCCAGCGCACGAAGTGGTTGACCGCGCTCTGCGGCCGGTACGCGTCAAAGACCTTGATTGCGTAGCCCCGCGCCCATAAAGCCTCGCTCACCTGCTTCAGCGCTTCCGCCGCCGGTTGGCTGATGACGGCGGTGGGCGCGAGGTAGCCGTCAACCCGCGCGCCGACAAAGTTGTATGTGCTGTAGTAGCGGATTTCAAGGATTGCGTCCGGGACAACGTCGGTCAGGTAGACAAAGCCGTCCGGCAGCGCGTCCGCGTCTTGGGTGTCCGTCTGTCCCGCGCATCCCGCGAACAGCAGCAGGACAAGCGTCAGAGCGATGAATAATCTCCGGCGTGATATGGTGAACATCTTGTTTTGTTCACATCCTCTCTTCCTTTTTTTGTACATAAAGGCAGTATAGCATAGTTTTTCGCGGCGAAAGAACGCCGGTGGTGGTGTAGTTTGAAAAATTTTTCAAGTGACATTGTCTCACGGGTCTGATATAATCACTTATAACGGCTGTGAGGTTATGAACATGGAGCAAACAATCCTGAAGGCGCACGCGCCGAGAACGACGATGATGAAATTGCTGGACGGGCTGTCGGAAAAGCAGGTCGTCTATATCCACGCGCCGGCCGGTTTCGGCAAAACCGTATCCGCCCTGCTGTGGCTGGAACACAGAAGCGCGGCGGCCAAGCTGGAGCAGTCATGGATCAGCCTTGACGAGCATGACAATAAAACCGCCGAATTTTGCAAGCGGTTTGTGTCCGCCCTCTTGGGCCTTCAGCCGGAGAACGCCGCCCTGCGGGAGCTTGTCTCGCATCCCGGCTTCGGCACAGCTCCCGTCGAGTTCACCCTACAGGCCCTGCGTATCTTTACCGAGCGGCAGACCCCGTCCGTCCTCGTTTTGGACGATTTGCACGTCATCAAAAACGAGGAGCTGCTGACCCTGCTGCCGACGTTCATTAAACGGCTGCCCGGGAGCTGTATGGTCATGCTTCTCAGCCGCGCCGCGCCGCCGGACAGTTTTTCGGAGGCGGTGGCCAAAGGCGAGCTGGCCGTGGTGGACGCGGAGTATTTGCAGTTTACAAGCGAGGAGATTAAGATTTTTTTCAACCGGAACGGGCGCTCCCTTACAAGCCGGCAAGCCGGCGAGATTCTGGCGTCCACCGGCGGCTGGGCCATCGGCATCCGCGCCCTGCTGCTGTCGGACGAGGAATCCTGCAACATCGACCTGACCGGGCAGTATTTGCAGAATTTTCTGAAAACCCATGTATGGACGCGGTGGGACGACCGCACCAAGAGCTTTATGACGCTTGTGTCGGTGGCGAGCGAGCTTACCCCGGAGCTGTGCGAATGGCTTGCCGCGGACGAAAAGACGCTGAAAAAGGCGTCCGGCGCGGAGCTATTGGCAAAGCTCACACGCGAAAACGCCTTTTTGAGGAAAACGGGCGCCGATACATACCGCTTTCACGATTTGTTCCGCGATTTCCTGCTGCATATGCTGGAGGCGCGCGGAGAGCGGGCGGCCGCCGCGCAATGGAACAGGGCGGGTGATTATTATTTCAACAAAAAGGATTGCTTCCGCTCCTTGGAGTATTACTTAAAAGGCAAGAACGACGGCGGTGTGGCGGAATCGCTTTATTGTATGTACGATTACAATTCCCCTTACGCGTCTATTGAGGATACGCTGTACGCCATTCATATGTCGGTCAACGATTCTATTGTGGAAAAATATCCCTTTCTTTTGGAGGTTCAGGCTTGGGCGGCTTATGTGGAGGGACGCGCCAAGGATTTTGAGCGGTACTTGGACACCTATCACGGTATGTTCTCGAAAATCGTCCTGCAAAACCCGCGTTCGGCGATTATTCACATGATTCTGCCCGCCTTGGACTACAGGCAGAATTTTGCCGACGTCTGCGGCGCCATACGCAAGGTTCCCCTGAAAGGCATTTTCAAGGGAAGCATCAAGGCCTATACGCCGAGCGTTACCATCAACATGCCGTTCTGCCACCGCTCGCTTAGGGATTTTTCCGAATTGACGGTTGATGATGCGGAGAAACAGTTGTCGCTGGCGGAGAAGACGTTCGGCCTTGTCATGGGCGCCGAGTTTTCTGTTCTGCGGCATTGCCTGTATGCCGGCTTTCATTATGAAAAGGGCAGCCATGACAAGGCTTGCGAATACGCGCTGGCGGCGTGCGCGAATATCCCGGAGGGCTGTTCGCCCGAAATAAAGTTTTGCGCCATGATGATTTTGACGGCGGCTTTGATGGCGGACAACCGGCAAACCGAAGCCGAAAAGATATTGGGCAAGATAACCAGCATGATTGAGCATGACAAGGCCTTTTATCTGAAATCAAACTTGCGGGCCTACCTGTGCAGGCTCAAGCTGACAAACGGCGAACGGGCGGCCGCGGAGGAATGGCTGAAAGACCACACCGGGAATATTTATGATACCATTACTTTTTACAAATTATATCAAAATTTTACCACCGCGAGGGCCTATATCGTCATAGGGGATTATAACCACGCGGTATTGCATCTTCAAAAGCTGCTGAAGCTGAGCGAGCGTTACAGGCGGCCCCTTGATGTGATTGAAGCCCAGATTCTGCTCGCCGTCGCTTATTGGAAAAAAGGCCGGGGAGGCCTTTCTGTCGCGATGGATTATTTGGAGCGGGCCGTGGCGGCGGCGCATGAATACGGGTATACGCAGGTGTTCGCGGGCGAGGGCGCCGAGCTTGTCAATATGCTGCACAAGCTGCAAAAACGCGCCGTTCAAAAGGAACACGCCAGAGGACTTTCCGGCACCTTCATCAAAACGCTGTATATCGCGGCGCTCTCCGAATCCAAACGAACCAAAGGGCTTACAGGCGGTCTGGCGCCTCAAAACCTGACCTTCACAGACAAGCAAAAAACCGTCATGCGCCTGATGTGCGAGGGATGCAGCCGAAACGCCATCGCGGAGCGGATGGGGCTCACGCCAAACGGCGTGAAAACCCATATGGAGCTTATTTACAAGAAACTCGACGTGATGAACAGCGACGAGGCGATTATGAAAATCAAGGAGCTGGGCGCGCTCTCGCCCGGGGAGGGCCATGCCGGCCTTGTCAACTGACGGGTCAGGGGGCTGACGCGGTGCTTCCCCGGACGACCAAGCGCGGGATGGTGGTGTACGTCTGGATTTGCATTTGCGGCTTCCGAATCTTGCTTAGCAGGAGTTTTCCGGCTTGCTCTCCAAGGTCGTACATATCAATGCTTACCGTCGTCATCATCGGGTTTGTTAGCTGCGCGAGGGGATGGTCGTCAAAGGTAATGAGGGCGATGTCCTCCGGCACCCTGACGCCGCGCGCCTGCAACGCGTTTAGGCAGCCGAAGGCCAGCAGGTTGTTGGCGCATATCACGGAATCAAAGGCGGCGTCCGGCACGCGGCTGAGAAGCCCGTTTGTGATTCTTGTTCCCTCGGCCATCGTAGACTCCCCCTTAAAGACAAGCGACGGGTCAAGGCACATCCTGCTCTCTTTTATCCTGACCTTCACGCCTTCCAGCCTGTCCTGCGATATCCTGTCCTCGTCGCCGCCGCCGATATACGCGATTTTTCTTTTCCCGGAATCCAGCAGATACCCCGCCGCCAATTCGCCGGCCAGTTGATTGTTGTTGTCAATCCAGCACAGAGAGCTGGAAAAGCCCGGCTTTCCGATTACAAGGTGCGGCGTTTCCGTATGCGTGACATGAACGGCCAGCTCGCGCGTCACGATGGACGCGTGCAGCAATAAGCCGTCCGCGAGCTTTCGCTCCATGACGTCCTTCATCATTGAGCATACGGTGTCCGCACCGCATCCGCGCAGCTTCAGCCCATAGCCCTTCGAGGTCAGCGCCGCTTCCGCGCCCGCAAGGATTTCAAACATATGCGGGTTTGCAAACGCAATGTCGCGCGGCAAGCCCGTCAAAAAGACAATCTCCCTGTTTGCTTGCCTCGCGAACGTCTGCGCGCGCGCGTTGGGACGGTACCCCAGCCGCTCGGCAATCGTCTTGATTTGGACGGTTCTCTCGCCGGAAATAGAATGGGAATTGTTCAGCGCCTTGGAAACCGTCCCGATGGTGGTTCCCGCTTCCCTTGCCACGTCATGGATTGTCACCGGCATTGCCTTTACCTCCATACCTTGAATTCATAAGCCTCAAGCTCACTGTCTTCATAACGGACAGGGCTGCCGCCCGCGTTGATGGCGACGGTCACACGGCTGTCCTCATAGGCGCGCCGGAAGACAAACAGCCCTCCGTCCGCGCAAACGGTCTTGAAATCACCGCGGGTAAGCGCCGGATTGTCCCTGCGCAGCCTGATTGCCCATTGGTAAAACGCAAACAGCTCCCCATCTCCGTCCCATCTCATCGGCTGCCGGTATTCCTCCTCCAAGAGGCCCTGCAAGCCCTGCTCGTCACCGTAATACACGCAGGGGACGCCGACAAAGCACATCTGAAACAGCAGCGCCAGCTTCAATCTCCGCGTATCGCCGCCGCAGAGGGAGAGAAAACGGCTCACGTCATGGCTGTCCAGCAAATTCAGTTGCGTATACGTCAAGTTTTTGCGGTACCGCGTCAGCATATTGGTCACGCGCGCGCTGAACATCTCGGCCCCGATGGCGCCCTTTGCGAAAAAATCGCGGCAATGCTTGCGAAAATCATAGTTCATCGCGGAGTGGAACATGGAGCCGTCGAGCCAGTGGTTCGCGTTTACCCATATCTCCCCGATGAGAAACGCGTCGGGGTTTACCTCTAACGCCGCGCTCCTGAACGCCCGCCAGAAGGCATTGTTCGTTTCGTCCACCACATCCAGCCGCCAGCCGTCAATCTTGTACTCACGCAGCCAGTGCCGGCACACATCGCAGAAATACGCGGCGACCTCCGGGTTGGCGGTGTCCAGCTTGGGCATCAGCCGCTCATACGCGAAGCATTCATATCCCGGGATGTCGTCGCCGTTGTCCGGCCGGATGACGGGATATTCCAGCCTGTAAAACCAGTCCGCGTATTTTGAGCTTTTTCCGTTTCTGACCACATCGTCAAAGGCGAAAAACCGCCATCCGCAATGGTTGAATACCCCGTCAATCATTACGCGGATGCCGTTTTTATGCAAGGTTTCCGTCATTTCGGCGAAGTCGGCGTCGGTTCCGAAGCACGGGTCTACATGGTAATAATCCAGCAGGTCGTATTTGTGGTACTCGCCCGCGGCAAACAGCGGGTTGATGTAGATGCAGTTGACGCCCAGCTCCAGCAAGTAATCCGCGTTTTCCGTGACGCCGCGGATTGTCCCGCCGTGCTTGCCGCGCGTCACCTCGCCGTTCCATTCCTTTTCAGCCGGCTTCCGGCTTATGGCGCGTCTGCCTGTGGCGAAGCTGTCGGGGAAGATATTGTAGATGACGGCGTCCCGCGCCCAGTCCGGCGCTTTGGCGACGTCGGCGCGATGGACATAGGGCAGTTGGTAAAACTCCGAACGCTCCGGCGAAACCGTATCGGTAAACATGTCCGCGTAATACAGCGTTTTCTCCCGTCCGCCGTCCAGCTCGAAGTAATAGCACATCCTGCGGAACGGCGCGTCCAGCTCTATTTCCCACCAATCAAACAGCAAATCGCTGTACGCGACCGACATGGCCGCGGGGGCAAAAACCACGGGGTTCCGGCGGCTGGCGCGGTCGCCAATCCATAGGGTGCAGGCGGTTAAGCCGCCTTTGGCGGAGCGCAGGCGGAACAGCACCCGCGTTTCGCTCACGGCATGGGCGTATTCGGACATGGGGATATGCAAAATCGCCTCTTTGTTCATCTTTTTCAACCTTTCACCCCGCCCGCGGTCAGGCCGGAAACCATAAAGCGCTGCGTCGCGAAGAATACGGCCAGTATGGGCAGCGACACCACAATCGAAGCCGCCGCGAAGACCGGCCAGCTCCCGCTCATTTCAGTCGCTTGCAGGGAATACAGCCCCGCCGCCAGCGTGTAGTTGTCCGCCCCCGTCATAAAGGTAATGGCGTAGATATACTCGTTCCACACATAGATCAGCACCATCATCCCCGTGACAATCAGCGCGGGCTTGGCCAGCGGCAGGAGGATCAGCATCACGGTCTGAAGGCCGTTCGCGCCGTCGATTTGAGCCGCTTCCTCAATCTCGACGGGGACGCTGTCAAAATAGCCCTTGAGGTTGAGCAGCCCAAAAACGGCCATTGTGCCGACGTATACTATAATCAGCCCGGCTTTTGTGTTGATCAGCCCTATCGGGGAGAGCAGCCTGTAGATGGCGAACATGGACAGTATCGCGGGGAAGGAGTACAATAATATCAGGCCGTTGAAGACGCTTTTCCGGCCCTTGAACCGAAGTCTGGACAGGCTGTACGCGCCCGGCACGGCGACCAGCATGGCAATGCAGACGCTGGACAGGGCAAGCGTGACGGTGTTGCCCAGCCAAAGCAGGACGGGCCGGTCGAATAGGACGGCGCGGTAGTTTTCCAGCGTCAGCGCTCTCGGAATGAAGCTGAAATCCGTTCCGAGGATGCTGTTCTGCGCGTTCAGCGAAACCGAAAAGGCATAGAGAATCGGAACCAGCACGCCGAAGCAGACGGCGATGAAAAACACATTCAGCAGCAAGAGTCCCGCGCGTTTGGCGGTTTTGTTCATTGGGCAGCCCTCCTTGCCCGGAGCTTCGTCGTCAGGGAAAAGCCGATGAGCAGGAAGAACAGAATCATGGAGACGGCTGACGAAAACCCGTAGTTATTGGTGACAAAGGCGTTTTCATAGGCGTAGGTCAGCACGGTGTGGAGGTTTGCCCCCGTCCTCGCGCCCGCCTGCCGCGTCAGCAGGTAAATCACGTCGAACTGCTTGAAGGTTGTAAACAGCGTGATGACGACGGCGGGGGCGATTATCGGCTTTATCGCCGGGATGGTCAGGCTGACGGAGCGCTTAAACCACCCGGCGCCCTCTATGACGGCGCTTTCATAGTAGCTCCTGTCAACGCTTTGCAGGGCGCCGTCCATAATCAGGATCATAAACGGCAGCGCCAGCCACAGATTGACAAACATACTGCTTAAAAACGCGGAAACGTCGCCGGACAGCCAGCGCACCGGCTCCAGCCCCAAGCGCTCCATCCATTGGTTGAGCAGCCCGAACTGGGAATTGAACATGCCGTTTCTCCAAAGCAGAATAGAAACATACCCCGGCATGGCCCACGGGAACATGAGCAGGGTTTTGTACACCTTGCGGTATCTCAGCTTTTCGATATTGAGCAGCGACGCCATGACAAACGCGACGGTAAGCTGAAAGACCATATTCAGCGCCGTCCACAGCGCCGTGACGCCCAGCGCGGACAGAAAGCCCGAATCAAAGACAAACAGGGCGTTGATATAGTTTCTCAAGCCGATAATCCTGAACGTGAACCAGTGATAGATGTTCATATTCGTCAGGGAGATATAGCCGGTGTACAGTATCGGAAAGACCACAATCAGCCCGATAAGCGCCAGCGCCGGAGCGAGGGCAAGCCACGCGTAAAGCGCGCCGTATCTTCGTTTGCCCATAGGACACCTCCTCGCGGCGGGGGCGGCTGTCCGCCGCGCCCCTACAGGGCTTCCGTTTACCTCATTGCCAGAATTAAGGCCTCCGCCTGCTTCTGCGCGTCGGCGGCGGCTTCGGACACATCCCGCCCGCGCATGTTCACATCCGCGAGCAGGTTGCCCACGACGTTCCACATGACGTCCATCTCCGGGATGTTCGGCATGGGGACGGCGCTTTCAGCGGTTTCGCGCATCAGCATGACCATTTCGTCGTTTTTCACCTCGTCATCGTCGTAGCTGGTGAGGAGCGCCGGGGCGCAGCCGCTGGCTTTCGCCATCGCAATCCCGAGATTGGGATTCAGCAGCAGGGCCAGCACCTCCTTGACGGCGGCGCTTTTGGCCGGGTTTTCAGCCGCCACCCGCAGCACATGAAGCCCTTGGACGCCGGAGTAGGGCGCGAGGGGCAAGCCGGTTTCGGCGACGGCCGGCATCTTGGCAAGACCCAAATCAATCCCGCTTTGCCGCACGGCCGGGATAAGCCACGGCCCGCCGATGGTGGACGCCGCCCTGCCTTCACGGAACAGCGTATTGACCGTCGCGTACTCGCCCTCGCCGGGCATCCGCTTGACGAATTTTAAGTGATATTCAAGCGCGGCAATGGTTTCCGGCGTGTTCAGCAGCGGCGTTCCGTCGTCCGCCACAATGCCCCCGCCAAACCCGTGTATCCAGCCGGCGCTGTAATACGCGGTGCTGTGCTGCTCGATAAAGCCGAATCTGCCGCCCGCCCCGCTTGCCATAAACTGATACAGGTCTTCCGTGGTGGCGGGGACTTGGCTGTCGTTCATCAGAGCGCGGTTGTACATGAACAGCAGCGTTTCAAAGTATATCGGCAACTGATATATAGCGCCCTTGTAGGTGACCGCCTCAAGCGTCATGGGCAGAAACCCGTTTAAGTCTTCGGCGTCCACAAAGCCGGTAATCGGGGCAAGGATGCCCATTTCGGCGTATACGCCCATTTTATCATGGGCGAAGAAATATAAATCGGGCGCGGCTCCCGGATTGTTGCCAACCAGCTTCAAGGCTTCCGTCAGCCCGCTTTTCCGTTCCAGCCGCACGGCGACGCCGGGCTGGAGCCTGTCCAGCGCCTCCTGCAAAACGGCGGCGACGTCTTCCTCCTTGTCGTGCCAAATCGTCAGCTCCACCGGCCCGTCCTGTTCGCCGGTCGGGACGACGGCGGAATCGCACGAGGGGAGAATTATGAATATAGCTGCGGCCAGAGCCAGCCATAAACGCTTCATCATCAAGCCTCCTGCCATTGAATCAAAAGGGCGGGGACATCATCGAACCCCGCCCTTTACGGCATACCGTTATTTTTTCCTTTTTGCAACCACCGCGACGACGATGACGGCGGCCGCAACGGCCGCGGCGCCCAGCACAATCCACAGAACGGCATTGCCGCTGTCCGGCTCGTCGTCCACAGGCGCGGGCGAGCGGTCGGGCGACGCGGCCGCGGGGGGCGGCGCCGTTTCGCCCGTCCCGGACGACGCTATTTCCGCATAGTCGTACGTATAGGTTTCAGCGTCCGTGACGACAATCCATACATCCTTCCCCACGTCAAGGCCTTTCATGTCGCCGGTCTGCACCGCGCCGCCGTTGGCGTTGACAATCAGGGAGTTGACCCAGCCGGGAAGCGCAAGCTCATACCAATCGCCGTTTCGCTCAAACGGGTCGCCGGGCCATGAGGCAAACGCGTTGGTGCCGTCCGGGTCGAGCCATGCCCACAGGTGGGGATTCTCCCAATCGGCGGGGACTTGGACGCGGACAGTGATATTGGGCACCATCAAGTCGGGGTTTTCATAATAGATTGCCGCGGTGAGGTCGTCGGCGACAACGACCCAGATATCCTTGCCTTGAACCAAGTCTTTGTAGTCCGAGGTCTGCACCGTGCCTTCGTTGGCGTTGACAATGACGGAGTTAATCCAGCTCGGCGCCCTGACGCTGTACCATTCGCCGCCCGCCTTCATCTCGCCGCCGGGCCACGCGGCAAACGCGTTGGCGCCGTCCGGGTCGAGCCACGCCCACAGGCAGGGGGCGTCCCAATCGGCGGGCACTCTCGCGTAGACCGTTATCTTTTCCACATACGCGGGCGCTTCGCCGGAGGTTAAGGCGGCGTAGGCAATGCCGGCTTCTTCGGGGGACGCGACCGTTATCCAAATGTCGCCGCCGTCCGAGCTCAGCGCGTCCGTTTGAATGGCGCCGTCATTGGCGTTGACGATGATGTTGACAGCCCAGTTCGGCAGATAGCAGTAGTACCATCCGGGGTTGTTCGGGTCTGCTTCGGCTTCGCCGCCGGGCCATGAGCTGAAAGCGCCGTTCCCCGCGTCGTCCCACGCCCAAAGGTGCGGCGCTTCCCAATCATCGGGGACATGGACGTAGACGACAACCATTCCGTCCGGGTTCGCGAGGGCCGTTTGCGGGCTGAAAACCATTGCCGACACGAAGATGAGCAGCGCCGCGGACAATGCGATTGTTTTTTTCATTTTGACAACCTCCTCCTAAATTCTAAAAATTCCCACAGAGCCTCTACATCCTAATTTTAGGAGAAAAGGAGAAGCGTGTCAAGAAAATAATGCGAAAGCGTTTTCCCTTCCCGCGCCGCGCCGCGCGGCCGCTAGGTTTCCGCACCCGGACAACGCCTCTCGAAAAATTTTTTTCAGGCCCTATTGACTCTCTCATTGTGGTATACTTTACAATAAGGATGGAATTCAAAAATCATATGTGAAAGGGGGAACGGCCATGATTAAAATCGGCGACTTTTCAAAGCTCTCAAGAATCAGTATCCGTATGCTCAGGCATTACAATGAAATCGGCCTGCTTATTCCGGTCAGCATTGACGATTTCACGGGCTATCGCTATTACAGCGCGGCCCAGCTTCCGCTTGCCAATCGCATAAGCGCCTTAAAGAGTATGGGGTTCAGCCTCACCGCGATTACAGAGATTCTAAAAGAATATGACAATCGGGAAACCCTGAAGACGTATCTTGCGCTCAAATTAGAGGAAATCAAGGAACAGGCGGCGACGGCAAGCCGGCAGATGCTTTTACTGGAGACAACCATCAAAAATCTCGGAAAGGACGAAGATGCAATGAAATACGATGTTATCCTGAAGGAAATGCCGCGGCGGACGGTGGCAAGCGTGCGCAAAATCATTCCCAATTACGAATGCGAGGGGGTGCTGTGGAAGCAGTACGCCGAGGAATCCGAGCCGCTTGCCATACGGCCGGCGAATCCCGAATACTGCATCGCCATATTCCATGACCCGGCGCATGTGAACCAAGACGTGGACGTAGAGATTCAAATGTCGGTCGTCGGCGAATACAAGGACACGGAGAACATAAAGTTCAAGACCGTGCCGCCTATACCGATGGTTTCCGTTACGTTCAACGGCGGCTTTGAGCAGATTGCCGCCATCAGCGAAACCGTTGCGAGCTGGGTGGCCGCCAACGGGTATGATTTTAACGGCGCGATGTTCAACATTTACCATGTCAGCCCCGGCCATGACCCGAACCCAGAGAAATGGGTGACGGAGGTCTGCTATCCCGTGACAAAAAAGTAACACGGCGCAAGCGCGAAAAAGCCGCCATAGGCGGCTTTTTGCTTTCCCTTCAACGGACGCCAATGCGCGGTTAAGCGCCCAGCTCCCTTAACAGAAACGTCTTTGTCGCCTCCATCAGGGCGTCCTTCCACGCGGGACGTGAGAAGCCATGATTGGCGCCTTCTATATTCAGCAGCTCTGCCCGTTCCCCATAGATTTTCTTATACCGGAGGCCAATGTCAAAGGGTACGGTTTCGTCGCCGTCGCCATGAACAATCAATACATTCCCCTGAAACGCGGAGGCGGTTTGATAGATATCTATATCGTACAGGCAGCGCTCAAAGTCCGGGCTTAACAAAAAGCCGCCCATATCAATTCTTCCCGCCCTGTCCGCAGGTTCTCTTTTCCGCATATTGATAACATACTCCAGTATGTTGCCCCCCGGGGCCCACAGAATCAGGCCTTTCAGCTTTTCGGCTTTAGGCGCGGTCAGGCCGGCAATCAGGCCTCCGACGCTCATTCCTAACATAAAAAGCCTGTCGGCATCCACGTAGTCCAAGGCCAAGGCAAATCGGTAGATAGACAGCGCTTCACGCAGTTCACTCGCTATCGTCGTGTTATAAAAGAAGCCGTCGCTTTCGCCGCTTCCCGAAAAATCGAAACGGATGCTGCCAATTTCGAGCTTTTCCAATTCCCTTGAAAGCCGCGTAAACATCCAATGCACTTCCGTTTTGTCGCCCGTGAAGCCGTGATACATGATAACAAACGGATACTTCCCCTTATGGGTATCCGGTATATGCGCCGTTCCTCTCAATGTAAGGTTGTCACAAACAAATTCAATCGCTTTTTGCATACTCGTCACCATTCCTTATTTTTTTGATTCTAGGCATACAGGCTGTGGAGGCGTATGCCGAAGCCCTTCTTTGAAATCCTACCGCGGGTATGTCCGCAGGCAATCCTTGATTCGGTCTTTCACCAGCGCTTCTGCGGTCAACTCGATAGCCCCCTCGCGGACTCTCCGATATTGCTCCGGCATATATTGGCTTAACAGGGTTAGCGGCGGCGGATTATTGTTTATATTGGCCATCAAGCGCTGCATAGACCTCTCTGCTTCGGGAACCGAGAGATAATACCGCGCCCGGTCGGAATAGCTGAACTTGCGCTTAAACGCCTGTTCCTCCGGTGTGCCGCGGTAATGCTTTTGCCAATTCTCCGGGTTGTCCAGCATACTCTTGTCGAGAACCTCCGCAAAATCCGAACGAGGGCTGTGTACAAGATGCTTTTCCATTTCGCACAGGGCAAACAGCCCCTCCCGCAGGGCAAAGGTCAACGCCGGGCCGACTTTTAGGATGGATATGCCGTCGTCGGCCATGCTTCGCAGCGATTCGGGCATTTGATAATCTGTGGAATGTCCTTCAAAAACCAGCGGCGCAAAGGCAGACAGAGCTTCAATCAGTTTTTTTGCTTTGTTTGGATGATACGCAAACACCCGGCTGTCATTGAACTCTACCCCGGGCTGCACCACAAACGCGACGACCCGCTCCCAAGCGCCGTGCAGGCCTTCGGCGTAAAAGATTTGCTTAAATGTTTTGATCGCTTCAAGAAAATCCTCCGGCTTTGTAACCGAAACGCCGTCCCCGCTTTCCGCGGAGCCTCCCGGCACGGGAACCTCAGAGCCAATCACATACAGGGGCGGCCGAGCCTTCGCCGCCCTTTCGGCCGCTTTACACAGTTCGGCGGCGCGGCGGGCAATGATGTCGTTTGTCAGGCGCGGCGGGTCGTTTGCCAAGCGCATCGAAGTGTCAATGTGTATCTTGCCAAAGCCCGCCGCAGCGTATTGGGTTATCAGCTCAGCCGCTTCCGCCATCGCGTCCCGCTCCGGCAGGTGCGTCCATACCAAGGGGCCAAGATGGTCGCCGCCCAAAACAAACGATGTGTTTCCTGTTTTTTCCGCAAGCGCACAGATAAAATTCATGTAATCTTTAGGGGTCATCCCGGTATAGCCGCCATACTGATTGACTTGATTGGCCGTGGCCTCAATTAACGCAACGGTGGCTGTATCCCTAGCATACTCGAGGACAGCTTCCGCCGCTAACGGATGAGAGGTGCAAGCGGAGCAGACGGGGCGGCCTTGGGCCAGATGACGAGCCAGATCATACGCAGACATAACATCCTCCTCCCTGCTATCGGAATCATAAGGTATCCATCATTTTCAACAGCTCCGGCGGACTGCCGGCGTATAGGTCGAAAGCGGTCTGTTCCCGCAAGCAGTATCCCCAGCAGGCCCCCACGGAGGTCATTCCATTGGCGCGCGCGCCATCACAGTCTTTCTTCATATCCCCCACCATGATATACCCGTCTTTGCCGCCTTCCCGACTCAGTTCCCGCAGCATTTCAACTTTATCGGGACGGCCGCAGCAGACTTGCTCGAACAAGCCGGCGATGCCTGTTACGGCAAGGATTGAGTGGATATGCTCATAGCTGCCGGTGCTGGCAATATATAGACGAACGCCCCTCTTCCTCAAGCCTTCCAACAGTTCGCGGCAATCCTTAAACAGGAGGCTGCCGCTGACGGACGGCAGCAGCCGCAGCTCCTCTTGCTCAACCAAAGCGCCTACAATATCTACAATATCTCTGGGCGCGTCTGGAAATAATCTATAATAGAATTCGGGGTTTTGATACCCTGTAGCTCTTTTCACCGCATCCTTCGCCGGTACGGGAAGCCCATACTCCGGCGCGAAACGGGCAAGCGCGGCGACGGTCAGTACAGCCGAGTCGGCAAGGGTTCCGTCTACGTCAAAAATAACGGTGTGAATCATACAAGGGGATATACGGTCACGCCCTTGACCACACGGTTTACCTGTCCCCCGGGGGAGGGGTTGTCGGTGGGGACGCCTAATTCCAACGATTTGTACATAGACAGGGTTTGAAAGAATACCAGCGCGTGAATCCCTGCGCAAAGGTCGGCCGCAACGCTGTAGCCGCCGGAAGGGACGACAAGCACACCGTCGGCTTTGAGGGTATCCGCCGAGTCTGGACAGCAGGCAAAGACACGGTTTGTATCGCGTTCGCGGTACAGCTCATTCAATAAGTCGATATCATATTTCGCGGTGAAGGGATTATTAGAAATCAGGTGAAATGTGATGGTATTGCTCTTAATCACCGTTTTGGGGCCATGCCGGAATCCCGCCGCGCTGTCATAACTCGCGGCAACAGCCCCATTGGACAGCTCCATCATTTTAAGCGCGCCCTCGTGAACCAGCCCTTTATACGCCCCGCTGCCCAAATACACCGCTCTGTCGAAAGGTTTTTTGGCGATTTCCAACGCTTTTTCCGATAAGTCCGAACCGCTCCTTGCGACGTTCTCCGAAAGGATATGTATATCCCGCGCGAGACGGTCTATCTCTGACGGGTTAAGTACCGCGTATCCTGCCAGCAGCATACAGGTGACGCTTGAGGTCATGGCAAACCCTTTATCGCAGGAGCCCTCCGGCATCACCAGAGCGAGACTGTTTTTTGATTCCAGCGTGGTATGGTATAATTCGCTGGTTCCGTCACAAACAACCGCTATTTCAAACAGGTTCTTCACCCTGCTCCGCGCGTATTGAACCGCCCCCACTGATTCAGGGCTGTTGCCCGATCGGGCGAACGAAATCAGGAGGGTGGGTTTTTCAGGAAACAACACGGTTTCGGGGGCGGACACAATATCTGTTGTGTGTATCGCTTCGCAGGCCAAGCCGGCGCTCAAGGCGGCAAAACCCGCCAGCGCTTCCCCGACAAAGGCGGAGCTTCCGGCGCCCGTTAAGACAATCCTTAGCTCTCGTAAATCGCCGATTTTATGAAGAAAGTCTAAAATCATTGTTTTTTTGGCTTGCAGCTCCTCTGCCAGCCGTTTCCACAGTGTAGGCTGCCCCGCTATTTCGGCACTCGTGAGTATGCAGGATTTTTCCTCGAAGTAAGCGTCTTCCTGTCCAAAAAACCTTTTATCGCTGCACATTGTTTTCCCTCTCTTTACTTCATTACCGTTAGATGCAATATATTTAATCAGTTAATCTCAGGCAAAAACGCGCGGTTCATGGAAAGCACATCCTCCAAAAGGGGTTTCGACAGGCAGTCGGAACCAAACAGGGGATTGGCGAGCATGGCGTTATACATTCCCCGGCGGCTCCGGTTCATCGCGGCATCAATCAGCAACTGCTCATATTTTTTCATTGAAATAATGAGCGGTTTCACCACCTCCGGGAGGTCTTCCACTTGAATGGCCCGCACCTCGTTTTCCATAGACAGCACGGGGACTTCCACAAAAGCGTCGGGAGGCAAATCGCGGAACAGCGATATGTTTGGTATTTGCGCGTAATGGATTGTCCGCTCATTCGCGACCATCCCTCGAATCAAATTGACAACCGAATACGCGTAGCCAAAGCCTCCCCGCCGTTTCAGCAGTTCGGGCAAGGTATCTAATGTTTCATCCTTGTATATGTCTAAAAGCTCCGCGTTTACCTCGCAAACTGTCTCCGCGCGCGTTTTTTCTTCTTTTTGCAGCCTATCGGTTGCTTCTTCCTTCAGATAGTTAAACCGCAAATAAGGATTGGGTATGAAGCCAAGATTTTGTATCAGCCTTTTAGGAAACGGAGTCAGTTCATCGCTCTCTTCGCCAAGCTGTTCGACGACTTGGTCATAGACGTTTTCGCCTTTATATGAGATATAGTCTACGATCGTGAGATGGTTCAAGCCGCGCCAGTTCATAAACATATCCTGCGGCTTTGCGCCCAGCTTTTTCGCCAGACCCTCCAGCAGGCTCAGGGAGCCGTTGCAAATGCCGACTGTCTTCTTGCATCCCAGTTTATACAGCGCCTCGGTCAGCATCCCGGAGGGATTGGAAAAATTCATCACCCAAGCATTGGG
The DNA here is from genome assembly GCA_009782215.1 of Oscillospiraceae bacterium. Taxonomy (GTDB): domain Bacteria; phylum Bacillota; class Clostridia; order Oscillospirales; family UBA929; genus UBA929. The sequence continues at coordinate 31,571 of WRKO01000006.1, read as the reverse complement.
GGCGTATTTCCCGACCAGTTCAGCGATCATCTCCATTTGGTAATATGTGCGCAAAAAAGAAGCTAGCCCGCAAACCGTGACGGTTTCTACAAACGGTATCTTATATTTTAACCCCAGCCTGTCGTCGCCCACCCGGCTTTTTTCGCCGCCCACGCGGAATTGTATGAGGATAAAGTCGGAGCCTTTTACCGCGTCCGCATATGTATCCGCATATGTAAGGGTAAGGGGGCGGCCTGCCCTTTTCAGGATTCTTTCGCAAAACCCTCCGACAACGCGCACCCGCTCCCTGTCGGTATCCATCAGCTTGATTTCAACCGGGCCGGTTATGCCGGTGTTTGACGCAAAGAGCTCTACAAGCTCCGGCGTGAAAAGGCTTCCGCCCCCAATAACGCCGATTTTCAAAGCGTCTGACATGGTCAATCCCCCTTCATGGCCGTCCATATTCGGCATATTCCATGCCGTACTCTTTAAGATACGTCTTATATATTTCAGCGTATTGCTCCGTCATTTTCAAATCCGGCTCGTATACCGTCGTCCCCCGCAAAGCCGCTTGCCTCATGGCGTCTTCAAACCCCGTATAGACGGATGCGCCGATACCGGCCATCAAGGCGGCGCCAAGCGCGGTCGCTTCCAAAACTCTGGGAACAATCACCGGAATCCCGAAGATGTTCGCCCTTATCTGCGCCCATCGGGAGCTTCTGCTGCCGCCGCCGAGCATCATCAGCCGGGCTGCGTTTGTGCCCAAGGCTTTTTGCTGGCGTTCCAGCATCCGGCGGGCTTTATACGACAGAGACTCAATCATGGCACTCAGCAGGACCGGCCGGCTGGCGCCGCCGCGCAATCCAACCGTCTTCACGAAGGTCTTGTCTGAACGGAAAAACTCGCCCTTCGCGTTTGGTATGAACAGCGTTTTTCCCGGAGCGATATACGCCGAGGCGTTCATTTTAGCAAAGCACACATCCCATTCGGCGTTTGAGGCGCGGAAAAAATGTTTCCTAAGCAATTCCGTCTGCCCGGCCCCGGCCGATTCATACTGCAAGCTGAACCTGCCGGGAATCATGTGCCTGTCCGCGTAGCAATGGGTCAAGTCGCCCGGGCTTTTTTGGAAGGGCTTATCTTGAAATGAAACAATCAGGTCATAGGTGCCGCACATATTCAAAAAATCGTTCCGGCAGTTTCCGGCAACGGAAGCGCACAGAAAATCATGGCCGCCCGTATATACCATCGTTCCCTCCGGGATTCCGGCGGCGGCACAAATGCTGCTTAAAACAGGGCCAATCGGTTTTGCGCTGTCCGTCGGCGACCCAAGCACACGCCGGTCAATCTCCGCAAAACGCAGTATGTCGTCCCACCAGTCATCCGCTTTATGATTCCATAACGCCATTGAACACGCGGTGCTGTATTCCCTGCTCCGAATCCCCGTCAAGCGCAGGTTTACATAGTCCGCCACCGAAAGCATGGCGTCCACGCTCTTGCTTTCGCCGTTCCGTGCCGCCGCTGAAAGCAAGAACCCCGGGAAATCTGGAATCGGCGGGTAACCTGTTGTATTAAAGTAATCGGCAGAGTCCCGGTTTTCCATAAACTTGTTGAAGGTGTCCATAACGGCATCACGGCGTGGATGCAAGCGGATTTGCCGGTTATCTTTATCCACAAGGATATGCCTTGTGCCTACACAGGCAACCGCGATCCCGTGCAGATGAAAGGGTTTCTCCGGTTTTTCCAGCACTTCCCGGCATACACGCAGCACGGCGGCAAAAAGCAAATCTCCGTCAACAGAGCCATCTTCGGCCAGCGCTTCCTGTGAACCGCACATACTCACGGCAACCGGCTCGGCGTTTGGGGAGTAGAGGACGCAGCGCGTGTTCGTGGTGCCGATATCAACGCCCATCAACAATTCAAGCGGCATCGTATAACCCTCCCGATATTTTGACGAACCCGTTCGCTCTTCCTTTGCGATAACCCCTATAGCTCACGCTTGCAGGCCTCAACCACTTCGCTTAATGCGCCGGCAGCCAAGCAAATGCATTTATCAGCCCCGCCGTAGTAAATCCTCAGCTCGTCTTTTTCAAGGTCGCCAATCGCCCCGCAGGGGAAGCATACGTTATCGACGATACCATTGATTTCATAGTCCGTTTCAGGCGCGAGCAAATAGCTGCGCGTGCGGCCAATCACCTTATTGGGGTTCTCTAAATCCAGCAGAACCGCGCCGATGTGATAATGATAGTCGCTGTGCATCCAAGACGTCACGCCGTGAATAACCACCAGCCAGCCGTCTTTTGTTTTAATCGGCGGCGTCGGCCCAATCTTGATGATGTTCCAAATACTGTAGCCGGGCTGCAGAATGGGTCTATAGCATCCCCAGTGGATTAAATCGGGGGAGGAGGATATCCATATGGAGCCCGGATGATTGGAATCCGCGGTCGGGCGCTCAAGGCGATAATATTGGCCGTTGATTTTCTCTGGGAACAGAGACGACCCTCTGTTGGATGGGAGGGAAACGATTTCAATCGGGGTATAGGTTTCAAAATCTTTCGTCGACCCCATCACGGCGAAGGGGCCTTCCCCGTCTATGCTCATTGGCGTCAGGATATAGTAAGTATCTTCGATTTTGGTAATGCGGCAGTCTATGAAGATCCCTTTGATGAGGCTGAACGGGTATTCGCATGACGAAATGTCGATAAAGGGCTTCTCATGCCGGATATCGAAGTGAATGCCGTCGTCACTGGCCGCGATATAGATGCCGCCGGCCTCGAATTTTCTCATATCATGCGGATAAATGGAGAGCGCAAGGATTGTTTTGTCTTGGTACATCACCGGGCTGGGATTGAATACGGCATATGTTCCCGGGATGCAATCCGGGGTTATCAGCGGGTTTTTCGGATGGCGCTTCATAATTTTTGTTGCGTCCAGCATGGCATTTACCTCCAGTATTTGATTTTGGTATTGCGGGAGGGGCTGACCCTTATTGTTTGTTATGGGTCGGCCCCTCCATGTTTTGGCGCCGTACGGCTGCCTTTTCGGCAAACAGGTTACATAATCAGCAGGAGATACAGCATTTGCGCCATGAGCGCGCGCTCGTAGCTGTCCTGCGGGTTGAGGGAGGCTTCGGCGTAGACGCCCCATGACAGGACTGCGGCAATCTTATCCGCGTTGCCGTCAGCGTCAACCCAAGCCGAGAAGCTGTCGGCGTCGGCGAAGTCACCCAAGGTTATCCCGTCTTCGGTTTCCGGCAGTTCGCCGATGGCTTTCAGCGTGTTGTACACCATCAGCAGCATCTGCTCGCGGGTCACGGCCTCGTTTGCGCCGAATTGGTTATCGCCTATACCCGCTGTGATGCCCAGCTTTCTGGCCGTAGCCGTCCAGTCGTCATACCATGTGCCTTCGACGTCGTCAAACTTATAGTCCTCAAGTCCCTCTTCGACGTCTATGCCGAACGCTTTCATAATCAACACCAACAGCTCGGCGCGGGTCAAATTGTACTCCGGCCCGAACAGGTTGTCGCCGATGCCTGCCGTAATCTCGCGCGCCGCGATGAACACAATGGCGTCATAGTTTGGATGGCTTCCATCGACATCGTCAAATTTCACATAGTTGTAGCCGATGGCGAATTGCGAGAAGTGGCCGGTTCTGATGATGACGCTTTTTGTTTCGCTGTCGTAGTGTCCGCGGACAACCACTAGGTTCCCGTCGCTGTTGATGTAGTAGACGATGATGGCGTTGGGGTTTCTGTCATCGTCACGCAGCTCATACGGGATGGATACGGTGGCGTATCCGCCGCCAAAGAAGGAGATTTCCGAGCCGCCGTTTGTCACGCTGAACTCAAATACCGGCCTGTCGCCTATGATGTCCGCGTATTCTTCGGGAATGTCCGCGGCGGCTACGAGGGCGGCGCTGATGACAACGCCTTCTTCCTCTTCGCCCGCGCCCGCCGCGATTGTCTCAACGGCGGTATGGTCAAAGGTGATGGCTACCTCCGCCAGCACAACGGTTAGGTCGGCTGTGGTTTCTTCCGCCATTCGCTGAACCGCCTCGGACGGGATGACGGCCTCTACGCTTTCCACGTCTTCCAATGTGACGTCGTCCGGTAGATTGACGGTGATGACGATTTCATTGGCGACGCCGTCTTCATCGTCATCCAGCAGTTCCAGAAGCTCGTCAATCGCGTCGTTGAGTTCCTTTTCATCAATCTCGGCAGACGCTACGCCGTCTTCGTCCACGGTTGCTTCCGTTGGGGGAAGCTCTACCGGAGTGGGGTCTTCAGGCTCGGGGTCGGGTTCCGGCTCAGGCTCTGTCGGCGGGGGGATGGGCGGAAGCAGGGGCTGATCTTCGTCCTCCAGCGCCTCCAGCTCGGCGATTTTGGCCAGCAGCTCTGTGAAGAACGCGGCGTTGATGGAATCTTCCGCCAGCAGCACCTCTTTTACGCCGGCGCTCAATCCGTTGTACGCGCTCTGCGCGTTTTGCACGGCGGTCTTGTTGCCGATGGCTACGGTGCCCTCTGTCAGTGACAGGACGGCGGCGTGGGCACTCTTGAACGCGGCGGCCGCCTGTTCGTCCTCCAGCTCGGCGATTTTGGCCAGCAGTTCTGTGAAGAAGGCGGCGTTGATGGAATCTTCCGCCAGCAGCACCGCTTTTGCGCCACCGCTCAGTAAGTCAAATGCGCTCTGCGCGTTTTGCACAGCGGTCTTGTTGCCGATGGCTACGGTGCCCTCTGTCAGTGACAGGACGGTGGCATGGGCGCTCTTGAACGCGGTGACCTCCAGTTCGTCCTCCAGCTCGGCGATTTTGGCCAGCAGTTCCGTGAAGAACGCGGCGTTGATCGAATCTTCCGTTAATAACAACGCCTTTGCGCCGCCGCTCAGTAAGTCAAATGCGCTCTGCGCGTTTTGCACGGCGGTCTTGTTGCCGATGGCTACGGTGCCCTCTGTCAGTGACAGGACGGTGGCATGGGCGCTCCTAAACGCGTCGGCTTCCGAGATGGCCGCGGCGGGAACAATGCCGACGCCGATATTTGGAGTGACCTCGTTTATCGGGTTTCCGGCGATATCCTCGGTGATGACCAGATGATCCATGTTGAGGTCGGTGGGGAGCGTCGGGGTGCTGGCGAGGAACGGCCTCATATCCAGTTCGGAGTAAATCAGCCGGCCTCTGTCGCCTTGGAACGGGGTCGTCGTGGCGGCATTATTGGCGCGTGTCATGTCCGTTTCAATCCACGTAAGGACGTCCGCGATGGAGATGCCTTGGCCCACAGCCGCCGTGTTGGTTTCGGGAACCATCACTTCATAGACATGTTCCCAGCCTCTGGCGTCTAAGCCGGGGAGAATCTCGCCGACAAACCCGCCTGCGGCTTCAAACTCCGCCACCGTCATAACGGTGTTGCCGTTGAGCATATCCACGTAGGCGTTGGCGCCGGAAATAACGCCCCCGGCCTCCAGAGCTGCTTTGGTCAGGTCTGTTCCGCTGCCGCCGGTTCTCAGCCGTACCGGCGTATCAATGATTAGGTTGTTGGTAAACAGGCTGTGCAAGACGAAGTTCCTGCTGCTATGGCTTCGGACAGTGTTGTTATCAATCGTGATACGCTCGCCCTCGTAGAAGATGTTGTTGAAGACATAGTTGGAGAAGAGGACGGAGTCGCCGGCGTTGGTACCCATCCCTTGGATATGCCACATCGGATCGACGCTGTCAAAAATCGGGCGCGTATCGTTGATTGACTTATAGTACACGTTGTTGTACAGGAACCCGCTGGTGGTGGAGTTGGACTGACCCTGCGCGAGCGGCTCGTAGGCCGAGACGTTGTAGCGCACGATTCGGGTGTCGAGGTAGTACCGCTCCATCGTATAGTTTTCCTCGCGTCCGACCGAGCAGGTGAGCAACTGACCGCCGGCGTTGTGGTGGGTGTAGTTGTACTGGTAGATGGTGTAGCCGGTGTTCTGGCTGTCGAAGTCGAAGGCGCTCTTGTCGCCGGTGCCGCCGTCGCGGATGAAGGCGACCTCGTTGAACTGGAACATGGCGTCGCGGGAGCTCCATGTCCAGACGCCGGCGCTGAAATGGCCGTCGCTCGGCCGGCCGAGAGCGTTGTTTGCGGTCGGCAGGGTGTGGCACATACGGTACAAGGTGTTGTACTCAACCAGCGCGCCCACCGTCATGGTGAGGTCGATGCCGTCGCCGCCGATTTCGTCGAAGAAGTTGTTGCGGATGATGATGTCGTTGGAGTAGTAATCGGCCTCGTCGCCCATCTCCCACTCCGTCAGTTTGCCGTTGGCCCACTGCGGGTGCGGGTCTGTGTCGCTTCCGTGGAAGTAGAACTCATGCACCCAGTTGTAGGCCATTTGGAGACCCATCCGGTTGATCCGCCGCAGGGAGTTGTTTTCGATGCGGACGTGGGAGTATTTCACGTCTTCATCCTGCAGCAGGAAGATGATGCCGCCGTTGTCCTTTTCGCTCTGGTTGCCGTCGATGTCATGGATGTCGCAGCCGATGATGTAGATGTGCCGGTAATTCACCAAATCTTTGTAGGGTTTCCCGGTTTCGGGATTGATTACGTCGCGCAGGGGCCACACGCCCGCGCGGCTGGTTAGGTCATTGGGCATACTGTTGCTCCCCATACCTCCGGTGTGCGACTGTCCCCAGTAATCCCAGTACGGGTTGTCTGCCGAGACGACGAAGCCCAGCCGCTTCACGGTGTTGTTCGGGGGCGTCGCGCTTGCCTGACCTCCGGCGTTGTTGTTGAAGGTCGGCTGTGTGGTGTTATGCGCGATTCCGTTGTTCAGCGTGGGGTCGAAGTTGGAGATATGCAGATTGCGGAATTCCCAGTAAGAGATGTTTTGCAGGTCGACCGCCGCGAGGTAGCCGCCGTTCATCCCCCTGTCGTTGTTCAGAGAGATATTGTCTTCATTCGGCGTCGGCGTCATTCCCTGCGGGTTGATGACGGGTTTGGGGCCGGAGCCGTAGCTGTCGACGACAACGGGCTTGCCGTCCGCGCCGCTGACCAAGGGCCTGATGTTTTGCGCCATGAAGATTGAGCCGGCTTTGAGGAAGAACTTGTCGCCCGGCAGGACTCTGTTGGTGCTGATGAAGCCCAGCGTCTTCAGCGGCAGGGCCTCCGTGCCCGGGTTATCGTCGCTGCCGCCGATGGAGTCGATGTAGAAGCTGCGGGCTTCGGTGCGGTCTAACGGTATGCCGGGGAAGTCGGACGACGGGGCTTCCGTCCACTGCGCGTGTACCGTCGTATTGCCGGTGAACACATGGCTCGTCGGCAGCGCCGTTCCGCCGCTTGCCGCGGCAAACCAGCCGTCAAACTCATGGGTGGTTCCCCTGTCCGCGGTGGGCCAGCTTGCCAGCGTGCCGTCCGGCCGCACCCGCGCGGTGGTGGGATCGACTGTGCCGCCTTGGGGGTTGAAGGTGACGGTATAGGTCTGCACCAGCGCTTTCATCGCGTCGTCGAGGTCGGTGTACGCCTGTTCCAAGGCGCCCTCGTCGGCTAACGCGTCAAGCAGAAGGGTCTGCGCGGCCTCGAGCGCTTGCGTAAACGCGCCCCATTGAGCCGCCATGTAATCGTTTTGCAGCAGCCCTTCCGCCGTTTGAACCAAGCCTTCCAGCTCTTCTCTGGGGTCGGTCACAATCTCGCCGATTTCGTAAGCGACGATGTTGGAGATGGTCTGCGCGGTGAGATTGTTGAAGCCAAAACCGAGCTCGATGCCGGTGCGGTAGTTGGCTCCCGTGGCGGTGCGTGTGCCGACGAGAACCCACTCGGTCGTCCCGTTTCTGTTCACATAGACGTCCACGGCGTAAGCGGATGTTCCCGTGTCCTGTACGACGAGGCGGAACCGATGCGTTACATTCTGCGCGAGCTCGGTAAATGTCTGGTTGCCCGTTTCTTGGAACCGAGCGGCGCTCGTTCTGCCCGCCCTGATATTGAGTTGATTGTTGTTTTGAGGAATCGTGTCGGTGTTGTTAGCTCTTCTCAAGAATAGGTTGAAGTCGGTATTATTGGTGGTAAATACCACGTCAAACTCCAAGATGTAATCCAACATGCCAATCGTTATATTCGGCCACTGCCCACTGCCGGGAGTGCTCCAAGTGTTTATCGTGTTGCCGTTCGGGGGGCCGCCGCCGGTGATTGTGGGCGGCTCGCCGGTCTGTTCCCATTGGGCGAACACCGTCGTATTGCCGGTGAACACATGGGTTGCCAGCAGCGCCGTTCCGCCGCTTGCCGCGGCAAACCAGCCGTCGAACGTAAACCAATCCGCGTTGGTCGGCGTGGGCCAGCTTGCCAGCGTGCCGTCCGGCCGCACCCGCGCGCTCGCAGGCGACACACTGCCGCCGCCTGCGTTGAAGGTGACGGTGTAGGTTTCCACTAATGCGCCGACGACCAGTTCTAAGGCACCCCGCGCATCGTCGAGATCGCCTGCGGTTTTGTTGGCGGCGTCGGTCAGTATGTCTTCGGCTACGCCGATGGCCGTCTGGAGGTTAGACCATCCCGCCGCCATATAGTCGTTTTGCGTCAAGCCTTTCGCGGTTGTGATGGCTTCTTCCAGTTGATGTTCGGCAAGCGCTTTGGCCGGGTCGTCAGGTTCTACGGTTACAATGTCAATGGTATTGACAACAACCGTCCCCTTGTGCGTCCCCATGCCGGCGACGGTCAGAATGACGTCGTCGGCGTCCACGCCAGTGGGAACCTCGAGCTGCCAATCATAGCCGAGGACAACGCTGCCGAGGTCAGCGTCTTCATACGACCACTCGTAGGCCACCTGAAGGGTATCGGGCGTCACCGCGAACAGGGTTTCCTTCGCCGCCAAGGCGGCAATCCCGACGCCGGTGGAGGGTAGCGGCGTCCGGGAGGCGTAGGTGTCGGCGAGGTCTTTATGTATGCTCCAGTTGTAGAGATCAACCGTGGTTCCGGTTGGGATGCTGTAGCCGGTTTTGCCGCTTGTGATGCCGGTTACCGCAGCGCCGTAGTTACCCTTGGCACTGCCAAAGAAGCTGTACTGCCTTGAGCCGTCCGCCGCCCTTGTGGCGTTGACCGGCTCCACATCAAACTGTACGCCCCTCGTATACATGGCGGGTATGTCCCACTCCTCAGCGGTTGAGGTATTACCCCTATTATTCCCAGCCGAAACGATTCGATAGTGCAGGTTTTCCTCCGGGTCTTCCATAAAAGAATGCCACCAGCCGGAAGCGCCACTACGTTCCGTCCCTGCGGGAGTTCTGCTTCCCAAATCATACCAATCACCTGCGTTGCTAAGAGTAATGGGAATCCTCCACCAAGAGCTTCCGGAGCCGGAGCCGGTGCCGAGATGGTGAAAATAGAAATTTACTGTTCCGCTGCCCGAAACTCGCTGCATATCGAACTCCAGCCTGTAGTCAGACCACTCCTCGTCGCCAATCGCGACAAACTGGCCATTACCCACAACCCTGCCAGGCTGCGACCTGTGCAGCAGATTTCCGACATTCGCCCACTTGATCTGCGCGGAGGCAAAATCGGTAATCAGACCGCTGGAATTTGCTGTGTAGATGCGCAGCCAAAAGTCTTCATAGGAGGGAACTTCCAGCTCGGCCCCTATGGTCAGCAGAGCCGCTGTGGGGAAGTCACTGATGTTGGCCCCGTCCTCCGGGCGCGTCCCCTCGCTCATGGCCAGTACGTAGTAGAGGTTGTCACCGGGGTCGCCGACCTCGTGGGCCGACTTGACGGAGACCGTTCCCATCATCGCGTCGTCTTTGAGGTTGAGAATCAGGCCCGGTATGATGGGCTCAACATACGGCGGTTCCTCTTGGAACAACCCCATCCAACTGATTTTCATCAGGGAGCCGTCGGCCGCCTCAACAGAGGCGTAGTGGCGCAAGCCGACAGTCAGGTCAAGCTCCGAGTCACTCAAGTCGATGGTAATCGGCGTCCCGCTGGTAAAGCTGAACTCTTTGCCGAAGACGGTCAGCACTTCATTCCCCACCAAGTTCTCGCCGGTAACGGTGACGGTAACGTCATCCGTATAGTCGGTGAGGTCTTCGTCATGCTCCATGACAATACGCCGGGGTGATATGTCAAGATCCAAGATGAGAGGCAGCCCCGTCGTTATTTCAGGAGCGGCGATACCGATGAAGTTTGAGGTCGCATCCACCGGATTGCCGAAGAAATCCACGGTGGGGGCGATGCTTCTGGAAATGTTATAGTCAAATACACGCTGGTTGATATGGGCGTAATTAAGCGCCCAGCGGCCGCCCCCCGCCGCCGCGTTGGCAACGCCTATTTGCTCCTCAATAAAAGAGAGCATAGCCGGGATGGTGATTCCGTTGTCTTTCGCGGGGGAGTCGTGGGCGACCCGCAGGGCTTCCAGCACGGCGAAGCCGTCGGCGTTCCTTGGATCGATGTCGCCCAAGAACTTCGGGTTGGCGAGGATGTTGTCTCTGATAAGCCCGGTAGAGCCTGTCAGCACACCTTCCGCCACCGGGGTGGTGGTGTTGTTGATTTGATAAATAGGCGTGTTGTAAACGATGTTGTTGTTGAAGGTGTGAATCAAGGTGAAATTCCTGCCGCCGTTGCTGAAGCTGGTGGCGCTGTTGATGGTAATGCGCTCACATTCGTAGAAGATGTTGTTGAAGATATAGTTGCCGAAGGTCATGTTCTGCATATGCCCGAGGGGAGAAACCGCCCAATCGTCCCAAGGCTCGCCGGAACTTCTTGCTGCATCGTCATAGATGTTGGTATCCCAGCCTTGGTTCATAGCGGCGTTGGTTCTGCCGGGGGTGGATTTGTAATAGATGTTGTTATACACGAAGGTAAGCTCTGCGGTGTCGGAAGGGCCGCAGCTTACCGACTCGAACGCCGATACGTTGTAGCGGATGATGCGGGTATCCTGAATGTATCCGCTTCCCGGATTGTTGTCGCTGGCGGTGCGCCCGGCCGCGCAGTACAGCATTTGGCCGCCGGAGTTGTGGTGGGTGTAGTTGTATTGAAAGACAGTGTATCCGGTGCAGTTGCTGTCGAAGTCGAAGGCGCTGCGGTCGCCAACGCCGCCGTCGCGGATGTAGGCTACTTCATTGTATTGGTAGATAGCGTTGACGGAGTGCCAGCCCCAAATCCCGGCGCTGAACATGTTCTCACCCGGATTCCCGGTGGATACCTGCGGCAGGTCGTGGCAGGCGCGGAGCGCCGTGTTGTATTCAAAGACCGTACCGTAGGTGTAGTCATTGATAAAGACGTCTCCGCCAATCCGGTCAAAGAAGTTGTTTTTGATGAGCGCGGTGGTTTTGTTCGTTTCCATCGCCGTCTCATGGGAAAGATCCGCTTGCCAATTCATATTGTTGTTGTTGCTGCCGCCGGCGATACGCAGAGCCGTCCGGCTGACCCCTATAAAGGTGTTTCCGGCGATGACAAGATCCTTTGTCACCCCCGAGTTGGCGACGCCTATGCCGGTTGTGTGTGACTTGTTGGAGTCCATGTTGTAAACATCGCAGTCAAGGATGTACACATGGTTTCTGCCGCCCGAGATGCCGAACGCCTGACGTGTGCCGCTGATGCCGTCGAAGGTCGAGCCGTCCCACCAAGTAAGCTTCAGGTTGCGGAACTCCCAGTAGTCGCGGTTGATCGCAACCAGAGTCCCCGTATTTGTGGCGTTGACATAGCCGTTGATTACGGGCTTCACGCCCGTGTCATCCGGGTCGTACATATCCACCACAATGGGCGCCGCGGCTGTGCCGTTCGTGTCGGTGGTGATTCTGGCGTTCGTCCCTTGGAAAATTGAGCCGGCTTTGATGTAAAAGTGGTCGCCGGCCTGAACGGTATGCCCGCCGCCGCCGCCGATTGGCGCAAGGGTATTCCAAGGCGAGCCTTCGGAGCCGTCGCCGTTGGTTGCGGCGTTGCCGTCTATGTAGAATGTCCTCGTCGCCGTCGGGCGCGGAAATTCCTCCGAGCCGGTGCCCGGCGTGCCGCCCGGGACGCTGGGCGGGCCGTCGCTATCCTTATACGTCGCGGTAAAGGAAACGTTGACCGCCGGCATGGTGAACGTCAGAGGGTTGGTGGCTTCCTGCTGTGGCGTCAGCGTAATGCCGGTCGCCTCCCATTTGTCAAAAACCTTGCCCGGCGCAGCCGTGCCGGCGGTGACGGTCACTTCGTCGCTCGCGTCGGCTGTGGCTTTATCCGAAGTCCCATTGGTTACGGTAACGGTGTATTCGCCGCCGCCGCCGCCGGAACTGGCAGACCGTATACGACTTTGCGTGCCGGTATAAGTCCCGGTTCCGAGGACGGTCAAGGTGATTTCTTCGTCTAGCGGCGCGTTCAGCAGTGCTGCGCCCGTACCGAGGATTACGCTGCCGAGAGTCTCGTCCTCAATCGACCACTCATACATAACAGTCGCCTCGTCCGGCGTTACATTCGCAGAAAGCGTGGTTCCGCTTTCGCCGATTGTTACGTCTGTGACGGGGGTACCCGTAGGAGCCGAGCGGATGGAACGGACGATTACATCGGTGATGTTCGTTGTGCTGGTTCCTTGGATTTCAAACCTAACTCCACCGCTATTTCTTTGCGGAGCTGTCGAAGATGCATTAACAGTCATACTCCTCAGAGTATAGCTTGTTTCCAATTCTGTTTTTGCCCATAATGCAATGTCGTTTCCCTCAACGACTAGGCGAAAATCATATGTGATATACCTATCTGTACTTCCGGGGACGTAATCCCATCCGCCCCGGTAATTATCATTGCCCCAGTTTTGATTATCAACAAAAAACGGAATCCAGTTATCATTTTGCTGAAAATCCGCTCGGTACCATTGGTTTCCGGCATTATTACGCCGGAAGTACAGGTACAAAGTGCTTACCCAGCCTGAAGCGTCATCAGACAACTTCATTGACCACTCTACTATGTAGTCAGTCCAAGTATCATTGCCTAAGTTAAAACTCGTTGTGAACGGTGATCCTCCGCTGTGTGTCGCCATTCGATTCCCGATTTTGTCCCATGTAATCTGTACCGCGCCGTAGCCGGTGATATTGCCGCTCGCATCGACATCATATACGCGCAGCCACTGGCCCGGGACTGCACCCTCGACGTCTCCTGAGAGAGGGGCGGGCCCCGGAGCGGGCAAATCGGTGATTTTGGCGCCTACCTGCGGCGTCGTACCCTCCGACAGGGAGAGCGAAAAATGCAACGTGCCCGTGTCGTCTTCGACGACCGGCCGAATCTTGCCGTCGTCAACGTCGTCGGCGTCGGCCAAACTGACGGACAGCGCTCCCACGGTGTCCGCGAAAGCCGCCGGGGCTACGCCTGTTACCGCGATGCAGCTTAGCAGCATCACGACCGCCAGAAACAGACTCAAAGATTTTTTGGAAACGCGTAAAATTTTACTGCTAGACATTTGTACCCACTCCTTGTTTTTTTGCATTTTGGTTTTCGTTTCACGCTATATCATGGTTAACTGGTCAAACGCTTTGTTTTGGATCCGCACCCTCGCCTCCTTTTTTAATTGTTCCGCGAAGGCGTCGTACATTTCCCATCTGACCTCGACCAGAATGGAATGTTCACGCCCTTCTATTCCTGTATATCCTCCGGGTATCCGTTCCGCGCATTTAAGGATGACCCACGTGCCTCTCCATTCAAAAATCACACTTACTTCACCTTCCGACAGGCCCCATGCCATGTCGGCAAAAATTCCGTCGTATGCTCTCTGCGCGTCTACGCCTGATAAGTCCACGCGGTACGGCTCATTGTCCGGGTTAAACTCCCGCATAACGCTGTCAAAGTCCCTGCCTTCGAGCAAGGCTTGTTCAGCTCTCAGGGCTTTTTCGTACGGGTCTTCATCCGCCGTGTTGAGGGGGATGATAATCGCGTCGAGAAAAAGATTGTCGGGTAATTTGAAATTTGACTTGTTTTCTTCATAGAATCTTTCGATATCACTATATGAGACGGGAAAAAGCTCGTCGCCCCTTTCCGTCAGCAAGCTCTGCACTTGGTTGATAAACAGATAGTCGTAGTAGGTCATCGGGTCAAACCGCTCCACACCGTATACAACGCCGCCTTGAGCGATGGTCTCCCCCCTGCGCGCGTTTTCGGTTTCAAGCGCCTTCAGGAACGCGCTGTGGGAAAAATCCCCGATGAGGCCGCGGCGGCGGATAAACTGCTGCTGAACCTTCTTCTCAACGAGGAAATCAAGGGCTTTTTCCTTGATGTATTCTAACGGAGTGGTTCCGTCAACCTCCGTCTCCCAAAACCCTTGCGTAAATTCAAGGCCGTATCTGCTGAAAAAATACGCGGCCGTTTCAACCCTGAAATTCCCCATGACCATAGTCATTTCGTCAAAGGTGACCGGCTCCCCGTTGACGGTAGCCACAACAGGATCCTCAATCTCGGGACGCGCCATCCCGAAATACGCGATAACGGTGGAAGCCGCGACAATCAAAATGCCCGCGGCGACAATCCACCACACCGTCTTTTCGGCTTTCTTTTTTTTCTTTGCCGGCTTTTTTTGATTTTTCATTTACACCACCCACGGGTATAAAAAGTTTTCGCCAAGTTGTCTGCGGGGACGCGGAAACCCGCGCCCCCACAAGCGTCGCAATTACCTGAGAAGTGCTTGGTTGGCTTGGAACACAGCGGTTTTATACGCTTCCACCAAAGCAAAGTCTTGGCCGTAAATGGTGTCGACGGCCTCCCGCAGAGCGGCCGCGGCGGCGGCTTCATTCGGAGCGGTGATGATACGCGGGATGAAAATTGAGTCTTGAAGCTCAAAGTTGCTGAAAGCTATGCCTTCCGGCTCCTGCGGATTGGTGGAGATATTCAGGTAGGCGTCGGCATACATGCTGTGTCTCCAAGTGATGTTGGTCTGGGCGTTGGTCACCCAGTCCTGCTCGTCGGCCGGCAGACGGGCGTTGATGGCCACCTTAGATTGATCCGCATAGGGCGCGTTCCCCAAAAGAGTCCATCTTCCGTTGGCGCCGAGTTCGTCATTTTCTTCCGAGGTAAGCGAGTTCAGCGCCCGCGACAGGATGGGGAAGCTGTTGGCGTCCATTTCATCCCAAAGCACGCCCTGCGGGCCGTAGCTGACCAGAAGGGAACCTTCATTGGAATGGACGAAGTCAATCAGCTCAAAGATACGCTCTGGATTCTCAGCGTCTTTCGTGATGACGATGACGTTCCAGCCAAGGCTGTACCAGACGGAGTTCCATACATCGGTAACGCCCGAAGCCCGAGGCGAGGGGATGGCGATGTAATCGTTGCCCGGGTCGTTCGCGATTAAGACGGGACGGACTTCAGTGGCCAGCGCGGAGGTGATGTCGTTCCCGCAGTATACGGCCACGCGGCCTACCGACAGTTTTTCCCTTATTTGCTCAGTGGTTTCCGCGAAAGCGTCGGAGTTAATCAGGTCTTCATTCCACAGCCTGTTCAGGAACAGGAACGCGTCTTCCGCGCCGGGGGCCGTGTAATGGAGCTTCAGCTCTCCGCCCACCTCGGCAACGCCGCTGATGCGGCGGACGCCGAAGGACGCCAGCATCTGGTCGGCGATGATATCCGCGCCGGAAGAAAACTGGAGCGGGACGACGGACATGCCGCCGACGGTCAGATTCGCGTCTCGGACGGCGACCAGATAGTTGTACAGGTCGTTGGTGGTGTTGAGCGACGGAGAACCCATTTCTTCCCAAATTTTCTTGTTGATGGCCCAGCCGTTATTCCCGGTCGGCTGACTGGTGGCCCAGTTGAGAAGCCCGTACACCTTGCCGTCGGCGGCGCGGGACATATTGACGGTGCCTTCGCTGAGAAGCTCGGCATACTTAGAGCCCGCAAGCAAATCGTCCAGCGCCAGCAGCTTGCCTTGCTCTATAAGCTGTTGGTAGGTGGAATCCCGTTCAATCATCATAACGTCGGGGAATTGATCCATCGCGAAAAAGAGTCCGATTTGCTCTTCGGGGGACGTACCGGGCTTATCCATCACAACCGTTGTGTTGAACCTGTCCCTCATATAGGCGGAGACGGCGTCTTCGCCCCATATCAGAGATGTGTCTGCCCAGTCATAGTTCCAGTAGTACGTGAAGGTGTACGGGTCTGTTCCCGCAGGCGATGTGTCCGTTCCGCCGTTTCCGCTCGGAGTATCGTTCCCGCCCGGGGTCTGCGTGCCGGGTTCACTCGGCGAAGGGCTGTCTCCGGTGCAGCCGGCAGCAAGCGCGAGAAGCATCAGACAGGCGAGGGCCAAGGACAGTAGTTTGCGACTTTTCATTTTTCTTCCTCCTAATAAAGTATAAATTTATTACAACAGGGTCTCCCCTGCTATAACCGCGGCGTCAGTCTTTTATCGAGCCAATCATCAAGCCCTTGGCGAAGTATTTTTGGATAAACGGATAGACCAAGATAATCGGGACAATGACGGCAATCATGGTCGCCATTGTGATGGAACGTGGGTTGATGACATTCATTCTGCCCAACCGCGTCGCGCCCGGCCCCGCTTTCGCGATTTCTTCTGCAAACCGGCTGCTGTTGATTATTTCATTCAGAATCGACTGCACCGGCTTTAATTCTCTTCTGGTGACAAATACCGCGGCGTCGAACCATGAATTCCACTGGAACACCCCGCAAAACAAGGCAATGGTGGCGATGATGGGGGCTGACGTCGGCAGAATAATCCTGAAAAACACCTTGAAGGTTGACGCGCCGTCAATCCTCGCCGATTCCTCCAAAGCCTCCGGCAGGCTTTTGAAATAGGTTCTCATAATAATCATGTTCCATACATTCACAAGGTTAGGCAATATATAGACCCAGAAGCTGTTGAGCAAATTGATGGATCTAAGCAACAGAAAATAAGGAATCAACCCGCCGCTGAAATACATCGTGACCACGCACAGCGTCATGTAAATATTCCGCCCTTTCAGGGACTTTTTCGACAGGGCGTAAGCCATCATCCCCGTTATCAAAACCCCGGCGAACGTGCCAATCACGGTTCGCAGGGCACTGACAATGAACCCTCGGTACAGCGCTTGATTCTGCGCAATCGTTCTGTAGTTTTCTATCGTGAACTTTCTGGGGAAGATGGTAATCCCCCCCCGCGTGGTGTCGGCGGCTTCGTTGAGCGATATGGCGAGCGCATTCATAAAAGGATAGAGCGTCGCAATCACCAGCACGCACAGCAGCACATAAATCAATAGATCAAGAACCCAGTCCGACATCTTTCTGCGGTAATACACTACTAAAGCCCCGCCCTTCCTCTAAAATAAGCTCTCGTCGCTGAGTTTTTTTGCCGTGAAGTTGGCGGACAAGAGCAGCGCCACACTGACAAAAGACCTGAACAGCCCGGCGGCGGTCGCATAGGAATACCTCATATTTCTCATGCCGACCCGCAGAATATGCGTATCAAGAATCTCAGAGCGCTCATAAACAAGCGTGTTCTGCAGATTGTTCGTCAGCAGCATGACTTGGTCAAAGCTGGACTGTATGATGCTGCCCGTTGTGAGAATCAGCAGGATGACGACCGTTGGCTTGATGCCCGACATCGTAATGTGCCACACCTTCCTCATCCGGCCGGCGCCGTCGATATCTGCCGCCTGATAAAGCTCGGGGTTGATGGACGCGATAGCCGCGATATAAATAATGGCGTTCCAGCCGATGCCTTTCCAGATATCCGTGACGACAATGACGCCCCAAAAATACTTGGCCTCGTTCATAAACGCGATGGGCGAGTCGATTATGTTCAGGCTCATAAGAAGGGAGTTGATGGAACCGTCGGGTTTTAAGAAGTCAAGCGTAAGCCCTGCGACAACGACCCAAGAAATGAAGTAGGGCAAATAGGAAATCGTCTGCACCGACCTTTTGAACTTGATGCCCCGCACCTCGTTGAGCATGAGCGCCAGTATGATGGGGGCGGGAAACGCGAAAAGCATTTTCAAAAAGCTGATGGCGAATGTATTCCGCATAATGGGCCAGAAGTCAGGGGAATTGAAAAACATCCTGAAATTTTCAAGCCCAGCCCAGCGGCTGAACCCAATCGCGTCGCCCAATCGGTAATCTTGAAAGGCAATAATCAGCCCGTACAACGGTATGTAAGCGAAAACGATGACCAAAAGCATCCAAGGAAAAATCATCACCTGCAAGTCCCGCTGCCGCCAAAGTTCGCGCAAATGCTGCTGAAACGGTTTTCGCGCACGCCGGGCGCCAATAGAGCCTTCCATGCTTACCTCTCCTTCCAGTTGTTCAGTCGACAACAAAATAGATTTTTCGATTCTCTCTACTGATGTGTTTATTGTACAGCATTCCCGGACACAACAAAATATGGCGTATCATCGATTTGTTATTGCAAAACAACGATGTTGAACGGAATTCATTGACTGAAAGCGGACGTGGATTTATGCTGTATATAGAAGGTGTAAGGGAGGAAAGAAGGTGCTGTCGTGAACTTGAAAGTATTGATCGTTGATGACGAGAAATTAGACCGGGAAGGCCTTTCAAGGCAACTGGATTGGGAAAAATATTCTATTGTTGACGTCTTTTTGGAAAAAAACGGCCCGGCCGCCCTTGAAAGCATTCGGAGGAACGACATCGACATTCTGCTCACCGATATGAAAATGCCGGCCATGTCCGGCATCGAATTGGCCCAACATGCGCGGCAAATCAACCCGTCGGTCAAAATCATCTTTATCAGCGGGCACGATGACTTTGAATATATGAAGTCCGCCATTCAACTCAACGCTTACGAGTATCTCTTGAAGCCGGTGCAGACCGACGATTTGGCGGCCTGTATTGCCGGCGTGGTCAATAGCATACAAACCGAAAGGCAGGAGCAAAACGAGAGAAGCAAGCTGATTCGTATGGCCAACGTGGGGTTGCCATTGCTGCGGCAACGGCTTATGCTCGACCTTCTGTTCGGCATAGGCAATCAATTTGAGGACAGGATGAATGAATTAAATGTGCCGCTGGCGACCGGCCTCATGGCCGTTTTGCTTGTTGAGATAGACGACCGCCAAGCGTCTCCCGAAGAAAACGAGCGAAAAACGGGAGAACTGCTGAAAATCATCTGTTCTTTACCGGCCCGTGACCCGTACGGGCTTGAGTCGGTGCGCATAGAAGGAGGACGGCTGGCGGTTTTGGTCAACGCGCGCATCCATATGCCTCTTCAGGAGATGGAGAGGGTTATCATCGATTTGGCGGAGGAACTGTTGGGCCTTATGACGCCTTTCTGCAGCGTAACCATCGGCATAGGAGATGTGGTCGAAAACTACCGGGGCCTCAACGGCTCTTACAGCCAAAGCGTACAGGCCGTTCTCAGCAAGCTGTACAACGGCAAGGGAAAGGTCTTGCGTTTTGCCGGCGACCCTACGGAAGACGCCGACAATAATTTGCAGACCATTGACTATGAAATAGCGGACTGTCTGACAAAGCTGGATTGGGCCAAAGCGACCTATCTGCTTGATTATATGTTCGATTACTTTGAACAGCGGAAGGGCAGCGACCCGTACGCCATCCAATATCACTGCATCAACATTATCAGCAGGATGGAAATCACATTGCGGGACTTGAATGTACAGGCGGAAAGTTTATTTGGCCGAAAAATCAATCTAATTGAAAAGTTGTTGAAATTTGAGACCATACTCGATATCCGGCAATGGATGAAAAATATCGTACACATCTCCATTCAGCATTTAGATGTCAGAAGGAAAAGCCATGCCGGAATCATCGCCGGGGAGGTTATTCGAGTCGTCGAGGCAAAATATAAGGAGGATATTTCCTTGAATGTTATCGCTAAAAGTTTGTTTTATACACCCAACTACCTCGGAAGTGTATTCAAACAGGAAACCGGCCGGTATTTCAGCGAGTATCTAACCGAATACCGGATAGAAAAAGCGGCGGAAATGCTTCGGGGACGAAAAATCAAGGTGCTTGAGGCCGCGCTGTCTGTAGGCTATAGGGATATGCCGACATTTATCAAAAACTTCAAATCCATTCATGGCGTAACCCCCTCGGAATACAGAGCGCGCAGGATACCATGATGAACCCGGTACGGTTGATTGGTAATCTGCGGATTAAGCACAAGCTTCTTTTGTCTTTTTTTCTTGTTCCTTTGATATTGGTGCTGTGTGTCGGGTATGTTTCCTACCTTTCCTCAACCAGCGCGCTGAAAAAACAGAGCTATGACATCATCAATCAGTATCAGCAAAACACCGTTGCGGAAATTCTCAGAAGCATCAACCGATATGAGCTGCTTGCTAATACCATTTACCGGAACACGGGCATCCAGAGGCTGATTTCACACAACTATGTCGACCCCTATCAAGAATATCTAACCATTATAACCTTACTCAATCCGACGCTCCGCGCGATTCTCGACGCTTCAGAGGCAGGAATCAATATACAACTGATACGGTATCATAACCTTAAAAGTGAAATTATCCCCGGCAATATTGAAAATCTTCTGGACAGCGTCCGCTTTTTAGATTATTATATAGACGACGGCAGAAAGCAGTTCCAAATCGTTAATTACAGACGGGTTGAAGGCTTGCCGTGGGTTCAGGAGGTGATGAACCGGCTTCCCGGAAACGTATGGACGCAGGTTGGGTATGACAGCGAATACAACTATATATCGCTATTGCATGAAATCACCGACACCGCCAGCTTTTCAAGAGAGGCCATCGGGCTGCTTAGACTGACGATTATGTTCAACACCCTCTACAGCGAAGACATGAGCGGCGCCGAAAAAGGCTTTAACTTGGTCTTCAACAGTCAAATGGAGCTTTTATCGGGGGAGCCGGAAAAAATCGCGTTCTTTCAAAAGCATGAAAGCTTTCTGCGTTCTTTCTCAGAAAGCTCCGATAATGAAGCGATTCTCGACAACTCGGACTTATTGCTTCTCAGAAGCGAACCGTTTGCCAACGACTGGTACATCGTCAGCGTCTTTCCTATGACCCACATCACCGACAATGTAACCAGCATGGCGAATATCATCATCCTCTCCTTTGTGCTTTCGGGGATTCTTTTGTTTTTATTGACCTTTTTGCTGTCAAACTCCTTCGCAAACCGAATCAATATTATTGCCAGAAAAATGCATCACTTTAAAGCCGGAAACTTTGACGCAAAAATTTCCGGGGTCGGGCAAGATGAGATTGGCTTGCTCGGGGAAATCTTTAATGATATGACCGAGCAGATATCCACCTTGATAGAATGCAACTACCAATCAAACATCGATAAAAAAGAGGCGTTGTTAAAAGCGCTGCAGGCTCAAATTAACCCGCATTTCCTGTACAATTCGTTGTCGGCTGTCGTGCGTCTGGCTGAATCCGGCGAAACAAATGAAATTAAATGCATGGTTTACGCCCTCGCGAAGTTTTACCGGATGACTTTAAGCAAGGGACGGGAAATCATCACGGTGGAGGATGAGCTGACGCAAGTCAAGGCTTATATGGAAATATTCCGCGTACGCAAGGGCGAAACCTTTAGCGTAACCTATAACATAGATGAAAACGCGCTGCCATATCATACGTTAAAGGTCATCATACAGCCGTTTGTTGAGAATATTTTTGAGCACGCCTTACGGCTTGACGATTCTGTCATCAATATTCAGATTGCCATCCGGTCAACCGATAAACATATATTGTTTACCGTTCAAGACGACGGCGTAGGAATCCCTCCCGAAAAGCTGGAAGGACTGTTGAGAGCAGAAAGCTCGGACAGCTATGGCGTGGCCAATGTCAATGAACGCATTAAACTCCAATTTGGAGCTGATTACGGTGTAACCATCGCAAGTGAGCTCGATATCGGAACCCGAGTCGATATCCTGATTCCAAAAATTAAATATTGGTAACTACGAGCAGGAAAAGGCCTTGGAAAAAACCGAGGATTGGAAAACCTGCTGAACCGGAGGATTAAGGAATGAACCACATTAGAAAGCCTGAGATGACGCATCGGGGGCGGTTTCTGGCCGCAGTCAACCATCAGCCCACCGACAGAGTGCCGCTGGACTACTGGGGTGTACCGGAGTTTACCGAAAAGCTGATGAAACACTTCGGCGTCCGCGGCCATCTCGACTTGATAAAAGCGATGGATCTTGACTGTCCTATGGGTGTGGGCGGGTTTTTGGTGAAGCCCGGCCGTCATGGCGAATGGGATGTTGAGATGAAAAAAATCCCGTTACCGGACGGGTCGGGGTTTTACGACGAGCCGGTCAGACATCCGATTGGCGGCTATGAAACAATCGACGAGATTGAAGCCAGCTACGAGTGGCCGACGACCGATATGTTTGATTACTCAAACATAAAAAAACAGTGCGAATTATATCACCGCGAAGGATTTGCGGTAGAGGGCGGGTATATATCCCTTACCTATTTTTATGAAATTATACGCGGAACCGAGCAGATGCTCCTTGATCTTGCCGGCGACCCGGAGCTGGCGGAATACATACTGCTCAAAATCAACGAGTTCGCCTCCGCCCATACGCAAAAAATATTGGAAGCCGGAGACGGTTTGATTGACCTCACGCAGGTGACGGACGATTTCGGCTGGCAGAACGGGCTTCTGATGAGTCCGGCCATGATTGAGGGGTATGTAGGCAAGTATTACGACTCCAACATTGCAATGGCGAAAGCGTTCGGCGCCAAGGTCTTCCACCATGACGACGGGGCCATCATGGAGCTTGTGCCGTGGATTGCCGGAAAGGGCTGCGATATCCTCAATCCCCTGCAATGGCATCTGTCTGGATGGGACTTGAACAGACTGAAAGCGGAGCATGGTGAAAAGCTATGCTTCCACGGCGGCGTTGACAACCAGCTCGTACTGCCCTTTCAAGGCCCGGAGGAAGTCAAGGCCGAGGTCAGGGCGTGCATTGACGCGCTGTATTCCGACAGCACCGGGTATATTTTAGCGCCGTGCCATAACGTACAGGCCATCACGCCGATTGAGAATGTTCTGACGATGTTTGAATACGCAAGAGAATACGGGGTGGCGAAGTGAAGCAAGAAACCATTGCCAGATACAACGCCTTTTGGGCGCATGAGGAAACCGACAGGCCGATTCTGCATATCACCGTGCCGGACAAGGCCGCGGCGTGGGAAGAACACGCGCCGAAAACGCCGGGTGACAAATGGGAGAACCTTGAGACCCGATACGCGTACTCACGGTTTTGTATGGCGAATACGAAATACTATGGGGAGGCGCTCCCGCACGATTGGGTCAACTTCGGCCCCGGCTGTCTGGCCGCGATGCTGGGCAGCGATTATATTGTTGACTGGAACACCGTATGGTTTGGTGAGGGGAAGACCTTTTTCAAGGATTGGAGCAACATTGGGGAACTGCGCTTACTGGAAGACGCGCCTATGTGTACGCTGGTGACGGATATGACCCGGCTTCTGACCAAAAGGAACGACGGCAGCTACATTACCGGAATCAGCGATTTGGGCGGCAATCTGGACATCCTCGCCTCCTTGCGGGGGACGATGACTCTCCTGACTGACCTATATGACCACCCCGACATGGTGCTGCGGGCAACGGAGAGTATAGATGAAGCGTGGAAGGTGTATTACGCAAAGCTGCGCGGCATCTTGAAGGCGTCCGGTCAGCGCGGTCATACCACATGGCTCGGGCCTTGGTGCGAGACGTCCTACTACCCGCTTCAGTGTGATTTTGCCGCCATGATTTCCCCCGACGACTTCGCAGAATTTGTTATGCCATCCCTAACCCGTATCACCGAGTTTTTAGACCACAGCATTTTTCACTGGGACGGCCCCGGTCAGATTGTTCACTTAGACCATCTGCTCTCCCTTCCCCGGCTGGACGGCATCCAATGGACGCCGGGAGACGGGAATCCGCCGGTATGGGACGAGCAATGGTTCCCGCTGTATGAGAAAATCCAAGCGGCCGGAAAGAACCTTGTGCTGCTTGATTTTGGGACGGCGGAGAATGTATTGAAAATGTGTAAAGCCCTCTCGCCAAAAGGGCTGTGGATGTCGGTCACGCCGGAGACGGAGGAAGAGGCGGAAGAATTGTTGACAAGGGCTGAGAATAAATAAAGAGGAGCTGCAAATCATGCGAGATTATGAAAACCCGCAGGCGCTGCACCAAAATCTGGAGCCGGAACGGGCTTACAGCATCCCCTTCGACAGCGAAGCCGCCGCCCTTGCCGGGGACAAAAGCCAATCAGGCCGATACCGCCTGCTGAACGGCGATTGGGCGTTCCGGTATTATGAGCGCGTCGCCGACGTCCCCGCGGAGCTGTTCGCCGCCGATTGTGACCTGTCCGGTTGGGATGTTCTGGCTGTGCCGTCCAACTGGCAGATGCATGGGTACGGCCATCCGCATTATACCAATGTGAACTACCCCTTCCCCGTAGACCCTCCTTATGTGCCGGACGATAACCCGTCGGGGGTCTACGCGCTGGATTTCACAATAGACGGAGAATGGCGGGACAGGGAGACCTATCTCGTCTTTGAAGGCGTCAGCTCGTTTTTCTATTTGTATGTCAACGGGCAAAGGGTCGGATTCTCCAAGGTTTCGCATTGCCAAAGCGAGTTTAACCTGACGCCGTATATACAGCCGGGGAATAACCGCCTGACCGTGCAAGTCCTCCAATGGTGCGACGGCAGTTACTTGGAAGACCAAGACTTCTTCCGCCTTTCGGGTATCTTCCGAGATGTTTACCTGCTCTCCCGCCCCAAGGGGCATATCCGGGATATCTTCCTATCGGCAAGCGCGGACGGCACACTGGAAGTCACGGCGGACGCCGCCTGCGAGCTGTCCCTGTGGGACGGGGACGCCAGTATTCTGCGCGAGGCGCTCACAGCGGGGCAAAAGCATGTGTTCACCGTACCAAACGTCAAGCAGTGGACGGCGGAGACGCCGAAGCTGTATAAAGCCGTGTTCTCCCGAGAGGGAGAAGCCCTTGCGCATAACGCGGGGTTCCGCGCAATAAGCGTATCGGAAAAGTGCGAGCTGCTGATCAACGGCGTCCCTGTCAAGCTGAAAGGCGTCAACCGCCACGACACCCACCCAGAGCTGGGCTATGTTACCCCGGCAGACCATATGCGCCGCGACTTGGAGCTGATGAAACAGCTCAACATCAACACCGTCCGCACCTCCCATTACCCCAACCACCCGGAGTTTTACAATCTCTGCGACGAATACGGCTTCTATGTCATCGACGAGGCTGATTTGGAGATGCACGGCTTCTGCGCGTGGCGGCGCGGGTACGAATACAGCTACTACGATTCCGAATGGCCCACCGACATGCCTGAATGGCGGGAGGCGTTTATCGACCGCGCCCGACGGATGGTGGAACGGGATAAGAACCATCCCTGTATCATCATGTGGTCGCTGGGCAACGAAGCGGGCTGCGGCGTCAACCATGAGGCAATGGCGGAATGGATTCAAGCGCGCGACGACAGCCGCCTGATTCACTACGAACAGGCGGGAAGCGACAAAATGAAAACGCTTACCGGCGTGGTCAGCTCAATGTATCACGATTTGGAGACGGTGGAGAAGCACGGAATCAACGAAGACAACGACCCCCGCCCCTATTTCATGTGCGAATACGCCCACGCGATGGGCAACGGCCCCGGCGGTCTGAGTGACTATTGGGATTTATTCAACCAATACCCCCGACTGATTGGCGGCTGTATCTGGGAGTGGGCCGACCACGCCGTGATTCTCAGGGACAAGGACGGCAAGCCGTACTACGGCTACGGCGGAGACAGCGGCGAGCTTCCCCACGACGGGAATTTCTGCTGCGACGGGATGGTTCTGCCCGACCGCACGCCGTATCCCGGCACGAAGAACATCCAAGCCGTCTATCAGTATGTGTCCGCAAACCTTTTATCCGCGGGAGACGGCAGGATTGACGTTGAGGTCTGCAACCTGCATGACTTCATCACCCTTGACGGCTATCTCTTTGACTGGGAAGTGACCGCCGACGGAGACGCCGTCGCGCAGGGAACCTTCAGCGTCCCCGGCTTGAAGCCTAAGGACAGCCGCGCCGTCACGCTGCACGCGCCGCTGCCGGCGAAGGCTCTGTACGGCGTCTATCTCAACATAACCGCCCCGTCGGTGCGGCTCCAGTTGGAAATCCCCGCAGCGCGGGCTGTTGCGGCTCCCATATCCGGGCAGGGATTGTCCTATACGTTTGACGAAGCCTTGGGGACGTTGACCTCCATCCATATCGGCGGAACCGAGCTGCTTGCCGCGCCCGCGTCCTTCGGCGTCTGGCGCGCACCCACCGACAACGATATGTGGATTCAGAATGAATGGATCGCCGGCGTCGGCAACCGCAAGTCGTGGAACCTTGATATCGTTAAGACAAAGATATACTCAACCGAAACGTCGCGGGAGGGCGGGAATTGCGTCATCACGGTCAAAAGCGCGCTGGCCGCTTCGGGACGGGAGCCGCTCATACGGATGAAAACCGTCTATACCGTCACGCCGGACGGCGCCATCGGCGTTGACGGTTACGCCGACGTTAATGAGCGCGTGGAGATGCTTCCGAGGTTCGGCTATGAGCTGGTCTTGCCGAAAGGGATGGAACGCTTGGAATGGTTCGGCATGGGGCCGGACGAGTGCTATGCCGACATCCAACGCCACGCTTGGATGGGGCGTCACACATCCACGGTCACGGAGCAGTATTTCCCCTACATCGTCCCGCAGGAACACGGCAACCACACCAACACCCGCTGGCTGGCCGTCAGCAACGAGCAGGGCTGCGGGCTACTGGTCAAGGCGAAGACCCATTTTGAGTTCGCCGCGTCCCACTATACGGCGAAGGACTTGACCCAAGCTGCGCACACCTGCGATTTGACCCCGAGAGAGGAAACCTTCCTGCGCATTGACTACAAGGTGAGCGGTATCGGCAGCGGCGCCTGCGGGCCGTACACCTTCGAGAAAGACAAGCTGACCGAGAAGCGCATTGAGTATGGGTTCTGGCTTGTGCCGTTTTGTGAGGGGGGAGCTTTGCCGCCTCCTTAACGCTTCCCTATTCCACCCGCAACCGCTCCACCAAGCTGTCCCTTGTCAGCCATCCATAGCAAACAATCGGCACGGCGGCGCAGATGATAAGAAGCGGAACAAGACTTGCCACGGACGGCATGACCGTGAGGTAGGGCTTGAAAAACCACGTCTGCCCCGCCATCACCCTGACAATCAGCCAGCTTAACCCCAACCCTGCCGTGAGTGTGAACACCGCCGTAAGCGCGGTGTGGCAAACGCCCTCAAGGAATAATGTGCGCCGTAGCTGCTTGCCCGTCATGCCCACGCTTTGGAGCATGGCAAACTCGCGGCGGCGGGCGATGACGGACGCGACGACGGCGTTGACGAAGTTCAAAATGCCAATCAAGGCGAAAATGAACGACATGGAACCGCCCATGAGTAGATAAGTTGTCTGCAATCCGGCAAAGTCCGCTTTGAGCGTATCGCGGGATATATAGTCGAGTATGGGAGTGTTTTGGGTCGTGTATTCCGCAATCCATGATTCGATTTGGGCAGTCCTTTCTTCCGCGACGTTAAAGTTTACCTGCATTGCGCCCTCCGGCGCGAAAAATTCGGCAAATATATTGTCCGCAAGCATGATGGTCTGACCGGGTATCATTCCGTATTTTGCGGAAAGGTGATAGGAAAAATCCTTTACAACGCCGATGATTTCAAACTCACGACTCTCTCCCGCGTCATTCGTCAGCAGGATTACATCGCCCACACCGTAAACTGCTATGTCGCTGTGCGTTTGCGTGAGCGCGTAGTTACCCGATGATAGCTTGTCATAATCGTGGTAAAAGGTGTCCATCGGAAGTTGCCCGAAACCATAAACTTGTGTTGGCAGTATACCCTCCGCAATGCGGCGTTCATAATCAGTGATAGACCAGCGCCAGTAGCGTTCTATCTCAGCGCGTTCGTCTTCAAACTGCGCTTTGAAGTTGGCCTGTGCGTTGGGCGACAGTTCGTGTTCATGGTCGGCGCGGTAATATGTGACGCCCATTTCCGTAATGCCCTGCGCCGTGAGTTCGTCAAGAAAATCACGGCTGAGGCCGTCTGTTATTTTGGGGTAGGCGTTATTAAACAGTGAGCTGTGGGCGACGGCGAAGTCGCTTGCCGCGTATCCAGACATATACTCGTCCATATCGAAGCTCCGCGACGCGGAGAATGCGCTGTTCAGCAGAATCAACGCAAGCGACAGCGACACGACGACGATGCAGAGCTTGCGCTTTTCCCGCGTGATGTTTGCCCACGCCATCGACAGCGGCGTGACCGTCCGTGTCTTTTTCGATTTCTTATTACTCCCGCCGCCGGCGCCGCTGTATTTCACGGCTTCCACGGGCGACACCCGCGCCGCTATTTTCCCCGGTTTGCGTAAGCCCATGAACACCGTCAGCAGACTGAAAACGCCCGCGAAAATAAAGATAAGCGGATTTGCGCCGCTAATCGCGCTATCTACGCCGCTCATTGTATTCATCAGCACCGGCATAAGCAGTACCCCGCAGATATAGCCGAGCAGCAGTCCAATCGGTATGCCGAGCGCCGACAAGATGAGCGCCTGTCCGCGAACGACCCGCCTAAGCTGTTTGCCTGTTGTGCCGATTGTTTTGAGCAGACCGTAAAAATGAATGTCCGTATTGACGGAAATGGCGAACACGGAATAGATAATCAAATATCCCGAAAGCAAAATCAGCACAATAATGAGCAGCCCGATTGCGACCGTCCCCGGCTCAATGTCGCCGGAAAAGCCATAGCCCCAGTTTACGCCATAGTCTATATCGCCTTCGGCGTAACCGCGTTCCGCAAGCAAGCGTAGGATTTTGTTTTCCACGTTTATTGAGTTATGAAACCATACATCCGCCATGACCGCCCCGGCGATGAAATCGGTTTCTGGGTCGTAACGGGGGGCGATGCTGTCCACATAGGCTTCGGACAGCCAGATGCGCTGCGCCGGGATTGCCGTATCGCCCACCCAATACCCGCTGAGGGTGAATACGCCGGAAACCTCTTCGCCGCCGACGGTGTATTCAATGCTCACCTGCGCGCCGATTTGGCGCGGGGCGCCCAGCGCGTCAAGCACAATCGTGCTGGTCGCGATTTCGTCAAACGCGAGGGGCATCCTGCCCGTGCTTGGCAGCGCGAAGTGCCAGCCCGCCATTTGAGCCTCGGAATAGCCCAATTCGGTATACTCCTTTTCCAATTCCGCGTTGCCCGCGACGCCGAGAGCTTTCAGATACGAAATATCGCGCAAAAGCGGCGAATCCGCGATATGCTCATACTGCTCCGGCGTTAAATACTTCAAGCCGCCGTGGGCGCTTGTGCCGACCATGCGCATGGTTTGGTTTTGAATTGTGGTTATCATGTTCACCCCGAGGGTAAACACGCTCGTAAACATCACCGACGTTAATACGATGGCGGCAATGGCCACAATATTGCGCGTTCTGCCCGATTTGAGAAAACGCGCCGTGAGCTTGCGGATAATGCCTTTGTTGGCTACCTTCATTGTCATTCAACCTCCCTCAACCGCTCGACGAGCGTGTTTTTGCTGATGCCCTTATGCACAATTCCGGGCGTCATAATGCAAACAAGCATGATGACGGCGAACACCGCCGCGCATTGCACTAAGGGATAGGTAAACAGCGCGTGTTCCTCAAAACGCTTAAACAGCAGGAACAGACCATAGGTCATCATATTGCCGACGGTCAAGGCGCAGAAAATCGTTATACCCGCGTAACCCAATCCTTCTCCGCATAACATGGAGCGCATCTGACGTTTTGTCATGCCAACGCTTTCAAGCGTAGCCAGTTCACGTTTGCGCGCCATAATGCCCACCGACATGACGTTTATATAGTTAAAAATACCGATAAATCCGAGGATTGCGGAAATGCCGCCGCCGAGGACATACATGATGACTTCCGCGTCCCGCATGGCGTTACGCGCTTCATGGCGCGTAACCATTTCAATTTCATCCGTTCCATCCGCGCCAGCCATCTTGTCAATCACGGTAAAGATTTGCTCGTCAAGGTGTTTTTCCACATTCATATCAAGCCGGACAATTTGAGGTTCGTGGATTATTCCGCCGGGCGAAAAAACTTGCCGCAGGAGAGAATTTGATACAATCAGTTCCAGTCCGGGGGTGTCGGAGAATGTAATTGTAATGGACGACCGAAGCAGAATATCAGGAGCGTTGGCAACGGTGACAGGAATTTCGCCGCCGCCGCTTTTTAGGTTCAGAACAGAGCCGGGTGTAAGCGCGGCTATAATATGCTCCTCCGTACCTTTCGTGCTGATGAGCGCGATTTCCCCGCGTTCAAAGGCTGCCGTGTCAATCGGCGCGGGCAGGGTTTGATTGATGTGGTCGAGCGTTAATCGGTCTATACCCTTGACCACAAACAGGATATTCCCCGCGTCGAAGTCGATGATTTTATCGAGTGCGCTTGAATAAATAAGTTCAGCAGTACCAAGCGCAGTTATCCCCGATTCGGTTACGCCCTCTAATGCTGTTACACTGCTTACAAAATCGTCCGTCAGCTCAATCGCGTTTCCCCATTTCGGCGTGATTACGTAATCAAACTCATATTCCCGCTGCACGCGATGTTCGATGTCCATACTCTTAATGATTGTCATAACGGACGTAAACACCACGATACTTAAAAACAGGGATAGGAGTACGACAATCGCCCGCTTGCGGTCACGGAAAATATTGCGGAGCGCCATTCTATGCGGCTTTCCGTTTGCGGACGAGCGAACGCTTGATATGCGAACCCCGCCCTCTGTGTATTTCAACGCTTCCACGGGGGAAATGTCCGCCGCTTTTTTCGCGGGGGTCACGGCTCCCAACAATGCGGTAAGGAGGGCGAAAATGGTCGCGCCTACATATATAAGCGGCGAAAACGATACAACAGCGCCTGTTTCTATGCCGCTGTTTGAGATAACGGCGGGGACAATCCAGAGCGAAACCGCCGCCGCCGCGGCACAGCCAAGAGGCAATCCGAAGACACAAAGCCGCAGAACCTGACCGCGTACAATACGCCGTATCTGCTTCGGCGTTGTACCGATTGTTTTAAGCAACCCGAAGAACCGCACATCCTTCGCAACGGATATAACCATCACGTTATAAATGAGCAGATACCCCGTGAGCATTAAAAACGCGGTTATCATAAGCAATGCCATATAGGTTGTGCCGCTTCCGTAACGGGTCTCAAACGCCGGCGATATGATATAAGGCTGATTCTCCGCAAAGGATAAATCCTGTTTAAGCCGTTCAACATTTGCGCCGACATTTTTTTCGTCTTTGAAAAGAATGTTGACGGGCGTATTGTCCGGCGTGAGTTTATTGTATCTTTCCGCAAAGGCGCGTGACGTATATACCGCGACAAACCCGCCGCCGCCCATGCCGCTGTGCGCGTATTCCGTGTATATTTGCGACAGTATAAATGTTTCGGCGTATACCTCGTCCGAGCCGTTTACGGTATATGACAGCGGAATTTCCATGCCTATGCTCGGATGAGCAATCCCCATCGCGTTTAACACATGCCGCGACAGCATGATTTCGTTTTCGCGCTCGGCATAATTGCCGATGATATTCGTAAACGTCGGGAAAAACATTTCTTCCCATTGAGTTTTGTCTACAAAGGCCATATCTAGTGTGTTAAGCCTTGGAAAATCCGTT
>WRKO01000005.1 GCA_009782215.1 Oscillospiraceae bacterium | reverse complement strand
CCCCCGCCCCCCGCCGACCCCCTAGACAGCGCCGACACATGGGCGAAAGACGGCATCACCAAAGCGCTGGCGAAGGGCTTTGTGCCGACGGACATACAGGGCGACTATAAAAAGACCATCACCCGCGCGGAGTTTTGCCGGATGGCGGTAGAATGGGTGAAGGTTGTGCTGGGCGAAACCGACCTTAACGCGATTGTCGCGGCGCGCGGCGACCCGGACAGGATGGGCGATACGTTCAGCGACACCAGCGACCCGAACATCCTCGCGGCTTACCGTCTGGGGATTACGTCTGGCGCGGGCGGCGGCCTGTTCAACCCGAACGGCGACTTCACCCGAGAGCAGGCGGCGACGATGATTATGAATACGGTGAAGGTTATCGGTGCGAATACGGCCAACCCAGCTTCGGCGGGCTTCGGCGACATGAGCGTGGCGGCCGGCTGGGCGCATCCGGGGATAAACTTCGTCGGCTCGAACGGGATTATGAACGGCGACGGAACCAATTTCAACCCCCGAATGCCCTTCGACCGCCAGCAAAGCATCATCACCTTCAACAACATCGAACCCGACGACCTCCCGTAGGGTCGCCCGCCGCATCCCCGCAAAAAACGCCCCCCAAACGGGGGCGTTTTGTCGGCTTCTGCTACGCGTCGCCGTAATGACCTCGGCATTGGGCGATTTCAACAACATCGTCGCCGCGCAGGCGGTATACGATGCGGTTTTTGTCGTCAATCCGCCGCGACCACCAGCCGGACAGGTCGCCCGAAAGGGGTTCGGGCTTTCCGATTCCGTCATAGCCGTTGCGGGCGATGTCGTTGACAAGGCTGTTGACCCGCCTGAGCGTTTTCCGGTCTTGGCTTTGCCAGTGCAGGTAATCGCTCCAGCCTTTGGGCTTAAACACAATCTGTCTATTCATTTGCCATTGCCTCAAGCTCTTCCATTGTTTTCACGATTTTCGGAATCGTCGGGTCATCAAACTCCGCGATGGATTCCCGCAGCGCTTTCATGTTGCTTTCGCTGTAAAACGGGTCGTTGAGCGTGACCGGGAAGGGCAGGCCCCGCTCGCTGACGGCTTTGCTGATGAAGACGCTGACCGCCGCCGAAAAGGTTAGCCCCAGCGCGTGAAAAAGCTCCTCGCCTTGCCGTTTTAAGGTGTCGTCTATGCGGATGTTGACTTGCGCCATGATTTACAACCCCTTTCTTTGATAACAGTATACCCTGTTTTTGAAACCTTGTCAAGCATTTTGTAGCATTTTGTAGCGCGCCTACATCTTGTGGCGGTGGCGGCGGTGGCGGCCACATATAGAAAACCTGTAACCCTTTTGTTACGGTTTGATGAATTATGTAAACAATGTCTTGCAATATAAGGCAAATAGGTGTATAGTAGTATGAATCACAAGGGGGAATCGGTTTGTCTAACAAGATATTTCAAGCGGCGATTACGGAAATGAAGGAATCCACGCCCCGGATGCTGGGCGTGATTGACGAAACCGGCGCCGTCATCGCCTGCACCGATGTTTCGCAGCTCGGCTCCCGCAGGGAAGACGCGGCGGCGGAGATGGAGGAGCAGGGGTCGTTTGTCTCGCAGGGGTACGCCTACAAGGCGCTGCGCTGCACATCGGCCAGAGCGGAGTTCGCCGCCTTCGCGGAAGGCGGGGACGAGCTTTCCGCAAGCCTTTGCGTGCTGGTGGCCGCCGGGCTGAACAGCGCCAAGGACTACTACGACGAAAAGCATGACAGGGCGACGTTTATCAAACACATCATCCTCGACAACGTCCTGCCCGGCGACATCTACAGCAAGAGCCGCGAGCTGGGCCTTGACGGCCCCGCGCCCCGGGTGGTGCTGCTGATACGGCAGACGGGCGACGCCGACAAAGCCGTTGTGGACGTCCTCAAAAACCTCTTTCCCGACCGCCACCGGGACTTTGTCATTTCGCTCGGGGAAAAGGAAACGGCGCTGGTGAGGGAGGTGGAGGACGACGCTTCCACCGAGGAGCTGGAGAAGATGGCCGTCGCCGTGGAAAACACCCTCCGCAGCGAGCTGATGGTGCCCACCGTCATCGGCATCGGCTCCGTTTGCCGGCAGCTCAAGGATCTTGCCATCGCCTGCAAGGAGGCGCAGGCGGCCCTTGAGGTGGGAAAGGTGTTCGACATCGCCAAAACGGTGGTCGCCTACGAAAAGCTCGGCTTGGGGCGGCTGATTTACCAGCTCCCCACCACCATGTGCGAGATGTTTTTAGCGGAAATTCTGCCCAAAAACGGCATCAGCGCCCTCGACCGCGAGACGCTGGATACCATCCTCAGCTTCTTCGACAACTCCTTGAACATAAGCGAAGCGTCGCGCAAGCTCTTTGTCCACCGCAACACGCTGGTCTACCGGCTGGAGAAGATTAAAAAGCTGACCGGCCTCGACCTGCGGGAGTTCGACCACGCGGTGGTGTTCAAGATTGCGCTGATGGTATACCGCTATTTGGAGAGCGCCGCCGGGCAGGAAAGCTGACCGCGCGTCAACTGTAATGGGAGGTGCGTCCGCATCGTACGGCTGGTAGACGTATATAAAGCGTATGACAACGGCTCCAAGGCTCTCAAGGGTGTAAACCTGCGTATCGACGACGGGGAGTTTGTCTTTTTGGTAGGGCCGTCCGGCTCGGGGAAATCCACCATCATCAAGCTGCTGACCAGCGAGATTCGCCCCAGCGAGGGCAAGGTGATGGTCAACGGATACAACATCAACACCATCAAGCCGGGCGCCGTGCCGATGCTGCGCCGGACGCTCGGCGTCATCTTTCAGGATTTCAGGCTGATTGAGAAAAAGAATGTCTTTGAAAACGTCGCGTTTGCCATGCGCGCCGTCGGCTCCTCCCCGAAGGACGTCAAAACGCGGGTTCCCTATGTCCTCGACCTCGTCGGGCTGTCGCACAAGGCGCGGCGGAGACCCCACGAGCTTTCGGGCGGCGAGCAGCAGCGCGTGGCCATCGCGCGGGCGCTGATCAACAACCCTATGGTCATCATCGCCGACGAACCCACCGGGAACCTCGACCCGGCGCGTTCCTTGGAGATTATGACGCTGCTGGAACGCATCAACGCGCTGGGGACGACGGTGCTGGCCGTCACCCACGAAAAAACGCTGGTCGACCGATTTGCCAAGCGCGTCATCGCCATCGACGCGGGACGGATTGTGAGCGACAAGCAAGGCGGGTACTACACAAATGAACAGACACGTCGTTAGATACTACTTCACCGAAGGCATCCGGGGGATTTTCCTCCATGCTTTTTCCTCCTTTGCCGCCGTGGGCGTCATCACCGCCTGCCTGCTCATCATGGGCAGCTTTACGCTGGTGGCCGTCAACGTGCAGGAGCTGGTGACGGAGCTGGAACAGCGCAGCGACATCAACCTCACGGTTGACGAAAATCTTTCCGACTCAATGGCGCGCAGTATGGGCAGCCGCATCAACGAAATAGACAATGTAATGCGCGCGGACTTTACGTCGAGAGAAGAAGTGTTCGAGGCGTTCGCGGAGAGGACGGATCCCCTTCTGATGGTCGGGCTGTCGCCGGACATCTTCCAGCACCGCTACCGGATTTACCTCGTTGACGTGCAGTTCGCGGACGAGACGGTCAATCTGCTCAAAGCCCTGCCGGGGGCTGCGGAGGTGGAGTTTGACCGCGGCCTCCTTGAAACCCTTCTCTCCATCCGGCAGGTCGTGCGGATGGTGTCCGTGGCGATGATTGCGGCGCTGCTGATTGTCTCCCTGTTCATCATGCAGAACACCATCAAGCTGGCGACCTTTGAGCGGCGCGAGGAGATTGCCGTCATGCGCGTCGTGGGCGCCACCAAGGGCTTCATCCGCAACCCGTTTGTGGTGGAGGGCTTTATTTTAGGCTCTATGGCTGGGCTTTTGGCCTATCTGGCGCTGTCGTTCATCTACAGCCGGTTCAGCAGCTCGCTGCTGGAGCCGCTTGAAATCATCGCGCCCATCTCGTTCTCCGAGCTGTGGCTGCCCGTTTTCGCCGCCTTTGTCCTGACCGGCTTTTTGGTCGGCGTGTTCGGCTCGGTGCTGACCATCCGCAAATATTTAAGAGCGTAGGAGGAAACCCTATGAAACACAAACGTCTGGCCATGATTGTCGCCGTGATTTTGGCGGCGCTGCTGATACTGCCGTTCATCATCATGGGCTTGACGGAGCTGCTCCCCGCGGCGCGGGCCGTTACGCAGAAGGAAATCAACGATCGCAAGACCGAGCTGGCGGCGCTGAGGGAAAGCCGGCAGCAGACCCAGCGGCAAATCAGCTCGCTGAGGGGCGTCCGGGATGAAGTCGTCCAGCGCAAGGCGCTGTATGACGAAGGGATTATGATGATTGAGCAGGACATCGAGCTGACGATGGGCCTGATTGCCGACATCAACGCCGCCATTGCCGAGCAGCAGCGGCAACTGGACGAAGCCCGGGTGCGGGAAGCCGAGCTGACCGAGCTGTTTATCGAACGGGTGAAAGCGATGGAACGGCTGGGCGACATTTCCTATCTGGGCATCCTGCTGGGCGCGGAAAGCCTGACGGACTTTCTGGCGAGCTGGGACGCCGTGCGGGAAATCATGTCCCGCGACCAGAAACTGGCGGACGACCTGATTGCCGCCCGCGTGGAAATTGAGGAAGCCATTGAGCGGATGGACGAAGACCGGCGGGAGCAAAACGAACACCGGCGGGAGCTGGCCGAGACGCAGACCGAGCTGGCCGAGCTGTCGGCTGAAATGGACGCCATGATGGCGGAGTATATCATCGACATGGCAAAGGCGCAGAAGGAGCTTCAGGACGAGGAAGCCAGAATCTCGAAGGCCCAGAAGGAAATCGACGAGATGGAGAAGACATGGGCGCGGATTCAGGAGGAGGCCCGCCGCCGCAACAACCCCTTTGTCGGCGGGGAGTACCACTGGCCGGTTCCGGGATATGTCACCATCAGCAGCGGTTTCGGAATACGCGTACATCCGATTTACAAGGTAAGACGGCAGCATGACGGCATCGACATCCCCGCGCCGAGGGGCACGCCGGTGGTCGCCGCCAACGCGGGGCAAATCATCGTCAGGGCCTACGGCTCCGGGTACGGAAACTACATCGTCGTGGATCACGGCGGCGGGCAGCAGTCGCTGTACGCCCATATGCACGGCTTTGCCAACGCGAAGGTCGGGGACAGGGTGACGCGCGGCCAGACCATCGGCTATGTAGGCACCACCGGCCTTTCCACCGGCAACCACCTGCACTTTGAAATCCGGCGAAACGGGTCGCCTGTCGACCCCGACCCGCTGCTGAGAGGACGATAACGGTGTAAATAGGCTCCTTCCCCGCCTTGGGCGGGGGACGGAACACGGAGCTTTTACGGAAGGGATTGCGGAATGAAAAAACGTGTAAACATCATAACGGTCGTCGTGCTGATGGCGCTGGTGGGGCTGGTGACGTACATCATCACCTACTCTATGGTGCAGCGGGACTTCAACCAGCGGGTAGACACCTTCTCCCGCCACCGGCAGGAATGGGGGCCGTTTTACGCGGCGCTTGAAAACATCGAAAACCGATACATCGGCGGGACGGACAGCTTGGCGCTGATGCAGGGCGCCATAGGCGGAATGGTTCGGGCGACCGGCGACACGTGGTCTTACTACTACACCCCGGAGGCGTACCGCGATTTCCTTGACCAGCAGAGAAACCAATACTCCGGCATCGGCGTGTACGCCGAGGACGGCGGCGGCGGCATCCGGCTGGTGGAGATTATGGATAAATCCCCGGCGGAGGAAGCGGGCCTGCTGGCGGGCGACATCATCACCCATGTGGACGACGTCGCCGTGGCCGACGTCGGCTATGACGCCGCCGTGGGTCTGGTGCGCGGCGAGGAATACACCCTTGTCTCCCTCACGGTCGAGCGGCCGGGAGAGGGAACCGGCAGCTTCATCATCGACGTGATGCGCCGCGAGATTGTCATCGACCGGGTCGTATCGGCGACGATCGAGCAGGCGGGCGGCAAAATCGGGGTCGTCAGGGTCACCGGCTTCAACGACCATGTGGACACCGAATTCATCGACAAGGTGGGCGAACTGCTTCGGGAAGGCGTGCAGGGTCTGGTTTTGGACGTCCGCAGCAACGGCGGCGGCAAGCTGGACGTGCTGGTCAATATGCTGGATTACCTGTTGCCGGAGGGCGAGCTGATTACCCTGCGGTATTGGGACGGGCGCGTCGTCACCCACTCCTCCGGCCCCGACAGCGTCAACCTTCCGATGGCGGTGCTGATTGACGACAACAGCGTCAGCGCGGCGGAGTTCTTCGCCGTTTGCCTACAGGAATACGAATGGGCCGTCCTTGTCGGGGAGCAGACGGGCGGCAAGGGCTACGCGCAGGAGCATCTCCGTCTCCCCGACAACTCCTCGCTCTATCTCTCCACCAGCGAATATGTCACTTCCAAAGGAAGAAGCCTTGCCGACACCGGCGTGACGCCGGACATCGAGCTTGTTTTAGCCGCCGAGGAGCGCCGCCACATCGGCTCGATGGATCCCGTCCTCGACCGCCAGCTCGGCCGCGCCCTGCAAGCGCTGAGCGGGCGATAGTCTAAAGGCGCGGGGGCCGGCATATACATCCCCTATGTTTACCGTTTTAGAAACAAATCTCCTCCCGTCCCGGCGCGGGCGGAGCGGCCACCGCGTAACCGTGCGCGACACGCCGCGCTATATCAGCGTCGCCCTCGACCTGCCCCTCCGCGCGCGCGACAAAGCCGTCCGTGTCCAAGCGGGCCGCGGCCTGCTCAAGGCGTTTAAGATGGGCTCCGCCGAGGTGGTGCTGCCCAAAGGGTTTCCCTTCCCCGAGCTGCCGGGGCGTTACGGGTTCGCCGTCTGCGGCCCCGCGCCGCTGCTGCGGGGGCTGGCGCCGGAGCTGTGCTGCTATGCCGTGGAGGAAAGCGGCGTCCCTTGGAAAAACGTGAGGGTCTCTCTGGCGGGAAGACGCTCCACGCAGGAGCTGCTGAACGCCGCGCAGCGCTTGTCGGCGCTGGTGCGGTCACTGCACATCGAGGCGGGCGGGGATACGGGCGCGGTTTGCTATCTGCTGCGCCGCCGCTGCGGCATCTCCGTGGTGGGACGACCGGCCCGGCCGGAAGCCGGGATTTTGGATATCCGCATCCTGTTCGAGCGGCCCGCCGCGCGCCCCCCGGCCCTCCCCCCTCCAGACGGAACCCTTGTCCTCGACCTGACCGGCGGCGTCTGCGCCGAGACGGGCGGAAGGGTTGCCGACGGAGCGCTGCTGGAGCCGCCGCGCCGGCTTTGGAAAAACCGGCCCGCCGGATGTGACGACGGAGCCTTGCTGGCCGCCCTTTGGGCCGAGGGACAGATAACCCTGAAAGACGTCGGTATACGCGGTTTGACACGCGGCGGGGAAACTTTTCAATTTTTTCCTTGACAAAGCCGGGCATTATCGCTATACTTTCACTACTGTTTGACGCTGAAGGCGCTCCGGCGGTTCGCGGGGGGCGCGGCAGGCGGCGAAAGGAAGGATGACCTTGCAAAAACAATACAAAATCACCCAAGAGCGCTACTCCGAGCTGGAAAAGGAGCTTCATTTCCTCAAAACGCAGCGCGAGGCGGAAGTGGCCGACCAGATTAAGGAGGCCCGCAAGTTCGGCGACCTGTCCGAAAACAGCGAGTATGACGAGGCGAAGAACGAGCAGGGCAAAGTTTTCTCCCGCGTCGCGGAAATCGAAAACATTCTGGCGGGCGCCGTCATCATTCAGGTCGGGCAGGTTTCCACCGAAACGGTCTGCCTCGGCTGCCGGGTGGTGGTGGAAGACCTCGACAGCGGCGAGCGGGAGACGTACACCATCGTCGGGAGCCAAGAGGCCAACCCGATGGAATACCGCGTCTCCGACGAGTCCCCGTTCGGCCTCGCGCTGACCGGGAAAGCCGCCGGCGCGGAGCTGACGCTCGACGTCCCCGCGGGCAAACTGCGGTACCGTATCATCGAAATTTTGGCGTAGGGACGCCAGACAAGGCGTCCCTATCCCCCGCGCACATAGGAGAACAGAGATGGAACAGCCACACAGCCTGAGCGAACTCTTACAAATCAGGAGGGACAAGCTCGCGGCGCTCCGTGCCGCCGGGCGCGACCCCTACCTTGTCACAAAATACAAGCGCACCCATCTGGCGGCGGAGATTAAAGAAAACTTCGACGCCCTTGAGGGGCAGACGGCGCGCGTCTGCGGTCGGCAGATGAGCAAGCGCGATATGGGCAAGGCCTTTTTCTGCGACCTGCTGGACGGGTCGGGGCGGATTCAGCTATACCTCAAGGTGGACGAGCTGGGCGAGGACGCCTTCGAGGCGTTCAAGAAGTGGGACATCGGCGACATCGTCGGCGCGGAGGGCACCGTTTTCCGCACCCGGCGCGGCGAGATTTCCGTCCACGCGCACAAAATCGAGCTGTTAAGCAAAAGCCTGCGCCCCCTGCCCGAAAAATTCCACGGCCTGACCGACGACGAAACGAGATACCGCCAGAGGTACCTCGACATTATGATGAGCGAGGACTCGAAGAGGGTGTTCAGCGTCCGCAGCCGGGTCGTTTCGGGCATCCGCTCTTTCTTGGAAAAGCAAGGCTACATGGAGGTTGAGACGCCCATCCTCAACACCTCCTCCGCTGGCGGCAACGCCCGCCCCTTCCTCACGAGGCACAACGCGCTCGGCCTTGATATGTATCTGCGCATCGCCACCGAGCTGCCGCTGAAAAAGCTGATTGTGGGAGGCTTTGAGCGGGTGTACGAAATCGGGCGCATCTTCCGCAACGAGGGGATGGACTTGACGCACAACCCTGAATTTACGTCGATTGAATACTATCAGGCATATGCCGGCTGCGAAGAGATGATGAACCTGACCGAGGAGATGATTCTTGACGCCGTGCGCGTTGCAGGCGTTTCGGCGGAAACGCTGTCCTTTTGCGGGCAGACGGTGTCCCTCGGCGGCCCGTGGCGCAAGCTCGACATGATCGACGCCGTGCGGGAAAAGACGGGGCTGGACTTCCACGCCATTGAAGGCGACGCCGCGGCGAGGGAAAAAGCCCGCGCCGCCGGCGTGGAAAGCAAGCCGAACGCCGCTTGGGGCGAGGTGCTGTTTGACTGCTTTGACCGCTGTGTGGAAAAAACGCTGACGGAGCCGACCTTCATCACCCGCCATCCGGTGGAGGTGTCGCCGCTTGCCAAGCGCTGCCCCGACGACCCGCGCTTTACCGACCGCTTTGAGCTGTTTATCTTCGGGCGCGAGGTGGCCAACGGTTTTGCAGAACTCAACGACCCCATCGACCAGAGGGAACGGTTTGCGCGGCAGGCCGCCCTCCGCGCCGGAGGGGACGAGGAAGCGCAGATTGCCGACGAGGATTTCCTCCTCTCCCTCGAATACGGGATGCCGCCCACCGGCGGCGTCGGGCTTGGCATAGACCGGCTGGTCATGCTGCTGACCGACAGCCCGTCGATACGGGACGTGCTGCTTTTCCCCACGATGAAGCCGGTGGAGCAGGGATGAAGCCCGGGATTCAAAAATGGAAGCATTGGACAGTCAACGTCCTTTGGTACCACTACAAAATCCACATTCTCGCCGGGGCCTTTGCCGCCGTCGTCCTCGCCATATCCATCCACTCCGCCGTCACGCGGACAGAGCCGGACTTCATCCTGTTCATCGCCAGCGAACAGCCGGTGTTTGACGAGCAGGGGAG
The DNA here is from genome assembly GCA_009782215.1 of Oscillospiraceae bacterium. Classification (GTDB taxonomy): domain Bacteria; phylum Bacillota; class Clostridia; order Oscillospirales; family UBA929; genus UBA929. The sequence goes on along the minus strand of WRKO01000005.1, from coordinate 96,194 downwards.
TACGCTGACCGCGTTTTTCACCGAGAGGGTGGAGGACGCCGGCCACATCGCCTATCAGGTGGCGAACCTGAACGAACCGACGCAATGGCAGCTCATCCCCGTGGCGCTGGTCAACGACCAGACGGTCTTTCTCATTGTCGGGGAAAGCGTCGCGCGCGCGATGGGGGACAGCGGGGATTTGTTTTACACCGCCGGGGAGCTGGGCGTCCGGGACGCCGGCCCGACGGCCGAGATGATTTCGCTGGAGGGCGTCCCGATGATGGAAGAGCTGCTTTTCGTCTTCGAGCCGATGTACGCGCTGATCAAACGCCCCGTTTATGACCGGAGAGGCGGGTTTTACACGCCGGACAGCGAGCGGCGGAGCGCGCTGGCGGCGGACAGCCTGAGGGCCCTGCTGGATGGATAGGAAAACCGTCGTCTCCCGCCAAAACCCCTTAATCCGGCATATCCGGCGTTTGGGCGCGGACGCGGCATACCGCAGGGAGTCCGGCCGCTGTCTCGCCGACGGGCGCAAGCTGCTGGCCGAGGCGCTGCGGAGCGGCGTATCGCCGGAAACGGTCGTTGTCACGGAGGGCGCTGCGCTGCCGGAGCTGCCCGGCGCGGACATCATCGCCGTGCCGGAAGGCCTGATGGACTTTATCTCACCGCTGGAGGCCCCGCAGGGCGTCCTCTTTGTCTGCCCCGTTCCCCCGCCGCCGCCCGCTCCGGTCAAAGGGCGCTGGCTGTTGCTGGACTGTGTGCAGGATCCCGGCAATGTCGGCTCCATCCTGCGCGCGGCGGAAGCCTTTGGACTGAGCGGCGTCCTCTTAACGCCGGGCTGTGCCGACCCGTTCGGCCCCAAAGCCCTCCGTGCCTCGATGGGCGCGGCCTTCCGCCTCCCCATCGGCAAAGCGGACACGGCGCTGCCGCTGATTGCGGCCGACATGGACGGCGAACCCCTTTCGGCGCGGGCGCTGCCCGCCGATTGCGCGGTGGTGCTGGGCAGCGAGGGACGCGGCGTGAGCCTTGAGCTGAAAACGCGGGCGGAAAGGGTGGTTTCCCTTCCCATGCGGGGCAAGGCCGAATCCTTGGGCGTCGCGGCCGCGGCGGCGATTCTTTGCTGGGAGATGAGCAAACCCTGACAGAAGGAGTGTCAGTTTATGAAACTTCGCGTGTGCGCGCTGATTGCCGCTATGGTCTTTCTCCTGTCCGCCTGCCCCTTTGCTTGGGAGACGGGGGAAAGCGGCCCCGGAGACGCGGCGCCGGGCAATGCGGGGACGCCGCCGGAAGCGTCTGCCTCGCCGGAAACCAAGACCTCGCCCGACCCGTCCCCGCCGGAGAAAAAACCCGACGTTTCCGCCGCCCCGCCGGACAAAAAGCCGGACGCGCGCGGCCTTGTATGGCACACCCCTCCGGCCTACTTCGACGTGACCTACGTCTTCTGGGCGGGCGTCTTTATCTACGACGGGTGGATGCTGGACGTGGCCACGGGGGAAACGGTCAAATATGACGGCCGGGATTTTGCCACCGGGGGCCTCCCCCCGCCGGACGAATGGCTGATTGACGAGACAAAAAAGCTGTACGCGTTTCACGGAACCGACGAGGAATATGCGCCGTCCGACTTCTTTGTCTTTACGCGGGACGAATTTGAAGCGTTCTGCGAGGAGCGCGAGAGCCGATGGCGCGGCGGCGGGATAAACCGCCTGCGCATGTTCCGGCAAATCGACACGGACAAGGTCACGGCGACGCCCTATGACGACGGCTGGTTTTCCGGCTACCTCTACGACCTCAGCGGCGCGTACACCGGGGACAAGACCGCCCTTGCGTTCGGCACGGACTTTGTCACCGGGTTCATCTACGACAACACCCTCTGGGAGGCGGTCAACAACCGGATGAATTTATTCGCCATGAGGCTGGACGGGCTGTGGGGCGTCGTTGACAAACACGGCGAGACGGTGATACCGCATCTGTTCGAGAGCTTTTATTTTATCGACGATAACTCCGCTTTTGCGCAATATGAAGGACTGTACGGAATCCTCAATCTCGAGGAATCGCGGGGGTGACGCAACGATGTCGGCACTGAAATACTGGCTGTGGCTTTCCTCGGCGCGGGGGGTTGGGCAAACGCGCGCCGCCGCCCTGATTGACGCGCTGGGCAGCCCGGAAAACATCTATTTCGCGGGGGAGGACGAATGGCGGGAAGCCGTTGATTTGCCGGACAGCGCCGTCCGGGACTTGCAGGACAAATCCACCGACCGCGCCGAGCGGATTTTAGAGCTGTGCGACCGCTCCGGCACGAGCATCCTCACCATGCAGGACGCGGCGTATCCCGAGCGCTTGCGGGCCCTCTACGCGCCGCCCTGCGTGCTGTACTATAAAGGCCAGATGTTTTCCTTTGACGAGGAGGCGGCCCTGACCGTCGTGGGGACGCGCCGTCCCACCGCCTACGGGCAGAACGCGGCGATGAAGCTGTGCTACCGTCTCGCCGCGAGCGGGATGCTGATTGTCAGCGGCATGGCGAGCGGCATTGACGCGGCGGCGCATTTGGGCGCGCTGCGGGCGGGCAAGCCCACCGCCGCGGTGCTGGGCTGCGGAACGGATGTGATTTACCCCGCGGAGAACCGCGAGCTGTATGAGGACATCATCGCCACCGGGCTGATTCTGTCCGAATACCCGCCCGGGACGCGGGCGGAGGGGGCGCACTTCCCGGCCAGAAACCGCATCCTTTCCGGCTTGTCGCTGGGCGTGATGGTGGTGGAAGCCCCCATGAGCAGCGGCGCGCTGATTTCCGCGTCCTTCGCGCTGGAACAGGGGCGCGACGTGTTTGCCGTCCCCGGCGGCATAGACAGCCGCGAATCGGAGGGCAGCAACCGCCTCATTCGCGAAGGGGCGATTTTGGTCACGCGGGCGGAGGACGTCACGACCGAATATCAGGCGCTTTTTCCACATAAGATAACCTCTGCCGCGCCGGGAACGCCCCGGTATATGCCCCGGCCCAAAGCCGCGCGCGGCGTTTTGCGGGACGCGGGGAGCGAGGCCGCCCCCGGCCCGGACGAACCCGTCAAGGCCGTCGATTTGACGGCGCTGGTCAGCGGGTATACCCCCGACCAGCAGCGCATCCTGCTTGCCATCGCGAAAAACCCGATGATTGCCGACGAAATCATATCCGTCACCGCCCTGCCCGCCCCGCTGGTGCTGAGCGAGCTGACCATGCTGGAGCTGGACGGGATTGTGGAGCAGGCCCCGGGGAGACGGTATACAATAAAACTGGCGTAGGGGCGGAGCGCGTCCCTGCAGGAGGTAAATATGTCAAAGCTGGTCATAGTGGAATCCCCCGCCAAAGCGCGGACAATCGGACAGTATCTGGGCAAGGACTACGCCGTAATGGCCACGATGGGCCATCTGCGCGACCTGCCCAAAAGCGGGAAGGGCATTGAAGAGGGCTTTTCTCTGGTGTATGTCCCCATCGAAGGACGGGAGGACGTTATCAGCAAGCTCAAAGCCGCCGCGTCCAAAAGCGAAAGCGTCTTTCTGGCGACCGACCCCGACCGCGAGGGCGAGGCCATTTCTTGGCACGTCAAGGAGCTGCTCGGCCTGTCCGACGACGCCGTGCATCGAGTGGCGTTCAACGAAATCACCAAAAAAGAAGTCAACAAAGCCATCGCCTCCCCGCGCGGCATCGACTATAAGCTGGTGGACGCGCAGCAGGCCCGCCGCGCCCTCGACCGCATCGTGGGCTACGAGATATCCCCGCTCCTGTGGCGCAAGATTAAGAGCGGCCTGTCGGCGGGGCGCGTGCAGTCTGTCGCCACGCGCTTGGTGGTGGACAGGGAGGAAGAGCGCCGCGCCTTTGTGCCGGAGGAGTATTGGTCCCTTTCCGTCAAGCTGGGCCGCGTCAAGGGCGCGGGCGAGTTTGAGGCTGCGTATTTCGCCCCCGAAGGGGAGAAAAAAGCGGAAATCCCGGACGGGGAGACGGCAAACGGCCTCCTTGAGAAGGTCAGAAACGCCCCCTTTTCGGTCAAGAGCGTGACCCACAGCGAGAAAAAACGCTCCCCCGCCCCGCCCTTCATCACCTCCACCCTCCAGCAGGAGGCGTCCAGCCGGCTTGGGCTGGCCCCCCGCCGCGCTATGGCGGTGGCGCAGCAGCTTTACGAGGGCGTGGAGGTCGCCGGGTTCGGGCTGACCGGCCTGATTACCTATATGCGAACAGACAGCCTCCGCCTGTCCGACGACGCGGTGGCGGACGCGCGGACGTTTATCCGGGGGCGCTACGGCGCGGACTATCTGCCCGAAAGCGCGCGCGTATATAAATCCAGAGCCGGGGCGCAGGACGCCCACGAAGCCATCCGCCCCACCCACATCGACCTGCCGCCCGAAACGGTGCGCGGAAGCCTCAACGACGAGCAGTATAAGCTCTACGCCCTGATTTGGAACCGCTTTCTCGCCTGTCAGATGCAGAGCGCGGTCTATGACCTCCTGACCATCGACAGCGTGTCGGCGGGGGAGATTTTCCGCGCCAACCATACCACCAAGGTCTTTGCCGGGTTTACGGCGGTCTATGATTACGGCAAGGAGGAGCAGGGCGCTCCCCTGCCCGATTTGTCGGAGGGCGAAGGGCTGAAGCTGCTGGAAATCACCCCGGCGCAGCATTTCACCAAGCCCCCGGCGCGGTATACCGAGGCGACGCTCATCCGCGCGATGGAGGAGCAGGGCATCGGGCGCCCGTCCACCTATGCCCCCACGCTGTCCACCATCACCGACCGCGAATATGTCCTGCGGGAGGATAAGCATCTGCGCCCCACCCCGCTGGGCGAGGTGCTGACCGGATACATGAAAGACCGTTTTTCCCGGATTGTTGACGTAACCTTTACGGCGCAGATGGAGGAAAGCCTTGACGACGTGGAAAAGGGAAAGGCGGAATGGAAAGGGATGCTCAAGGCCTTCTACGAAGCGTTTTCCGCGGCCCGCGCCGCAGCCGAGGCCGACCTGCAAAACGGGCGTCTCCGCGTCCCCGACGAGCCGACCGACCAGACCTGCGACCTCTGCGGCAAGCCAATGGCCATCAAAATGGGGCGTTTCGGGCGGTATGTCGCCTGCACCGGATACCCCGACTGCAAAAACACCCGCGCCCTCAGCGAGCCGACCGACGGCGTCTGCCCGCTCTGCGGCGGCACGGTTTTGAAGAAGAAATCCAAAAAGGGATACACCTACTACGGCTGCGAGAAGCACCCCGGCTGTACGTTTATGACATGGGACACGCCGCAAAAAACCACCTGCCCCGACTGCGGCAAAACCCTTTTCCGCGTCCGCTACCAAAAAGTCCCCATCTGCGAAAACCCGGCGTGCAAGTCCTTCGTCCCCGAGGAAAACCGGGGATACAAAAAAAGAGAAGACGACGGCGCCAAAACAAAACCCGCCGCCAAAAAGCCGCCTGCCAGAAAGCCGGCCGCGAAGAAACCGGCTGCCAGACAAAAGAAAGGATGACCGGAATGATTGACAACAAACCAACCATACATTCAGACAGACGTCTCGCCATAAAGCGCGCCGCGGCCGAAGCCGAAGACAAAATGCACAGGCTTTATGAGCTGTGCGGCTCGGGCGCCGACCTGAACATGACGGTGGACAGCTTCCTCGCCATGACGCGCGAGGATGAAACACCGCGAGATGAGGAAAAGCGAAGTGAATAGCATCTATATTCTGGATTCTTGCGCCCTTATCGCGCTGATAAAAGACGCAATCGCCCTTGCGGCGGCCTCGGTTTTCGGCGGCGAGCTGCTGACCGCCGACCACCATGAGCTTGACAAAATCGAGCAGAGCGAAAAGATACAATTCAGTTGGATACGATAACCGTCGTCGGCGCGGGCCTTGCGGGGTGCGAGGCGGCTTGGCAGTGCGCGGAGCGGGGGGTCGCGGTGACGCTTGTGGAGCAGAAGCCGCTGCGCCGTTCGCCCGCCCACAGGAGCGACGCTTTTGCCGAGCTGGTCTGCTCCAATTCCCTGCGCGGCGACCGTTTGGAAAACGCGGCGGGGCTGCTTAAAGAGGAATTGCGCCGTCTGGGAAGCCTCATTCTGCGTGTCGCCGACCAAAACCGCGTCCCCGCCGGGGGCGCTCTGGCGGTGGACAGGGAAGCCTTCTCCGCCGCCGTGACGAACGAGATACGCGCCCACCCGCGGATTGCCGTCGAGGCGCGGGAGGTGACGGAGATTCCCAAGGAGGGCGGGGTCATCGTCGCGACTGGCCCGCTGACCGACGGGGCGTTGGCAGAGGATATCCAAAAATTCTTGGGCGGACAGCCTTTGTTTTTTTACGACGCGTCCGCGCCGCTGATTGCCGCCGGGAGCGTGGATATGAGCTTCGCCTATGAGAGCGCCCGTTACGGGCGCGGCGACGCGGATTATATCAACTGCCCGATGGACAAGGCTCTGTATCTCGCGTTCCGCGAGGAGCTGGCAAACGCCAAGGAAGCCCCGGTGCATGGCTTTGAGGACAGCCGCGTTTTCGAGGGGTGTATGCCGGCGGAGGTGCTGGCGCGGCGGGGGCCGGACACGCTGAGGTTTTCCGCGATGCGCCCGATAGGGCTGCGCGACCCCGCGTCCGGCAAGGGCGCGTACGCCGTTTTGCAGCTTAGGCGTGACAACGCCGCCGGAACGGTGTATAATATGGTTGGCTTTCAAACGCACCTGACCTTCCCCGAGCAGAAACGCGTTTTTTCGATGGTTCCCGCCCTGCGGAACGCGGAGTTTTTGCAATACGGCGTGATGCACCGCAACAGCTACATCGATGCCCCCCGGCATCTGAACGCGCGCTATGAGGCCCGGAACGACCCGAGGGTGCGGTTTGCCGGGCAGCTTGCGGGGGTGGAGGGCTATATCGAATCGGTGGCGTCGGGGCTGTGCGCCGCGCGGGGCGCCGTTTTCCCGGAGCAAACGGCGATAGGCGCGCTGGCGGCGTACATCTCAAATCCCGCGAACAATCCGTTTCATCCCGCGAAGATTCATTTCGGCCTGCTGCCCCCTCTCCCCGAAGCCATCAGGGACAAGCGGGAGAAATGCAGGCGGTTATCCGAAAGAGCGCTAAAGGAGTTGGCAGTATGCACATCCTCGTAGACGCGATGGGCGGGGACAACGCCCCGTATGAGATTGTAAAGGGCTCCGTTGAGGCCGTCAACGAGCTGGGCGTGTCCGTTACCCTGATCGGCAGGGGGGAGGACATTCTGGCGTCCCTGCGCCGTCTGGGGCTGGACGATTTGCCCAAGGGGATTGCCGTCTCCCACGCCTCGCAGGTGGTGGAGATGAGCGACAGCCCGGCGTCCAGCGGGCGGGACAAGCCCGATTCGTCAATGGCGGTGGGCCTGAGGCTGCTGGCCGCGGGCGACGGCGACGCCTTTGTCTCGGCGGGCAGCACCGGCGCGCTGCTGGCGGGGGCCATCTTTTCGGTCAAGCGCATCAAGGGCGTCAAACGGGCGGCGCTGGCTCCGGTCATCCCGACCAAATCGGGCGGCGCGGTTTTGATAGACTGCGGCGCGAATTTGGAGTGCAAGCCGGAATATCTGCTGCAATTCGGATATATGGGCTCCCTCTACGCGCAAAAGGTTTTGAGCGTGGAAAATCCCCGCGTCGGCCTGCTGAACGTGGGCGCGGAGGAGACCAAAGGCCCGGCGGCGCTGCAGGAGGCGTATAAGCTGCTGAAAGAAGCGGGCCAAGCGGGGACGCTGCGGTTTATCGGAAACATTGAAGGGCGCGACGTGGCGTTCGGCGCCGCCGACGTGGTGGTCAGCGACGGATACGGGGGCAACATCTTCCTCAAGACGATGGAGGGCGTGGGGCTGTTCTTCGCCGACATGCTCAAGGGGTTGTTTACACAAAATCTTTGCACCAAGCTCTCCGCGCTGATGGTCAAAAAAGGGCTGCGCAGCTTCAAGAAGACGCTGGATTACGCCGAAACGGGCGGCTCGCCGCTGCTCGGCCTGCAAAAGCCGGTCATCAAGGCCCACGGCAGCTCGAACGCGAAGGCCGTGAAAAACGCCATCCGCCAAGCCGCCGCGTTTGCCGCCGGGGGGGTTATCCCCCTCATTGCGGAAAACATCGGCGCCGTCTCCGGCGGAGAGGAGACGGCATGACCGTCGCGGGGTATACGTTCAGGAATCCGTCGCTCCCGGAGACGGCGCTGACCCACAGCTCCTACGCCAACGAGACGGCGGCGGCCAACAACGAGAGGCTGGAGTTTCTGGGCGACGCCGTGCTGGGCTTTATCACGGCCGAGGCGCTGTATGAGCAGGATCCCAAAATGCCGGAGGGGGAGCTGACCAAGCTGCGGGCGGGCTATATCTGCGAAAAGAGTCTTGCCGGCGCGGCGCGGCGCTTGGGGCTGGGAGAACAGCTCCGCTTAGGCCGCGGCGAGAAGGCGGACGGCGGCGGCGGGAGGGATTCCATCCTCGCCGACGCGTTTGAGGCGGTGCTGGCCGCCATTTACTTAGACGGCGGCGTCGGCCCCTGCCGCGAGATGGTGAAAGCCTCCCTGCTGAGCCATCCCCCGGCCGGCCCGGTACGGGACGCCAAGTCCCGCTTGCAGGAGGTTTTGCAAGGCCAAGGCCGCCCCTCGCCGGAATACCGCATCGTCAAGGAAAGCGGCCCGGATCACAAGAAGGTCTTCGTCGTCGAGGCGCTGATTGACGGCGTACCCGCCGCGCAAGGCACAGGCCGAAGCCGCAAAACCGCCGAAATGGCCGCCGCCGACAAAGCCTTGGAGGGGTACAAAAAATAAATGCTTCATCAACTCAAAGCCCGTTTGGGCGAAGACGGCCTCGAGCCGATAACCGCCTGCAATTATGAGCCATATATGGAGGTATACGCCACAAATCCGGCGTTTGGCAGCCTGTCGGGGGGCGAAGAGGTCTCGCGCGAAGGCGTGCTGGACGACATAACCCGCGTGCCGCCCGGCTTTGACATCAAAGACAAGCATTTCCTCGGCCTGCGGAAAAACGGCGCCGCCGCCGGCGTACTGGATGTTCTCGCCGGGTACCCGGAGAAACACTGTGTATGGATAGGCCTGCTGATGATACGGGGCGACCTGCACAACCGGCAAATCGGAAGCGAGACCGTCAAGGCCCTGCTGTGCGCGGCAAAAGACGAAGGCTTTACATCCGTTCAGCTCGGCGTACTGGAAAACAACCCGCACGGACAAAGGTTTTGGCAGAAATTCGGCTTCAGCAAGATACGGGAAGCCCCCGCCGAGCAAAACGGTATAAACGTAATCGTCATGGAAAAGCGGATATAACCGCGACAGGGAAGGAAAAGCGGCTTTGCGGTATATAGGAAAGATTGATGTAGAGAAGTATAAAGACCTTGCGGCGTCGGTAACAACGGATGAAACGGTGATTACCGAAAAGCAGCTTGCCCACATATTGAGCAAGAGGGCGTCTACATATGCGCGATATCAAGACGAATTGCTGTGCATTCTGAATGACCCTGATTATATTTTCGCCGACCCGAAACACCCGAATACCGCGTTGTCTGCAAAACGCTACAAAAACACCGCCATCGTCGTGTTGCGGCTAAGTACAGACTCGCCTGAGCGTAAAAACTCAGTGCTGACAATGTGGGAGATTAAAGAGCCGCGGCTGCGGAGGTACATTTTAACACACAAGATAGTTTACAAAAAAGAATAACTATGGTATGATGTGTATAGGATGATATGGGTTGTTGAGGTGGACAACGGCATCCACACGCCCTTGCGGTCAAAAGAGATGCAGGAACGGCCGGCCCTGCCGACAACCCTATATCCTAAAGCCACCCGCCGGGGTGGTTTTCTATCAGGAGGTGCGACGCGCTCTGGGAACATTAAAATCCATATCCATACAGGGCTTCAAGACCTTTCCCGACCGGGTTGACCTTACGGTGCCGGACGGGGTGACGGCGGTGGTCGGGCCGAACGGCAGCGGCAAGAGCAACATTGCCGAGGCTGTGCGCTGGGTTTTGGGGGAACAAAACGCCCGCGTGATGCGCTGCGAGAAAAAGATGGAGGAGGTCATCTTCCACGGCTCGGAACGGCGCGGCGCGCTGGGGTTTGCCGAGGTGTCGCTGGTCATCGGCAACGAGGGGCGCGAATTCGCCGCCGACAGCGACGAGGTGACGCTGACCCGCCGCCTTTACCGCTCCGGGGAGAGCGAATACTTCATCAACAAAGCCGCCGTCCGCCTCAAAGACATCATTTCCATGCTGATGGACACGGGGCTGGGGCCGGGCGGCTACTCCATCATCGCCCAAGGCATGATTGACCGCATTATGACCGAAAAGCCCGCCGACCGGCGCGGCGTCTTTGAGGAAGCCGCCGGCATTGCCAAATACCGCAGCCGCAAGGAGGAAGCGCAGCGCAAGCTGGGCGCCGCCGAGCAGAACCTGCTGCGCGTCTCCGACAAAATCGGCGAGCTGGAGCCGCAGGTGGAAAGTCTGCGCGAACAGGCGGAAACCGCCCGCCGCTTCCTGCTGCTGCGCGACGAGCAGCGCGGCGTTGAAATCAACCTCTGGCTGCATCAGCTTGAAACCATCCGTTCCGGCAAAGACCGGCAGAACGACCGATACCACGAGGCGAGGGAGCAGTTTGAGCGGAGCAAGGCCGAGTTGGACGGGCTGTATGCCGCGTTGGAGCGGATGGAGCAGGAGAGCATGGAGCTTGCCCAAACCGCCGAGACGGTGCGCGGGGCGTTGTCCGAAACGGAGGGCAAACGCGCCGAGACGGAGGGCTTGCTGAAAGTCCATCAAAACGACATAGAACACACCGAACGGCTGCGGCAGGATTTGCTTCTGGCCGCCGAACGGCATGACGAACGCGCCGAAGCCCTGCGAAAGCAGCGGGAGGAACGCGCCGCCGAGCAGGAGCGCATCGAAACGGCGCTCAAAGACGAGGAGCTGGCGCTGAGCGAGCTGGCGCTGGACATCAAGAGGCTGGCGGAGCAAACCGGCGACCTTTCGGCGCAAGCCGGGGCGCTGGAGGCGCAAGCCGCCTTGGAGCAAGCGGCGCTGGGCGAATGCAAGCTGCGGATTGCCTCGCTGGAGGCGCGGCGCGGCGAACAGGCCGCCCGCCGTCAAGCCCTGCTGGCCGAACGGGACAAAGGCGGAGCCGCGCTGGAAGAAGCGCGCGGCCGTTTGGGACACACGCAGGGGAAGCTCAGGGAAGCGCGGGACACGGTTGCCGAGCTGGATAACGTCTTAAAGGGCTACGCTTTGCGCGTTGATCAGCGGGAAAAGAAGCTGTCGGAAGCGCGGGAGCAAGCCGAAGCCCTTCGCCGCGCCTTGCATGAGAAGCAATCGCGCGCGGCCCTGCTGAGTGATTTGGAGAAGGAATACGAAGGCAACCACGCCGTCGCGATGGTGATGAACAGCAACCTCCCCGGCCTGCACGGCGTTTTGAGCAGCCTTATCCGCACCAAGGACGAAACCGCCGTGGCGGTTGAAATCGCGCTGGGCGCTGCGCTGCAAAACATCGTCGTCTCAAGCGAGGAGGACGCCAAGGCCGCCATCGGCCTCCTCAAGGAGCGCAAGGGCGGACGCGCCACCTTCCTGCCGCTCACGTCCATCGACGGGCGGGAGGCGGACGGCGTACCCGGAACGGACGGCGAATCGCTGGGGCTGGCGTCTCGGCTGGTGGACTGTGAAGACCAATACCGGGGCGTTGTGCGAAGCCTTCTGGGGCGCACCCTCGTCTGCCGCACGCTGGACGGGGCGATTGCGCTGTCTAGGAAGATGGGTCAGCGGCTGCGCGTCGTCACGCTGGACGGGCAGGTGGTCAACGCGGGCGGCGCGATGACCGGCGGCAGCATCGGGAAGAAAATCGGCGTGCTGTCGCGCAAGAACGAGCTGGAACGGCTGGAAGCGGAGCTGGGCAAGCTGGCCGCGCAGTCCGCCGGGGCGGGCAAGGCGCTGGAAGAAGCCGAGCGGGCGTTCAAGGCGGCGCGGTATGACTGCGACGTGGCCGAAGACGAACGCCGGGGCGCGCAGGAGGACGCGGCCGCTCTGGCTTCTGAGGAGAGCCACCGGGGCGCGCTGCTGAAAAACCTTGAACACGCCGCCGCCATTTGCGAGGGCGAGCTTGCGGACATCGGCAAAACCCTTGATGAAATCGACGCCGAGCGCGAAAACGAAGCCCTTGCCGCGGAGGGTCACGCCGCCGCCGCCGCCAAGCTGAAGGACGAAACGTCCGCGCTGGCCGCGAGCGGGGCGAATCTCGACGTATCGGGCGAGGCCTTGAGGGAAAAGCAAACGGCCCAGAGGGAACGGTTGGCGTCGCTGACGGCGGAGCGCGAGGGTGTTTTGAAGGCGCTGGAGGAGCTGGCGGAAAGGGAAAAGGATTTTTCACTGGACGGCGAAAGCCGCGCCGCCGCCCTTGAGGGATACCAAAAACGCGGCGAAGAGCTGCTGGCCCTTTGCGGACAGTGCCGCCTTGAGCTTGAGGCGTTTGCCGAAGACCTCCGGGCCCGCCGCGAGGAGATGGACGGGACGGTGGAAAAGCAGCGCGCGCTGGAAGCGGACAGGGTGCGGACAGGGCGGCTGATTAAAGACGGCGCGGAGCAGAACATAGCCCTTTCCCGCGCGGCGGACAAGCTGGAAAACAGCCTGCTCACCGCGCAGAAGGACGAGGATGCGCTGATTTCCCGTCTCTGGGAGCAGTATGAGCTGACCGTCACCAAGGCCCAAGAGCTGCGGACGCCGATGGAAAGCGTGTCAAAAGCGCAGCGCCGCTCCTCGGAGCTGAAACGGGAGATTGCGGCGCTCGGCAACGTCAACGTGGGTGCCATTGAGCAATATGAAAGCGTGGGCGAGCGGTATCGGTTCCTGACCGAGCAGCGGGCCGACGCGGTGCAGTCCAAGGAAGAGCTGGAAAGCATCATCGAGCGTATCACCGGGGAAATGAGGGGGATTTTTGCCGACCGCTTCGCGGCCATCGCGCAGAAGTTTTCCGAAACCTTTGTGGAGATATTCGGCGGCGGCGAGGCCGCCTTGGAGCTGGACGACGGCGTGGACATCTTAGAAAGCGGCGTGGAAATCAAAGCCCGCCCGCCCGGGAAAAAGCTGCGCTCAATCTCCCTGCTGTCGGGCGGCGAGCAGTCCCTGTCCGCCATCGCGCTCTATTTCGCCATCTTTAAGGCTCGCCCCGCGCCCTTCTGCGTGCTGGACGAAATAGACCATGATTTGGACGACGTCAACGTGGGGCGCTTCGCGGCGTATCTCAAGCGCCTCGCGGCAAACACGCAGTACATCGTCGTCACCCACCGCCGCGGCACAATGGAGCAGGCGGGAATGCTCTACGGCGTGACCGCGCAGGAGCCCGGCGTGAGCAAGGTGATTTCCCTAAAGCTGGAAGACGTGGAAGAAGAATACGCGGATTGACGGGCTTCTATTTTCGCAGATGTATTGACAATGCACACAACATCAATGTATAATGTTATTACAAGAAAAGGAGAGAAGGTGTTTTCTGTGACAAACATTACCATTAGAATCGACGATGAAATCAAGCGCGAGGCGGAAACGCTGTTTGACAAGCTGGGTCTGACCATATCCGGCGCGGTCAATGTTTTTTTCCGTCAGGCGATTCGGGAGCAGGCAATCCCGTTTCAAGTCAAGGCCGTCAGCAGATATGAGGAGTATTTCAATCCGCACAACATGAAAATCCTTGAGGAATCTATAGCGCAGGCCAAAGCAGGGCAGAAAGTGATAAAAACGCTTGCCGAACTGGAGGCTATGGAGAATGAGGGATAGCGTGAGCTTCACCCTGCACGGACTGGACGAAAAAAACAGGATTATATACCGAATAAAGGAAAACAACGAGATAGAGATACTTCAATGCAAAGGCCATTATGACGATAAATGATACCGCGTATGGCAACATCGGCCGACAGGAGGGAGACATTTTGGCGCGATGCGAGAGATGCGGCAAGGAAGGCTGTGAGGCCGGGGATTTGTGTCACGCGTGCCGCAATCAGCTTACATACTACTATGTCAACAAAACTGAAAAGAAACGGGTGAAACGCTCGATACGGGATAGGATACGGTCGTGGTGGTGGCCGCTGAACCCCAAGAGAAACCCGAAGCACGAACGGCGGGCGGTGATTGCCGCGGTGCTGACCGCGCTAATCCTCGCGGGGCTGCTGTTTTTCCACATCAAAAGCCGCGGCGCCCCGGAAACCGGCCCGCGAGAGAGCTATACAGAGGGAGCGGGAATAACCAATGGGACTGTTTGACGCGCTGAAAGGCAAGCTGGGCGGGCTGTTCGCCGAGGGGGAAAAGGTCGGCGACGGGTTTTATGACGAGCTGGAGGAAGCGCTCATCCTCTCCGACGCGGGCGCGGCGCTGGCCTCGGAAATCGTGGAGGGCCTGCGCCAGCGCTGCAAAAAAGACAACGTCCGGCTGCGGGAGGAGGCGCGCGTCCTGCTGCGCGCGCAGCTTATCGAGGTGCTTGAAAGCGGCGGCGGGCGCGGAATGGCGCTTGAGACGACGCCGTCGGTTATTTTGGTCGCCGGGGTCAACGGCGCGGGCAAGACGACCAGCATCGGCAAGCTCGCGGCGCGGCTCGCCGGCGAGGGCAAAAAAGTCCTCCTCTGCGCGGGGGACACTTTCCGCGCGGCGGCGGCGGACCAACTGGACATCTGGGGCAAACGGGCCGGCTGCGCCGTCGTCCGCCAGCAGGAGGGCGCCGACCCCGCCAGCGTGCTGTTTGACGCGGTGAACGCCGCCAAGGCGCGCGGGACGGACGTCGTCATCTGCGACACGGCGGGACGGCTGCAAAACAAGCAAAACCTGATGAACGAGCTGAACAAAATCAGCCGCGTGCTTGACCGCGAGCTGCCGGGCTGTTCCCGCGAGACGCTGCTGGCGATGGACGCCACCACGGGGCAGAACGGCCTGTCTCAGGTGCGGGAGTTTTCCAAAGCCGCCGGGCTGACCGGCATCATCCTCACCAAGCTGGACGGCACCGCCAAGGGCGGCGTCGCCCTCTCCGCCGTCCGCGAAACGGGCGTCCCGGTCAAATGGGCGGGCGTGGGCGAACAGCTTGGGGACTTAATCCCGTTTGACCCGAAAGCGTTTGTGGAGGCCATTGTATGACCGTTGTGACCGCAACCCACAACCAAGGCAAGGCGCGCGAGATGGCGCGCCTTTTGAAGCCCGCGGGCATCATCATCAAATCCCTTGCCGACTGCGGCGTGACCGAGGTTCCCGAAGAAACGGGAACAACCTTCCTTGAAAACGCGCGCATTAAAGCCCGGGCGGCGATGGAGGCGACCGGGCTGCCCGCGCTGGCCGACGATTCGGGGCTGTGCGCGGACGCGCTGGCCGGCGAGCCGGGCGTGGATTCGGCGGTTTACGGCGGCTTGACGGATTCGGCGGAACGAAACGCCTATTTGTTACGTCAAATGGAAGGGAAGACCGACCGCCGCGCCGAATTTGTCTGCCAGCTCGTCCTGCTCTATCCCGACGGGCGGGAGCTTTTGGCCGAGGGTCGCTGTGAAGGGGAAATCCTTGACGCGCCTCGCGGGGACGGCGGGTTTGGCTACGACCCGGTGTTTTTTGTGCCGGAATACAACCGCTCGATGGCTGAATTGACGCCGGAGGAAAAGGACGCGGTCAGCCACAGGGGGCGGGCGCTGAGGGCGCTGACGGAGACGCTGTTATGACGCTTGCGTTATTCGGCGGGAGCTTCAACCCGCCGCACAAAGGACACGCGGCGCTGGCGCAAAAGGCGCTGAACGCGCTGCGCCCGGACAGGCTGATTTGGATGCCGTCCGGCGACCCGCCGCACAAAACCCTGCCGCCGGAAACGCCGTCCTCCGCGCACAGGCTGGCGATGAGCCGTCTGGCCGCCGAGGAGCTGTTCGGCGTTGAGGTGAGCGACTTTGAGCTTACGGGCGGAGCGCGGTATACCATCGACACGGTGAAGGCCCTGCGGGCGCTGTACAAGCCGGACAGGCTGTGGCTGCTGATGGGACAGGACATGCGGGAGAGCCTTGACGGCTGGTATAAAGCGGCCGAGCTGAAAACGCTGGCGGAGCCGTTTGCCGTTTCCAGAAAAACCGTGCCGGTTTCCAGCACGGAGCTTCGCGCCCTGCTTGGGCGGGGCTTGGGGCAGGAATGGCTGCCCCCCGCCGTGTGGGCGTATATCCGAAAGGAAGGGTTGTATGGCGGTTCCAAGCCGTGACGAATTGCTCGCGATGCTGAAAAAGCGGCTGTCGCCCCGGCGGGCGCTGCATACGCTGGGGGTTGAGAGCGTCGCGGCGTGTCTGGCGGCGCGCTGGGGAGCGGACGCCGGGGACGCCCGCCGCGCCGCGCTGCTGCACGATATGACAAAAGAAGCGCCCGACCAGTTGCAATTAATGCGCGATTATGGTATACTGCCGTCTGTGTGGGGCGAAACGGTTCCGAAGGTTTACCACGCGCTGACCGGGGCGGCCCTCGCCCGCGAGCTGGGCTTTGGGGAAGAGATTGCGTCCGCCGTCCGGTGGCACGCCACAGGGCGGGCGGGGATGAGCGTTTTGGATAAAATTTTGTTTACGGCGGACATGGCCGAGCCGTTCCGCGCCGAATACCCCGGGATGCGGGAGCTGCGCGGGCTTCTGTATACTGACCTCGACCGTTCGCTGGCGCTGGCGCTGACCATGACGATGCGGTTTGTCAGAGAAAACGCGCGCCCGGAGGATCGGGTTACTCAAGAAGCGTTGGAGTGGATACAATGCCAAAACGCCTGCTAAAAAGGCAAAACCGCTTTTCAATAGGACGAAACCGGCTGTGGACGCGGATGAAAAGCGTTCCGCGGCGGCTTGCGGCGTGGTGGGGCAGGCGGCATTTGGCCACGAAAATCGCCCTCGCCGCCGCGGCTTTTTTGGCGGCGATTGTTTTGGTCGGGGTGGTTTCCCTGCGGATGTGGATTCGCGCGCCCGCCGGCCCCGACATCATCATCAACCGCCCGTCGCCGAGCGCGCCCGTTTTGCCGTCCGGCGCGTCCCCTCTGCCCATGCCGAGCGGGGAAGACACGCATGACCCGCCGCCCGGGCCGGAATATGTCCGGCGCGAAGGGGTGTATACCTTTCTCCTTGCCGGGGTGAACGAGGGGCTGACCGACACGCTGATGGTGGCCACCCTCGACACGGCGCAGGGCGTATGCCATGTCCTGTCCATCCCCCGCGACGCCGCCGTCGCCAACGCGCCGCGCTCGATTCAGAAAATCAACAGCGCGTATTCACAGCAGCGGAACACATGGGACGACGAGCCGGGGATAGCGCAGATGAAAAAAGAGATTGCCACGCTGATTGGCTTTCAGCCGCAGTACGCGGCGGTGGTGGACTACAACGCGTTTCTCCGGCTGGTCACCGTCATCGGCGGCGTGCGCTTCAACGTGCCGATGCGGATGCATGTCCCGTATGAGGGGATTGACCTTCAGCCGGGGCTTCAGGACTTAAACGCCGACCAAGCCTTGCAGCTTGTGCGGTTCCGGTACGACCCGGTCACCGGGCGGGGGTATGACGACTACGGGCGGATGCGGATGCAGCAGCAGTTTTTGGCCGCCGCCGCCAAAAAAGCCCTTTCCAACTGGACGCGGTTTCCCGAATACATCCGCATTGCCCAGAGCAATGTGGAGAGCGATATAGACTGGGGAAACCTCTTATGGTTTGCCGACCAGATTAACAGCATCGGCATCGACAACGTCGTTTTCTCCACCTTGCCCACCGTCTCGGTGCGGCGTCCGGCGGAGCTTGCGGGGGAATACTACGAAATGGTTCTCTCCGTGGAGGCGCTCGAGCTGCTCAACGAAACCATCAACCCGTTTACCGTCCCCATCGGGGAGGAGCTGGTGGAATATATTCAGTTATCGGAAAGATGAGGGTCAATATGGAGCCTAAGAAACTGGCGGGAAGAGCGGCCAAAATCCTGTCGGACAAAAAAGCGGCCGAGCTTCGCGTGCTGGAGGTCACCGACCTCACCACGCTGGGCGATTACTTCGTTTTCGCCACCGGAACGTCAACCACCCACCTCAAGACGCTTGCCGAGGAAGTGGAATACGTCCTGAAGAAAGAGGGCGTTTTGCCCAAACGCGTCGAGGGCAAGGCCGGCGGGAGCTGGACGCTGATGGACTACGGCGCCGTGGTGATCCACGTAATGCTGCGCGAGGCGCGGGAGTTTTACGCCATCGAGCGTCTCTGGTCGGACGCCAAAAGCTACGGTGAGGATGAAATATGATGACAAGGTATGACACAAACGCGATAGAACCGAAATGGCAGAAGGTCTGGCTGGACAAGGGCTGCTTTGAAGCGTCGGAGGAAAGCGATAAGGAGCGGTTTTACGCTCTGGTTGAGTTTCCCTATCCCTCCGGCGTGGGGCTGCACATCGGGCACCCGCGCCCGTATACCGGGATGGACGTCTTGGCGCGCGCGCGGCGGATGCAGGGATATAACGTCCTCTTTCCCATCGGGTGGGACGCGTTCGGCCTGCCCGCCGAAAACTACGCCATCAAAAACAACATCCACCCCGCCGAGGTGGTTCGCCGCAACGTGGAGCGCTTCCGGGGGCAGATACGGCGGCTGGGCCTGTCGTTTGACCCTGCCCGCGAGGTCAACACCACCGACCCGGAATACTATAAGTGGACGCAGTGGATTTTTCTCAAGATGGTTGAAAAAGGGCTGGCCTACAAAGCGGAGATGCCGGTCAACTGGTGTCCGTCGTGCAAGTGCGTGCTGGCCAACGAGGAAGTGGTCGGGGGGCTGTGCGAGCGGTGCGAAGCGCCCGCCGAACACCGCGACAAGAGCCAGTGGATGCTTCGCATCACGCGGTACGCCCAGCGCCTGCTGGACGATTTGGAACTCTGCGATTTCCCCGCGCGCGTCGCCGCGCAGCAGCGCAACTGGATTGGGCGCAGCGAGGGCGCGGAGATTTTGTTTCCCATCGCCGGGACGGACGAGACGCTGCGCGTCTACACCACCCGGCCCGACACCGTTTTCGGGGCAACCTACATGGTCATCTCCCCCGAACACCCGCTGGTGGACAAATGCCCGCCGAAAAACGCCGAAGAGGCGGCCGCTTACCGCGCGGCGGCGGCGCGCAAGAGCGATTTTGAGCGCACCGAGCTTGCCAAGGACAAGACCGGCGTGCGTCTGGAAGGCATATCGGCCGTCAATCCCGCCACCGGCGGCGAGATTCCCGTCTATATCTCCGATTATGTGCTGATGAGCTACGGCACGGGCGCGATTATGGCGGTTCCGGGACACGACACGCGGGACTGGGACTTTGCCAAAGCGTTCGGCCTGCCCATCGTCGAGGTGGTCAAGGGCGGCGACGTAACCAAAGAGGCCTACACGGACACCGAGACGGGAACGATGGTCAATTCCGGCTTCCTCAACGGGCTGGAGGTGGAGGACGCCAAAAAGGCCGTCGCCGAATGGCTGGAGCGGGAAGGGCTGGGCGAACCCAAGGTGCGGTATAAGCTGCGCGACTGGGTGTTTGCCCGCCAGCGCTACTGGGGCGAGCCGATTCCCATCGTCCATTGCCCCGCCTGCGGCATGGTGCCGCTGCCGGAGGAGGATTTGCCGCTGCGTCTGCCCGAGGTGCAAAACTACAAGCCCTCCGACACCGGCGAAAGCCCGCTGGCGGCGATATCCGAATGGGTGAACACCGTCTGCCCCCGATGCGGCGTCCCGGCAAAGCGAGAAACCGACACCATGCCCCAGTGGGCGGGGTCGTCTTGGTATTTCCTGCGCTATACCGACCCGAACAACCCCGGCGAGCCGGCGTCCAAGGAGGCGCTGCGCCGCTGGATGCCGGTGGACTGGTATAACGGGGGGATGGAGCATACGACGCTTCATCTGCTGTACAGCCGGTTTTGGCATAAGTTTTTGTATGACGTCGGGGTGGTTGAGCAGCCGGAGCCATACAAAAAACGCACCAGCCACGGGTTTATCCTAGGCTCGGACGGCACCAAAATCTCCAAGTCCAAGGGCAACGGCATGGATCCCGACGAGGTGGTGAACACCTACGGCGCGGACACCCTGCGCCTGACCATTCTGTTCATCGGCGACTTCGAGAAGGGCTGCCGGTGGTCGGAGCAGATTATCAAGGGCTGCCGCCGCTTCTTAGAGCGCGTGTGGGCCGCCGCGCACAGCCCCTTTGCGTCCTCCGTGCCGGAGACGAAGCTGCATCAGACCATCCAAAAGGTGTCCGGCGACATCGAGGGGATGAAATTCAACACCGCCATCGCCGCGATGATGTCGCTGCTGAACGAGATGGAAAAAGGCTGCTCGAAAGCCGATATGCTTCTTTTCCTGCGCCTGCTCTCGCCGTTCGCGCCGCATATCTGCGAGGAATTATGGGCCTTGCTCGGCGGCAAGGGCCTCTGCTGCGAGGCCGGGTGGCCGGAGCATGACCCCGCCAAGACGGTGGAGGACACCGTCGAGCTGGCGGTGCAAATCAACGGCAAGCTGCGCGGCACCGTGACCGTCCCGAGGGGCTGCCCCGACGGGGAGGCCGCCGCCGCCGCCCTGCAAACCGAAAAAATCGCCGCCGCCGCCGCCGGCCGCAGCCCCGACAAAACCATCGTGGTTCCCGACCGTCTGGTGAACCTGATTTTTAGGTAGGGTCGTGGGGGACGGCGGGCGAACGCAGTTCGCCCCTACGGGGTACGTTGGCCCTTCTGCCTCTCCCGCCGGAGGCGGGAGAGGCTCGATTAGGACGCGGGGGGACTTGACAAGCCATAATTTCGGGGTGAAACAGGAACAAATTGAAAAGATTTTCAAATATTTTTCAAAAAAGACTTGACATCATAGTAACAAAGCTGTAAAATGGTATTGTAGGAAGCGTGTACATATTGGGAGCCGGGCCGAAAGGCCCGGTTTTCGCCGCGTGCCGCAAAAAATATTTTTCAACATACCCCCCACGGGCCCTTTTTTTGGCCGGGGGTTTTCTGTAGACTGTAGAATTAAGGCGACGTATGCCACTACAGAACAGGAGGACGAACCCATGAAACTCAACCATCCCGCCCCCAGACGCCCCCTAGCCGCGCTCCTAGCGCTGGCCCTGCTGATAACCCTGCTGCCTGCCCCTCCCCCTGCTATCGCCGCTGACGCGGAAGGGCTGGCAGAGCATATCAACAACTTCAATCACGGCGGCGACGGAGACCTCTTCGCGGAGGCGGTGGGCAACACCGTCACCGTAACCGGCGCGGTCACGGGCGCGAACACCACGCTTGTGCTGGACATCGACGGCGGGGTAACGGTCGTGTGGAAGGCGGAGTACGAGGGGGCGCCGCAAAACCCGATTGTGAATTCTCCGTTAATAAGCTTGGTCGGCTCCGGCACCTTTGAAGTGGCGGAGGGCGCGGATATATACTTCAGCGGGGAGAATGCCACCGCTATTTATTCGTTAGCCGACGACATAGCAATCAATGTCACAGGCGGAATAGCAAGAAGCGATGACGCTACGGCTAAAACCATTCATATTGGGGGAACCGATTCTGTTATCACGGTCAGCGGCGGCCTTGTGACCGGCGCGGGCGACCAGTACTACTATCCCACCATCGACGCAGACAATGACAAAGAAAATGTCATCGTCACCGGCGGCATCGTGGAAGCGAATTCTACAACGGAAAACGCAAATTTTTTCCCTGTCGCCATATATACTATGGGCAGCGTGAGAGTCAGCGGGAACGGAACCGTGATGGTGAATGGGGATACATATCCATACGACACCAACGGAACGGGTCGCGCTATCTTCGCAATGGGAACAGGTTCGGGGCTGAAGGTAACAGTTGCTGAAAACGGTACGGTCATTGCCTTTGGAGAAGCGTTCGCCATTGAGGCTGAGAGAAACTATACCGTTGATGTCAAAGGCGGGCTTGTTGAAGCGAATCATGGGTTTCAAAGCATCGCCATACTGAGCAGAGGCGGCACTGTAAACATCTCGGACGGCGCTGTGCGGCAGGTAGGGGCGGCTAACACTTCTAACAGCAATGCTGTCAGAATGTCGCCAATGTTAGGCACTATGGCGGCATCGGGCGGCGCTTTGACAGTCAGCGGCGGTTTGGTCACTTCGGGAACGACAACCGCCATCAGCACAAACAACACCGGGACGGAAATCAACATTACTGGCGGCCTTGTGTTTTCATGGGGCAACGCGATTGTAACCCCACATAATACAGGAACAGGCGGTGACTGTGCGATTTCCGCGCCCAGTGAAACGACAATCAACATCACCGCGCCCGGCTCGGTCGTCGTGTGGGCTCGTGCAGCTTGGAACAGCAACGTCCGGTATTACACCGCGCCTTACAACTATTATGTCATCGGCTCCGACGAGCATCTGCGCGCTTTGCCGGCGGAAACAACGGTGCGCTGGAACGCCGACGGTACGATCGGATACGGAGCGAGCGGCGTCATCAATGAAGAAATAATGGGCGAGGAGGTAACCGTGGGCGAGGAGAAGATCCCGCTTTTGCAAACGCATTTTGAGCTGAACGGCAGCCCGCCCTATATTCTTGGAGCCGTACCGTCTTCACTGGTGAGTCTCCAAAACAACAGATTCAACGTCTACAATGCGCAAGAAAGCGGCGCCTTGTGGGCGGTCGTGCCACCCGCCGGGGAAGAACTCGACGTCGGGGAGCATACCGCCACGGTGACGATAGCGGAGAACATGGTGTTCACGGGCGGGCCGTTTGCGTATGACTTCACCATCCTGCCGTTCTCTGTCGGCAATATCACATCCCCGGTGGTGGAAGACGGGAATGAAATGTTTGTGCCGGTGCCTCCCGAGGTCAAAGACGTGGACGACGAGCCTGTAGACACAAGCGGGGAGAACGACTACGAGCGGTGGGAAATCAGCGAAGACGGGGGCGTGACGTGGACGGAGTTTGAAATCCCCTCGGAGTGGGACAGAGCCGCGCACCACGGCAGGCTTCTGCGCTATTCGGTGAAGGTCGGCGAAAACATTGTGAACTCCAACACGGTTCCTATCCGCGTGTATTCCGCAGATGCGCGGGAAGTCACGGTTGAGATGTGGACGCGCAACAATGATTACGATTGGTATGAAGAAGACGGCCTGAGCATTGTGATAGACGGCGCAACGCTTCCTCTCGCGACGAAGAATCTATACGGCGCAGGCAACAACCCCCAGCGATACACATTCTTTATCGACGATGAAGAATTAGATGATGTCGCGATATATTGGTCCGGCTATGGGGATGATGACTACTCCTTCGCGGTTTATTACAGCGAAGACAGCGACGGCGAACCGATTGTTTCGGCTTTTAACCGCACTTCTGGATGGTCGGATCCCCCGGAGGAAGTGTGGTTCTATGTGCGTCAAAACACGTTGAACGGCGCGCAGGACGGGCAAGTGTTGTATCCGCTGACGGTGACGTATCAGCCCAACGGCGGCGCGGGGGCGGCGGTTGGCGTCACGGGCGGCTGGTCTAGCCTGACCGTTGAGGAGGACGTGTTTGAGCGCGAGGGGTATCTGTTTAAGGGCTGGAACACGAGCGCGGACGGGAGCGGCGCGAAGCACGAGCTTGGCGGCCGGGTGACGGAGGACATGACGCTGTACGCGCAGTGGGCGCGGGTGCTGGTGCCGGGCGTCACGACGGTGATTACGGTGGACGACAAGCTGACCGACGCGGTGATTGTGTTTAATGAGGAAATCGCCGATTTGCTGGAGGTTTCGATCAATGACAATGAGCTGGCCCTCGACCCAAGCGGCGTGGGCGAGCAAATCCTGATGTCCGGCTATCCGGGGTACAGCGGCGACGTGGGCGACGCGGACGAGGGGAGCGTTATCCTCACGCTGTATAAGGAGTTTCTGAGGGAACTGCCCAACGGTAAATATACGCTGCTGGTCTGGTTCGAAGGAAATGCATTTCCGTACGACCTAGACTTTGAGATTACCCGGCCGGACGACGACGATTATATCTACATCCCTCGGAAGGACGACGACGAGGACGAGGATGAGGACGAAGAGAAGAGCGGCGGGGAGCTGCGGCTGGAGCGGCTGCCGTTTGAGCTTCCCGAGGGCGAGGACGCGGCGAACTGGGTGGCTGCGCTGATAGACGGGGACGGGTATGTCGTCATTCCGTACAGCCTGTACATAGACGGCGAGATGGTCTTCCTGACGGACAAAACGGGCGAGTTTGCCGTTATCAACAACGCGAGGGCGTTTGACGACACAAGCGGGCATTGGGCGGAGCGGCACATCGCGTTTGTGTCGGCGCGGGGCGTCTTCAACGGCGGGGGTGGCAGCCAGTTCGACCCCGGCGGCCCCATGACGCGCGCGATGTTTGTGACGGCGCTGTGGAATCTGGAAAACAAGCCGGAACCTCTGACCGTTGAGAGAGGAGAGTTGACCGTTGAGGACGGGGGCTTTGAGGATGTTTTGGAGGGGGCTTGGTATTATACGGCGGTGACGTGGGCGGCGGAGAACGGGGTCGTCAGCGGATACGGCAACGGGCTGTTCGGGCCGGAAGACGTCATCAACCGCGAACAGATGGCGGTCATGCTGGCGAATTATATCGGCTTCAAGGGCTTTGTCCTGCCCGGGGAGGAGCGGGCGCCGTTTGAGGACGGGGCGGAGATTGCCCCGTGGGCGGCCGACGCGGTGCGGCTGGTTTCCGAGGCGGGCATCGTCAGCGGGAAGCCGGGCAACCTGTACGGGCCGAAGGACGCCGCGTCCCGCGCCGAAGTCTCCGCGCTCTTCGCGAACTTCATCACCGTATACCTGACCGAGGCTGTCCGTCTTGCCGGAGAGGATTCGGTGTGATATAATATCCCCTGAAAAAAGGGGGTGTATCGCATGGTATATCTGGCGATAGACATAGGCGCGTCCAGCGGGCGGCATATCGCGGGGCGGCTGGACGGCGGCCGGCTTGTTTTGGAGGAGATTCACCGTTTCCCCAACGGCGTCACCGATTGCGGCGGCACACTGCTCTGGGATACGGACGCGCTGTTTTCCGAAATCGAAAAGGGGATTGAGACATGCGCGGCGCTGGGGATGACGCCGAAAAGCCTTGCCATTGACACGTGGGGCGTTGACTTTGTGCTTCTCGGCGCGGACGGGAAGCCTCTCGGCGGCGCGGTGGCCTATCGGGACAGCCGTACGGCGGGGATGGACGCGGAGGTTGAGAAAATCCTTCCGTATGCCGAGCATTACGCCCGCACCGGCATCCAAAAGCAGCCGTTCAACACCGTGTACCAGCTCATGGCTCTGAAGCTCCGAAGCCCGGAGCTGCTTGACGGGGCGGACTGCCTGCTGCTGACGCCGGATTACTTCCACTATAAGCTGAGCGGCGAGAAACGCGCCGAATATACCATCGCGTCCACAACGGGGCTGATCAACGCGGCGGCGAGGGACTGGGACTGGGAGATCATCGACAGGCTCGGCTTCCCCCGCCGCGTCTTTCCGCCGGTGAAGCACGGGCTGCCGCCGTCGCACGACACGGCAAGCGCGTTTTTGGCCGTGCCCGCCGGGGACGGCGATTCGGTCTGCATTTCCAGCGGGACGTGGAGCCTGCTGGGCGTCGTCAGCGGCGCGCCGATTCTCACCCAAGCGGCGCGGGACGCGGGCTTTTCCAACGAGGGCGGCTTTGGCGGGACGATTCGCTTTCTGAAAAACATCATGGGGCTGTGGATGATTCAGTCGGTGCGGGGCGAGCTGCCGGGGAAGCCCTCCTATGCCGAGCTGAGCGGGCTGGCGCGCGCGTCGGCCTACGACGGCCTTGTGGACGTCAACGACGCGGCGTTTTTCGCGCCGGAGAGCATGATTGCCGCCATCCGCCAAAAATGCGCCGAGGCGGGATACCCGCCGCCGGTCACGGCGGGCGACGTTTCGCGGTGCGTCTACACCGGCTTGGCGCGGGAATACGCGAGGAGCGTGCGGGAGCTGGAAACGCTCACCGGGAAGAGATACACCGCCATCCACATCATCGGCGGCGGCTCGCAGGACGGCTTTCTCAACGAGCTGACCGCCCAAGCGTCCGGCCTGCCGGTCTATGCCGGCCCGGCGGAGGGTACGGCGCTGGGCAACATCCTTTCGCAAATGCTGCGGAGCGGGGAGCTGCCCGACCTCAAAACGGC
Organism: Oscillospiraceae bacterium; assembly: GCA_009782215.1. Lineage (GTDB taxonomy): Bacteria > Bacillota > Clostridia > Oscillospirales > UBA929 > UBA929. The sequence continues at coordinate 70,129 of WRKO01000005.1, read as the reverse complement.
GCGTGAGCTGATCAAAAGCAGCTTTTCGGTCAGGGAGACGCTTGCGTGACGACAAGACGGAACGCGGGGGCCCGCGCCGCGAGCCCCGTTCCGGCGCGAAACGCGGCGGTAAATATTGTACGATTTTTGCAATATTGGCATTTCCTTTTGTATAATATGCAAAACATATTGACTTTATTGGCTGGATATTTTATCTTGTTTGTATCATCTATCGGTCTATAGCGGGGGAGTGGGGGCGTATGCAGCCGGTGTGCGGGCAAATCAGGAGGGTGAACGCAAGAGCGGCCGCCGCCGCCCTTGTGTCTCTGTGCCGGCGCGCGGGAAAGGCCGTACGGCGCGACTGGCAGCTCTATGTGCTGCTGTTCCCGGCGTTCGCGCTGGTGTTTATCTTCTCCTATCTGCCGATGTACGGCATCCAAATCGCGTTCCGCGACTTTAAGGCGGCGTTCGGCATCACGGGCAGCCAATGGGTCGGGCTGAAAAACTTCACCGACTTCTTCGAGTCGTTTTACTCCACCCGCCTGCTGCTGAACACTCTTTTGCTCAATGTCTACGGGCTGCTCTGGTCCTTCCCCTTCCCGATTGTCATGGCCATACTGCTCAACCAAATCAACCGGAACCGCTTCAAGCGGTTTACGCAGACGGCGATTTACGCGCCGCATTTTCTCTCCCCCGTCGTGCTGGTGGGGATGCTGTTTCTGCTTCTGAGTCCCAGCAGCGGGCTGGTGAACAACCTCGTCAAGGTTTTCGGCGGGCAGGCGCACGACTACATGATGGACGTTACGTGGTTCCGCACGCTGTTCATCGGCTCCGGCATCTGGCAGAGCGCCGGATGGAACACCATACTCTACATCGCGGCGCTGACCGCCATCGACCCGGGCCTGTATGAGGCGGCGACGATGGACGGCGCCACCAAGACGCAGAAAATCCGCTACATAGACATCCCGCACCTCGTCCCCATCATCGTCATGCTGCTCATCCTGAACAGCGGCGCGATGATGGTCTCCAACACCGACAAGGCCCTGTTGATGCGGACGGCGGGCAATATCCCCAAATCGGACATCATCGGCGTGTATGTATACATGATGGGTCTTGGAAGCGGCCAGTTTTCGTATGTCGCCGCCATCAACCTGCTGGTCAACGTCATCAACTTCATCTTGATTATCTCGGTCAACTGGATTGCGAGGCGCTTAAACAACACGAGCCTGTTCTGAGTTTCGGGAGAGGGGGAGCGGCATGGCGCAGAAAATCCTGCCCAAGAAAAAGAATATCATCGGACGAACGTATAAAGACCGGGTTTTCGACGCCGTCAACACCGCTTTTTGGTTTGCCGTGCTGGCGTTGATTCTGTATCCCCTGTGGCTGGTTATCGTCGCGTCGGTTTCCAGCGCCGACGCAATCTTTGCCGGGCGGGTGTGGCTGTGGCCGGTGGACTTCTCGCTGATTGGCTATGAGGCGCTGTTTCAGCACCAGATGCTGCTGCGCTCCTACCTCAACTCCATCATCTACACGGCGGCCGGCACGGCCCTCAGCGTCATCGTCACGATGATGGCGTCCTATTCGCTCTCGCGGAAGTTCGCGGGCCGGAGGCTGTTCAGCCTGTATTTCATCTTCACCATGTTTTTCACCGGCGGGCTGATTCCGCAGTTTCTGATGAACCAGCGGCTGGGGCTTTACAACACGGTCACGCTGATGATTATCATCAACAGCCTTTCCGTGTGGAACCTGATGATTGCGCGCACCTATATCTCCACCTCGATTCCCAACGAGCTGTATGAGGCCGCGGTGGTGGACGGCGCGGGGCATTTCACCTATTTTTTCCGCGTCATCCTGCCCCTTTCCGGCACCATCATCGCCGTCCTGTGTGTCTATTACGGCGTGGCGCGCTGGAACGACTTCTTCACCGGGCTGGTCTACCTTAGGGATGAATCGAAGTTTACCCTGCAAATGGTGCTGCGCCAGCTCATTGTGACCATGAGCGCCGGCACCGCCTTGGATTCCCTGATGGGCTTTTTCGGGGACGGGCAGCAGATATCGGACGCCATCCGCAAGGCGGAGGTTGTGAAATACAGCAGCATCGTCATCTCCACCGCGCCGGTCATCGTGCTGTATGTGCAGATGCAGAAATTCTTTGTCAAGGGCGTCACCATCGGTTCCTTGAAGGGATAAAATTCAGAGCGTATTTTCATCGCGGAACGCGTGGAAATAAAATGACAAAACAGGAGGAAAAAGAATGAAACGCAAAGTCCTTGCCGTTGTATTGGCGGCCGTTCTGGCACTGTCCCTAGCTGCTTGCGCCGGAACAGAAGACCCTGCGGTCAGCTCCCCCACCCCCGGCAGCCCTTCGGCGGCGCCAAGCGACCCCGGCGACCCCGGCGGCCTCATTGACCCCGGCCACGACTACACCGGCGGCCTGCCCGACGGCGTGGTTACGCTGGAGCCCATCACGCTCACGGCGTACCAATGGGCGCTGGACAACCAGACGACCGAATTCCAAACCCTCTGGTTCTATGAGGAGCTGGAGAAAGAGACCGGCGTTAAGGTCGACTTCACCGTCGTCAAGGAAGCCGACTGGAACACTCAGCTAAACCTGATGTTCATTTCCGGGCAGTACCCCGACCTCATCATCCGCCCGAACGAGAGCTTCAACATTGAGGAATACGGCGTGACGCAGGGCATCATCATCCCGCTGGACGGCTACATCCAAGCCAACATGCCCAACTATGCCCCGCGTCTGGACATGAACAGGTCGGGCGAGATTATGCGCGCCAGCGACGGCAGGATGTATTACATCGGCTATATGTCGGCGCAGGGCGTCGTCAACAACGCCCACTGGTTCATCAACACGACGTGGCTTGACGCCGTGGGCAAGCAAGTCCCCACGACGATTGACGAGCTGACCGACGTCCTCAGGGCGTTCCGCGACCAGCGGCCCGGCACCGGGGACAACATCTACCCGATGAGCGGCGGCGGCGACATCAACCATCAGACAAACGGCATCTACACCTACTTCTCCATGTTCGGCGTACCGTTGCAGTATTTTGTCTATGCCTGCATCGACGACGGCGGCACGGTCGTCTTCCCCGGGTTTATGGACGGCTTCCGCGAAGCGCTGGAGTGGCTGGCGATGTGCTATGACGAAGACCTGCTTGACAAGGAAGCGCTGACGCAGGACGACGGCGGCATGAACATGAAAATCAACAACGACGAGGTGGGCTTCCAAACCTACCTGCGCCTGATCAACACCGCTTGGAGCGACCCGGACACCACGCAGCACTGGCAGCCCATCCTGCCCCCGGCCGCGGCCCGCGGCGCGACGGTTCCGAGGGACTACAGCACCGACCTGCCCGCGTACGGCGCCGTGCTGACCAGCGCCAACAAGTATATTCCCCAGACGCTCCGCTGGCTGGACGCGCAATTTGAAACCGAGCGGATGCTGGCGGCCACCAACGGCCCCTCGCGGCCCGGCGGCCCGATTGACCCGACCCTTGAGCTGAGGGACGGCGTATGGCACGTCACCTACGTGCCGGAAAACAACGAGCTGTTCAGATATGTGCCGGTTACCCAAGGGCAGTTCTTCGCCCCCGGCGACTATATCTTCGACATCTTTGACATGCCCCCCCACCGCGTCGAGCGCTATGTGAACTCCCAGTCTTACGAAGCGGCCGGCATCGTGGAAAACAACTCCTACCTGACGCTCACCCGTTTGGTGAAGCCGAGCGCCGACGAGGCGACCAGACTGCACCGCCTGTATGAGGACATCCATAAGTTCATGCAGGAGCGGATTGCGGCGTTTATCGTCAACGGCGTGACCGACGCGGGCTGGCAGTCGTTTGTGGACGACGCGGCAAACGTCGGGGTCGGCGAGTATATCGAAACATACCAAAGCCTGTATGACGCGTATCTGGCGGGCCTCAACTAAGAAAAAATGTCTGGCATATGGGCGGAGGGACCACCTCCGCCCATATTATGGTGACTGTGATGATTGACCGGAAACGCCTTGTCCGGCGGCACAACCCCCTGCTGCGCGCGCCGGATGCCGAATCCCCGCTGACGGTGGGCAACGGCGAATTCGCCTTTACCGCCGACGTCACCGGGCTTCAGACGCTGTATGACGAATACCGGATATTTCCCCTGTGCGCCATGAGCCGGTGGGGCTGGCACACCGAGCCTGCCGAGGGGGGCGTCCGCTATACGCTGGACGATGTGGTGATGACGCGGTATGAAACGGCGGAGCGGACGTTTGCCTACGCCGTAAACCCCGCCGGGGAAAACGGCGCGGTTTACGATTGGCTGCGGCACAACCCCCACCGGCTGAATCTGGCCCGCGCCGCGCTGCTGTGGGACGGCGGCGTGATACGGCGGGAAGACCTCGCCGACATACGGCAGGAGCTGGATTTGTATTCCGGCGAGCTGCGCAGCGAGTTTACCGTCCGCGGACGCCGCGCCCGCGTTCGGACGGTGTGCGCGCAGAGCGCTGATGTGCTGGGATTCTCGGTGGAGGGGGAGGCCGCGGAGCGTTTGTCGGTGAGCCTGAGCTTCCCGTACGGCTCGCGCCGGAAGGACGCGTCCGACTGGCAAAGCGGGGAGCGGCATACCACCGCCGCCGCCGCCGGAAAGAATGGGGTTTTGCTGAAAAGGCGGCTGGACGGCGACGGATATGCCGTTTGGATAGAGGGGGCGGAAGGCTTTGAGCGGACGGGCGCCCACGCGTTTGTCTTCCGGGGCGGCGCGTTTACCCTCTCCTTCGCGCCCGAAGCCCCGGCGGAGGGGTGGACGTTCGAGCAAGTCCTCCGGGACAGCGCCGGCGGCTGGGAACGGTTTTGGCAAACCGGGGGCGCGGCTGATTTCAGCGGCGCCAAGGATCCGCGCGCGCCGGAGCTTGAACGCAGGGCCGTTTTATCGCAATACCTCACCGCCGTTCAGTGCGCGGGAAGCCAGCCGCCGCAGGAGACGGGGCTGTCCTGCAATAGCTGGTACGGCAAGTTTCATCTGGAGATGCACCTCCTGCACGCGGGCTGGTTTCCGCTGTGGGGACGCGCCGGGTTGCTTGAGAGAAGTCTTGTGTGGTATAATGATATCCTCGGCAAAGCGAGGGAGAACGCGGCAAGGAACGGCTTCGCGGGGGCGAGGTGGCCGAAAATGACGGGGCCGGAGGGGATTGACAGCCCTTCGCGCATAGCGCCCCTGCTGATTTGGCAGCAGCCGCACATCCTGTATATGCTGGAGCTGATACGCCGAGCCAAGCCGGAGGAGGAGCGCCGCGCGTTTATGCGGGCGCACTGGCTCCTTGTGCGCGAAACGGCCCGTTTCATGGGCAGCTTTCCCCGCCCCAACGCGCGGACGGGACGGCTTGACCTCGCGCCGCCGCTGATTCCGGCGCAGGAGGAGCACGCGTCCGAAGCCGCGCTCAACCCGGTGTTTGAGCTATGCTACTGGCGGTTTGGGCTGGGGCTGGCCGTCAAATGGGCGAAGATGCTGGGGGAGGACGCCGAAAACTGGGGCGCGGTGAGGGAGGCTCTCGCCGACCCTCCGCTGCGGGACGGACTGTACATAGCCCATCAGAGCTGCCCGGACACATTCACGGCGTTCAACCGCGACCATCCCTCCATGCTCTACGGCTTCGGGTTGATCCCCTGCGGCCGGATTGACGGGGAAGCGATGTCGCGCACGGCGGACAGGGCGCTGGCCTGCTGGGACAAATCGACGCTGTGGGGCTGGGATTTTGCGCTCTGCGCGATGACCCTGACCCGGCTGGGCAGGCCGGAGGCGGCAATGGACGTTTTGCTCTCCGACACGCCGAAAAACAGCTATACGGCGAGCGGGAACAATTTTCAGCGCGGGCGGGACGATTTGCCGCTCTATCTGCCGGGCAACGGGGCTTTGCTGTTCGCCCTCCCGATGCTGCTGGAGGGGTACGGCGAAACGCGCGGACGGCCGGGGCTGCCGAAAAACGGGCTGTGGGAGATTGAGACGGAGGGGATATCGCCGCTGCCGTACTGAGCTATTTCGTCAAATGCTTCTCGTCCTTGCGCTCCCGCACCTTCTGGCGAATCAGGCGCATCTTTTTCCGGTATTTCAGCGGCGTCGTTTCGGTGTATTTGCGGAAGACCCGCTCAAAATGCGTCACCGTTCCGTAGCCGAGCGCGGAGGCAATCCGCGTGACGTTCATGCCGCCGTCTTCTAGCAGTTCCTGCGCCTTCTTCACGCGGCAGATATGGATGTATTCCTGAACGGTGGAGCCGGTGACCTCCTTGAATATCCGGCAAAGGTAGCTTTTGTTGATGAAAAACCGCTTGCAGATTTCGTCCAGCGATTTGACCTTGTCGTAGTGGGTTGAGATATAGTCGGTGACGCCGTTGACTTGGATATGCTTGGGCATCTGGGGCGCGGGCGCGCCCGCCGCCGTCCGTCCCCGGGGCTTGAGACGGGTGACAAACAGAAGCAGCTCCGCGATTTTCATCATCACAAGGGCTTGATAGTGGGGCCTCTGCTCCTTAAACTCAAGCGTGATTTCGCGCAAAAGCCCTTCCACGACCCGCTGGCCCTCCCCGTCGAGCATCCAAACCCCCGTATGCTCCGCGAACACGCTGTGCGGCGCCGTTCCGCACAGGCCGCCGAAGAAAGCGGCGAACGGCTCGGGCGCCAGCTCGATTAAGAAGCGGTCGTGCGCCGCCTTGCCCAACGCGGTGGTTTTGTGGATTTGCATGGCGTCGATGATGACAAGGCTCCCCCTGCCGATGGCGTAGGTCTTGTCCTCGATGAAGTAATACCGCTCGCCGTCCAGCAGATAGTAAATCTCAAACTCCGGGTGGAAGTGCATCGACGGCATCGAAAATTCATCGTCCCGCACGATTCTGTCCACCACGACGCCGTCGAGAATCCCGGAGAAAACGACCCGGTTCACAGGCAAAGCCCCCTTTTTTATGATAGCGCTCTCCTCGGCCGCGGGCGGCCGGAAACCGCCCCTACAAAAACCGGAAAGGAACGGCAGACATGGCACATACGGAACAAAACCATTCCATCAGCGTCGCTTACGTCGGCGGCGGCTCTATGGCTTGGGCCCGGATATTTATGACCGACCTCGCCCTTGAGCCGGATTTGGGCGGCCATATCCGCCTTTATGACGTCGATATGGACGCCGCCAAAAACAATGAAATCATCGGCAACCGCATCACCGCCGATTCCCGGGCGCGCGGCAAGTGGCGCTATACCGCCGTCCCGTCGCTGCGCGAGGCGCTGGACGGCGCGGACTTTGTCATCATCTCCATCTTGCCGGGCAGCTTTGAGCATATGCGCTCGGACGTGCATCTGCCGGAGCGCTTGGGCGTCTATCAGCCGGTGGGGGACACCGCCGGGCCGGGCGGCATTATCCGCTCGCTCAGGACGGCGCCGCTCTTTGCCGGGTTTGCCGAGGCGATACGGCTGTACGCCCCCGGCGCTTGGGTCATCAACTACACCAATCCCATGAGCGTATGCGTGAGAACATTATATCATGTTTTCCCGAAAATAAAAGCGTTCGGCTGCTGCCACGAGGTTTTCGGCACGCAGGCGCTGCTGGCCGACATGCTCCGCCGCCGCACGGGCGAGGAGGCGGAGCGTGGGGATATCCGCGTCAACGTGCTGGGGCTTAACCACTTCACATGGTTTGACCGCGCCGCGTATAAAGAGACCAATCTGATGGACGTCTTCGCGGAGTTTGCCGGGGCGTATCATCAGACGGGATATCCCGGTGGCGGCAGCCGCGCGGCGGACAGTGTTTTTGACTGCAATCACCGGGTAAAATTTGATTTATTCCGCCGTTTCGGGCTGATTGCCGCGGCGGGCGACCGGCACTTGGCGGAGTTTATGCCGGGGGAGCAGTACGCGAAAGACCCGGAAACGGCAAGGGAATGGGGCTTTCATCTCACAAGCGCCGACTGGCGCATCGCCGACCGGGCGAAAAAAGCGGAAAAAACCGCCCGCCTTGTTTCGGGCGCGGAGGACATTGCGCTGGAGCCGTCCGGCGAGGAGGGCATCCTGCTCATCAAAGCCTTGTGCGGCCTGACCCGCGCCGTCAGCAACGTCAACCTGCCCAACGCCGCCGGGCAGATTGGCAATCTGCCGTTGGAGACGGTGGTGGAAACCAACGCGGTCTTTTCGGGCGGCGAGGTGCGTCCGGCGGCGGCGGGAGATTTGCCCGATGAAATCCGCGGGCTGATGCTGCCGCACGCCGAAAACCAGACGGAGGTTTTGCGCGCCGCGCTGGACTGCGACATCGAGGCCGTCTGCCGCGCGTTTGAGCGAGACCCGCTGCTGAGCGGCCGGTGCGCGGACGCGGAGCTGCGCGCGCTGGCCCGCGACATGGTGAGAAACACGCTCGGCGCGCTGCCGGGGGAATGGAGGACGGTATGCTGATCCGCGACATCCAGATACGCGATCCGTTTGTCTTTACGTACATGAACGATTATTACCTGTACGGCTCGACGGACAAGGACATATGGAAAGGCGCGGGAACCGGGTTTGAGGCGTATAAAAGCAAGGATTTGACGGAATGGGAAGGCCCCTTTCCGGCTTTCCGGCCGCCGGAGTCCTTTTGGGGGACGGACAACTTTTGGGCGCCGGAGGTTTTCAGGCGCGGCCCGGGGTTTTATATGTTCGCGTCGTTTATCGGGGAGGGGCGGATGAGGGGCACCGCCGTGCTGAGAGCGAAAGACCCTTGCGGGCCGTTTCGGCCTTGGAGCTACGGCCCGGTTACGCCGCGCAGATGGATGTGCCTTGACGGGACGCTGTTTATGGACGAGGAAGGCAAGCCGTGGGTTGTGTTTTGCCACGAGTGGGTGCAAACCGGCGACGGCACGGTTTGCGCGTCGCGCCTGAACGAGCGCCTGACCCACGCGGCCTCGCCCCCGGTGACGCTGTTCGCCTCCTCGGACGCCCCGTGGAGCCGCAAGACGTTTTCGCCGAGAAACAATATCGAAGGGTATGTGACCGACGGGTGCTTCCCGTACCGTTTGGAAAACGGCAAGCTGCTGATGCTTTGGTCCTGCGTCGGCGAGAAGGGCTACTGTCTCGGATACGCCATTTCGGATTCGGGCAAGCTGTTTGGGCCTTGGAGACAGGCCGAAGAGCCGCTGTTTGCCGCCGACGGCGGACACGGGATGCTGTTTCGGACGCGGGATCGGCGGCTTATGCTGGCGCTCCACCAGCCCAACCAAACGCCGCTGGAGCGCGCGGTATTCCTCGAAATGCAGGAAACCGGAGACGAATTGAAAGTGAGGGGAACGGGTTGACCGGATGGACGACATACCCTGATTCGCTGGCGCGGCACTGCGGCGACGTCCTGTATATGGCCCGGAACGGCGAGGGAAAGTTTTTGGCCGTTCAGGGAGGGGGAGAGGCGTATGAAACGCTGGAGGGCGAGAACGTTTCCCTGCCGGGAGGCGCGGAGAAGCATTGCCCGCTGTCCGTCGCCAACGCCCAAAAGCTGCGGAGGCTTTTTCCCTTTACCGGCCCTGTGAGCCACAAAGGAAAGCCGTTTACCCTCGGGTTGGGCGACCGGCTTGGCATAGCGACGCCGGGGCATATCCGCCTGCTCCGGGGACGGGAGGTTTTCCCCGTTTTCGCGCAGCAGTCGGTTCGCGAGCTGACCCTGACCGGGCGAACCTTTGACGACGTTTTGGCGGCGGCGGTGTGGGCGGTTTTTCAGGAGGGCTGGCGGGACGGCTACGGCGCGGACGGCGACCATCTGAAAACGCCGGAGGAGGTTCAAACCGCGCTGGACTGCGGCTTTACCATGATTACGCTGGACTGCTCCGGGCAGATTCGCGCGGAGGGCGGGACGCCGGAGGAAACGTACGGGGACGCCGTGCGGTATGCCATAGACATTTACAACCGCTTTCTGCGCGGCAAAGAAATCGATTTTGAGCTGTCGCTGGACGAAACGGCCGCGCCCACCTCGCCGGAAGCCCATCTGTACGCGGCGGGCGAGCTGAAAAAGGCCGATGTCGGGCTGGTCAGCCTCGCGCCGCGCTTTTGCGGGGAATTTCAAAAGGGGATTGATTACCGGGGGGATTTGCGCGCATTTGAAAAAGACCTTGAAAAGCACGCGGGGATTGCGCGGGAGATGGGCTATAAACTGAGCATCCACTCCGGCAGCGATAAATTCTCCGTGTTTCCCGCCATCTTTGAAAAGACCGGGAAGAACGTTCACCTAAAAACGGCCGGCACCAACTGGCTGGAAGCCTTGCGTGTCATCGCCGGGGCCGAGCCCGCGCTGTTTCGTGAAATCGCGCGCTTCGCGCTGGAAAACCTGCCGGAGGCGAAAAAATATTATCACATCACCGAAAACACGGCCAGAATCCCCGACCTCGCGGCGGCGGACGACGGCGCGCTCCCGTCCCTGCTGGAGCAGGACGACGCGCGTCAGGTTCTCCATGTGACCTATGGGCTGATTTTGTCGGCCAAGGGCGCGGACGGCGCTTCTTTGTTCAAGGATGCAATCTACGCCGCGCTTTTGGAGCGCGAGGACGCCTACTACGCCGCGCTGGGCGCGCGGATTGGACGGCATCTGCCGTGAGGGCGGCCAGAAAATTCTGCTTGACAATTTGTTAAGAATGTATTAAAATAGATTTTATTCACCGGGCGGCCTTTGGCAAATTGCTGAAACGAAGGGGCGGCTTTTATGAATTGTCCCGGCTCCGCACGCTTGGCGCCGCTGTTGGTTATGCTTTTGTTATGCCTCTTTTCCGGGTGCGGCGCGACTCCTTCCGAGCCGGAAGCGTCTCCCGTTCCCCCCTCCGGGGAACCCTCGGCGCAGGGGGAATCCCCCGACCCGTCTCCCCTGCCCTCCCCGCCCGCTCTGCCTGTCCTGCCCGTCCTGTATCCGGCGGAGGACGCGGAAAGAGTCGGCGGCGTCCGTCTCACCGGGAGCGGCGCGCTTGAGGGCTTTGAAAACGACGGGGATATGTGCGTATTTACCGTCGGCGTCCCGCAGCCGGGGTTTTATGACTTGATCTTCCGCTCCCTTTCCATCGGGGGGTATAAAGAAAACGTCGTGCTGGTCAACGGGGAGCAGGTCGGTCTTCTTGTCACCGACAGCCCCGAGCTTGACGATTCCGTTCTCCCCCGCGTGTATATGGAGGCGGGCGAGCATACGGTCGGGCTGCTGAAATATTGGGGCTGGATCCGTCTGGAAAGCCTGACGGTGTCCCCCTCCCCCGTTCTTGACGCGTCCATTTACGATGTGTCCGCAAGGCTTTCCAACACGAACGCGGGCGACGGCGCCAAGCGGCTGATGAGCTATCTTGCCGACCATTACGGCAAGGTCATCCTCGCCGGGCAGCAGAGCGACGGAGGGCTGTTTGGCTCCGAAAGCGCCGCCATACACAGCCAGACCGGCAAATATCCGGCGGTTATCGGGCTGGATTTGATGGGGTATTCCCCCTCCCGCGCCGAACGGGGGGACACGCGCATCTCGGTGGAGCCCGCCATAGAGGCGTGGGAGAACGGCGCCATTGTCACCCTTTGCTGGCATTGGAACGCTCCGACGAAATACCTCGTTGATGAGGGCGACTGGCTTTGGTGGAGAGGGTTTTACACCCAAGCGGTCAGAGGGCTTGACCTCGCGGCCATAATGGACGGACGGGACGCGGAGGGCTTGGAGCTGCTTATAAGCGACATTGACGCCATTGCCGTACAGCTTAAACGATTGCAGGACGCGGGCGTGCCGGCGCTGTGGAGACCGCTCCACGAGGCGAGCGGCGGCTGGTTCTGGTGGGGGGCGTCGGGGCCGGACGCCTACATAAAGCTATGGAACCTGATGTATGAGAGACTGACGGAGGCGCACGGGCTGAACAACCTTATCTGGGTTTGGAACGGCCAGCACGCGGACTGGTATCCGGGCGGCGAAACGGTAGACCTGATTGGCGAGGACATCTATCCGGGCGAGAGGGTTTACACCTCGCAGGCCGCGAAATTTTTGGAAGCCGCCGCGTATACCTCCCCGCCCAAGATGGCGGTTTTGAGCGAATCGGGCTTCCTCCCAGACCCCGACCTCTGTATGCGCGACGGCGCGATGTGGGGCTTTGCCATTCCTTGGACGGGCGAATTCGTCTCCGAGAGGTATATCGAAAAGGAGATGCTGCTGCATTTTTATCACCATGATTTGGTCGTTACGCTGGACGAACTGCCGGATTTGACCGCCTATCCCATCCGAGATTAACGATAACGAGGGGGCTGCCAGATGGTCTGGAAACGGAGAGCAAAGCAAACAACCGCCGTGTTTATGGCGTTTGCGCTGTTTTGGGCGCTCCCGGCGCGCGGATATGCGCCGGGGGACATGTCGCGCGAGGAATACCAAGACATCATCGAGGTTCATACCATCGACGAGTCCATTCCTCCGTACAGCGAATACCTCAGGCGGAATCCGGTCAACCGGCCCGACGTCCGCGCCGAGTACAGCGCGGCGGACTTCGCCCGCTACGAAACGGGCGGCGCGGAGACTGCGCCCCAAATCATCGCCGTGACCGGCGAAGACGGGCGGGGGTTTGAGGGCGTGCTGACGGAGGAGGACTCCGTTATTGAACTTGAAATCGACGTCCCGCAGAGCGGGCTGTATGACCTTTCCATACGCTATTTCCCCATCGCGGGCAAAAGTTCCGCCATCCAGCGGAGCCTTTTTGTCAACGGAGTCCTTCCCTACCGCGAGTTGGCGACCCTTGAGTTCCAGCGGGTATGGAGCAACCGCCCGGCCGTTGAGGCGACGTCGGCGGGGCTCTTGGAGCCGGTTTGGCAGAAGGACAACCAAGGAAACGACATCAAGCCCACGATGGTTGAGATACCCCAATGGATGGACAGCTACCTCTATGACAGCGAAGGCTACTTCACCGGAAGGCTCTCCCTCTATTTTGAGCAGGGCAAAAACACCGTCGCCTTCTTTTCCCTGCGCGAGCCCATGCTGATTCACAGCCTTATGATAAGCAACGAGCCGTATCCTCCGTCCTATGCCGAGGCGCTGGCGGGATGGGAGCGCGCCGGCGCGCGGGACGCGGCCCAAGCCGTTTCCTTTCAGGCGCAGAACGCCGCGAGGACGTCTTCGCAGATGCTTTATCCGGTGCAGGACCAGTCCTCCCCGGCGGTCAACCCGGCCAGCCCGCGGCATTTGCTCAACAACACCATCGGCGGGTTTGCGTGGCGGTCGGCGGGACAGTGGATTGAATGGGACTTCGACGCGCCGGAGGCGGGGCTGTATGAACTGTCGGTGCATGTAAGGCAGAACTTTACGCGGGGCATTTATATGTCGAGGAAAATCAGCGTCAACGGCGTCGTTCCCTTCGCGGAGTTTGAGGATTACGGTTTTGTCCACCGCCAGACATGGCGGATGGAGACGTTGGCCAGCCACGACGGCGAGCCGTATAAAATCTATCTCAATCAAGGGCGGAACACGCTGCGGATGGAGGCGGTGCTGGGCAGTCTCGGCGAAGCCGTCGGCGATGTGCGCGCCGCGGTATACCAGCTAAACGCCATATACCGCAGGGTTATCCGGCTGACCGGCGTTGCCCCCGACCGGCACCGCGACTATCAAATCAACCGCAGCCTTCCCGGTCTGCGGGCCGAGATGACGGACGCGCGCGACCGGCTCCAGCGGGCGCTGGATATGCTGGAGCAGGCGGCGGGCAGGCGCAGCGACCGCGAGCGCGTTTTGAAAACGATGGTGACCAACCTCACCGAGCTGATTGAAGACCCGGAGAAGTTCCCGAGGCAGGTGTCCTCGTTCCGCGTCAACATCAGGGCCTGCGGCACATGGCTTACCCAAGCCGTGGAACAGCCGATTGCCCTCGACATGATTTCCTTCCATCCGGCGGGCGAAGCGCCCAAGGCGGAGGGCAATTCCTTTTTCCACCGCTTCTGGTTTGAGATGCGGCGGCTGTTTTACTCGTTCATTATCGACTACAACCAAATCGGCAATGTGTCCGACGCGAAGGGCTCCGACACCATCACGCTCTGGATTGGCTCCGGCCGCGACCAAGCCAGCGTTATCAAGACGCTGATTGACGAGACGTTCACGCCGATCCACAGCATCAACGTCAACGTGATGATGATGGACATGAGCACCCTCCTTCAAGCCACGCTGGCCGGGCAGGGGCCGGACGTGGCCGTGCAGGTGCCGTTTGACCTGCCGATGAACTTCGGTTTGCGCAACGCCGTATACGATTTGACGGGGTTTGACGACCTGACCGCAACGCTGGGGCGGTTCCGCCCAAGCATCATGGAGGCGTATTCCTACGGCGGCAAGGTGTTTGCCCTGCCGGAAACCCAGACCTTCCCGATGATGTTCTACCGCAAGGATATTTTGCGGGAAATCGGGCTGGACGTACCCGACACATGGGATGAGATGAAAATCGCGCTGGCTGTGCTGGCCAACCACGAGATGGAGCTGGGGATGCTGCCCCGCGAACCGATTTTCTCCATGCTTCTCTACCAGAACGAGGGGGCGTATTACAACGAGGACGCCACCCGCTCCGCGCTGGACAGCGACGAAGCCTTCCGCGCCTTCAAAATGTACACGGAGTTTTACACCGAATACAAGCTGGACAAGGACACCAGCCCGGAGGAGCGTTTCCGCACCGGCGAAACCCCCATCATCATTCAGGACTACTTATTCTACAACACCCTGCAAATCTCCGCGCCGGACATCAAGGGGCTGTGGGGCTTCTCCCCCGTGCCCGGAACCGTTATGCCGGACGGCTCGGTCAACCGCGCCGTGGGCAGCTACGGCTCCGCCACCATTATGATGAACGACACCGAGAGTCCCGAGCAGGCTTGGGAATTCCTCAAATGGTGGACTTCGGTTGAGACGCAGACGCTGTTCGGGCGTGAAATGGAAAGCCTGATGGGGCCGGCGGCCCGGCATCCGTCCGCCAACATCGAGGCGTTCAGCCTGCTCCCGTGGCCGGTGGCCGACTATCAGGCGCTGACCGCCCAGTTTGAGCATGTGCGCGGCATCCCGCAGGTGCCGGGCGGCTATTTCAGCTTCCGCAACATCAACAACGCGTTTTACGCGGTGGTCACGGGGCGTTCGGTCAGGGGCGCTACCGCCGACGTCTTTGAGTCCCCGAGGGAGGCCCTGACTGACAAGGTCATCTTGATTAACGATGAAATTGACTTCAAGCGCAAGGAATTGGGATTGCCGCTTTACAGCGGCAGGGAAGGGAGATGAGCCAATGGTAAAGCAGAAGAACGACGCGCCGTCGCTCGGTTCCATCATCGCGAAAAACAAAGTCTCATACATGATGATGGCTCCGTATTTCCTCATCTTCACAACCTTCACCATTCTGCCCGTCGCCGCCTCCCTGTTTATCTCCCTGACCTACTTCAACATGCTGGAGGCGCCGCAGTTTATCGGCTGGGCGAACTACCTAAAGCTGCTGCTGGAAGACGACATTTTTATGATTGCGCTGAAAAACACGATGATTTTGGCCATCATCACCGGCCCGCTCAGCTATGTGCTGTGCCTGCTGTTCGCGTGGATTATCAATGAATTCAAGGGGCGGCTCCGCGCCTTCCTCACCCTTGTCTTCTACGCGCCGTCGATTTCCGGGCAGGTGTTTTTCATCTGGACCATCATCTTCACCGGCGACCGCTACGGCATCCTCAACGGGTTTTTGCTCCGGTGGGGGTTTATGGACGAACCTGTCCTGTGGATGCGGGACGCCAAGTACATCCTGCCCTTTCTCATCGTCGTGCAGCTATGGCTCTCGCTCGGGACGGGCTTCCTCGCCTTCATCGCGGGCTTGCAGACCATCGACAAATCCCTCTATGAGGCGGCGGCCATCGACGGCATCCGAAACCGCTGGCAGGAGCTTTGGTTTGTCACCCTGCCGGCCATGAAGCCTCAGCTTATGTTCGGCGCGGTCATGCAGATTACCGCTTCGTTCGCCATCGCGGACATCTCCCTCTGGCTGGCCGGGGATCCGCCGGGCTCGCCCGTGTCGGTGAACTATTCCGGCTCCACCATTGTCACGCATCTCATAGACAACGGCACCATCCGGTTTGAAATGGGCTACGCCTCCGCCATCGCCACGGTGCTGTTCATTCTGATGGTGGGCACAAACCGGCTGGTACAGCGCTTATTGAGAAGGGTGGGCAACTGAGCATGGTCAAGGTCAGGAATTCCGACGGCCCGATTGTGGTCAAGGAGACATTTTTCCAAAAAAACTTTCGCCGCGAGAGAAAGCTCAACCGCTCGCGCGCGGGGAACGTGCTGCTGTTTGTGTTCATGGGGCTGTGCGGCGCGTTTATGGTTATGCCGCTGATTATCGTCGTCAACAACGCCCTCAAGCCGCTGGATGAAATCTTTCAATTCCCGCCGCGCATTTTTGTGCGGAACCCCACCACCGAAAACTTTACCGACCTGTTTATCTCCATGAGCGAGACGTGGGTGCCTCTTTCGCGGTATATCCTCAACTCGGCCGTCATTATGGTTTTCAGCGTGTTCGGGCATGTCATCGTCGCCTCCCTCGCGGCCTATCCGCTGGCCAAGCACAAGTTCCCCGGCAAGAAGCTATTGTTTTCGCTCGTCATCCTCTCGCTGATGTTTACATGGCAGGTCACGCAGATCCCCAACTATGTCATCATCTCCTTCCTCGGTATCAACAACACCTATCTGGCCCTGATCATCCCCGCGTGGGGCTACGGAATCGGGCTGTATCTGATGAAGCAGTTTATGGAGCAGATTCCCGACTCGCTGATTGAGTCCGCGAGGATTGACGGGGCGGGAGAGTTCCGGGCGTTTTGGAGAATCATCATGCCCAACGTCAAGCCCGCGTGGCTGACGCTGATGATTTTCCAGTTCAACCTGATGTGGGGCAACACCGGCTATCTGTTTTTGCGCAGCGAGGAGCTGAAGCCCTTGCAGTTCGCCATGCAGCATATCGCCGCGGGCGGGCCGCGCCGCGCGGGAGAGGCGATGGCGGTGCTGTTTGTCCTCGCCGCTATCCCGATTACCTTCTTCCTTGTCTGCCAGTCAAGCATTTTGGAAACCATGACCACATCCGGGATTAAAGAGTAGGGGGGCTGTGATGAAACGCTTTCTGAAACCGGCGGTCGTCGCGGCGGCCGCGATGATGCTGTTTTTGTGCGCCGCGCCCGCGGCGCTGGCCAGCGTGGATGTTCCGTACGATTCCTATACGTACAACTACCGCGAATACGTGGAATACACGCCCGCACCCTATATCCCCGCCGGCTCGGTGACCGGGCTGAGCCTGAACATCGGGGAGTTCCGCAATCCGCAGGACATCAGCATCGCCCCGGACGGGCGGCTCCTTGTGGCCGACACCGACAACGACCGCGTTGTCATCGTCAACGCGGAAATGACCGAGGCTCTTATGGTCATTGAGGGGTTTGACAACAATGGGACGCCGGATTCCTTCAACCGGCCCTTCGGGGTGACGGTTTCCGACCGGGGTCTCATTTACATCGCCGACTCCCTCAACCGGCGGATTGTGGTGCTGGACGAAACGGGGCTTTCCGCAGTGCAGATTATTGAAAACCCGCAGAGCGACATGTTCGCGGCAGAGTATGTGTTCACCCCGCTCAAGGTGGCGGTCGATTACGCGGATCGCATCTATGTCATCTCGCGGAATGTGTTTCAAGGGCTGATGGTGTTTTCCCCGGAAGGCGAGTTTATGAGCTTCTTCGGCACCATCAACGTGCAAATCTCCGTGTGGCAGCGGGTATGGCGAGCTCTGTCCTCCAGACGGCAGCGGGAGGTTGGCATTTTGTTCATCCCCACCGAGTTTACCGGCGTTGACGTGGACGACGACGGCTTTGTGTACGCGTCCTGCATCGACCCGCTGGGGGAACAGGCGGCTTTCCGTCTCAACCCCAAGGGCGAGGACGTCATCAAAACAGGGGCGAACGGGAATGTCGGGGGCGATTTGGACTGGATGCCCAGAGGGGCGGGCACCTACAGTGGGCCGTCGTACATCGTCGATATCATCATCCGCGACAAGGGCCTTTACTCCATCCTTTGCTCAAGGCGCGGGCGCATTTTCACCTATGACTTTGAAGGAAACCTCCTCTATATTTTCGGGGGGATGGGCGCGCAGGTGGGGACGTTCAGGACGCCCGCCGCTATGGCCCACACCGGGGACAAGCTGCTGGTTTTGGATTCGGGGCGGCAGGAGATCATGCTTTTTGCCGAAACGGAATACGGCAGGCTGATCAACGAGGCCGTCGGGCTGCGGTTTGACGGGGACGAACGGCTGGCGGTGGATCTCTGGCGGCAGGTGCTTGCCATCAACGAAAACCTTGAGCTTGCCAATGTCGGCATCGGCAAGGCCTACCTGACCGACGGCAACAACAGCGAAGCCATGAAGCATCTCAGGCTGGGGATGGATCGCACCTATTATTCCGTGGCGTTCAAGCGATACCGCAACGACCTTTTGAAGGAAAACCTCGGCGCCATCCTCACCGTTGCGGTGGTCGCGGCGCTGGCGTTATACATATGGAACACCGTTAAGGGCAAAGGCGGAAGGAAAGGAGACTTGCTGGCCGATGACTAAGTATTTTACGCGTGACAATCTGTATTACTTTCGGCGCACCCTGACAAATCCCGTCGACAGCTTCTACGAAATCCGGCATCGTGAGCAGGGTAGCGTGCCGCTGGCGCTGGTCACCGTCTTCGCGTTCAGCCTGTGCTTCACCCTCGACAAAATTTTCGCGGGCTTTATCGTCAACACGGTCGACCCGCGCTCCGTCAACGGGCTGACGGATTTGGTCAGCGTGTTTCTCCTGTTCGGCCTTTTCTCCGTCGGCAACTGGTCGGTGACCTGTCTGATGAACGGCGAGGGGCGGCTCAAGGACATCCTCGTTGTGACGGGCTATTCGCTCATGCCGCTCATTTTGACCTATATCCCCGCTATTCTCATTTCCAATGTGCTGGCGGCCAACGAGGAGGTCTTCTACACCGTCATCCTCGGCTTCGGCGTCGCGTGGACGGCCATTTTAATTCTGATGGGGATTATGACGGTGCATAACTACACGCTGCTGAAAACCCTCATTACCCTCGTCATCACGCTTGTAGCCATGTTTCTCATCATCTTTCTCGCGCTGCTGCTGTTTGATTTGCTCAATCAGGTGTATGGCTTCTTCTTTAGCGTCTACACCGAGTTTTCGCTTAGAGGATAGGGGGGTGACATGCCGATGAAATTAGGGACAAAGCTGCTGTTAGGGCTGATAGGCATCGCCGCCTTTATCGTCCTTGTTTATCAGGGATACGTCTTTGTCTATTTCCGCGCGTACAGCGGGTATGAAAAGTATCTTGATGCGGAGCGCGGAACGCATTATGAGGAAGGCCGCCGCTTCGCGCCGCTTCCGGGCGGCGGGAATGTGCCCGGCATGGTGCTTGTGGCGGAAAGCCCCGAGCTGGAGATGTATACGGACACCGAATCCACCAACGTGGCGGTATATGACAAACGCACGGGGCTGACGACATACGCCTGCCCGCCGGACGCGGACGACGACCCGCTTGCCTCCAGCCGCAACAAAAGCCTGCTGAAATCCCCGCTGACGGTGGAGTATTTCAACGCGCGGAGTACGCCGGGGCAGTTCCTCGCCTACGAAGACGCCATACGGTTCGGCAGCAGTCAGGTGGCGGTGGAGGGCATCAACGGCGGCGTGCGTTACATCTATACGCTGGGCAACCTGCAGGTGTCCACCGGCATTGTTCCGATTTACCTCTACCGGAACCGGCTGGACGACATCCTTGACAAGCTTGAGGATGAAACAGACCGCCAGAACTTTGAGATGCGGTATACGGAGGCCGAGGACGCCCCCGAAGGCGTTTGGACGCTGCGCTCCGGCGCGGCGGGCGCCGCCACCATCCGCCGCCTGCTGGCCATGCTTGAGGCCATCGGCTACACCGAGGAGGATTATTTGCGGGATTCGATGGAGACCAACGTGGAAGGCGCGGTGGTCATCAGCGTTGAAGTCCCGCTGGAATACCGGCTGGAGGGCGACAAGCTGGTGGTGAGCGTCCCCACCTCCCGCATTGTGGAAAACGGCGGCGCCCGAATTGACAAAATCCATGTCCTGCGCTTTTTCGGCGCGGCGGGAACGGACGAGGACGGGTATCTTTTCGTTCCCAACGGCTCCGGCTCCCTGATTGACTTCAACAACGGCAGGACGTGGGCGGACGATTACAGCCAGTTTGTATACGGGACGGACAGGGTTACCAATGACTTTATCGTGCTGGGCAACACGGAAATGGTGCGGCTGCCGGTCTTCGGACTCCATAAGGAGGGCGGGCAGACCGTCTTCGCGCAAATAGAGGAAGGGCAGTCCTTCGCGCAGATATCCGCGTTTATTGCCGGGAAGGGGACGTCGTACAACGGCGCGGCGGCTTCGTTTATCATCCGCGGAAGCGGCTCTTTGATGATGTTCGGCGTTACCGGGAGCGAAGGCGAAATGCCCGTCGTCGAAGCCGATTTCTATGTCGCCAACCTCACCGTGCGCTACAGCTTTCTGCCGGAGGAATATGAAGGCTACTCCGGCATGGCGCGGTATTACCGCGAGCGGCTGATTCGCGAGGGCGTGCTGGGAGACCGGGTGGCGCAGGGGGACATTCCCCTTTATCTGGACATGATCGGGGCTGTTTTGGGCACAAAATTCGCCCTGTCCATCCAGTATCAGGGCATCATCCCGATGACCACCTACGCGCAGGCGGAGGAGATTCTTGACATCTTCAGCGCGAGCGGCATTTCCAATCAGGTGGTCAACTATCAGGGCTGGTTTAACCGGGGGTATTACCATGACGCGGCCAACCGAATCAACCCCGTGCGGCAATTAGGGAGCAAGAGGGAGCTTGAGGCGCTGGGCGCCAGACTGGAAGAGCAGGGCGGCAAGCTCTACGCCGACGTCATCTTCCAGAACGTCCCCTACCGCGCCAAACGGTATAACTGGGCGATGGAAAACTCGCGCTATTACGGCGGCGGGATGACCGTGTGGTGGGCGGAGCAGACCTGTCCCGACTGCTATCAGGTGTTTGGGGGCAGATATCCCGAGCGCTGGCAGGCGCTCGTCAGCCCGAAATTCCTGCCCCGCTACGCGGACGCGTTTGTGAAACGGATTGAGGATTACGACGTCACCGGGATTTCCCTGCGCGACTTGGGCGATTCCCTTCATTCCGACCGCAAGCGCACAGAGTTTATCGACCGCGAACACGCCCTTTCGATTGTGACGGCGCAGATGGATAAAATCGTCGGCACAGGGATGGATGTGATGGTTTCCGGCGGCAACGCCTACGCGCTGTATGCGGCGGACGACCTCATCAACGTTCCGCTCATGCACAGCGATTTCCTCGTCGTTGACGCGGAGGTGCCGTTTTACCAAATGGTCGTTCACGGGTATATCCCCTACGCGGGCAACGCGTTTAACCGCAGCGACGGTCTTGACGAGACCGACTCCGTGCTGAGGCTGATTGAGTTCGGCGCTTCCCCGCGGTTTACGCTGAGCTATGAGGAGGCCAGCGAGATGAAATACACCGGCCTCAACCATTACTTCGGCACGCATTACCAAAACTGGACCGGCGTCGCCGTTGAGGTATACAACACCGTTAACCCCGTCCTCAGCCGCGTGCGCGGCAGCGTAATCGTCCGCCATGAGATTACGCCGGACGGCCTGCGGGCAGTCACCTATGACAACGGCGTCCAAATCCTTGTTAACTACACGGACGCGGAGCTGTCTTACGAGGGCGTCGCCGTGGCCGCGAAAGGGTTTGAGGTCAGAGAGGGGGTCGCGGCATGACAGTTGCGAAAAAGCGCGGGAAGGGCATGACGCTGTCGCGCCGCCGCGCCATCACGGGGCTTCTGTTTGTGTCCCCGTTCATCTTCGGGTTTCTGGTCTTTTACGCGCGCAGCCTTTATGAGACCATTCTCTTCGCCGTCTCTGAGACGAGCATCGAAGGGCTGGGCTATACGCGGAGCTTCACCGGCCTTGACAATTTTGTCAAGGCGTTCACCGAGCATCCGCGCTTCAACCAATTTTTGGTGGATTCCATCATCAGCATGGTCGTTGACATCCCGCTTATCATCTTCTTCAGCCTGTTTATCGCCATCATGCTCAACCAAAAGTTCAAGGGGCGCACGGTGGCGCGCGCCATCTTCTTCATGCCGGTTCTGCTCAACGCCCCCGCCATCTTCGGGGCGCTGGAAATGGTAAGGGCCATGATGCTCGGCGGCACCAGCCCCGCGCCTGCCGCCATGCTGGAGTCGGCCGGCAGCGGCGGAGGCGTCAGCATCGGCTATTACGTCGGGCTGATGCGGGATTTGGGGCTTCCGAACGCCGCGCTTGACTACATCCTCGGCGCCGTGGCGCGCATCAACTACGTCATCACCATGTCGGGCGTGCAAATCATCATCTTCCTTGCTGCCCTCCAGTCCATTTCCCCGTCGCTCTATGAGGTGGCGAAAATCGAGGGCGCCACGCCCTACGAAACATTCTGGAAGGTCACATTCCCGATGGTGTCGCCGCTGCTGGTCACCAATATGGTTTATACGGTGCTGGATTCGTTTGTCAACAGCCGGGTGCTGCAGGAGGCGTATGACACCATGTTCAGGGAACTCAACTACTCGCTGGGCGCCGTGTTCAGTCTTGTCAGCATGGTGTGCGTCTGCGGGATTCTGGGCATCTCCGGCTGGCTGATTTCCAAATTTGTTTACTATCACAACTAGACGGCCCGCCCCGCCGGACGCGCGCGGGGCAAGACACAGGGGAGGAGTGCTATCTTGGAATCCTTGAAACAAAAACTGCGCGCATTCAATACGGATACGCGGCTGCAAAACGAAAAGCGGCGTATGATCCGCTGGTTTGCGTCGTTTCTCATGTCTCTGTTCCGGCTGACGCTGATTGTGGGCATCTCGTATGTCATTCTCGGGCCGCTGCTCGGCATCGCCGTCAGCTCGTTTTTCTCCAACGAGGACAGATACAGCCCCGTCGTCTACATGATTGCGCAGAACCCGACGCTGGACAGATACAGGCTGACGATTACCGAGATGAATTATTTCTCGGTCATGTGGAACATGCTGGTGTATATCTGCTCCCTCACCGTTATCCAGATTGCGGTCTGCTCCATGGTGGGGTATGGGTTCGCGCGGTTTCAGTTTCCCCTGAAAAAGCTCCTGTTTGCCTGTGTCATCATCGTCATCGTCATTCCCTCGCACACGATTATGCTCCCGCTTTATATGACCTTCAGGCACTTTGACCCGTTTTGGCTTTTTTCCCTGTTCGGCGCGGAGCCGATGAACCTCCTCACGACGCTCACGCCGATGTATATGATGACGCTGCTCGGCGCCGGGCTGCGGTCGGGGCTGTACATCTACATTTTCACCCAGTTTTTCCGGGGGCTGCCCAAGGAGATTGAGGAGGCCGCCTTTGTGGACGGCGCGGGGACGATGTATACCTATGTGCGCGTGATGATTCCCAACGCCATGCCCTCCATCCTGACGGTGACCATCTTCTCGCTGGTGTGGCAGTACAACGACCTTTTCTACGCCAACCTGTTCAACCTCAGCAACGACTGGATTCTCTCGAAAAGGCTGAATAGCCTGCAAAGCTCTCTCGCCGGGATTCACAGGATTACCGACCCCGCCATCTCCGCGCTGTATGTTTACGCAGGCATTATTTTGATGATATTGCCCATGATTCTCATTTACGTGTTTCTGCAAAGAAAGTTCATAGAGGGGGTGGAGCGGTCTGGCATTGTAGGATAACGCGGCCCTGTCCCGGACAAAAAATCTATGAAAGAGGGAAAAACATGAAAACAAAGCGAATTGCCCTGCTCCTCGCAATCCTTTTCTCCTTGGGGCTTCTTCTGGCGGCCTGCGGCGGCGACGAACCGTCGGCATCGCCCGATGCAAGCACCCCGTCGGACGACCCCGGCGGAAGCTCCGGCGGCCTTGATTGGGAGCCTCCCGCCAACATTACGGTGACCATTCCCGAAGCACCGGCGGGCGCCATCGACTTTTCCGACGGACTGATGGAGTTTGCCGCCGTCAACCTTACCCCCGGCGACGCCGACCCCTCCGAGCTTTCGCTTATCAGCCACAACGGCGGCAGCGCGCTGAAGGCTACGCTCACCGAAGGCAAAACCCCCTATGTGGGCATCGACGTTTCCAGCCTGTACGGCGACAGGCTTCCCGACATCCGCTCCATCTCGATTCTTCTCTGGCTGGATATGCCGGGCAGCTTCTACGCGGCCTCGGGTGTCCTAGATGTCTTCACCGGCGCGGGCAACGATGTGAGCGAGGTTTTGTGGGCCGTTACCTTGGAGAAGAATAACCCCACCCTCATCCACGCGGATTTGGATGAGCTGGGCGTGACCTTCGCCGTCGGCGCGAAAAACATCATCGTTCTGCGCAAGGGCACCGGCGGCGACGCCGCCGACCGCGCGGGCGCGCAACCCTCCAACTTCATCATTGACTTTGTCGCCGCCTACGACGCGGCCGGCAATGTGATC
This sequence comes from Oscillospiraceae bacterium, assembly GCA_009782215.1. Classification (GTDB taxonomy): domain Bacteria; phylum Bacillota; class Clostridia; order Oscillospirales; family UBA929; genus UBA929. The sequence continues at coordinate 45,633 of WRKO01000005.1, read as the reverse complement.
CCGGCCGACACCTCCGCGAGCTTTGACGCTCCCAGAGGCTTCGGCGCGGCGGACACGTCGCTGCTGTTTGAAGTCGAAGATGAAGTGCGGTTCGCCTACTTCGACAACGGCGCGACCGGCGAATCCTCCGGGTGGGGACAGGCCGGCATGATTGACAGAGACAATTTCGACCTCGACGTCTTTGTCCCCGGCTCAGTCATCACCGTGGCATACGGCGGGCCCAGAGCCCCCGAAATTATCTTCCAGACTTGGAGCGGCGGCCCCCAAAGCTGGGCGAAGGTCGAGCCGTTTATGGTCAACCTGTCCGGCAACCTCGCGCAGTTCCGCTATGAAGACGTCGTCGAGTCCTTCGGCACCGACGATTTTGACACCTATCTTGACCGCATCAACATCGGCGACCGCGGCAACGAAGGGGAAGCTCCCTTGGAAGTTAAGAGCTTCTCCATCGGGATGCGCACCCATGAGATTGAATACCGCCCCGTCCTGATGGGCGACGACGAGTTCATCGACCTCACGCCGTTCAACATCCACTCGGGCGACGGGTATTCCGCGGGCAACTGGGTGCAGCTCTTCCGCATGGATACCGCTCATTCGGATGAAAACCCGCCCGATTTCAAACCGGGCTGGATTGTCCCCGGCGCTTACATCACGGCGTACTATGAATCGGAAAAGTTTACCCAGTTTATCTTCCAGCGCTTTGGCGGGGAAACCTTTGACTGGGGCGGCCAGATTTGGGCCAACCTGACCGGCGACAGCCAGCCGGGCGGATATGTCACCCCTGAATTGACCGTTGACAATCTCAGAGTTCCCCGTGTGGCCGTGGAGCAAATCAGCTATGAGGGCATCATGGCCAGATGGGCGCGCGACGGCGACCCCGATAAGTTCTATGATGAGCTGTGCGCGTTCTGGATTCAGGACGACGGCACGGAATACACCCTGTTCAAGCTCGTCCTTTACACGCCCAACCCCAGCGGGGAGTTGGACGACTGACCGCGCACGGCGTTTCAAAATTGATTAAATGGAGGTAAGCAACGTGAAAATCCGTAGTATCCTTTCCTTGGCTCTTGCCCTTATCATGGTGTTCGCCGTGCTGGCCGCGTGCGGCGGCAATGACGACCCCGGCGGCGGGAATCCGTCGCCAAGCCCCGACGACCGCCCCGCACACGACCCGGACAGATACCTCAACACCCGCCCCATCACGGTGGGCATATGGTGGAACCCCGAGACAAACGTCATTGACTCCGCCCAGCTCGAGCTCACGGGCACGGAGGATAACCCCGTCACCGCGCAGATGCGGCTGGACAATATACGCGCCATTGAGGAGCGGTACAACGTCAAGCTGAACTTCGTCGATATGACGTGGGACGGGGTGAGGGAATCCATCGCGTCCTCGATTATGGCGGGCGCTCCCGACGTTGACATCTACTGCATGGATCTCAACTTCGGCATCCCCTATGTTATGGCCGGCTACTGCCTGCCCATCAGCGCGTACGCGACCGACCCCGAGGACGGTATCTGGACTGACCAGACCGTCTTCACCCCGCTCAACGTCTGCAACCTTGACGAAGACTATCTCATCAGGGTGTCCCCGCCGGTTGACTACAACCAGATTCCCATGCTGGGATACAACAAGGACAGGCTTGACGAGTTCAACCAGCCCGACCCGCAGGACTTGTGGGACAGCGGCCAGTGGACTTGGGACGCGTGGCTCAACATCATGCGCGGCGTGACCGACTTCAGTGACAGCCGCTACGGCTGGGGCGGAGGCCATGTGCCGCTGCTCACCGCCCTGCTCATTTCCAACGGCACCGGCATCGCCGTGTCGGATACGGAGAACCTCACCGCCACCGCCACCCTTGAGGTCTTCGACTTCATCTACAACATGTATAACACCGAGAATGTGGCCCGTCCGTGGGACGGCGACATCGAATACTGGGACAACAACCTTTGGCAGTCCGGCCAGCAGGCCTTCTTCATCTGGTATCCTTGGCTGGCGCAGAGAAACGGCATCACCAAGGGCTTCCCCACCGACGAGCATGAGGACTGCCCCTATACCATCCGCGTCGTGCCGTGGCCGATCGGGCCCAGCGGGAACAGGGAGACAAACAACACCGTCAACATGAGCGGCAACGTCTTTATGATTCCCATCGGGACGCCGGACGCCCACATTGTTTACAAGGTTTTCTATGATTACAACAACTGGTACAACTACGACCTCGACCTCCGCGACGACGCGGCGCTCTGGGTGGAAAACCTGTTTGGCGACGACGTGCGCGGTCTGGATTTTGTGACCGGATACATGAGCACCAAGCCCCAGTTTGATATGTGGGACAACTTGGTCGTCCGCAACGCCGACGGCGACCGCTTCGGCATAGGCGGGCTGCTTGACGGCTCCACCATGGCGTCTGGTCTGGCCGAGCAGTGGCGGCAGGTCATGCAGGATTACATCGACGCCGCCTACGGCAAGTAAAAACAGCTTCATCAGCTTGAAAAACGGGCGGCCTAGCGCCGCCCGTTTTCCTGCCCGAGATTGACAAGACGCCGATTGTCTGTTACACTGTTGAGAAAGAAAGAAAAGGAGCGGGAGCATGGAGTTTTCCAGACGCATATCGGCGCTCAAGCCGTCGGCTATCCGCGAGATTCTCAAGGCCCCCGCCGATTCGGAGACCATATCGCTGGCGGCGGGCAACCCGTCACCCGAGGCCTTTCCGGCGGCGGAGATGGCGGCCGTGGCGGCGGAGATTTTCGCGTCCGGCGCGGCAAGCGCCCTGCAATACGGTATTTCCGAGGGCTATCAGCCCTTGCGCGAGAGGACGCTGGAACGCGCGCGCCGGGTGTGCGGCGTGGGCGGGGACGGGGATGAGCTGATAATCACCAGCGGCGGGCAGCAGGTGGTTGAGCTGGCCGCCAAGACACTGCTGAACGACGGCGACACCGTCATCTGCGAAGACCCCAGCTTCATCGGCGCGCTCAACGCCCTGCGCTCATACAGCGCCAAGCTGGTGGGCGTCCCCTGCAACGGCGCGGGCATGGATATGGACGGGCTGGAGCGGGCGCTCAGGGAGCATCCCGAAGCCAAGCTGATTTACACCATCCCCACCTTCCAAAACCCCGCCGGAGAGGTGATGCCGCTCGCGTCCCGCAAACGCCTGCTGGAGCTTGCCTCACAGCATAACGTGATGGTGCTGGAGGACGACCCCTACCGTGATTTGCGCTACGGCGGGGAGGGCGTGCCCGCTGTCAAGGCGCTGGACGGGGAGGGCCGCGTGATTTACGCGGGCAGCTTTTCCAAAATCATCGCGCCGGGTATCCGCTTGGGGTTCGCCCTCGCCCCCTCGGCGCTGATTGCCAAAATGACCGCCGCCAAACAGGTGAGCGACGTCCATTCCAACCTCTTCTTCCAAGTCCTTGTCGAACGGTATATGGCAAGCTACGACATCGAAGCGCACGTCGCCCGCTGCCGCAGCCTTTACCGCGCCCGCCGGGACGCGATGGACGCGGCGCTGAAACGGCATATGCCGGAGGCGGGATGGGTTTTGCCGGAGGGCGGGCTGTTCCTGTGGGTCAACCTGCCGGGCGGTGAGGACGGCGTTGAGTTTTGCCGCCGCGCCAAGGAGAAAAAGGTGATGGCTGTCCCCGGAAGCGCGTTTCTGTGCGACGAGGGTGGTTTTTCCAGCGCGATACGCTTGAACTTCTCCCTCCCGTCCATCGAACAGATAGAAACCGGCGTAGCGCGGCTGGGGGAAACCCTGCGGGAAATGTAGGTGTGTCTATGTCAACCACGGTCAGCCCGAAACCCGGGAGAAAAATTGATACCTTGACCGAATACGCGGAATACGGCGATATCAAGACCGATGTTTCGTTTGCGTTTGAATTTAACGAGCGTGAGCATCTGCTTGATATGATTGAAGCGCATAACCTTGACGGCTTGGTAAAGGGCAAGAGCGACGCCGAAACAGCCATAACGCTTATGCGCTGGCTCTGCGGGCGTTACAGGCACGGAAACCCTCCGGGCTGGAGGGAAACCGCGAGAACGCCCCAAGGCTTGACGGCGTTTGCCGATAAAAACGAGGGCAGGATAAATTGCAGGTGCTTGTCGCTTATTCTCGCGCAGCTCATCCGCGCATACGGGATAAAAGCGTTTCACATCACCTGTATGCCGTATGAGGAGCCGTTTGACGACTGTCATGTCGTTGTCTGCGTTTGCTGTGAGAGCTTGGGCAAAACCATCATGCTTGACCCGTCGGCCAAGAGGGCAGCGTGATATTGATTCCCGAGAAATATATGCAAAATGAGGCAAAGAATTTTGACGCGGACTTGCGGATGAAATTCATCACCTCAAGAAAGTGCTTTTGGCAAGTATAGCCGTAAGCGCACAATGCAGAAGGAGAAACCATATGAACGCACAAAAGACTGCTTTTTCCGGGATACAGCCTACGGCGATACCGACGCTGGGCAACTATCTCGGCGCGCTGAGGAACTATGTGGCGCTGAGCGGGACGCACCGTTGCTTTTACAGCATTGTGGATATGCACGCCATTACGGTGCGGCAAGACCCGGAGACGCTGCGCCGCCGCGTGCGTGAGCTGTACGCGCTGCTGCTGGCCTGCGGGCCGAACCCGGACAATACCGTTTTGTATGTGCAGAGCCATGTGCCGGCGCACGCGGAGCTGTGCTGGATATTAAACAACTTCACCATGTTCGGCGAGTTGAGCCGGATGACGCAGTTTAAGGACAAGAGCGCCAAGCACGCCGACAACATCAATGCCGGGCTGTTTACCTACCCGGTGCTTCAGGCTGCCGACATTTTGCTCTACGGGGCGCACGTCGTCCCCATCGGGGACGACCAAAAGCAGCATTTGGAGCTGTCGCGGGACGTCGCCGTCCGGTTCAACGGCGTATACGGCGACGTGTTCGTCGTGCCGGAGCCGCTGATTCCCAAGCTGGGGGGGCGGATTATGAGCTTGGCCGACCCTTCGCGGAAAATGGACAAGTCCGACCCGAATCCGGCGGGGTATATTTCCATGCTGGACGATAGGGACGTCATCATCAAAAAATGCAAGAAAGCCGTCACCGATTCGGGGGCGGAGGTGCGGTACGATCCCGCTGAAAAGCCCGGCGTGGCCAACCTGATGACCATTTACGCGATCTGCACCGGCAAGGAGCCGGAGCAGGTGGAACGCGAATTCGCGGGGCAGGGCTACGGCGCTTTCAAAACGGCGGTGGGCGAAGCCGCCGACGGCGTACTGTCTCCCATCCGCGCCAAGGCGCTGGAGCTGATTCAAGACCCCGCGCATCTTGACAGGCTGATGGCGGAGGGCGCCGCCCGCGCCGAAGCCGTCGCCCTGCCGGTTTTGCGGAAGGTTCGGGACTCCGTCGGGTTTTTACCAAGGATATAGAGGGGTGTAGAAGCAATGCCGAGATCGCAGTTTATCACCGACCCCGAAACGCTTCTTCCAATCGCGTTCGCGCTGGCGGCGGCGTTGATTGTCTCCTTTGCCGTCACGCCGCTTGTGCGGATGCTGGCGCGGAAGGTGGGCGCTATGGACGACCCCAAGCGGGACGACCGGCGGATGCACAAGGAGCCGATGCCGCGTCTGGGCGGGCTCGCGATTTTTGCCGGCTTTATGGCGGCGTTTTTGGCGTTTGGGACGGGCGAAATGGAGCGGCCGGTCGTCGGCATCCTCATCGGCGCCGTACTCATCATCGTGGTGGGGGCCATTGACGACATCGCCACCCTGCCGTGGTGGATTAAGCTCTCCGGGCAGCTCGCCGCCGCCGCCGTTCCGGTGGTGTACGGCCTGCGCGCCGACATCTTCACCAATCCCATCAGCGGCGACCCGGTTACGCTGGGGATTTTCAGCGTTCCCATCACCGTCCTGTGGATTATCGGCATCACCAACGCCGTCAACCTCATCGACGGCTTGGACGGGCTTGCCGCCGGCGTCAGCGGCATCGCGTCCCTGTCTATGCTGATTATTGCGCTTGCCACCGGCAATCCGGCGGCGGCGCTGCTGACCGCAGCGCTGACCGGCGGCTGTTTGGGGTTTCTGCCGTACAACTTCAACCCCGCGCGGCTGATTATGGGCGACTGCGGGGCGCTCTTTCTGGGCTATATCCTCTCCTGCGCGTCAATTCTGGGCCTGTTTAAGTTTTACGCCGTCATCTCGTTTGCCGTTCCGTTTATGATTTTGGGTCTGCCCATCTACGATACGGCGGCGGCCTTTTTCCGCAGGCTTTCCAAAGGCAAAAACCCGCTTGCCACGGCCGACCGCGGCCATGTACACCACCGCCTGATTGACATGGGCTTCTCGCAGAAGCAGGCCGTCGCCATCCTCTACAGCGTCTCCGCCGTTCTCGGCCTGTCCGCCGTGGTGCTGACCACCTCCGGCGAGCTGCGGGTCATCGTGCTGTTGCTGGCCGTGCTGGCCGCCAGCGCGCTGTATATCGGCTTGGTGCGGAAAAACGGGCGCAGGAACGGCGGCAGCGGGGGTGAGGACGGGGAGACGGGGAAAAATGAGAACGAGGCGGACGAGGGCTAGAAGGTCATAGGCTTTCCAGAAAAGAAACAACATTCGGCCGCAAGGGGTTTTCGAGAAAAGAGGTTAGAGCTGATGAAAGCCAAGACGATTGTTATGAGTGTGTTCGGGGCGAGGCCGGACGCGGTGAAGATGGCGCCGCTGGTGAAGCGGCTTGCGGCAGACCCGGAGATTCACGGGATTTGCTGCGTTACGGGGCAGCACCGCCAAATGCTGGACGGGATTTTGAACCATTTCGGCATCAAGCCGGACTACGATCTCGATATTATGACGCCGCGACAATCGCTGGCGGCGATTACCGCCAAGACGCTGACCGGGATGGACGGCGTTTTTTCCGAGCTGCGGCCCGACCTTGTGCTGACCCACGGCGACACCTCGACCGGGTTTGCCGCGACGCTGGCGGCGTTTTATCACAAGATACCCGTTGGGCATGTGGAGGCGGGCCTGCGGACGGGGCGGCTGTATTCGCCCTTTCCCGAGGAAATAAACCGCCAGATGATTTCGCGCATGGCGTCGCTGCACTTCTGCCCCACGCGGGTCAACAAGCAAAACCTAGAAAACGAGAACACCCCCGGCAAGATTTATGTGACGGGAAACACCGTCATAGACGCGCTGTCGATGACGGTGCGGGAGGTATACAGCTTCGCCGAGCCCGCGCTGCGCGGGCTGGACTTCGAGGGAACCCGCGTGCTGGCCGTGACGGCGCACCGGCGGGAGAACTACGGAAAACCGCTGAAGGACATTTGCCTCGCCCTGCTTGACCTGCGGGACGCGAACCCGGACGTGGTGATCGTCTACCCGGTGCATCTCAGCCCAGCGGTGCGAGACACCGTCATGCCGCTGCTGGACGGGCAGGAGCGCATCGTGCTGACCGAGCCCATAGGGCTTTTGGATATGCACAACCTGATTGCCCGCTCCTATCTGGTGCTGACCGATTCGGGAGGCTTGCAGGAGGAAGCGCCCGCGCTGGGCAAGCCGGTGCTGGTGCTTCGACGGGAAACGGAGCGGCCGGAGGCTGTCGCCGCCGGGACGGTAGAGCTGGCCGGGGTGGCCCGGGAAAACATAGCCGGAATGGCGCAGAAGCTCTTGGACGACGAAGGCGCGTACAGACGGATGGCCCGCGCCGTGAACCCGTATGGGGACGGTCTGGCCTCCGAACGAATCGCGCAAGCCGTGCGGCGTTTCGCGGGGCTGACGGACGAGCCTCCGCCCGAATTCGACGCGCCGTGAGCCGCCGCCGGATGACCCTGCTGTCGGTCGCGGTCGCGTCTCTGCTGGCGGTGGCCTTGATGGGCAGCGTTTGGCTGATGTATTACACGGGCAGAAGCGAGCCGTTCCAGCTTCCGCCCCCGCTGTCGCCCGAATCGCCCGCCGGGCCGTCCGGGCCGGGGCCGGGGCTGGGCGGGCTGGCCTACGCGCCGCTGACTGTGGACGGAAAAAACATTCAAGCCTTGCTGGCCACCATCCAACGCCCCGACGCCTACCGCCAGACAGTGGACATCGTATCGTTCCTGCCGGGAGGGGAGGAGCGGATGACGCATGACTGGGCGCGGCGCGGCGGGCTGACGCGCGTGGAGACGCAGCAGCGCGGGTTTCCGGCGCAAAACCGCATTTTTACGGAAAGCCTTGTCCATGTGTGGACGGGCGAAACCATGCCCGTTTACGAGGTGGCTCCCAAGAGCGCGGACGCGGAAGCGCTGTCCGGCGTCCCCACGTGGGAAACGGTGGCGGCGCTGCCGCCGGAGAGCATATTGTCCGCGGAGTATCTCTATCTGCCCGTCGAACGTGAGCGCTGTCTGCTGGTGCGGACGCGGGAGCCGGCGTATCTGGGCGAATATCTCATATCGCTGGAAACGGGGCTGCTCCTCCGCGCGGCGTTTACCGGAGAGGACGGGCTTTTGGCCTATGAGGTCACGGCCGGGCCGCCGGTTTTGGGCGACCCGGGGGATGAGCGCTTTATGCTGCCGGACGGGAACCCGGCGGGCTGAACAGACGCGGGCGCGTACGGCTCGCCCTACAGAACAAGGAGGTAATACCCTATGAAAAAAAGGCTTCTCTTTACCCTGCTGCCGCTTTTGATCCTGCTGGCGGCTTGCGCGGCGGAATCGCCGTCCCCCCTGCCGGACGCTCCGTCCCCGTCTCCCGAGGAACCCTCGGACAGTCAACAACCAAAGGAGGAAGGCCCTATGCAAAACCCCATTGTGACCATCATCATGGATGACGGCGGCGTCATCAAAATCGAGCTGTACCCGGACAAAGCGCCCAACACGGTGGCAAACTTCGTCACCCTTGCCCAAGAAGGGTTTTACGACGGCACAATCTTCCACCGCACAAGCCCCACCTTTATGATACAGGGCGGCGACCCGCTCGGCACCGGCAACGGCGGGCCGGGGTATTCCATCAAAGGGGAGTTTGCCGACAACGGCTTTGAGCAGAACGACCTCGCCCATAAGCGCGGCGTTGTTTCGATGGCGCGGCGTCAGGCCCCGGATACGGCGGGAAGCCAGTTTTTCATTATGACGGTCGACTCTCCGGGGCTGGACGGCGTGTACGCCGGGTTCGGCAGGGTGCTGGAAGGGTTGGAGGTGGTGGATTCCATCGCGTCCGGCCCCAACACCGGCGGTCAGGAAATGCGCGCGATGGAGCCGCGCACAATGCTTACGGTAACGGTGGAAACCTTTGGGGCGGAGTATACGGTGGTCAAGGGGTAGTCCGCGCCAAGCGCTCTCTTTCGGCTTGCGGGACGCGCAGATAGACGATTTTGTCCGCCGGGCGGGTGTGTCCGTTGAGGGCGCACAGCGCCGCGCCGTACCCCGACGGATAGGGGCGGGCGGCGATTCGGTCTCCTTCCCTCGCGCATAGCGCGGCGGCGTCGCCCACCCACAAAACGGGTGGCGGCGCTTTTTGCAGGAAGGCTTCTCGGTCTGCGGCTTCGTCCTCGGTCACGCGGTGCAAGATATTGTGTTTCACGTGAAACATCGCGCAATATATCTGTCCTCGTCGGGCGTCCATCGCGGCGCAGACCGTCCCTTCCCAATCGACCGCGTTATAGGCCGCCGCCATCAGCGAAGAGACGCCGGCGCAGGGGACGCCCAAGGCGTTGGCGAAGCCCAAGGCCGTGGCCGCGCCAATGCGCAGGCCGGTGAAAGACCCCGGCCCGTTGGTGACGGCGACTTGCGTGATGTCGCTGGGCGCCGCGCCCGCGCTTCGGATGACCGCGTCAATCATCGGCGCGAGGGTTTGGCTGTGCGTCAGCCCGTTGTTGAGAAAGGCCTCGGCAATCAGCGCGCCGCCGCGCGTGAGCGCGGCGGAAGCCGTGGCGGACGATGAATCTATGGCAAGAAGCATAAAGATATCTCCCTTTCCGTTTCGCTGACGTCTTCTAACATGACGCAAACGCCTGAAACGCTGTCTCCGGCGCGCTCCGCCCACTCCACGGCGCGGAAGCCGGACTCGTATTCGTCCCATCCGGTACCGACAAGGTCGTCGAAGCCCTCAAGCCGGTAGGCGTCATAATGCGCCAGACAGCGCGGCGCGGCGCCCGGCGATTCGGGTTCCGCGGGAACGGCGGCGTCATACAGGTTGACGAGGGCGTATGTCGGGCTGGTCACGCGGACGGATACGCCCAAGCCCCTCGCCAGCCCTCTGACAAGCGCCGTCTTCCCCGCCCCAAGGTCGCCGTACAGCCAGACGGCGTCTCCCGGACGGAGCAGGCGGGCGAGCCGTTCGCCGAAGCGTTCGGTGTCGTCCGCGCTATGGGAGCGTGTCGTCAATACCGTCTCCTCCCCCTGTAATTGCTTGCGCGCATATTGCGGCGGCGGCGGTTCAGGTGGATGACGTACAGCACATAAAACGCGACCAGCGCCGCCGCGCTGACGACGGCCCAGAAAATCCATTCCAAGTCCGCCGTCGTTCCGGCTCTCGCCCCGGAGGGCGCGCTGCCGGAACCGGGGGGGTCGGGCTCGTCGGACAGTCTGCCGAAAATCCGGCCGAAAATTCTGTCGAACACATTGCCGAGGTTGTCCTGAATCACCTCGCGGGTATCGCGCTCGACGCTTCTGTCGGCGACAAGCGGGATGGTTCCGTAATCGCGCCCCTCGTAGGTCAGCCGCACTTCCCCCAGCACGTCGCCGCGGGAGACGGGAGCTCGCAGCCCATCCGGGTCATAGACGGTGATTTGGCGGTGGATGTCCTCGGGGGCCAGATATTTGGGAATCAGTGCCTCGACCGAGGTTTCCGGGGTCAGCAGGACATGATCCTGATCCAGCCCTTGGGCGAGATTGACGCGCACCAGCTTATCGGAGCTGCTGAGGATGCGCGTGACGGTGAAATGCTCGAAGCCCCATATGAACAAATCGCGGGTTTCGGTGAAGCTGCGGATTTGTCCGGTATCCTCGTCCTCCACCGCGCCCAGCACGACGCTGATGAGGGTGATGCCGTCCTGCTCGGCGGTGGAGGTCAGGCAATGCCCGGCGTTGTTGGTGCGTCCCGTCTTGACGCCGCGCGCGAACGGATAGATGTATTCGGGGTTGCGGCGGCGGGTGATGAGGTTGTTGGTGGTAATCAGCGCGCGGCCTTCGGGCGTCAGGTTGGTCGGGGGGAGGACGATGTATTCGGTGTTGGCGATATCCATAAAGGAGGGGTTGTTGAGACATTCCCGCACCATCAAGTAAATCTCATACGCCGTGGTATAATGCTCGGGGTCGGGAAGGCCGTGGGGATTGGTGAAGCGGGTGTTTTCACAGCCAAGCTCGGCCAAGCGGAGGTTTACCCTCTCCATAAAAGCCTCGACCGAACCGGCGATATGGCGCGCAATCATATTGCAGGCCTCGTTGTTGGAGGAGACCATGATGTAATAGAGGAGGTCGCGCAGGACGAACTCTTCGCCTATCTGGACTTGGTGAATGGTGATGATGTCGAAAAAATCGCCTGCCTCCGCCGTGACGGTTTCGTCTTGGCCTTCATACTCCAGCGCCAGCAGCGCGGTCATAATTTTGGTGATGCTGGCTGGCTCGCGGCGGATATGTATGTTGTGGCCGAAAAGGACTTCGTCCGTTTGCGCGTGGACGAGGATGGCGCTGCGCGACTGGATATCCACCTCGGGCAAGCCGGAGTAAGCCGCCCCCCGGAGACCGGGAAGCAGACAGCTTATCAAGAGAAGGATGGAAATCAGCCTTTTTTTTTGTTTCATATATAGGAATCCCCTAAAATATGTGGTAGACTATAGTATACTACAAAAACGCGTGGATGTGAACCCTGTGAAAAAGAAAATCCTTCTCCCCTGCGTGGCCGCCACGGCGCTGCTGATTGGTTTTCTGGCCGGATATACGTTCCTTGACGCCGTTCCGGCGGACAGCTTTATCGTCAGCGGGCAGCGAGAAACGGACGTTATCGTGATTGCTTCAGACAGCGGCTTGGCGGGGGCCATAGACATCAACGCCGCCTCCGCCGTTGAGCTGACCGACCTTCCGGGCATCGGCCCGGTGCTTTCGCAGAGAATCATCGAGTATCGGGAGGCACACGGCCCGTTCGCGTCTGTGGACGAGCTGATCAACGTCAGCGGCATCGGCGAGCGGGTTTTGGAAAGATTGAAACCATATGCGAGGTGTGGGGAATGAAAATTTTGGTCGTGGATGACGAGAAAAACATTGTCAAGGGCATCAAATTCAACCTCGAGCACGAGGGGTATGAGGTGGAGACGGCGGAAGACGGCGAGGAGGCCGTGGCGAAAGCCCGCGAGGACGTCTTTGACCTCATTGTCATGGACTTGATGATGCCGAAGACCGACGGGCTGGAGGCCTGCCGCCAAATCCGGGAGTTTTCCGGCGTGCCGGTGATTATGCTCACCGCCCGGAGTGAGGACACCGACAAGCTCATCGGCTTTGAATACGGCGCCGACGACTATCTGACAAAGCCGTTTAACATCCTTGAACTCAAGGCGCGCATCCGCGCCATTCTGCGGCGCGCGGCGGCCGGAGCCGCAGGCGCCGGGAAGGAGGAGGATGAGGTGACGCTGGAGCATATCACCATCAACTCGGCGCAGCGCAGCACCACCGTCAGCGGCGCGCCCGCCGACCTCACGGCCAAGGAGTTTGACTTGATGGAGCTGCTGATTCGCAACCGAGGGCGGGTCTACAGCCGGGAAACCCTTCTCAACATTGTGTGGGGGTACGAATACCCCGGCGACATCCGCACGGTGGACGTTCATGTGCGCCGCCTGCGCGAGAAGGTGGAGATTGACCCCGCCAGTCCAGAGATTCTGCTGACAAAATGGGGGGTGGGGTATTATTGTAAAGCGTGACGAGAAAGCGCCTGCCGGAGCGATGAAACGGCCTTCAGGCGTGTTTTTCAACCGTTATCAATCAAAAATTGCCCTCTCCTACCTGACCATTCTGGTGATTATGCTGGCTCTGCTCAACACCTACCCGATATGGATTTCTCAAAATTTCATGTTCGGCCATGCCCGCGAAACGATGATGGCGCGCGCGTCCCTGCTGACCACCACCCTTGCGGGGCTGGACAGCCTGACGCCCGAAAGCGTGGCGCGGGTGATGGCGGTGATGGACGACAGAGCGCAATACCGCACGGTGGTTGTAGACCGCTACGGGCTGGCGGTGTATGACAACCTGACCACCGGGGCGATTACGGGGCGGTACGCGCTGTCCGCCGAGGTGGCCGACGCCCTTTCTGGCATGGAGGTTTTCCGCTCCAGCTATGCGGACGCGGCGTTTGACAGCCGCTGCGCGATGCCGGTCATGGCGCGCGGCGTGGTGCTGGGAGCTCTCTATCTGGGCCGGTATGACACGGCGCAGGGCGCGTTGTTGTCCGGGCTGCAGGCCAATCTGATTACGGTGTCTATCCTCATTTTTGCCGTTGTCATTCTTTTTTCCGCCTTCATCGCCTTGGCGCTGACGCGGCGCATATCGGGCATCCTTCGCGGCATCCGCGCCGCGTACGGCGGCGACTACGCCTACCGGCTCCCGGTGCGGGGGCGGGACGAGCTGGCGGAGGTGGCGGAGCGGCTCAACCAGCTTTTTTCCATCCTCCACAAGACCGAGGGGCTGCGGCAGCGGTTTGTGTCCGACGCGTCGCACGAACTCAAGACACCGCTGGCGGCGGTGCGGCTCCTGACCGATTCGATTTTGGAGACGCCCGACATGTCCGCCGAGACCGTGCGGGAGTTTGTCGCCGACATCGGGCGGGAAACGGAACGCCTGAGCCGCATGACCGAAAAGCTGATGAGCCTTTCGCGGCTCGACACGCGGCCGGCCGGACAGACGGGGTCGTCCGACCCCGCGGCGGTGACGCGCCGGGTATCGCGGATGCTCGAACCGCTGGCAAAGAGCGCCGGGGTGGACTTGCGCTGTGAGCTGGCGGAGGATTGCCGTATCCCGGCGGGAGAGGACGACCTTGTGCAGATTGTGTATAACCTCATCGACAACGCCATCAAATACAACAAACCGGGCGGGGAGGTGCGGGTGTTCGTCTTCAAAAAAGACGACGAGGCGCAGCTTGTCGTGGCCGATACCGGCGCGGGGATTCCCAAGGACGAGCTGCCGCGCATCTTTGACCGTTTTTACCGTGTGGACAAGGCCCGCAGCCGCGCGGCGGGCGGGGAAGGGTTGGGGCTGTCAATCGCGGCGGAGACGGCGGCGCGGCTGGGCGGCTCGATTGCGGCGGAGAGCGAGCTTGACAAGGGTTCCCGCTTTACAGTGAGATTTCCGTTGTGTTCCCCCGGGGACGAATCTGTATAACCCTTGCTCCGCAAGGCTTATACCCAGATGATACAGGAGGGGTCAATGAATCGTTTATTCCCGGTTCTCATGGTTGTCGTTTTATGTTTGACGGGCTGTTACGCGGACGCGCCGGACGCGGGGAATACCTTGACGGTATACGTCCTTGGCGGGCCGGACGACCGCGCGGCGCTGGCGGAGCATACCCTGCCCCTCCCGGAGGAGAGGCCCCTGTGGAGGGCCGCCTTGGACGGGGTTTTGAGCGGCTCGGGCGGGCGCTCCCCCTTTCCCGCCGGGACGAGGGTGATTGAGGCGGCCCTGCCGGACGGGGTGCTGGACGTCGTGCTTTCGGAGGAAGCGGACGCGCTGGGGGGGTATGCCCTTACCTTGGCGCGCGCCTGTCTGGTTTTGACGCTGACCGCGCTGGACGAGGGGATTGGTGGCGTGAGGATATCCGTCGAGGGACGGCCCGCGGATTCAACCGTGTATCTCGCGTCCGATTTTGTGCTTGAGGCGTTGGTTTTAGCCGATATGGAGCGTCCGATTACGCTGTTTTTCCCCGACGAAACAGGTCGGGTTCTGTCTGAGTCCCGTACGCTGGTTGTGCGGGAGACGGATACGGTGGAATGGTATCTGCGCTATATGCTGGAGGAGATGCTGGCGGGGCCGAGGACGGAGAGTCTTTTGCCGGTCTTTCCCGAAGGGACACGGCTGCTGTCGATTATCATGGAAGGCGGAATCTGCGCCGTCAACGTTTCCTCGGAATTTGTATCAAATGCCGGCGCCAACCCGGTGTCTCCCGGCATGGTTCTGCACTGTCTCGTCCGCGCCGCCGCCGCCCAGCCGGGCGTATCCGCCGTCCGCCTTCTGGTGGAGGGACGGCAGTTGGAGGCATACGGCGAAATCGACACCTCGCAGCCGCTGACGGCCGCCGATGTGCGTCCGTAATCAGCGGAAAAATTTGCGTGGACGGCCGTTGGCCGCCCTTGCTTTTTATGTGACCTGACGCCGCGCCGGTTTGTTATCATAACGGAGGGGTGAGAAAAGAATGCTGACAGGCAAGCCGAAAGAGCTGTTTTCGCGCGCGTATGACAAGTACGGGGCGATGCTCTACCGCGTCGGCCTGACGCACACAGGAAACCCTTCCGACGCCGAGGACATCTTGCACGACGTCTTTCTGCGGCTTATCCACAAGGCCCCGGATTTTCGTGACGAGCTCCACGAGAAACGGTGGCTGATTCGGGTGACCGTCAACCTCTGCCGCAACATACGCGGCACGGCGGCGGCGCGGTATAACGTCCCTCTCCCCGAAACGCTGGCCACCCCTGAGCGCGCCGGAGACGGGTATATACGGGACGCGGTGCGCGCCCTGCCGCCCAAGCTTCGGGATGTGATTTACTTCCACTGCGTGGAGGGCTATTCGGTGGAGGAGACGGCGGAGCTTCTGAATATCGGCGTGTCCGCCGCGAAAATGCGCCTTTCCCGCGCGCGGGAAAAACTAAAACTGGAGTTAGAGGGGTAGCTTTATGAAAAAGAGCGAATTGCAAGCCGTCCTCGGCTCGCCGGAGCCGGACGCGTATATGAAAGACCGCCTGAGCGCCAAGCTCGACGCCGCCCTGCCGCCGAAGCGCGGGTGGCTCCGCCGCGTTGGCGTCGCCGTGGCCGCGTGTGTGCTGTTCGCCGCAGCCGGTACGGCGCTGTTGCGTATGGCCGGCGAACCCGGCGGCCCGGCGGCTTTGCCGGGGGAGACCGTGCCGGCGGCGGACGCGGGCGGGAGCAAGTATATTCCGGTGCCGGGGCTGCATTTCGGGATGTCCGTTGAGGAGGCGATGGACGTGCTGAAGGCGATGGAAACGGAGCTGGGCTATTATGACAAAGCAGACGCGCGCGGGGATTTGCTGCCCGGAGTGACCGACCTTTTGAACTCATATACCACGGTGTTCGGGGAACCGGCCGCCGTGCGGCTGCGGTTTATGACGCAGACGAGCTCTTGGGGCATTGATTCGCTGGGTATAGAGAACGGCGGTCTGCGGGAGGTTTCCATCACCTTTGCCGAGACGGTTGAAAGAGACGCGATTTTGAAGCCGTTGGAGGCGCTGTTTGATTTCGACATGGAATTTGAAGACGAGTGGATTCTGTTGATCTCAAAAAGCAAATTCAGAGATTTGGACGGCAGCGCGCTTGATAAGCTGAGGGATTATTTTTCCCGCTGGCCATTTACGAAATGGGACGGCTCCGAAGAGATGATTGCTGACCATTCGCATGTAATCGACACCGTCCTCGAAAGAAGCCAAGGGGCTATGCCCCAATATGGCGACGGGTTTGGCCATCGCCATTATCAGCATATCGCCACCGGGGTCTTCTATCCCGACGCCAACCGTCTGGAGCTGGACGGCTTTATGGCGGGATGCCTGTATCGGGCCGGCGCGGACGAGCCGGAGCCAGCGCCGGAATCAAAGCCGTTTGGGGAGGAAATCCCGTATTATGACGGAACAAACGGTCATTTGCCGGTGCTGCGCCACACGCTGGAGGCCGCCCCGGCGTATATCCAAG
Organism: Oscillospiraceae bacterium; assembly: GCA_009782215.1. Taxonomy (GTDB): domain Bacteria; phylum Bacillota; class Clostridia; order Oscillospirales; family UBA929; genus UBA929. Next base: position 28,808 of record WRKO01000005.1, on the reverse strand, counting down.
ACCAGATGAAAAGCGTATCCGCGCACGGTGTTTATGCTCCGGGCGCGGACGGCGCGGCGGACGACGGCGATTATGACGACCGTTTTGAGGATGACCGTTATTGGTATTTCAGGGCATACAGCGACGCCACAGCGTATGCTTCGGAGATGACCGAAGACAGCCACATCGTCCGTCTTTACTGCCCGCCCCCCGGGGAGGAAGGCTATGTCATCGTTTCCATGAAGGCCGCCCAGTTCAGCCGGTTTGATGTGTTCTTTGAGGACTACGGAGATAGCGGCCCCACATATAGCTGGCTGCGGGAGGGCTGGGGAACCGACCCCTCGTCCGCAACGGAGGGCAGTGACGAGCTTATCCCCGTTCCGGGATTGCGTTTCGGGATGTCGCTTGAAGATGCGATGGGGGTATATCCTAACTTGAGACAAGTGCCCTTTGAGGGCGGATTGCTGAATGAGCCGGGGTTCCCGGAAGGCTTCCCAGATGGTGTTTCAAATCCCGGCCCGGCAGATTTTTTGCTTGAAGAAGTCAAAGTCCTCGGGGAAACTACGACCGTGAGGCTTCGGTTTGTGGTAGAGAGGTTTTCGCTGGACGACGGGGATGATTACATCCGCGCCGCCGGACTGACGGAGGTCTTCATACAGTTTCCCGAATCGGTGGATATGCTCACCGTGATGAAGCCATTGGAAAAAATCTATGATATCAATTTGGGCGGAGGCTTAGAATCAAAACGCCACTTCCGCAATCTGGATGACGAAACGCTTGAAACCCTGCGAGCGTATTTCGCCCGCTGGCCGGTGATTCGCGTGTCCGACGGATACCGGACGTTTTTTGTTTACTCTGAGGCATTCGACAACGCTTTGTCGGGCGAAAGAAACCCATACTGGAACCTAGCCAGAGGGACATTCAGCCCCAATTTCAACACCTTGAGCTTAAACGGCTCTCTGGCGGGAATCCTCTATCAGGCCGCCGCGGAGGCGCCGGACGAATTTGACCCGTAAAACGGTGAAGCGGCAAAGGAGAACACACTTCTCTGCCGTACAAACAACCGTAAAGGCTCCTTCGGTCGGGGGAGCCTTTGCGTTGGGCTGCTTGGCGTGGTATAATTTTTTTGCGTATAGGCCAATAATCCGCGCTCCCGTTCCGTCTAACGGGTGACGGGTCAAAAGGAAAGGCGGCGGACGGATGACAGACAGCGAGTTTGCCGAACGGCTTGCCGCGATGCGGGAGACGCTGTTCCGCGTGTGCTACTCACAGCTTTCGCAGCCCTGCGACCGCGAAGACGCGGTGCAGGAGGCTCTGCTCAAGGCGTGGGGGAAGCGCCATACGCTGAAAGACGGGCAAATGATGCAGTCTTGGGTCGTCCGCATTCTCATCAACGAGTGCCGCAACATCCAAAGGAAGCGCAAGCGGGAAATCCCGGATGAAAGCCTGCCGGAGCGCGCCGCTCCGCCGGATTCGCCCGACGCCGAGCTGCACGACGCGCTCTTCCGGCTGGATGAAAAACTGCGCCTGCCCACCGTCCTGCACTACATCGAGGGGTTTTCGACAGGTGAAATCGCCGCCATCCTGCGTATCCCGCAGGGCACGGCTTTGTGGCGGCTGTCCAAGGCGCGGAAAGAGCTTTACAAAATGCTTTCCGGCGACTGCGGGGAAAGGCTAGAGGAGGGTTAAACCATGCTTAATCAAAAACAGTTTATCAATGTTTTCGGCAAACCCGACGAGGGCTTTGCGGCTCGGTTTGACGCCGCGCTGGAAGCGGCGCGGGCGGACACGGAGGACACCTTCGGCGAGCCGTGGGCTTTTACCCCGGCGGAAGAACAGGCCGCCCCCAAAAAGCGCGAGTGGCCGCGCCGGCTCGGCATAGCCACCGCGGCGTGTATGCTGCTCGTCATGGCCGGAACGGCGCTGCTGTATGCCGGCGGCTATATCGGCGCTCCCGAGGAAACGCCGTGGGCGATACCGGGCGCGGGCGGGACGGAAGATGAGGTTGAGAAATGCCCAATGCCGGATGGAGAGTGTTGGCACAACTGGGTCGGGCAAGGCGGCTCCTATAGCGTCAGCAATCCCGAGGACGGGACGACGGATTATTATTATCGCTATATAGAATGCTCGGAATGTAACGCCATAAACACGTCCCCGCCGCCGTATATGACCACCGAGTAGGAAGATATATCGCCATTGTCTGCTCAAATGCGGAGGGGGCGAACGCCCCTACCGTTCCCACTTGGCGCAGAGGGACGCGATTTGGTCGGTTAGCTTGTTCAGGTCGCGGTTGGCCCAGCCGGACGCGTCGCCGATGAGAGACGAAAGGCGCTGCTGGATGGCGAGCAGACGGATATAGGCGGGCGCGCGCGTTTTGCCTCGGACGGGCTTTTTGGCTGACGGGCGCAGCGGGACGCCGGCGTCTGTCTCGCGGTTGGCGGCAAGATCCCACACGCCGCTGTATTCGGGAACGGCCGTAGGGATGCCGTATTCTGCTTGGAGATGCGCCGCGAAGGCGTCGCAGACCGCCGTCTCGCCGTGGACGATGAAGACCCGTTTGGGCGTGGGGGAGAACGCTTTCACCCACTCTAAAAGCTGGTTTCGCCCGGCGTGGCCGCTGATGCCGGACAGCCGTACGATTTCCGCCTTTACATACACCGTTTCGCCGAACAGCCGCAGCTCGCCCGCTCCTTCGAGCAGGGCGCGCCCGACGGTGCCGTGCGCCTGATAGCCGGTGAACGCGATGGTGGATTCTTTGCGCCAGAGGTTATGCTTCAGGTGGTGGCGAATCCGCCCCGCGTCGCACATCCCCGACGCGGAGATGATGACAAGCGGCCTCTTAACGTCGTTGATGGCTTTGGAGTCCGCGCCGGTCAGCGAGAGCTTCAGCCCGCTGAAGCCGATGGGGTTTATGCCCCGGCGCAGCAGGTCTTGGGCCTCTTGGTCGTAGCAGTCGCGCTGGTGGCGGAGGAAAACGGTGGTCGCCTCGTTGGCGAGGGGGCTGTCTACGTACACCAAGAAATCGTCATGCCCCGTCACCAGATTCCGCTCCTTGACCTGACGCAGAAAATACAGCATTTCCTGTGTGCGTCCCACCGCGAACGCCGGGATGACCACATTGCCGCCCCTGTCGAAGGTGCGCTGGATGACGGCGGCCAGCTCCGCCGCGTAGTCGGGCGGGATGGTGTGATCCCTGTCGCCGTAGGTGGCTTCCATGACCACATAGTCGGCGTCTTGGATGAAAACAGGGTCGCGGAGCAGGGGCTGGCCGGCGTTGCCGATGTCGCCGGAGAAGACGATTTTTTTCGTCTCGCCGCTTTCCTCCGCCCACACCTCGATACAAGCCGAGCCGAGCAGATGCCCGATGTCGCGGAAGCGAGCGGTCAGACCCGGCGCGAGGGTGACGATTTGCTCATAATCGCACGGAATCAAGTCGGCGATGACCGCCAGCGCGTCCGGCGTGGTATACAGCGGCTCCACCTCCGGCCGCCCGGAACGCCGCGCCTTGCGGTTTTGCCATTCCGCGTCGGACTCTTGGATATGCGCCGAATCCCGCAGCATGATGGAGGCGAGGTCGCAGGTGGCGGGGGTGGCGTAGATTTTTCCCTTAAAGCCGAGCTTTTTCAGCAGGGGCAGCCGTCCCGCGTGGTCGATGTGCGCGTGGGTGAGCAGCACAAAATCCACCTCGCCCGCCGGAACCGGGAACCGGAGGGGCAGCTCGACGTCCACCCCCTGCGGCAGCCCGCAGTCGATGAATATTTTGCGCCCGCAAGCCTCTAAATAGTGACAGCTCCCCGTGACCTCGCGTGCCGCGCCGAAAAATGACAGTTTCATAAAACCCACCTCCGGCCTTCAGCATATACGATTTCGCCGGGCAAGTCAAGAGCGGAGGGGCTCCCCACACGGGCTTTCCGTTAAACGCGTCAGCAACAGGCAAACCCCGCCAAACGGCGGGGCTTTGACTGCTTATTGATCAAACGCCTAGTAATACAGGCGTATTTGACTTACCAACTCCTGAAAGCTATAACACTCCGGCAAAAACCCTTTTCATTACAATACCCCCTTAATGTAATTAACCCCTTTTTACTACTCGTACTCCACAACCTGCGCCCAGCGCAGCAGCATTTCGCGTTCCTCGGGGTTGCCCTTGACCATCTGCGACGCGGCGACGATGGCCAGCCACTTGTTGACGTATTGCCGCGCCGTGTCGCTCTTATCGCAGAACAGCTTCAGGTACGCTTCCGCCTGATTGCCCCGCTCCGCCAGAAGGAACCGCAGATAGGTGCGGGCGGCGTCGGCGGAGGCGTTGCCCTGTGTGGCGTGGGACCAGTCGATAATCACGCCGTCGCCGTCCGGCGTGATGATGATGTTGCCCGGCGTGAAGTCCCCGTGGCAGAGCTTGTTGTGCTTGGGCAGGCCGTGCAGGCGGGTACGCAGCTCGTAGCGAGTGGTGGCGTCCAGCCCCGACTGGTCGATTTTGGCGTGGAATTTGTCGGTCAGATGGCGGAGCCGCTTGGCTTTATAGGTGTGCATTTTAAGCTGGAGGTCGACCATCCGCTCCAAAAGCGCCGGGATGGAGGCCGGGTCTTCGTTCATCAGCGAGAACAGCGTTCGGCCTTCGACGTAGTCCATGATGATGGCCCATTTGCCGTCGATTTTCCGCACCTCATGCAGCGCGGGTACCGCAAAGCCGGTTTCATGGACAATGGAGAGGTTCAGCGCTTCGTTCAAGACGTCGGAAGCGGAATATTCCTCGTTCATCAACTTGACGGCGTAGTTCCCGTCCCGGTAGATTTTCTTTGACGGGCGTTCCGCGATGGGCTTTGTCAGGTTCATCATAAATCCTCCCTGCCGTAGTAAGCGTTCAGATAGAGCTGTTTGAGTTCGGCGATTAGCGGGTAGCGGGGGTTGCAGCCGGTGCATTGGTCATCGAAGGCCTGCTCGGTCATCTCGTCGAGACGGGCGAGATACTCTGTCTCGTCCACGCCGTATTCGCGGATGGTCTTGTAAACGCCCAGCGTGGCTTTCAGCGCTTCGACCGCTTCGATAAGGGCGGCCGTCTTGTCCTCGTCCGTCTTGCCTTTCAGCCCCAGCGCGGCGGCAAGCTCCGCGTATCTGGCAATCGCCTTGGGATGGTCGTACTGCGAGAAAGAACCCATCCTCACCGGGACGTCGGTGGCGTTGTAGCGAATCACCTCGCAAATCAGCAGGGCGTTCGCCACGCCGTGGGGGAGCTTGTGGAAGCTGCCCAGCTTGTGCGCCATCGAGTGGCAAATCCCCAAGAAGGCGTTGGCAAAGGCCATCCCCGCCATTGTCGCGGCGTTGGCGACCTTCTCGCGGGCGGCGGGGTCGTCCGCCCCATGCTCATACGCCCTCGGCAGATATTCAAAGAGGGCTTTCAGCGCGCCGATTGCCAGCGAATCGGTGTAGTCGGTGGCGCAGACAGAGGCGTACGCCTCCAGCGCGTGGGTCACGGCGTCAATCCCTGAAGCGGCGGTCAGCCCCTTGGGGGCGTGCATCATCAAATCGGCGTCCACGACGGCCATGTCGGGCATCAGCTCATAGTCGGCCAGCGGGTACTTGACGCCGCTTTCCTCGTCGGTGATGACGGCGAACGGCGTGACCTCGGAGCCGGTACCCGCCGTGGTGGGTATGGCGATGAAATACGCCTTCTCCCCCATCCTCGGGAAGCCGCATACTCTCTTGCGGATGTCCATAAAGCGCATGGCCATATCCATAAAGTCCACTTCGGGATGTTCATACAACACCCACATAATCTTGGCCGCGTCCATCGCCGAGCCGCCGCCCAGCGCGATGACCACATCCGGCTCAAACGCCGCCATTTGCTTCGCGCCCTCCTTGGCGCAAGCCAGCGTCGGGTCGGGCTCGACATCAAAGAAAGTGGTATGGGCAATGCCCATTTGGTCTAACTGGGCGGTGACGGCTTTGGTAAAGCCGCTCTTAAACAGGAAGTTGTCGGTGACGATAAACGCCCTCTTCTTCCCCAGCACGTTTTTCAGCTCGTCTAAAGCGACGGACAGGCAGCCGCGCTTGATATACACCTTATCGGGACTGCGGAACCAGAGCATATTCTCTCTCCTCTCGGCGACGACTTTGATATTGAGCAGTTCTTTAACCCCTACGTTCCCGCTGACTGAGTTGCCGCCCCACGAGCCGCATCCCAGCGTGAGGGACGGCAGCAGGCGGAAGTTGTAGAGGTCGCCGATGCCGCCGTGGGAGGACGGCGTGTTGACCACCACGCGGCAGGTCTTCATCGCGGCGGTGAATTGCTCCAGCTTGTCCTTGGCGGTCACGGGGTTGAGATAGACCGACGCGGTATGCCCCATCCCGCCGTCTTTAATCAGGCGGGCGGCTTTGTTCACCGCGTCGTTGAAGTCCGCGGCGCGGTACATCGCCAGCACGGGAGAGAGCTTCTCATGGGCAAACTCCTCGGTCAGCTCTACGCTCTCCACCTCGCCAATCAGAATTTTGACGCCCTCCGGGACGGTAATCCCCGCGATGCCGGCGATTGTCACGGCGGTCTGCCCCACGATTTTGGCGTTCAGAGCGTCGTTGATAATCAGCACCTTGCGCACCTTATCGGTTTCCTCGGCGCTGAGGAAATAACAGCCCCGCGCGGCAAACTCTTTTTTCACCGCGTCGTAGACCTCCGGCAGGACGATCGCCGCCTGTTCTGACGCGCAAATCATGCCGTTGTCAAAGACCTTGGAATGGATAATCGAGCTGACGGCCAGCTTGATATCGGCGCTGCTGTCGATGACGGCGGGGACATTGCCCGCGCCCACGCCGATGGCGGGCTTGCCGCTGGAATAGGCCGCCTTGACCATGCCGGGGCCGCCCGTCGCCAGAATGGCGTCGGCTTCCCGCATCACATAGTTGCTCAGCTCCAGACTGGGCGCGTCTATCCACGCGATGATGCCCTCCGGCGCCCCCGCCTTGACGGCGGCCTCCAAGACCACCTTCGCCGCCTCGGCGGTACAGGCCTTGGCGCGGGGATGGGGCGCGAGGATAAGGCCGTTGCGGGTTTTCAGCGCCAGCAGGGTTTTGAAAATAGCCGTCGAGGTCGGGTTGGTCGTCGGGATGACCGCCGCGACGACGCCCAGCGGCTCGGCGTAGGTGCGCAGGCCGCCCGGCCCGTCTTCCGCAATCAAGCCGCAGGTTTTGGTGTTCTTGTAGGCGTTATAGGTGTACTCGGCGGCGTATAGGTTTTTAATCACCTTGTCCTCAACCACGCCCATCCCGGTCTCTTCCGCCGCCATCTTGGCAAGCGGTATCCGCATCCGCCCCGCCGCGGCCGCGGCGGCTTGAAAAATCTCGTCCACTTTCTCCTGTGAATACGCCGCGTACCGCTCCTGTGCGGCGCGTACCTGCTTGAATGCGCTGCGCAAAGCCTCGACGCTCTCCACGCGCTGATAGGTCTTGCTCATCGTTCGATGCCTCCGTTCTGTTTATACCGGCATTGCGCCGTGTTTGATATATGCATATGCAGAAAAACGCAAAGCGAAAGGGTTACAGGCAAATATACTGCATACCGGCGCCCAAGCCGGGGGCGGGGAGTTCGGTGAAGCCTAGGCGGGCGTAGAAGCTCTCGCGGCCTTCCGCCGAGAACAGGCTGACGACCACGGCGCGGCCTTGCGGCACAAACGTCTTAGACCGGGCTATCGCCGTTTCGACCAGACGGCTTCCGATTCCGCGCCGCCGCCACAGCGGCACAACCAGCAAATCATAAATCAAAAAGACAAAAGCGCCGTCGCCCACCACCCGCACCATGCCCACGGCGCGGGCGCCGCTGAAAGCCGTCAGAGTAAACAGCGAGGACTTGACGGCGCGCTCAATCAAAGAGGGTTCCAGCTCTGTCATTCCGCAGGCGGCGCGAAGCCCGGCAAAGATGGGCGGCGTCAGAGCGCCTTCTTGGACGGCTATATCCATACGGCGTCCTGTCTCAGGATTTTCACGCCGATTGGCTGAAGCGGCACGGAGGTGTTTCCGACCGTCCAAACCGCCGGCTCCTCGCTTCGGTTGACGCAGACGGTCACCCGCTCCTTCCCCGCCGCGCGATCGTATACCAGCAGACCGCCTTCGGCGTACAGATACCGTATATCGCCCGATTGCAGGGCTTCGGACGCGTTGCGGATTTTGCCCAGCTTTGCGTACCATTTGAGTAAGTCCTTGTCCTCCCGCCCCCACGGGTATCCGCGGCGGTTAAACGGATCCTCAAAGCCCTCCAGCCCGGCCTCGTCGCCGTAGTAAACGGTGGGGGAACCGGGGAAGGTGAACAGCACCGCCGCCGCCAGCTTGAGCCGCCGCAGGGCCAACGCCCTCCGTTCGGGAGGAAGGGCCGTTTCCGCCCGCCCCTCTTTGGGCTGCGCCCATTCCTCAGGAGTCGCGCCCAGAACGGTGAGGATACGGGGGGTGTCGTGGGTGCCGAGCGCGTTCATAAGATTATAGTAGATATCCCTAGGATAGTTTTCCCGCAGCGTCTCCATCGCTTCCTTGAACAGTCCGGCGTCCCCGCCCAAGATAAAGCCAATCAGGCTGTCGCGGAGGGGATAATTCATCACGCCGTCCAGCTCCCGCCCCAGCAAATATCGCCGCCGCACATCATAGGCGATTTTGTTGGACGCGTCCTCCCACACCTCGCCGATGACGACGGCGTCTTCTTTTTCGCTCCGCGCCGCCTTGGTCAGCTCTTCAATAAACGGCCCCGGAAGCTCGTCCGCCACATCCAGTCTCCACCCCGAGGCTCCGGCGCGCAGCCAGCGCCGCACGACGGAATCCCCATCTCTGACAATATAGTCCATATAGCTCGGATGGGATTCATTGACTTGGGGCAGGGTATAGATTCCCCACCACGAGTCATACTTATCCGGCCACCTCTGCCAGTTATACCAGTCATAATACGGTGATTTTTTGGATTGAGACGCCCCGGTGGTTTTGTAAAAACCCGCGCCGTTGAAGTATTCGCTGTTGTAGCCGGTGTGGTTGAAAACGCCGTCTAAAATAACGCGGATGTCCAGCGCGCTGGCTTCGGCGCAGAGCGCCGAAAACTCTTCCTCTGTCCCGAACAGCGGGTCTACGCGGGCATAGCTGGCGGTGTCGTAGCGGTGGTTGCTCGCGGCTTCAAAGATGGGGCTGAAATAGATGGTTTTCACGCCGAGCTTTTGGATATAGGGCAGTTTTTCCCGTACGCCGACGAGGTTGCCGCCGAAGAAGTCGCGGTTACGCACCTCGCCCTTGTCGTCGGGGCGGAAGTCGGGGCAGTCAAACCAGTCTTTGTGCAGTGTGCGGTCTCCCGGCATGTTTTTGAGCGCGGGCGTTTTGGCTTTGCCTTTATGGAAGCGGTCGGGGAAGATGTGGTATGTAACGCCGCGGCCGAACCAGCCCGGAACGGGAAGCGGGTCGGGCAGGGTGACCGTGAGCTGCCACGGGAGCGGGGTTTCTTGGGTAAGCGCGCATTCCCCGTCGGCGAGTCCGGGATTGCCGCAATACCCCGCCCGCCCGCCGAGCCCCTCGAAGCGGAACCAATACCACACCGGGCCCAGCAGGCCTTCGGTATCCAGCCGGACGCGGTACATATCGCAGGCCCCGCGCAGACCGCTCCACGCCAAGGCGTATTCGGTATATTGACCGCCGAATTCGTCCTTTACGCACAGGAAAGCGCGCAGCCAAGCGGCGGCTCGGGGCGGCGTGAGGGTAAACGTCACCGCCTCCCCCGCCTTCACCGCACCGAACGGGGTTTTGTGAAAGCTGCTCCGTGATGCGTAAATCATGTCTCCGCCTCTTCCAATATAATTCTCGGGAATAAATTCTCTCCCCGCTTGACGGAAAACCCGTCCGGGGCCGGCTCGTCCCAGACCGGAATCTCCGGCAGCCCCAACTGTGCCCGCAGCCTGCCCATAGCAAGGGGCATGACGGGGTAGAGAAGCACCGACGCGGCGCGCAGCGTTTCCAGCAGCGTGTATAGCACATGGCGCAGATCTTCGGCCTTGCTCTCATCCTTCGCGAGAACCCACGGCATGGTTTCGTCGATAAAGCGGTTGGCGCGGACGATGGGAGCCATCGCTTCGGTGACGGCGGTTTGCATCGCCAGCTTATCCATCGCGGCGCGGTACTGTTCCCGAGACGCGGCGCAGAGGGTTAACACCTCGTTTTGCGGGGTCGTTTCCGGCGACACGTTGCCGTCAAAATACTTCTCCGCCATCGTGATGCTGCGGGACGCCAAGTTGCCTAGGTCGTTGGCGAGGTCGGTGTTGCAGCGGGAGACGAACTGCTCGCGGGTGATGCTCCCGTCTCGGGCAAACGGCATCTCGCGCAGGACATAATAGCGCGTGCAGTCCACGCCGTATTTTTCTATAAGCTCCGGCGCGTAAATCACGTTGCCGAGCGACTTGCTCATCTTGTCGCCGCCCATCAAAAGCCACGGATGCCCAAACACCTGCTTCGGGAGCGGAATCCCCAGCGCCATCAGCATCCCCGGCCAGTAGAGGGTGTGGAACCGCAGAACGTCCTTGCCTAGCACATGCACGTCGCAGGGCCAGTATTTGCTGAACAGCTCCCCGTGGTTCCCGCCGGGGTCGTAGCCCAGCGCGGTGATATAGTTGGAAAGGGCGTCCACCCAGACATACATCACATGCCCCGGGTCGAAGTCAACCTCTATCCCCCATTTGAAGGAGGTGCGCGACACACAGAAGTCCTGCAAACCGGGCTTGATGTAGCCGTTGAGCATTTCATTCTTACGGTTGTCGGGCTGAATGAACGCCGGATTGGCTTCGATATGCGCTTCCAGTCTTTCCGCGTAAGCCGACAGGCGAAAAAAATACGCTTCCTCGCTCGTCCACTCCACCGGGCGCCCGCAATCGGGGCAGAGATTGCCCGTTTCGCCTTTGACGACCTGCGATTCGGTATGGAAGGCTTCGTCGGGGATGCAGTACCAGCCCTCGTACGCGCCCTTGTAGATATCGCCCTGCTCGAAGAGCCTTTTGAACATCTTCTTGACGGTCTCTTTATGGCGCGTTTCGGTGGTGCGGATGAAATCGTCGTATTCCACCATGCACATATCCCAAATGCTCCGCAAGTCGGCGGTGACGCCGTCCACAAACTGCTGCGGCGTGACGCCCGCTTTTTCGGCGGCGCGTTCTACCTTGAGTCCATGCTCGTCGGTGCCGGTCAGAAAATAAACGTCGTCGCCGACGAGCTTGTGATACCGCGCCACGGCGTCGGTGAAAATAGCCTCATAAGTGTTGCCGATATGAGGCCTTTGCGAGGCGTAGGGAATGGCGGTGGTGATATAAAATTTTGGCATAAAAGGCACTCCTTACCCCAGTGGGACATTCCAGATATTTCTCGCGTATTCGGAAACCGAGCGGTCTGCGGCGAAGAAGCCGGACTTGGCTATGTTGACCAGCGAGCGTTTATTCCATCCCCTTGAATCGCGGTAGGCGGTCTCCACGTCTCTGTGAATGGCGCAGTACGCGTCGAAATCCGCCATCAGGAAGTAGGGGTCGGGGCCGTCGTGTCCGCCGATTTTCAGGCTGTGGACAATGTCGGCGTATTCCACGCCGTCGCTCAGCCCCGCCGACAGCATATCGAGGACACGCTGAAGCTCCGGGCTTTTTTGGATATACGGCATCGAGGCGTACCGTTCGCGGCGCATCCGCTCAACCTCGTCCGCCGTGAGACCGAAGATGAAGGCGTTTTCCGCCCCCACAAGCTCGGCAATCTCGACGTTGGCGCCGTCGAGCGTGCCGACGGTCAGCGCGCCGTTGAGCATAAACTTCATGTTCCCCGTACCCGACGCCTCCTTGCCGGCGGTGGAAATCTGCTCGCTCACCTCGCTCGCGGGCATCAGGCGCTCGGCCAGTGAGACGCTGTAGTTTTCCAAAAAGACGACGGAGAGCTTGCCCTTGGCGGCGGGGTCGGCGGCGATGTGCTTGGCAATGCTGTGAATCAGGCGGATAATCCGCTTTGCCGTATAGTAGCCGGGGGCGGCTTTCGCGCCGAAGAAAAAGGTGCGCGGGAGAAAATCGGCGCCGGGATTGTCCTTGAGGGTGTTGTAGAGGTGGAGGATATGCAGCGCGTTGAGAAGCTGGCGCTTATATTCATGCAATCGCTTGACCTGCACATCAAAGACGCTGTCCGGGTCAACCGGCACGCAGCCAATCTTATGCAAAAACGCGGCGAAGCCCGCCTTGTTTTCCCGTTTGATTTTACCCAAGTCTTCCAGCAAGGCCGCGTCGTCGATTTTTTCGAGCAAACGCTCCAGCTCGGCGGGTCTGGAGAGATAACTGTCGTCACCGAGCGCGCCGCAAATCAGATTGTGCAGACGGGGATTGATTTGCGGGAGCCAGCGGCGGTGATCCACGCCGTTGGTGACGTTGTGGAATTTAGCCGGCCAGAGGGAGGCTTGGTTTTTGAACAAATCATCGCGCAAGATGCCGGAATGAAGGGCGCTGACGCCGTTGACGGCAAAGCAGGCGTAAACGCATAGGTTTGCCATACGCACATGGCCGTCCCAAATGATGGCGGAGTGGGACACCCGCGCCTCGTCGCCGAACGCCTCCCAGTAATATTGCAGGCTTCGGCGGTTGATTTCGCACATAATCATCCAAACGCGCGGCAGCAGCATTTCGATCAGCCCGTTCGGCCACGCTTCCAGCGCTTCGGCGAGGATGGTGTGGTTGGTATACGCCACGCAGTTGGTCACAATCTGCCACGCGCGCTCCCAGCTCATACCCTCCTCGTCAAGGAAAATACGCATCAGCTCGGGGATGATGAGGGTAGGGTGGGTGTCGTTGATTTGGATGACATTCCAGCGGTGGAAATTGTTCAGCCCGCCGTGCTTGCGCTTGTGCCGCCGCACGATGCTCTGCGCGGTGGCCGAGACAAAGAAGTATTGCTGGCGCAAACGGAGCAGCTTGCCCTCCATATGGTTGTCGTTGGGATAGAGAACCATATTGATGACGCGCGCCATAGAGTCCTGCTCGGTCGCTTTCATATAGTTTCCTTGTGAAAACTGAGCCATGTCGATGGCTGTGTCGGCGGGGCTTTTGGCTTGCCAAAGGCGCAGCCGGTTGGTGTTGGGGCGGCTATAGCCGTTGATAATCATATCGAGCGGCACGGCCAGTATTTTGGTGTCGTCGTAAACGGCGTACCGGGTCCGGCCGTTGTCGTCATACGAGGACAGATGCCCGCCGAAGGATACGGACACCGCGTCGTCGGGCCGGGCCGACAGCCATACGCTGCCCTTGTCAAACCACGGGTCAGGCTGCTCCACCTGCTCACCGTCAAGGATGCGCTGTACAAAGATGCCGAACTGATAGCACAGCGAATACCCCGTGGCGCAGATGCCCAGCGAGGTCATGGCTTCCAGATAGCAGGCGGCAAGACGCCCCAGTCCTCCGTTGCCAAGCCCCGCGTCCGGCTCCTCGTCGATAATGTCGCTCAAATTCAGGCCCAGCAGATTCATCGCTTCCTCCAGCGGCGAGAGACAGCCGAGGTTGAAGGCGTTTTTGGCTAGGCTTCGTCCTATTAAAAACTCTAGGGAAAGATAATGCACTTCGCGCTCGCCGTCTCTTTTCGCGTCCGGCTCCACCGATTGCCCCATCAGGTCAAATATCGCCATAGCGCAGGCGCGGAAGCGCAATTCAGGAGACGCCGCCTCGGGGGTTCTGCCAAAATTGCGCCGTAGGCGCGCGCGTATATTCTGCGCGAGTTCTTCGGGGGTATACATGATTCCTAACTCCTATCTATCTGCAAATATCCTTGTAAAGCTGTTTGTATGCCTTGGCGGACTCCGCCCAACTGAAGTCCCGGGTCATGCCGCGCTTCATAATGTCCTTCCAGCGGTTTTTGTCGCCATGATACAAATCCACGGCGCGGCGCACGGCGTGAAGGAGGTCATACTTGTCATAATTTGCGAAGGTAAAGCCCAAGCCGCCGCCCGTTTCGGGGTTATACGGCTCCACCGTGTCTTTCAGGCCGCCCGTTTCGCGGACGACCGGCACCGTGCCGTAGCGCATGGCAATCATTTGCGAAAGGCCGCACGGCTCGGCTTGGCTGGGCATCAGGAAGATGTCGCCGCCGGCGTACATGGCGTCCGCCAAAGACGGATTGAAGAGGAGGGAGGCCGACAGCCGCCCTTCGTAATCATGGCGGGCTGTGGAGAAATACTGCTCAAAATGCCATTCGCCGCGCCCCAGCAGCGCGAACTGGACGTCCATATCCATCAGCTCTTCCAGCCCGGCGGCCACCAAGTCCATCCCCTTGTGGCTGTACAAACGCCCTACCGATACGATAAGCGGCACTTCCGGCCGCTGCGCCAGCCCCAAGAGCTTTTGCAGTTCTTTCTTGCATTTCACCTTGCCCTTCATGTCTTCGGAGGAAAAGGTCTGGGCGAGGTTTTTCCCGGTTGACGGGTCGAAAAGGCTTGTGTCGATGCCGTTGAGGATGCCGGTCAGCTTGCCGCGGTTTTCCGCCAGAAGGCCTTCCAGCCCGTGGGCGTAATAGGCGTACTGAAGCTCCTCGGCATAGGAGGGGCTGACCGTGGTCACGCGGTCGCTGAGTTCAATCGCGCCCTTCATCAGGTTAAGCCCGCCCATATATTCCAGCGTACCGCCGTCAAACAGCGTGTGCGGAAGGCCGAAGACGTTTTCGAGGATGTCACGGTTAAACCGTCCCTGATATTCTATGTTGTGGATGGTGAAAACGGTGCGGATGGCTTCAATCGCCGGGACGCCGTCATAGAGGCGGCGCATGTAGATGGGAATGAGCGCCGTTTGCCAGTCGTTGCAGTGGACGACGTCGGGAACCCAGCCGTCAAGCTCGGTCAGCAGGGCGGCGACGGCGCGGGAGAAGAAAGCGTATCGCTCGCCGTCGTCGTAATGGCCGTAGACCTCGCCGCGCTTAAAGTAAAACTCGTTGTCAACAAAGTAGAAGGTCACGCCGTCTTTTTTCAGCTCAAACAGTCCGCAATAGAGGTTGCGCCAAGCCAGCGGCACATAGGTATATTTGATAAATTTCATCTTCGCGCGCCATTCCTCGGGAATAGAACCGTACAGGGGCATGATTACGCGCACCCCATAACTAGAGCCGGCCAGCGCCGCCGGCAGCGCGCCCGCGACGTCCCCCAGTCCGCCCACCTTGGCAAACGGCGCCGCCTCACTGGTTGCGTATAGGATTTTCATCTTTTTCGCTCCTTTCCTGAAACGCCGTCCCTTGCGGGGACGCGTTTCCCTAAACTACCGAGCCTTTGGAAATCGCGATGGGGTATGATTCGTGCCCTTTCAGGGCGCGTCCGCGGGTGACGACGACCTCCTTGTCCGTGATGGCAAAGGAGAGATCCACATCCCTTTCGATGTGGGTGTCCTGCATAAGGATGCAGTTTTTCAGCCTAGCGCCCTCCTCAACCTCGACACCCCGGAAAACGATGCAGTTTTCCAAGTCGCCCTTGATGACGCAGCCGTCGGCGACGACGCTTCGTTTGACACGGCTTTCCGGCGCGTAATAGGTGGAGGCCTCGTCGCGCACTTTGGTGCGGATGGGGCGGGTGCGGGAGAACAAATCCTTGCGAACCTCGGGCTTCAACAGCGCCATTGACTGCTTGAAATAGTCGGCGACCGACTGCGGGCGGGAGGAAAAGCCCTCGTGGATATACGCCATGATGTTGAGCTGCCCCTGCATACGCTGGAGTACGTCGCGGGTGAAGACGACATGGCTGTGCGCCGCGCAGTCGGCCAAAATCTTTTCCAGCAGCTTTTTAGAGAGGAAATAGACGCCGATGCAGGGGACGGTGTTTTCGTCCAACTGGCTGAGAAGAACCTCGGCCACTCGCTTTTTTTTGTCGATGCGGAGATACGCTTCGCTCTCATAGCCCGGCTCGCGGTCAAGGCAGACGCAGGTAATGTCGGCGCCTGTTTCGATATGCCGCTCGTAGATGTCGTCCAGCGGCAGGTTGACAATCAAATCCCCGTCGGCCAAGACGACGGTGCCCTGCCGGATGTGCGAAATATAACTTGTGATGGCATACAGGGCTTCCAGCTTGCCCCGGTAGGTGGCGGCGTCGCGCCGCCCTCCCGCGTAAGCAAACGGGGGCAGCAGCTTCAGCCCTCCGCGCTTTCGGGATAAATCCCAGTCCTTGCCCGAACCGAGGTGGTCAAGCAGAGACTGGTAGTTTTCGCGCATGATGACGCCGATATCGGGAATCCCCGCGTTGACCATGTTGCTCAGCATAAAGTCAACGACGCGGTACCGCGACCCGTACGGCATCGACGACGCGGTGCGGTGTTCGGTCAGCTCCTTGAGCCGGATGTTGGAGGAATACGCGAACAGGATTCCATGCAGATTTTTCATGTTCTACTCACCCTAACTCTGGTTCTGCCTTTCCCCGCCGAAAGAGGGGAAAGGCGTCAGATTAAGTCTGCGTCGGCCATTTCTCTCGCTCCTACGGTTTTGCCTTCCCCGATGGTGACGCCCGACGCGATGACGGCAACGCCCCAGTCGTCGGGGTTGTCCGCGAAGTCGTCCGGCGGCGCGCCAATTTTCGCCCCGGACTTGATGCGGGCGTTTTCGGCGATGATGGCGTATTTGACCATCGCGCCCCGCTCAACAACCGCTCCGGGCATGATGATTGAGTATTCCACAAACGCGCCCTGCTCGACGGTGACGTCGTTGAACAGCACCGAGTTGAACACGCCGCCGTAGACCTCGCAGCCTTCGGTAATCAGGCTGTGAGACACCGTGGCGTTGTCTCCCACGTAATGCGGCGGCGAGATGGGATTGCGGGCGTAGATGCGCCACGACGGGCTGGAAAGGTTAATCTCCGCGCCCGAAAGCATATCCATGTTGGCCTCCCACAGGCTGTCGATGGTTCCGACGTCCCGCCAGTAGCCGGAGAAGCGGTGAATCATCATCTTCTGCCCGTCGGCCAGCATTTTAGGGATGATATTGCCGCCGAAATCGTTTTTGCTCTTCGCGTCGGACTCGTCGGCCAGCAGATAATCCTTGAGCTTGCTCCATGTGAAGATGTAGATGCCCATAGACGCCAGCGTGCTTTTGGGCTTGGCGGGCTTTTCCTCAAATTCGTAAATCCTGCCGCTTTCGTCGGCGTTCATAATGCCCATCCGCGACGCCTCGTCCAGCGACACCTCCAGCACGGCGATGGTGCAGTCGGCCTGCTCCAGTTTGTGCTGCTCCAGCATTTTGGCGTAATCCATTTTGTAAATATGGTCGCCGCCGAGAATCAGGACATATTCGGGGTCGTAGTTTTCAATAAACGCTATGTTTTGAAAGATGGCGTTGGCCGTGCCTTTATACCAAGTGCCCGCCTTCCCCTTGATGTAGGGCGGCAGGATGTGGACGCCGCCGTCCAGCCGGTCGAGATCCCACGGCTGACCCGAGCCGATGTAGGCGTTCAGCTCGTGGGGCTGATACTGCGTCAGCACGCCCACCGTGTCGATGCCGGAATTGGCGCAGTTTGAAAGGGGAAAGTCAATGAGCTTGAACTTGCCCCCGAACGGCACGGCGGGCTTGGCCACATGGGTGGTCAGCACATACAAACGGCTCCCCTGCCCCCCCGCCAGCAGCATCGCGATGATTTCTTTTTTCATCAAATCACGCCTTCTTTAAGAAGATTGCCCCGTACGGCGGCAAGGTAAGCTGCGCCGACCACTGCATCCCACCGCACGGGATGTTCTCGGCGTTCAGCGAGCCGTTGATATACCCGAAGCCGCCGAAACGGTCTTCATTGGTGTTGAGCGCTTCTTGGTAGACGCCCGGGCCGGGCAGCGGAAGCCGGTAGCCCTCCCGGTTGACCGGCGAGAAGTTAAACAGGCAGACAAGGTCGCCGGCAACCAAATCGCCGCCGCCGGAATCCTTGCGCTCCGCGTCGCCGGAATCCTTGCGGATAAAGGAAAGGGTATTTCCTTGGTAATCCCCCGGCGTAATCCACTCAAAGCCATCCCATGAGTCCTCGATTTCCCACAGGCAAAGGTGCTTGAGATAGAGCGTGTTGAGCGCCTTGACATAGTCCCTGAACTTGCGGTGCATGTCGTAATCCATCAGGTGCCAGTCCAGACTCTGGGCAAAATTCCATTCGATAAACTGCGCGAACTCAATGCCCATGAAGGTCATCTTCTTGCCCGGGTGGGCCATCATGTAGGCGAGATAGGCGCGCGTTCCGGCAAACTTATCAACGTAATAGCCCGGCATTTTCTCCACAATGGAGCATTTGCCGTGAACCACCTCGTCGTGCGAAAGGGGGAGGACGAAGTTTTCCGAAAAGGCGTACATCATCGAGAAAGTCATCTTGTCATGGTTGTACTGCCGGAAGATGGGGTCGAGCTTTACGTAAGAAAGCGTGTCGTTCATCCAGCCCATGTTCCATTTGAAGTTGAAGCCCAGACCGCCCATATACGCCGGCTTGGTGACCATCGGCCACGCGGTGGACTCCTCGGCAATCATCAGCGCGTGGGGGAAGGTTTCAAAGACCCGCACATTGGTCTTGCGGAGGAATTCCAGCGCCTCGATATTCTCGCGCCCGCCGTGGATGTTGCGCGGGCCGGCGCCGCGCTTGCCGTAGTCAAGGTAGAGCATACTGGCCACGGCGTCCACGCGCAGGCCGTCGGCGTGGAAAACGTCCAGCCAGAACAGGGCGGAGGACATGAGGAAAGAATTCGTCTCGTTGCGCCCGTAGTCGAAGATGCGGGTTCCCCAGTCGGGATGCTCCCGCCGTTCGGGGTCGGAGTATTCGTAGCAGCATCCGCCGTCGAAGTCAATCAGCCCGTGTCCGTCCTTGGGGAAATGCGCCGGAACCCA
This sequence comes from Oscillospiraceae bacterium, assembly GCA_009782215.1. GTDB lineage: Bacteria > Bacillota > Clostridia > Oscillospirales > UBA929 > UBA929. Next base: position 9,998 of record WRKO01000005.1, on the reverse strand, counting down.
GTCGAGGATGACGCCCACGCCGGACTGATGGCATAGGTCAATCAGCCGCATAAGGTCTTTCGGCGTGCCGTAACGGCTGGTGGCGGCGAAATACCCGGTGACCTGATAGCCCCACGAGGCGTCCAGCGGATGCTCCATCACCGGCATCAGCTCTATGTGTGTATAGCCCATTTCCTTTACATAGGGAATCAGCCGCTCCGCGATTTCCAAATAAGTGAGGAAACGGTTGTCCTCCCCGCGCTGCCACGAGCCGAGATGCAGTTCATAGACGTTGAGCGGACGGCTGTACGGCGATTGGCGGGCCGCAATCCAGTCGGCGTCGCCCCATTCATAATCGTGCAGGGCGTAGACCTTCGACGCCGTCTTGGGGCGCACCTCGGCATGAAACGCGTAAGGGTCGCTTTTTTCTCGCACGACGCCGTCGCGTCCCTTGACGGCATACTTGTATGAAGCATATTCGGCTATGCCGGGGATAAAGACCTCCCAGACGCCGACCGATATCTTTTTCATCGGCGTTTTTCCGTGCGTCCAGCCGTTGAACTCCCCAATCACCGAAACGGCTTCGGCGTCGGGCGCCCAGACGCGGAACACCACGCCTTTTTTGCCGCCGCGCGCCCAAAAGTGCGCGCCCATCAGCTCGTAGGCTCGGCAGTTGTTCCCTTCGTGGAATAGATACAGGTGGCTGTCTATGTCGATGGTTTTATAATTGGCCGTCATGGGATCACTCCCTATATTATTTCTCCGTATACGTCTCCCGCCAACCCGGCGGCGTTCATTTCGTCGTAGTCAAGGTGGACTTCGGTGTAGAAATTTTCCGAAACGCGCACCGACACTTCGTCAAAGATAAGGGCCCGTTCGCCTTCGGTTCTGACCTGCACGGTACCGCGTCCGGCGACGCCGTATGTTTCGACATCCTCCGGGGTGATGTGCAGATGGCGCTTGGCGATGATGCATCCCTCCGGCAAGTCCACCGCGCCGTCCGGGCCTTCAAGCCGGATAGGCGCCGAGCCGGCGACGTCGCCGCTCAGCCGGATGGGGGCCGCGACGCCCAAAACGCGGGCGTCGGTGAAAGAAACCTCGGCTTGGGTGGCTTTGCGCAGGGGGCCGAGGACGGAAACGCGCTCGATTTTTCCGCGAGGGCCGGCCAGCGTGACCTTTTCGTCGGTCAAAAACTCCCCCGGCTGCAAGAGGTCGCGCTTTCTCGAAAGCTGGAAGCCTTTGCCGAATAGAGTCTCCATATCCTGCTCTGTCAGATGGACATGCCGTGCCGAACCCTCGATGAGAACTTTCATAAAAACCACCTCAAAATGTTCTGAATGATTGAGCTTACACATATTCTAGCACAGAACCCCAGTCAATGCAAGAAGATTGTCACTCGACAAATAATCCGCGTATTTTTGCAAAAATCCCTTTACTTTCCGTATTGTGTCGTATACAATATACGTATTGTTTATAGGGGAGGTTTGCTGTTATGGCGACCGATTTTTCACGTTCACTGGCGCTGCTCCGCAAGGAACGGGGCTTGAGCCAGCGCGCCGCCGCGTCGAGCCTTGGGGTATCGCAGGCTCTGTTAAGCCATTATGAAACGGGGGCGCGGGAGCCGGGCCTGCCGTTTCTCGTCCGCGCCTGTGATTTTTATGGCGTATCGGCTGATTTTTTGCTGGGGCGCACGATGGTGCGCGACGGCTCCTCCGTCAGCCCGGACGAGCTGTATGACGCGCAGACCGACAACCAGAACCGATTGGGGCGCGTCTCCGCCGCGGCGATTTTGGGGAGGAAGATGGTTGTCAACGCCGTCAGCGTCCTCTTTGACCTCGCGGGGCGTTCGGGCAGCGCCGCCCTGACGTCGGAGATGACCCAGTATTTCGGCGGGGCGGTGTATAAGCTGTTCCGTCATTTCTACGCCGTGTCCGGGGTTGGCGAGCAGTCGTTTTTCTCCGCGCCCGGCCATGCCTACGCCCCCGCAGCGGAGGCGGATATGGCGCAGAGCGAGGCGCGGATACTCACCATCCTGCACCGAAAAACCGACCCGCCCCAACTGCCTGCGCTTTCCAACGACTACTTAACCGCCGAATACCCGCAAATGGTGCGCAGCCTGCTGACCCTGACCCATCAGGCGGGCGACCGCGCCGCCAAAAACTGCGCGGATCCGCCGAAATGATCGTGCTATAATGTGTCAAGCGGACTGCTCGGCGGCGAAGCCGACACCTCCGCTCGTCTATGTTATAATATCCCTGCGGGACATTATATTTTGAACAGATTGTTAGGTGGTTTATTTTGGAAATAAAGACAATAACCTGCCATGATAAAGAGTTGTGGAAAAAGGTCGCAGCTTATGCGGAAAACTGCTCTTGGGGAGATACCGGAAAGCATTTGGCAAACCGCATAAAAACAAATGAATTTTTAAGTTGGGAAAGGGTATTCATTGCCCTTGAAGATAATAATATAGCAGGTTTTTGTGCGTTATCTGAAAAGAGTAGTGTTGTAAACGAATATTCGCCTCATATAGGTTTTATTTTTGTCGATGAATTTTATCGCGGCAATAGGATTAGCGAGAAATTATGCGTATCTGCTATTGAATATGCAAGGATAATTGGGTTTGACAAGGTATACCTTTACGGCGATTTAGTGAATTTTTATGAAAAATATGGATTTACTAAAATTGATGAGAAAGATTCCTCTTGGGGAGCAAAGTTGTCAATATACATGTACAGCACCGAATAAGCATTATCTGTGATACACTGTATCAACACAATACCAATGAGAGAAGGTACGCGATGAACATCCTTTCCGTCTTAACCCAAGCCGTATCCGCCGCGTTTGCCGAACGCGGCTATGACGCGTCCTACGGCGCCGTGACCGTTTCCAACCGGCCGGATTTGTGCCATTTCCAGTGCAACGGGGCGCTGCCGGCGGCGAAAGCCTGCAAGAAAAACCCGCTCGCCATCGCCGGAGAGGTGGCGGAGCTTTTGCAAAATGACGACCGTTTCGCCTCCGTCGAAACCGCCCCGCCGGGGTTTATCAACCTGCGCCTGTCCGACGCGTACCTCGCGTCTCTGGCAAAGGCTATGGCGGCGGACGAGCGGCTGCGGCTGCCGCTGATGGAGCAAAAGACCATCGTGATTGACTACGGCGGCCCCAACACCGCAAAGCCCCTGCATGTGGGCCATCTGCGCTCCGCCATCATCGGGGAAAGCCTGTGCCGTCTGGCGCGTTTTTTGGGGCATAAGGTCGTCGGGGATATCCACATGGGCGACTGGGGCCTGCAAATGGGACTTGTCTTCGCGGAGATGGAGGCGCGCGGTCTGGGCGCGGACGACGTCACGGCGGACGATTTGACGGAGATATACCCCGCCGCGTCCGCGAAAGCCAAAGCCGACCCGGCGTTTGCCGAAAAGGCGGCGGCGCGGACGGCGGGCTTGCAGCGCGGCGACGCCGAACTCCGCGCGTTGTGGAAGAAACTGCGCGATTTGTCGGTAGACGACCAAAAACGCAGCTATGACATTTTGGGCGTCTCCTTTGACTATTGGTACGGCGAGAGCGACGCCGAACCCTATGTGCCGCGCGTGATGGACATTCTGCGCCGGGGCGGGCTGCTGCGGGAGAGCGACGGCGCGCTGGTGGTGGACGTGGCCCTGCCGGAGGATAAGGAGCCGATGCCGCCCATGCTGATCCAAAAATCCAACGGCGCGGATATTTACGGCACCACCGACCTCGGGACGCTGCTGCAGCGCAAGGAAGATTTTGACCCCGATGAAATCTGGTATGTGACCGACAACCGCCAGTCGTTTCACTTCAAGCAGCTTTTCCGCTGCGCCAAGCTGGCGGGGCTGCCGGGGAAAACGGAATGTCTCCACCTCCCGTTCGGCACGATGAACGGCAAAGACGGCAAGCCCTACAAAACCCGCGAGGGCGGCGTCATGCGCCTCAGCGACCTCATCGAGACGGTGACGGAAAACGCCCTGCGCAAGGTCAGCGAGTCCGATATCCCAATGACGGGGGAGGAACGCGCCGAAGCCGCCCGCAAGCTGGGCATGGCCGCGCTCAAGGTGGGCGATATGCAAAACCACCGCACCAAGGACTATATCTTCGACATGGAGCGCTTCCTGTCCTCCGAGGGCAAAACCGGCCCCTATCTGCAATACACCGCCGTGCGTATCCGCTCCGTTTTGGCCAAAGCCAAAGACGCCGGGTTCGCCGCCGGGGAGCTTTTGCCGCCGGAGACGGACGCGGAGCGCGACCTGCTGCTGGCCCTGCCGCTCGTCCCCGACGCGCTGCTGCGGGCGTTCGCCGACAAAGCGCCCAGCGTTCTCTGCGAGATCTTGTTTGACATTGCCGGACGCTTCAACCGCTTTTACTTCGAGCATAAGGTCATCCAATGCCCCGACGGGGCTTTGCGCGCGTCGCGGCTTGCGCTCCTTGAGCTGACCGACAGGGTGCTGACGGCTTTACTGGACATTCTGGGGGTCGAAATCCCCAGCCATATGTAGGGAGGAACGATATATGCTCTATCTGGCAAGCGACGGCGCGGGGTTCGCGCTCAAGCAGCACATCGCGGCGCTCCTGCGCGACAGGGGGATTCCCTTTACAGACATGGGCGCGGATTGCGGCGACGCCTGCGATTACGCCCCGTTCGGGCGCAGGCTGGCCGAAACAGTCGTCAGCGAGGGCGCGCGCGGCATCCTCGTCTGCGGCACCGGCGTGGGGATGTCGATGGCAGCCAACCGCGTCAGGGGCGCCCGCTGCGTCTGTTGCAGCGAACCCGCGACGGCCCGTCTCGCGCGCGAACACAACGACGCCAACATCCTAGCCGTCGGCGCCCGCATCGTCGGTACGGAGCTGGCGAAGGATATCGCCGCCGCGTTTCTGGACACGCCGTTTTCCGGCGAGGAGCGGCACGTTCGGAGAATCAAGGGCATCGAGGGGTAGGGAGCAAGCGGAACCCCCGCTGTAAGGCGGGGGCTTTTGTGCCGCTCCGAGTCGTATGCTCTTATTTTGCTGTTATTGAATCCACCATTTTTACAAACTCCTGCTCACTGATATTTGACGATAGCACATAATAGTTGATACCGTCCTTTGAAAACTCGGCGACGTACACATCATAGTAGAAATCCGGGTTTTCGTTTGTGCCGCCGTACCCTCTGCTTCTGTGTCCAAACCTGACAATGACATCGTTCAGCAGGCTTTCTTCCATGTTTTCTCCCCAAACAACGCAATCATGTATGCCCTCCATTTTTGACGCTATAATTCGTATGCCTGTAGAATCGCCGCCGATTACTTGGCTTCCGTCTTCGTAGGGGTACTCCGTATAAAATTCAAGCCATATCCGATCATAAGCGATGGAACCGTCATTGTTGAGTATCACGAGATTTTGGTTTTGGCGATCAATCCAAGGGTTGGTTTGCAGCCCGGGCATAAGATAATCCGGTGTGATGTCTTTTCCCAAATATTCAACTGCTTGGCTCCAGTCCCACGTTTCACGGTACGTTGTTTCGGGGTCAAAATACAAACGCGCACTGTCCATTGACAGCTCAGCAAAGCTGTTCATGTGGATAACGGGAAGAACGACCGGATTTTCCGCTGCGGGTTGGCCGGGGTCTATAGGCTGTGTAGGTTGCGTAGGTTGTGCAGAAGGCCCCTCAAGCGTTGTTATAGAACCTTCGTCATTGTTTAGAAGTATTGGGATAGATACTGCAAGCGCGATGATGAAGCAAGCCGCGATGGGCGCGAGAACCTTCATCGGGTTAATCGCCATGTTGAACACCGTTCCTTTCTTGGCCTCGCCGGAATGTACCCGGTCGAGAATGTTGTTCAGAATACGTTCGTGCGCGTCGTCGTCCGGCTTGATTTTATGCCACGACGCTTTAATGTTCCTATTCTCCACTCAAATCACCTCCAAGTTTTTCGCGGAGTATGTTTTTCGCTTGCGAAAGGTAGTAACGGACGGTTGATTGCGGCTTTTGAAGGAGCTTGGATATTTCAACGCTGTCATAACCCTCATAATAGTAAAGGTATACCACCGTCTTGTGCTTGTCGGGCAATGCCATAACGGCGTTGAACGTATCGTCAACCTCAAAGGCATCTCTGACTTGCAGGGCTTCATGGTCATCCAAACGCTCGCGTCTGTGCCACCAGTGGCGCAGCGCGTTTTTGCATAAATTCGTAGCGGTTCGGATAATCCACGCCTTTTCATGCTCCGCGCTGTCAAAGACCGTCCCGGATTTTATCAGATTGCAGAAGGTGTCTTGAATGACGTCTTCCGCATCCATGACGTTTTTCATGTACGCGAAGCAAATGCGATAAACCATGTCTTGGTGACGCTCGTATATGTCCGCGATCTCTTTGTCCGTACGCAACAAAGAGTTTGCCACATCATCAACCCCTTTCACTAGCAATACAATCGGCGAGGCTCAAACGCTGGTTGTTTTGAAAAATTTTGCGCCCGCGAAACACAAAAACGGCCGGGGAAATGGAAACCCCCTGCATAAACAGGGGGTTTGTGCGGTGTGTTGAGACGGCTCTTATTGGTCAAACAGCTTTGCGTAGTTCGCCAGCACCTTGTATTTCCTCTTGGCGGCGAGGTCGGCTTTTTCAAAGAGCTCTTTGGCGCGGTCAGGGAATAGAATCTCAAGGGTTTTGTAGCGTCCCTCGGCGCTGATGAAGTCTTTGTAGCCTCTGGTCGGCTCTTTGCTGTCGAGCTGGAAGGGGTTTTTGCCTTCGTCGGCAAGGCGCGGGTCAAAGCGGAAGGTGTGCCAGTAGCCGGCTTCAACGGCGGCTTTGGTTTCGGTAATCATGTTGCCGAGTCCGCCTTTCACGCCGTGGTTGATGCAGGGGGAGTAGGCGATGATGATGGACGGCCCGGGATAGCTCTCGGCTTCGGTGAAAGCCTTGATGGTCTGGTTGAAGTCAGAGCCCATGGCGACCTGCGCGACATAGACCGAGCCGTAGGACATGGCGATTTGGGCGAGGTCTTTCTTCGCCTGCGACTTGCCCGCCGCGGCAAACTGCGCCACTTGGCCGATTTGCGAGGCCTTGGACGCCTGACCGCCAGTGTTGGAGTAGACTTCGGTGTCGAAGACGAGGATGTTGATGTCCCTGCCGGCCGCGATGACATGGTCAAGCCCGCCGAAGCCGATGTCATACGCCCAGCCGTCGCCGCCGAACGCCCAAATGGACTTCTTGACGAGCATTTCCTTGTTGGCAAGGACAAATTTCGCGCCTTGGCAGGCGTCGCAGAGGCAGACCGTTTCGCCGGCTTCCTTGGCCTTGATGGCCTCGTCCAATCCCTCGGGCATGTTGGCTCTGTGCCATTCAATGTTTTCGTCAATCGGGACGATGCACTGCTCCGCCTCGGCGACCAGCGCTTCGGCGGCGGCTTTGGAGCCTTCGCCGTCGTTCATGGCGTCCAGCCACGCCAGACCGGCTTTTTTCAGGTCAGCGTCGCAGTAGTCGGGCGCAATCATCTTGCGGATTTCGTCCGCCAGCTTCTCGCGGCGCTGTTCCACGGCGAGGACAAAGCCGAAACCGTATTCGGCGTTGTCTTCAAACAGGGAGTTCGACCACGCCGGGCCTTTGCCGCATTTGTTGACGGTATAGGGCGTCGAGGGGGCGCTGCCGCCCCAGATGGAGGAGCAGCCGGTGGCGTTGGCGATATACATACGGTCGCCGAACAGTTGGGTGGCCAGCTTGGCGTACGGCGTCTCGCCGCAGCCGGTGCAGGCGCCGGAGAACTCAAGCAGCGGCTGCTTGAACTGGCTGCCTTTGACGCCGGTGGTCTTAAACGCCTCGAAGACGTCCGGTTTCTCGGCGACCTTGTCCCTGAGGTAAGCAAACACTTCCTGCTGCGCGGCGCGCTGGCCTTCCAAGGGCTTCATCACCAGCGCTTTTTCCTTCGCCGGGCAGGTGTTGGCGCAGACGCCGCAGCCCGAGCAATCCAGCGGCGACGGGGTGATGGTGTATCGGTATCCGTCCAGCCCCTTGCCGGTCATTTTAAGGGTCTTGAGGGAAGCGGGGGCGGCCGCGGCTTCCTTTTCGTCTAGGACAAACGGGCGGACGACCGCGTGCGGGCAGACAAAGGAGCATTGGTTGCATTGGATGCAGTTTTCCGGGATCCATTCCGGCACGTCAACGGCAATGCCGCGCTTTTCGTAAGCCGCGCTGCCTTGGGGGAAGGTGCCATCCTCCGCGCCGGTGAAGGTGGATACGGGGAGGGCGTCGCCGCGCTGCTCATTGACGGGGATGAGGACGTCCTTGACAAACTCCACCAGACCGGGACGGCTGCCGGAAACCTTGGCTGACGGGTAGTCTCCCGCGGCGCCGGCCCAGTCGGCCGGGACGGAGACTTCGCGGACGTGTTCGATACCGGCGTCGATGCATTTGAAGTTCATGTCCACGACGTCCTGACCCTTCTTGCCGTAGCTGTACTTGATGGCGTCCTTCATATACCTGATGGCGTCGTCCAGCGGGATGATGCTGGTCATGGCCAGCTTAAAGAAAGCCGCCTGAAGGATGACGTTGACGCCTAGGCCGCGCTTGTTGATCGAGCGGGCGAGACCGATGCCGTCCACGGTATAAACCTTAATGTTGTTGCTGGCGATATAGCGCTTCACCGGGCCGGGGAGATGCGCCGAAAGCGCGTCCGCGTCCCAGTCGCAGCTAAGCAGGAATACGCCGCCCGGCTTGATGTCCTCCACCATGCGGTATTTATCCACATAGCTGGGGTTGTGGCAGGCCACGAAGTCGGCCTTCTTGACAAAATAGGTGCTTTTAATCGGCTCGTCGCCGAAGCGCAGATGGGAAATCGTAACGCCGCCAGACTTCTTGCTGTCGTAGGCGAAATAGGCTTGGGCATATTTGTCGGTGTGGTCGCCGATGATGGTGATGGAGTTTTTGTTCGCGCCCACGGTGCCGTCCGCGCCCAGCCCCCAGAACTTGCAGGAAACGGTGCTTTTCGGGCTGGTGTCGGGGTCTTCGTCAATGGGCAGGGAGAGGTTGGTCACGTCGTCGGTGATGCCGACGGTGAATTTGGTCTTCGGCGCGGCCGCGGCGAGGTTTTTATACACCGCGAGGATGTTGGAGGGCGGGGTGTCCTTGGAGCCGAGGCCGTAGCGCCCGCCGGCGACCGGAAGGCTTATCCCCTGCTCGGTCAGCGCGGTCACCACGTCGAGGTACAGCGGCTCGCCCAGAGAACCCGGCTCCTTGGTGCGGTCAAGGACGGCAATCTTCTTCACCGTCTTGGGCAGAGCGGCGACAAACCTCTCGCTCACAAAGGGGCGGTAGAGACGGACTTTTACCAAGCCAACCTTCTCGCCGCGCGCCAGCATATAGTCGATGGTTTCCTCAATGGTATCGCACACGCTGCCCATCGCCACAATCACGCGATCCGCGTCGGGCGCGCCGTAATAGTTGAAGAGCTTGTAATCGGAGCCTGTCTTTTGGTTGATGGCGTCCAGCGCGCCCTCCACCACGCCTGGAAGCGCGTCATAGTATGTGTTGCAGGCCTCGCGGGCTTGGAAGAAGATGTCGGGGTTTTGCGCCGTGCCGCGCAGCACCGGGCGATTGGGACTGAGGGCGTTGGCACGGAACTTATCCACAGCGTCCATATCAAGCAAATCAGCCAGCTCTTCATAATCCCAAGCGTCGATTTTCTGCATCTCGTGGCTGGTGCGGAAGCCGTCGAAGAAGTGCAGGAAGGGAACGCGCCCCTTAATGGCCGCGAGGTGGGCGGCCGCGCCCAAGTGCATAACCTCCTGCGGGTTGGTGGACGCCAGCATGGCAAAGCCGGTCTGGCGGCAGGCCATCACGTCCTGATGGTCGCCGAAGATAGAGAGGGCGTGACTCGCCACGGCGCGCGCCGAGACGTGGATGACGCCCGGCAGCAGCTCTCCCGCCATCTTATACATATTGGGAATCATCAGCAGCAATCCCTGCGACGCGGTGAACGTCGTCGTCAACGCGCCCGCGGCCAGCGAGCCGTGAACGGTTCCCGCCGCGCCCGC
>WRKO01000004.1 GCA_009782215.1 Oscillospiraceae bacterium | reverse complement strand
GTGGCGAAGCTGAACATCCAAGCGGTGGCGGAGGTCATCGCCTCGGCGGTGGCGCGGGCGTTCCCGCTGACGTCGCCGCCGCCCGCCCCGACCGACCGCAACGCGGTCATCCGCGCCATCCAGTCCACGCTGAACACCCGCTACGGCTTCAACCTCTCGGTAGACGGCATAGCGGGGCCGCTGACACGCGCCGCGCTGGTCGCGGGCATTCAGTTGGAGCTGAACCGGCAATTCGGGCGCAATTTGGTGCCGGACGGCATATGGGGCCCGCTGACGCGGGCGGCAACGGTCAACGTGCGTCCCGGCGCGCGGGGGAATATGACGTATATCATTCAGGCGGCGCTGTTCGTCCGCGGCTTCAACGAGGTTTTCCCCGACGGCGTCTTCGGCCCGATTACCGAACGCGAACTCCGCCGTTTCCAAGCCGAGAACGGCCTGACGGCCGACGGCGTCGCCGGCCCGAACACGCAAAACGCGCTGTTCGGGGGGTAGGGTAACGGGTGGGTTACGCCTAAGAAGGCGTTTTGATGTACTTGGTGTTCCTGCCGGTGCCTACCTTTTCAACCAAGCCGCTCTGCACCATGCCGGCGAGAACCGCTTCAATGGTGTTCGGGCTGATATCGGGCAGAAAAGAGAAGACCTCTTGCTTTGACATCGGCAGCAGACTGTTCAGCACGGCTTCTTCCACCCTCTGCTGCTTCGTGACTTTTTTCGCGTTTACCGCCGTGAACCGCTTATCAAGCTCCTTGTAGCAACAGAGCAGCGTGGTGAGGAAGTTCTCGATAAACGGGAAGTAGCTGTTCCGCTGTTCAATCCACTTGTCCGAGCTTAACCGCAGGGCTTCGCTGTAGCCGGCTTTGCCGTTGTAAATCTGTTCCTCAAACGAGATATACTTCCCCGCGTCAAATCCGTTTTTGCAGAGCAGGAGCAGGGACAGTAGCCGCGACATTCTGCCGCTGCCGTCCGCGAACGGCTGGATACAGAGGAAGTCAAGCACAAAGCACGGAATCAGCAAAAGCGGAATGATGCTGCCCTTGCTCCGCGCGTCCGTGTAAGCGGAGATAAGCTGCTCCACCGCCGCGGCGGTTTCCGCGCCGGGGGCCGCCGCAGCGCAGGAAAGCATCATTCCGTGCAGGCGCAGAATGTCATTCTCCCGAACATCCAAGGCGTCAAAGCCGGTGTAAATCAGGTCAAGCGCGTCGCGGTATCCGGCAATCTCCGCCTCGCTGCGGTTGAGGGGCGCGCTGTTCTGATTGACAATCTCAAGGATGCGCTGTTCGGTTGTGACAATCCCCTCGATGGCGTTTGACGCTTTGACCGACTGTAGCCTCGCAAGGCTCTCCAATCGGGTGAAAGCGTCGGGGTCGCTGTCCTTGCGTTCGTTCTCCCGTTCACGCAGGGCGGCGATGGCGCTGACGATGTTGAGCAGCTCGGCGGGCAGCATCCCGCTTTCCAAAAAAGAGTAATCAAATGTACGCATAACGACCTCCAAAAAATTTGTGCATAGAGTATAACATATTACATGCAGGAAAGCAAGGCTGACGGACAGATTCCGTATACACAAAGAGGGCGGGGCCCTGCCGGCCCTAAAGGATTGTCCGCCGCAGCTCCTCGCCGCTCTGCGCGCTGAGGCAGGCGGGGGGGATGTCGAAGAGGGTCTTGCAGCCGGTCACGCCCTCCCTGTTGAGCCTGTATGCCGCCCTCGCGCAGGCGGCGAGAACGCTCGCGGTAAACTCCGGGTTGGAATCAAGCCTGAGACCGAATTCAATCATCTGGCTGTGCCGGCCGCCGTCCCCGGTTTTGCCGCCGCGGATGACAAATCCGCCGTGGGGCATCCCCGCGTGGTTTTGAGCAAGCTCCTCCGCCGATATGAAGCGTACGGTGGTGTCATATTCGGCGAAATAGTGGGGCATGGTCACAATTTCGCGCTCAATCCGCGAGCGGTCGGCGCCCTCCGCGGCGACCACATAGCACTCTCTGGTGTGCTTCTGCCGGACGCTGAGGTCGGGGCTTTGCCCGCTCCGCGCGGCGTCGAGCGCGCTTTGCGCCGGGACGGTATACTGTCTGGCGTCCAGCACCCCGTCTATGCGGCGTATCGCGTCGGAATGGCCTTGGCTCACGCCTTTGCCCCAGAAGGTATAGCCGCCGCCGCGCGGGAGGACGGCTTCGGCAAGCAGCCGGTTGAGTGAAAACAGGCCCGGATCCCACCCGGCGGAGATCACGGCGGTCTTCCCGCCGCTTTTCGCCGCGCGGTCTACCGCCTCGAAGTGTTCCGGTATCTTGGCGTGGGTGTCAAAGCTGTCCACCACATTGAAAAGCCGCGCGAATTCCGGCGTCTGCGCGGGCAAATCGGCGGCGCTCCCGCCGCACAGCACCATCACGTCAACCTCGCCGGCCAGCCACCGCGTCTCTCCGGCGCTCAGCGTCTCAACGCCGGGGGTGATTGGGGTCAGGGCGGACGGGTCTCTGCGCGTCAAGATGCAGCGCAGTTCCATGTCCGGGTTTTGCGCGACGGCGTATTCCATGCCTCGCCCAAGGTTTCCGTATCCGGCAATGCCGATTCTGATTTTCATTTTGTCACCTCTCACGGTTTATCTTCGCGGGTTTTCAGTATCCCTTACGGCGGCACTGTTTGTCAAGTTTTTTTTGCGAAGGCCAAATCCTTGCGCATCCGGGGCCCGGCGTGGTATACTTGACGGGAAAGAGAGGGGTTTGTAATGAAAGCGTTATTGATTGGCGGAACCGGAACCATCAGCGCGGCGATTTCGCGGAGGCTTTGCGAGCTGGGGCATGAATTGGTGCTGTTCAACCGGGGCAGCCACGGGGCGCGCGTGCCGGACGGCGCGCGGGTGATTGCCGGGGATATCCGCGACGAGGCGGAGGCCGCCAGACTGCTGGACGGGCTTGAGTTTGACGTCGCGGCCGACTTCATCGCGTTCGAGCCGGAGCATGTGCAAAGGGATTACAGATTGCTCCGGGGGAAGGTGCGGCAGTATATCTTCATCAGCTCGGCGTCGGCCTATCAAAAGCCGCCGGTCAGCCCGGTCATCACCGAAAGCACGCCGCTTTCCAACCCATACTGGCAGTATTCCCGCAACAAAATCGCCTGCGAGGAATGGCTGACGGAGCGGTTCCGCGAGGACGGGTTTCCGATAACGATTGTGCGCCCCAGCCATACCTACGACGATTGCTCCGTGCCGCTTGCCCTGCACGGGAGCGGCGGATGCTGGCAGGTCTTGCTGCGGATGCTGCGGGGCCAGCCCGTTTTGATTCACGGCGACGGCAGCTCCCTCTGGACGGTCACCCACAGCGGCGATTTCGCCAAGGGGTTCACCGGCCTGATGGGCAACCCCCACGCCATCGGTATGGCGGTGCATATCACCAGCGACGAGAGCCTTACGTGGACTCAAATCCACGAGACGGTCGCCGCGAGGCTCGGCGTGGAGCATAAACCGCTCTATCTGCCGTCCGACTTTATCATCGGCGCGGGCAAACGGCACGGGTATGACTTTGAAGGGACGCTTTGGGGCGACAAGGCCCGTTCGGTCGTCTTCGACAACACCAAAATCAAGCGCCTTGTGCCGGATTTTATCGCGACCACCCGCTTCGACCAAGGCATGGCAGAGACCATCCCCAACATCCTTTCCCGCCCGGAGCTGCAAAAGGAAGATCCGGCGTTCGACGCGTTCTGCGACAAGGTGTGCGCGGCGATGGAAACGGCGCGCGCCGCCGTGTAAAACGCCTTTACAATGAGGCGCGGATGTGATACCATTAAAACAATACGCTGTACAGAGGAGCAGGAAAAGGGGAAGATAGGATGATACAACGCATTTGGAGAAACCTTGAAATCAAAATTATGACGCTCCTGCTGATCAGCACCGCACTGCTCGCGGTTGGTATATACTCCGCCAAGCACAACGAATATTATACGCTGACGATTGAGAATTTGAAGCAGGACGCCATGACGGTTCACCGATACGCCGAGGAGGTCATCGACGAGCGCAGCTTTTCGCTCCTGAACGCCCCGGAGGACTGGACGAGCGACGTTTATGTGACGGCGCATCATAAAATGGACGAAATCAGGCGCATCGCCAACATCCTGTACTTATATACCGCCAAGCGGACGGAGGACGGCCGGTATATCTACGTAATCGACGGGCTGAGCCCGGAAAATGAGCTGTTCCGCCGCATCGGCGACCCGATTGAGGAGGAGATTATTCCGCTCCTCCAGCAGTGTCTGGAGGATGAAATCGTTCTCGGGGACGAGATTCTGGATACGGAATGGGGCATTGTCTATGTGGCGTATTTCCCGTTCCACGATTCCGAGGGGGATGTCGTCGGCGCCATCGGCATGGAGTTTGACTGCGAAAGCCTGTATAATGCCATCAGGCGGGCGAGAATCGTCACCCTCTTCTTCTCCGGCACCCTCTTGCTGATATTTGCCGTCCTCGCGTTCGTCACCATCAAAAAGGTGGTCGGCAAAGCGGAGAGCGCGTTTAATGTGATGGAGAAAACCGTCAGCGAGGCAAACGCGCGCGTCATGCTGATGCTGGACACCTCGCCGCTGTGCGCCCAAATCTGGGATCGGAGCCTCAACACCATCGACTGCAATGAGGCCGCCGTAAGGCTGTACGGCTTTAAGGACAAGCAGGAATACAAGACTCGTTTTTTGACCGACAGCTCCCCGGAATACCAGCCCGACGGGCAGCGCTCGGACAAAAAGGCCGTGGAGCTTGTAAACAAAGCGTTCGAGGAGGGCTTCTGCATCTTCAGATGGATGCACCGGCATCCGGGCGACGGCACGTCCATCCCCGCGGAGGTGACCCTTGTGCGGGCGATATACGGGGACGAGTATGTCGTCGTGGGCTATACGCGCGATTTGCGGGAACACGAGCTGATGATGCAAGGCATCAAGCAGCGGGACGATATGCTGCGGGCGGTGAACCAAACGGCCATCCTGCTGCTCAACGCGGACGTCAACGCCTTTGAGGAGTCCCTGCGGCAAAGCATCGCGAAGATTGCCGGGGCCGTGGGCGTCGACCGCGTGCATATCTGGAGAAACCATACCGTGGACGGGCAGCTTTACTGCTCGCAATTATACGAGTGGTCTGCGCAGAACACCACCTATTACGAGGATGAGGAGCTGTATCAGTACAGCGCGGTTTTCCCCGGCTGGGAGGCGTATCTGTCGCGGCGGGGGAGCATCAACGGCCCGGTAAGCGGGATGGCGCCGGAAGCCCGGAGCCTGCTGGAGCTTGACGGAATCCTCTCCATACTGGCGGCGCCGGTCTTCATGGAAGACCAGTTCTGGGGCTTCGTCAGCTTTGACGACTGCCACAGGGAGCGGTCGTTTACGGATGAGGAGGAGGCCATCCTGAACGCCGCCAGCCTGCTGATTGCCGGCTCGTTTATCCGAAACGAAATGATTTTGGATATCCACCAATCCTCCGAGCGGCTGAAGCGGCAGGATGATTTGCTGAAATCGGTCAATCAGACCGCGACCCTGCTGCTCTCGACGGAGGAAAACGAGGACATCGAAGGCCCCATTATGATCAGCCTAGGGCTTGTGGGCCGTTCAATCGACGTAGACCGCGTCCAAATCTGGCGGCACGAGAACATTGGAGGGGAGAGCCGGTTTGATCTTCTCTTCCGCTGGCTTAGCGACGTCGGGCACAAAAAAATCATCTTCCCGATGGGCCCCATGCCCCCGTATGTGAACATCGCCGAATGGGAAGAGAAATTCAACCGCAACGAATACATCGGCGGCCCCCTGTCCTCGCTGAACGCGGATGAACAGGCGTATTTCAGCAAGCTGGACGTCAAGGCGGTGGCCATCATCCCGCTGTTCATGGACGATAAGCTCTGGGGCCTGTTCAGCATTGACGACTGCGTGGACGAGCGCGACTTCACCGCAGACGAGCTTGCCATCCTGCGGTCGGTGAGCCTGATGCTGGCAAGCGCCATCAACCGCCATGCCCTGATTGAAAAGCGCACCCGCGACCTCGCGCTCAAGACCACCACGCTCACAACGCTGTTTGACTCCATCCCCGACCTGATCTTCACCAAGGACTTGGATTTGAGGTTTACGCAGTGCAACCGGAGCCTGTATGAGCATTTCGGGCTGCGCGAGGCGGACGTAATCGGCAAGGTTCACTCGGAGGGCTTCAGGATGCCGGAGGAGCTGACGGCGCATTATTACGAGACGGACGTAAAGGTCATCAACGAAGGCGTGTCCTTTATCACGGAGGAGTATATGCCGCGCGCCGACGGATACACCCCGCTCTACGAGACCATCAAAAGGCCCCTGATGCTGGACGGCGAGGTCATCGGGCTTCTGGGCATCGCGCGCGATATCACCAAAATCAAGGAGGCCGAGCAAAAAAGCGTCAGCAGCTACGAATATACCAAGCGGCTCAACGAGGCGCTGGCGAACATCACCACCTCGCCGACGCTGACCGGCGGCGATTTGAAGCCCGCGGCCGACGTCGTCACGCAGGGGGCCTGCAAAGCCTTGAATGTCAGTCAGGTGGCGGTGTGGTGGTATATAGACGAGGAATTTGTGCTGCGAAGCATTTCCCATTACAGCGCCGACAGCGGGCAGCATACCGTCCAGAGCGACTATGACCTCACGGACTTCCCGGAATACGCGAAGCTGCTGAAAACCGAGCGGCTGATTGTCACCAACAGCAGCGAGGAATACGAATCAAACGCCGCGGGCGACCGTCTGTCCGGCGTGTGCGCCGCGCTGAACGCCCCGATACGCGCCGACGGCAAGCTGGTGGGTGTGGTCTGCGTTGAGCAGGTGAGCTGCTGGGAGTTTGACGGAAAGCGCGAATGGGCGATTGAGGAGCAAACCTTTGTCTCCTCCCTCGCCGACCTTATGGCGCTGGCCATATCCGGCTACGAGCGGCGCAAGGCGCATGACGCCGCCGAAACCGCCAACCAGACCAAATCGGTCTTCCTTGCCAACATGAGCCACGAGATACGCACGCCGATGAACGCCATCTTGGGCGTGACCGAGATTCTGATGCAAAACAGGGTGCTGCCCACGGAGATTGAGGAGGGGCTGGAGAGGATTCACAGCTCCTGCGACATGCTGCTCGGCATCATCAACGACATCCTTGATTTCTCCAAGATTGAAGCGGGGAAGATGGATATCCGCAACAAGCCGTATAAAATCGCCAGCCTGATTAACGACACGCTGCACCTGAACATGATGCGGATGGACAGCAAGCCCCTTGAGTTTAACATCCAGATTGACGAAAACCTGCCGGCGGAGCTGGTGGGCGACGAGCTGCGGATTAAGCAGGTGCTGAACAACCTCCTCTCCAACGCGTTCAAATACACGGAGACCGGGAGCATCACGCTGTCGATTGACTGCGAGGCGCACCGGAGGGGCGTGACGCTTGTGCTGGGCGTGCGGGACACGGGCTACGGCATGACGCGGGAGCAGCTTGACAGGATGTATGAGGAATATTCCCGCTTCAATCAGGAATACAACCGCACCATTGAGGGCGCGGGGCTGGGGCTTGCCATCACGCACCGCCTTCTGCATCTGATGGACGGGGTCATCGACGTGGAGAGCGAGCCGGGCAAGGGGTCGCTGTTTACCGTGCGGATTCCGCAGAAAACAACGGGGTTTGAGACGCTGGGCAGCGAATTGAAGGAGCAGCTCCGGCAATTCCGCGTCAACTATATGTCGCAGAAGAAAAGCTACGGCAAGGTTGTGCGCGACCCGATGCCTTACGGGCATGTGCTGATTGTGGACGACGTGGAGACAAACCTCTATGTCGCCGTGGGGCTGATGAAGCTGTATATGCTGAAAATCGACACCGCCATGAGCGGGCGCGAGACGCTGGACAAAATTGCGGAGGGCAAGGAATACGATATCATCTTCATGGATCACATGATGCCGGAGATGGACGGCATGGAGGCGACCAAGCGCTTGCGCGATATGGGCTACGAAGCCCCAATCGTCGCGCTGACGGCAAACGCGGTGGCGGGACAGGCGGACATCTTCCTGCAAAACGGGTTTGACGGCTTTATCGCCAAGCCGATTGACGTGCGCCATCTGAACAGCGTCCTGAACAAATATGTGCGCGACAAGCAGCCGCCCGAGGTCATCGAGGCCGCGCGCCAGATACAAAAAGAGGCGAAGGAGGCCGCCGTTCTGCCGCCGCAGAAGGATTCGATGCTGACGGAATTCTTCATCCGGGACGCGCACAGGACGGTGGAGCGGATTGAAGGGCTGCTTGACGTCGGGGGCGTCGAAACCGACGAGGGCTTGCGGCAGTTTGTCGTCGCCGTCCACGGCATCAAAAGCTCCCTCGGGCATATCGGCGAAAAGGCCCTCGCCGATATGGCGCTGCGGCTGGAAATGGCCGGGCGGGAAAAGGATATCGGGACGCTGACCGCGTCGGCGCCCGCGTTTTTGGAGGAGCTGCGGGCGCTCTTGGAGAAACTCGAGCCGAAGCAAGGCAAAGGCTCCGACGGGGACGTCGCCGAGCTGTACAAGCTGTTTACGGCGGTGCGGGATATGTGCGCCGAGTATGACCGAAAAGGTGTTTTGGATCTTCTGGCGGAGATTAAGGATCGGTCGGACGACACGATGGAGGTTGTGGCGTATATCAAGGGCTGCATCATCCACAGCGAGTTTGAGGAGGCGGAAAACGTGGCGGCCTCATACGCCGTCAGGCTGTCTGTCCGGGACGGGGCGAGAATCAGCGGCAGAAAGGTGGATGGGCTGGATATCGCCAAGGGTCTGGACAGATACGAGGGCGACGCCGAAACGTACCTGAGAATCCTGCGCGCATATGTGACCAACATCAGCTCCATGCTGGAGGTGATGTCGGCGGTCAACGAGGAGAAGCTCGCGGGCTACAAAATCACCGTCCACGGCATCAAGGGGGCGAGCTACGATATCCACGCCGACCGGATAGGCCAGAAGGCCGAGGTTCTTGAACAGGCCGCCGCCGCCGGCGACTTGGCGTTTGTCAGGGAGCATAACCCTGAGTTCCTTGAAGCCGCGTGGGCGTTTATCGGCGCCATCGACGAGATGCTCACCGCCATCGAGGCCGAGAATCCCAAGCCGGTGAAGGCCGAGCCGGACAAGGGCTTGCTGGCAAAGCTCCTCATCGCCTGCAAGGAATACGATATGGACGGGGCGGACGAGGCCATTGACGAAATTGGACGGTACCAGTATGAATCCGACGACGGACTCGCGATTTGGCTGCGGGAAAATGTGGGGATGATGAATTTCTCGCAAATTGTTGAGAGGCTTTCCGGTTTGAATGTGCAGGAGGTGAGCCAGTGAAACCCAACATTCGTAAAAAGATTGTCTATGTTGACGACGTCAACTACAGCCTGATAACGGTGAGAGACAGGCTGAAAAGCCGGTATGAGGTGTTTCCGGCGCAGTCGGCCGGGAAGCTGTTTGAGGTGCTTGAGTATGTGATGCCCGATTTGATTCTGCTGGACGTCAATATGCCGGACGTTGACGGGTATGAAACCATCAGGCTGCTGAAGGAGGATCCGCGCTACGCCGTGATTCCGGTGATTTTCCTCACCTCCCAGATGGACAGGGACAGCGTGGTGAAGGGCATCAACCTTGGCGCGACCGCCCATGTGGGCAAGCCGTATTCCACCCAGTCGCTGATTGACGCCATCGAAAACGCGCTGAACCCGAACAGGCAGCGGACTCTGGCGTCCGAGAAGCCCGACAACAGGCCGAGCGTCCTCGCCGTTGACGATGTTTCCAGTATGCTGCTGGCCATCAATTACGCGCTGTGCGACAAATACAAGGTGTATACGCTGGCCAAGCCGGAGGAGCTGAGAGCGGTGCTGAACAAAATCACGCCCGATTTGTTTCTGCTGGACTACAACATGCCGGTGATCAACGGGTTTGATTTGATTCCGGTCATACGGAGCTTCGAGAAGCATAAGGAGACGCCGGTTATCTTCCTGACGAGCGAAGGGACGACCGACCATCTGACCGCCGCCATCCATCTCGGGGCGAGTGATTTTTTGGTCAAGCCGTTCGAGACAAGGGCGCTGCACGAAAAGGTCGAGAAGCACATCAGAAAGGCTTGAAACGCCGCTGTGGGCGGGTTTTGCGGGGGGTTGCGGAATCCCCAGAAAGCGCCAAAAAAATCCGCACAAAATTTTCGGTAAATTTCTGTTGACATTTGGGCAGTGTGTATAGTATACTATTGGAAATTCGTGTAAGCTGGGCGTTTACTTTTTGCGCGCTGATACCGGCGCGGCGATTTTGGAGAGGGGCGTGACAATATTGAAGGTTATCTTCACGGTGGATGACAGCAGTTTGAACCTTATGATGGTAGAAGAAGCGCTTGAACCGCATTTTACGGTAATGACCATGCTTTCGGGGCACAAACTCTTTCTCCTCCTGAAGAAAATGATTCCCGACCTCATCCTGCTTGACATCGAAATGCCGGACATGGACGGCTTCGAAGTGCTGCGCCAGTTGAAGGCGCACGAACGGTACGCGGAGATTCCCGTGGTCTTCCTGACGGCGTGGAGCGACGCGGCGACCGAGGTTAAAGGCTTTGAAATGGGCGCGGCGGACTTCATCCACAAGCCCTTTTCCGCGCCAGTCCTTCTCAAGCGCGTCAAATCGCATCTGCATGTCGATACGCTTATACGCGAGCGGACGTGTCAGCTTGAGCGCCTCCGAAACGGCATCATCTCCGTTCTCGCCGACATGGTGGAGAGCCGAGACGTGACGACCGGCGGGCATATCGAGCGCACGGCCACCTACATACGCATCCTGATAGACGCGCTGCTGGAGTGCGGGCTGCACGCGGATGAAATCAACGCATGGGATTTGGAGACGGTCGCGGCGTCGGCGCGGCTGCACGACGTCGGCAAGATTGCCGTCAGCGACCTTGTCTTAAACAAGCCGGGCAGGCTGACGGCGGAGGAATTTGAAAAGGTTAAAGTCCACACCACCGAAGGCGAGCGCATTATAGACCAAATGGTTCACCAGACGGGCGAGGAATCCTTCCTAAACCACGCGAGGCTGTTTGCCGGCTACCACCACGAGCGCTGGGACGGCGCCGGCTACCCCTATAGGCTGAAGGGCGGCGACATTCCGCTCCACGGGCGGATTATGGCCGTGGCCGACGCTTACGACGCGATTATTTCCGAGCGTCCGTACAAGCCGGCGTTTCCCCCCGAGGAAGCGGAGCGCATCATCATGGCGGACGCGGGAAAACACTTCGACCCGGATATTGCCGGCGTATTCTTTGCCGCGCGGGAGAAATTCAGGGCTGTGATGTAGGGGGCAGGGCAACGATGCGTTCACTATTCGGCAAGCTCAAAAAAATCAGGCTGGCCTATGCGCAGATATGCCTTGTGGTTATAGCGTTCGCGTTGATGGTATTTGTCAGCTACTCCTACGGGCGGGAGCGCGAGCAGCGCCACTTGCAGGTTAACGCCGAAGACAAGCTCACCAACGCCGAGGCCTACATTAACGCGCATCTTCAGGAATCGCAGACAGTCCTCGCCGGAATGGCGGGCTCTGTCCGCATCATGCTTACGAACGGCGAACCCATTGAGGTCGTTCGCCTTTTTATGACCGATATTACCCGGCAGATACTTTCCGAGGAGAGTATGCTGCGCAGTGTGGACGCCGTATACGGCGTCTTTGACTGCTTTGACGGGCAGCTTATATACAACGGGAAGGCGCCCGCGCCGGAGGGCGATTTAACCGAGAGTGACTGGTATCTCGCCGCCGTTGAGGCGAACGGGGAGGTCGCGGTGACGGCGCCGCAGCTTGAGGCGGGCGCCGAAGCGTACACCCTCACATACGCGCGCCGCATTTTTGACGACGACAACAGGCCGCTGGGCGTCATCTGCTTTGACCTCACGCTGGAGTACGTCGCCGATTTTGTCATCAATACGCGGCTCACCCACGACGGATACAGCTTAATGCTGGACGGGAACCTAAACGTCATCGCCCATCCCAGCGTGGATTTTCTCGGCAGGGGCATCAATCTCTTGAACGACGGCGAGGTTATCGCGGCCGATATGCGTTCGGGCGCGGTGTTCGGCAAGTTTGACGCGCGGTCTTACCTGAACGAGCGGAACGAGCTGTTCTGGAAGGTCTTTGACAACGGCTGGGTTCTGTGCCTGATGACGCCGTATGACACATATTACCGCAGCATTACGGAAATGGGCTGGTTTCTCTCCATCTTGGGCGCGGTTATGGCCGCGGCCCTCTGCTCGGTGTTGCTGAGCATCACGTCCGCCAAGGTCAAAAGCGACGAGGAGAGCCGGCAAAAGAGCAATTTCCTCGCGATGGTGAGCCATGAAATCCGCACGCCGCTCAACGCCATCATCGGCGTCACGGAGATTGAGCTGCTGAGCGACAACCTCTCGCCCGGGCTTCAGGAATCCTTTTCGAGGATATACAGTTCGGCGTATTCCCTGCTGGGCATCATCAACGATTTGCTTGACTTATCCAAAATCGAAGCCGGGAAACTGGAGATTATCCCCGCCAGATATGAGCTTGCCAGCCTGATTAACGACGTCGTACACTACAATCTGGTTCGGGCGAACAGCAGGCCGGTGGAGTTTGAGGTTCTGGTCGGCGAAACCCTGCCCTCCATCGTCATCGGCGACGAAATCCGCGTCAAGCAGATTCTCAACAACCTGCTTTCCAACGCCTTTAAGTATACCGAAAGCGGCAAGGTGGTTCTGAACGCGGCGGCCGAATACGGAGAGGACGGCAAGCTGATTCTGGTGTTCACCATCAGCGACACCGGACACGGCATGACGGCCGAGCAGATTGACAGGCTCTTTGACGAATACTCGCGCTTTTTGACGTCCACGGCCCGCGGGACGCTGGGCACCGGCTTGGGCATGAGCATCACCAAGCGCCTGCTTGACCTGATGGACGGCTCCATTACCGTTAAAAGCGAGATGGGCTCCGGCTCCATCTTCACCGTGAAAATCCCGCAGAAGGACACGAGCGCGGGCGCGCTGGGCCCCGCCTTGGCCGAACGCATCCGGCAGTTCCATGTGGACGCGAAAACCCCGGCGCTGAAGGAGAGCTTTTCGCGGGAGTATATGCCGTATGGCAGCGTGCTGATTGTGGACGACATGGAAAGCAACCTCTATGTGGCGAAAGGGCTGCTGCTGCCGTACGGGCTGGCCATTGATACGGCGCTCAGCGGGCAGGAAGCGCTCGCCAAGATTAAGAGCGGCAGGGTATACGACCTAATCCTGATGGACTATATGATGCCCGGAATGGATGGGATAGAGGCGGTTCAGCGAATCCGGGAATACGGATACCCGAACCCGATTGCCGCGCTGACGGCCAACGCCATGCAGGGGCAGGCGGAGATGTTTTTGATGCGCGGCTTTGACGAGTTTATCTCCAAGCCGATTGACATCCGCCATCTCGACCTCGCGCTCAACAGGCTGATACGCGACCGTCATCCCCCCGAGACGGTTGAGGCCGCGCGCAGGCAGAAGAAGAACGCCGTCAAGCTGCCTATGGCCTCGTACGCGGCGGAGCTGGCCAAGCTGTTTGCCCGCGACGCGGGTAAAACCGCCGACACGCTGCAAGCCATCCTCGACAGGTGGAACGCCCCGCTGGAAGACGATTTGGCGCTGTATATCATCAATGTCCACGCGATGAAAAGCGCGCTGACCAATGTGGGGGAGGCCGACCTTTCGGCGGTCGCGCTCAGGCTGGAGCAGGCGGCGCGGGAACGCGACCTGTCCGTCATGGCGGAGGAGACGGCGGCGTTTATCGGGGAATTGCGAGCCGTGATTGACAAAATAAAGCCTAAGGACGAGGACGCCGCCGCCGATATAACGGACGGGGACAGGGAATTTTTACGCGGGCAATGGGCCGCCATCCGCGACGCCTGTCTCGGATACGACAAGAGAACCGCCAAAAACGCGCTGGGCGAGCTGAAGAAGAAAGCATGGCCCCGCGCGGTAAAAGAAACGCTGGACGCCGTCTCCGAACACCTTCTGTACAGCGACTTTGAGGAAGCCGCCGCGGTGGCCGGACGCGAGGCGGAGGACAGGGCGTAAACTTTTTTCAAAAGCGAACATAATTCAAAACGGACGTTTTCGGCGATAATGTTTGCAAACGCTTTCGGATAGCGCGGAACGGCGCTTTATCCGAAGGCGTTTGCGTTGAAAACAGGCGAAAAAAATAGATAGTTTTTGAGAGCCGCGCCTGTGGTATAATGATAATGTGGAAAAATGTCGGGTTGTCGCTTGACAAGCGCGGACGACAGTGATATAGTGTAACGTGGCGAGAATTGGTCATCAATACTATTTAAGGAGGAAATCGTAACATGAACCGCAACATCGACCTTATGATTCTAACCCCAATCGGCGCGGTGCTGGCGCTGGCATTTGTTGTCTACCTCTTCAGAAAAATCAAAAGCTTCCCCGAGGGCAATGACGCCATGAAGGCCATCTCGGCAAAAATCCGCAGGGGCGCGAACGCCTTTATGAAACGGCAGTACACCACCATCGCGTGGTTCTTTGTGGTGATGATTGCCATTTTATGCGTTATGGCTTTTTTTGACTTCCTTACATGGTATGTCCCGTTCGCCTTCCTTACCGGCGGCGCGTTTTCCGGCTTTGCCGGCTTTGTCGGCATGAAGGCCGCGACAATGGCCAACGCCCGCACCGCCAACGCCGCTCAGGAAAGCCTGAACAAAGGGCTGCGCGTGGCGTTCTCGGCCGGCTCGGTCATGGGCTTTGTCGTGGTGGGGCTGGGGCTGTTTGATTTGGCCGCTTGGTACTACATCCTCAAATATGTGTTCAACGAGCCTATCCATGAAATCACCGCCGCCATGCTGACCTTCGGCATGGGCGCTTCCACGGTGGCGCTGTTCGCGCGCGTTGGCGGGGGCATCTTTACAAAAGCCGCCGACGTGGGCGCCGACCTTGTGGGGAAGGTTGAGGCCGGTATCCCCGAGGACGACCCGCGCAACCCCGCCGTCATCGCCGACAACGTGGGCGACAACGTGGGCGACGTGGCGGGCATGGGCGCGGATCTGTATGAGTCCTATGTCGGCTCCATCGTGTCCTCCTGCGCGCTGGGCGTCGCCGCCGCCTCGGTTTTTGACGACATGCTCACCGGGGACAGAGCGGTCACCATCCCTATGGCAATGGCCGCCATCGGCGTCATCGCTTCCATCATCGGCTCCTTCCTTGTCCGAACGAAAGAGGGCGCTACCCAAAAGAATCTGTTATCCGCCCTGCGCCGCGGCACCAACTTCTCCGCCATCGCTATCGCCGTCATCTCTTTCCCCTTGGTGTGGTTTATGCTTGGCTCTGATTACATAGGGCTTTACGGCGCAATTCTTTCCGGGCTGCTTGCCGGCGTCGGTATTGCTTTCGTTACCGAATACTATACGTCAGACAATTATAATCCGACAAAGGAGCTGGCGGGAACGACGAAAACCGGGACGGCTACGCTGATGATTGGCGGGCTTTCGCTGGGCATGAAGTCCACCGCCATCCCCACCCTGATTATCTGCGCGTCCATTCTCGTCTCCTTCTTTATCTCGGGCGCAGGGCTTGACCTTGCCGCCGAAGATGCCGCGAAGATAGGCTTATACGGCATCGGGCTTTCCGCTGTGGGGATGCTCTCCACATTGGGGCTTACGCTGGCCAACGACGCTTACGGCCCGGTCGCCGACAATGCCGGGGGGATTGCCGAAATGGCCAAGCTGCCCAAGGAAGTCCGCCAGCGCACCGACGCGCTGGATTCGCTGGGCAACACCACCGCCGCCACGGGCAAGGGCTTTGCCATTGCCGCCGGGGCGCTGACGGCGCTCGCGCTGGTCGCCTCTTACATCGACAGGCTCCATTATCTTGACCCCGACTTTGAATTGGACCTCGCAATCAATAACCCCACTGTCCTTGTGGGTCTGTTCCTCGGATGCATGATTACCTTCTTCTTCACGGCGCGGCTGATGAACTCGGTCGGGCGCGCGGCGCAATCGGTCGTCGTGGAAGTTCGCCGCCAATTCAAGGAGATTACGGGGCTTATGGCAGGAACCGCCGAAGCCGATTATGAGACCTGCGTTGACCTATGCACCAAATCCTCCATCCGCGAAATGGTCTTCCCGGCGCTGCTGGCCGTGTTCGCGCCGATTGGCACCGGGCTGGTGCTGGGCCCCGACGGGGTTGTGGGCTTTTTGATGGGCGCTACCGCCTGCGGCCTGATGATGGCAATTTTCACCGCGAACTCCGGCGGAGCGTGGGACAACGCCAAAAAATACATCGAAGCCGGCAGCCACGGCGGAAAAGGCTCCGACGCGCACAAGGCCGCCGTCGTGGGGGACACCGTAGGCGACCCCTTCAAAGACACCTGCGGCCCGGCCGTTGACATCCTGCTCAAGCTGAGCGCGATGGTTTCCATCGTCTTCGCCGGGTTGGTTCTGTCCTACCACATATTCTAAAAACAATCTGAATAAGACGGGGGCGGCTGATGGCCGCCCCCGGTTCACGTTCTATTCAGCTCCCCCGGCGAGTATGGATGTGGTACAAGCGAAGTGCGTCCATCCGCGGGGGGAGAAGGAAGAATATGTGGGTCGTCTTGCTCGGGGCGGGGCTTTGGTTTTCAGTGGGCAGCGGGTTTTGGCAGATACGCCGTATGGGGGACATCTTCCGCCAGACGCTGGGGAGCCTTTTTACCGGCGGCGAAAAGGCGGGCGGCGGCGTGTCGCCGTATCAGGCGATGACCACCGCGCTGGCGTCTACCGCGGGAACCGGCAACATTGCCGGGGTGGCGACCGCCATCGCGGCGGGGGGGCCGGGCGCGGTTTTCTGGATGTGGGTATCGGCGCTGCTGGGGATGATGACGAAATACGCCGAGGTGTTTCTGGCGGTGCGCTACCGCAGAGAGCATCCGAACGGCGGGTATTACGGCGGCCCTATGTATTACATGGAGGCCATCGGCTGGCGCGTCCCGGCTTTGATGTTTGCGGGTTTCTGCATGGCGGCGGCCTTCGGGGTGGGGAATCTCACCCAAGTACATACTATGGCGGACGCGTGTTACGCCGTTTTCCGCGTTCCCCGCGCCGTGACGGGCGGCGCGGCGGCCATCCTCGCCGCCGCCGTGCTGCTGGGCGGCATACGCTCCGTCGTCTCGGTGACGGAAAAGCTGGTGCCGCTTATGTCCGGCCTGTATATCGCGCTGGCGGCGGCGGTGCTGATTCTCAGCCGGGACGGGATACCCTCCGCCCTGCGCCTGATTGCCGGGGGCGCGTTCGCGCCGGGGGCGGTTTTGGGCGGCGCGGCGGGGTATACCGTCACGCGGGCCATACGGTTCGGCGTTGCCAGAGGGGTGTTTACCCATGAGGCGGGGATGGGGAGCGCCCCCATAGCCCACGCCTGCGCCGAAACGGACAGCGCCGCGCGCCAAGGGATGTGGGGCGCGCTGGAGGTGTTTATCGACACGATGGTTCTCTGCACCCTGACCGCCCTTGTAATCCTTGCCACCGGGGTTTACGCGCCGGGCGGCGCGGCGGACGGGGCGGCGCTGACGGTGGCGGCGTTTGAGCGCGTTCTCGGCCCCTTCGGGGGCGGTGCGGTCGCCGTATGCACCATTCTGTTCGCATTTGCCACCATTCCGGGCTGGTGCTTTTACGGCGAGCGGTGCTGTCAGTATGTCTTCCCCGGCGCCGCAGCGCCCGTTCTCTACCGCGCGGCTTTTATCGCGGCGCTGCTGCCCGGCGCCGTCATGCGGCTGGATACCGTCTGGGCGTTTTCGGACGTGATGAACGCCCTGATGGCGCTGCCTAACCTCGCGGCCATTTTGGTTTTGAGCCCGGCGGTGTTTGAGGCGACGCGGCGCTCTGCGCCCCGCAGCCCGACGTAACGGGATACGTGCGGGCGACCGGGGACGGTCGCCCCTACAGAGGGCGGATGCGGGGGTTTGACAATTCGCGTTTGTTTTGGTATACTGTTTCCGCAAGCAGGCTGAACAGCCGCCGGCGCGGACGCGCTGGAGGAAAGTCCGGGCTCCGTAGGGCAAGAATAGCGGGTAACGCCCGCCCGCAGTGATGCGCGGACAAGTGCAACAGAAATAGACTACCGGGCGTACGCGCCCGGAAAAGGTGGAAAGGTGAGGTAAGAGCTCACCGCGTCTCCGTGAGAGCGGAGGGGCCTGTAAACTCTATTCGGAGCAACACCGACACGGGACACCAAGGAGCGCCGTATGGCTCTCCAAGCCGGCCCGGCAGTTCCCGGACGGGTGGCATTGAGCCGTTTGGCAACAGGCGGCCCAGATAGATGGCTGTTTTCAACAGAACCCGGCTTACAGGCCTGCTTGCATCATCATAACAACGAGTGGTATGACCGCGCCATAGCGGGAATCTATCAGATTTTTCCGATGAAAATCTGAAACAGAACGGTGAAGATGAACTTGAAAATTATAAGCAAGGGGCAAGTAAATATGGAACAGAATTGTTTTGATGTTAATACCGCCTATATAATGATGGATGCGTTATATACAAAAGCTCTAGGAAGAAAGATAAAGTCTTTCTTTGATGACGATAACAATTCTGATTTATACCCTATAGGATGGTTTTCTATGGGGTATGAAATTCGCATTGCAGTATTACAAGAAGCTATAGACAAAAAAGTTAAAATAACGCAAACCGAGAGTTATGGGAAAATTCTGGACGGCGAGATGTATAACAGTATTTTCTTTTAGGTGTCCTCCAGCTCATTAGGCGGGGACTGCAAGACAAGAAACTTCAAATAATTTGTCGTTTCTCAAGCGACCTTCCGTCTTTCGTACCATGCTATGCGGTGTTCACGGTCTATTAGACTTAGGCAAGCGGCACGGTCTATCTATGGTCTTCTAAAGATTTTTCCTTGTTATGCCGATAATGATAGATAAGGGAGATTATAGTCAAGGAGGACGATGGGTGATGGACGGCATCAATGTCAACGGCAGTTGGGTTTCGCAGGAATCTTACCATAAGGCGGTGGCGCTGACCGCAAACCGGCAGGAAAACGCAAACGCAAGAAGCGTTGCGAATTCTGTTTGGCAAATGTTTGCCGGCTGGGGGCAGTCAACCGACACCAAGCCTTTCCTCGCAAGCGGGGTGCATAATGTGTCCATCCACCCGCAAGTGTTCCGGGATATGGCCAATGACCCCGAAAAAATGATTGAAATGAAGGCTCGGTTTTTAGACACCATAAAATTTCAACAGTGGGGCGCTGACCAAATCAGAGCAAGAGGCGACACGGTTATTGCAATGGGTACCATTTTTAGTGCTGATGGCAGTTCAAGTAGTTGGACCATTGCAAGGACGCCTGATACCCGCGCGCAGAGACGGTCGCTGATAGAGATTCCAAAAAACGAAAAACCCACATGGGTTGAGCTAATGCGCCGGCATATGGAGCAGATGCGCGAGTTAAAAGCAGCGCCGGCCGCACGAGGGAAGAGCTGGACTGCTTGACGTGATAGCACACAACAACAGAGCGGCAAAGCGCCGCTCTGTTTTATGGTGGGGGTGGTTTATACGGGCGGGGGGACGTCGTTCCAGCGGCGCATTCTGGGTTTGCCCTCAAACAGGATGCAGTTGACGATGCCTTCCAGCATTTCTTGGCGTCCGCTGGGCGGGAGCTGCGGCTCGCGCTGGAGGGAATACTGCTCCAGCTCGACCAGACCGGCCTTGCCGAGGACGATGTCGGCGCCGATGCCGGTTTTGTAGCTTGCGTAGCGCTCCTCGGCGAACTGGGCGATGCGTCCGTCCTCGATGAGCTGGCAGGCTTTGCGCAAGCCGAGCGCGTAGGTGTCCATGCCGGTGATGAAGCCGTGGAAGATATCCTCGATGGTGTAGGACATGCGGCGGGTTTTGGCGTCAAAGTTGAGGCCGCCGTTGGTGAAGCCGCCGGCGCGGATGACTTCGAGCATACACATCGTGGCGCTGTATACGTCGCTGGGGAACTGGTCGGTGTCCCAGCCCAGCATCAGGTCGCCTTGGTTGGCGTCGATTGAGCCGAAGACGCCGTTGTCGGCAGCGGCGCGCAGCTCATGCTGGAAGGTATGCCCCGCCAGCGTGGCGTGGTTGGCCTCGACGTTCATCTTCACCTCGCCCATCAGGCCGTGGGCGCGCAGGAAGTTGCAGGTTGAGGCGACGTCAACGTCGTATTGGTGCTTGCTCGGCTCCTTGGGCTTGGGCTCGATGTAGAAGTCGCCCTTGAAGCCGATGGAGCGGGCGTATTGGATGGTCATTTTAATCAGGCGGGCGAGGTTTTCCTGCTCCAGCCGCATATCGGTGTTGAGCAGGGTTTCATACCCCTCGCGGCCGCCCCAGAAGACGTAGCCCGTACCGCCCAGCTTGACGGTCAGCTCCACCGCTTTTTTGATTTTCGCGGCGGCATAGGCGAAGATATCGGCGCTGGGCGAGGTGCCCGCGCCCGCCATGAAACGCTTGTGGCTGAACGCGTTGCAGGTTCCCCACAGGCATTTTATGCCTGTCTCGTCCATCTTCGTTTTGATGTAGTCGGTGATTTCGTCAAGGCGTTTGTTGCTCTCCGCCAGCGTGGGCGCTTCCTCCACCAAATCGTGGTCGTGGAAGCAGAAGCAGTCAATGCCGAGCTTTTGCATAATCTCAAAGCCCGCGTCGGCCTTGGCCTTGGCGTAAGCCATATAGTCGGACTTGTCGGCGCCGAACGCTTTGTCGGCTGTGCCGCCGCCGAACATGTCGGCGCCTTCGGCGCAAAGGGTGTGCCACCACGCCAGCGCGAACTTACAGTGTTCTTTCATTGTCTTGCCTAAAATGACCTCGTCGGGGTTGTACCAGCGGAAAGATAAAAAATCTTCTCCGCCCCTGTATGGGATATTCGGAATTTCAGGAAACAGCAAGGCAACCATCCTCTCTGAATTTTTTGTTCGTATTTATTATATAGGATGGAAAACTGAAAAGCAAGCCCTTGACAGCCAATAATCAAAAGATTACAATCAACATATGAAAGAATACGCCGTAACAAAAGACAGCGCCGGACAGCGCGCCGACCGTTTTTTAAGCAGGGCCGCGCCCGGCCTGCCCCCGTCCGCCATCCAAAAAGCCTTCCGCAAGAAAGACGTCAAGCGCAACGGCAGACCCTGCCGCGCCGACGAACGGCTCGCGGAGGGCGACGTGGTGCGCGTTTACGCGCTTGACGCGCACGCGCACGCGCAGAGGAAAGATGAAAGAGTGAAGATGAAAGAGTATGGGACGTTGGGGGTGGGGAGCATTGTGTATGAGGATGAGCGGATGCTTGTCCTCCACAAGCCCCCCGGCGTCCCCAGCCAACCCGACTTCGAGGAAATGGCCCGCGCCTACGTCCGAAATTGTCAATTGTCAATTGTCAATTGTCAATTGTTCACCCCTTCCCTCTGCCACCGGCTGGATCGCAACACCGAGGGGCTGCTGCTGTTTGCCAAGACCGGAGAGGCGCTGCGGGACATTACGGAGAAGATACGGCGGCGCGAGGTGGTGAAGACGTACCGATGCGCCGTGGAGGGGGTTCCGTCTCCGGCGAAGGGGGAATGGCGGGATTACTTGTGGAAGGACGCGGTGGAGAAGCGCGTCTATGCGCGGAAATCACCTTCGCCGGGGGCGAAGGAGGCGGTGCTGCGGTACGCGGTGCTGCAATCGGTCGGCGGGAAGAGCTTGCTGGAAATTGAGCTGGTTACCGGGCGGACGCACCAGATTCGCGTCCAGTGCGCGAGCCGGGGGTTTCCCGTTCTCGGCGACGGCAAATACGGCAAGGGACGCAAGGGCGAACCGCTGGCGCTCTGCGCGGTGAAAATCAAGCTGGACGGCCGGGTATTTGAAATCGGCGCCGGTGCCCCGCCCTTCCGTCAGTTCTCCGTGTGAAGAAAGGCTCGGACGCGCCGTTCATAACCCGATATGTCCCGACAAATATACCCCGCCTTTACTTATTCAAAAGTTGAAAACTTAAATAATCCATATTGACAGTTGGGAGGGTAATACTTGCTTGTAAATGAATTGTTAACTGCGGTATTGCAAGTTTCCGCCATGTCAGTTATCCCTGTTATATGGTGGCTCATAACAGCTAAAAAAACGTCGTTCTTTTCTTGGATTGGCTTAAAGAAACCTATAATAAAGGAGAAAAAGAAATTTGCGATTTCTCTCTGCGTGGCTTTAGCTATAATTATTTCAATGTCGCTTGTTTTAGACCCTTTATTGCCCGATGACATACAACTAGCCAATGAGCGTTTCGGAGGACAAGGTATAAAGGCATTTATCCCAGCAGTTGTATTTGCCTTTATTGCAACAGCCTTTGCTGAAGAAATATTGTTTCGCGGATTCATAGGAAAACGGCTTTGCGGAAAACTTGGATTTTATGTCGGTAATACCTTGCAAGCGATTTTATTCGGGATGTTACATGGAGCTACAATGTTTCCTGCACTTGGCATAGCAATCCCAATGCTTGTGATTGCATTTACTGGTATGCTTGGCTGGTTAATGGGATATATCAACGAGAAATCAAATGGATCAATAATTCCAAGCTGGCTCTTACACGGAATTTCAAATTTATATGCTGCAATAATCATTATGTTTGAACTATTATAGCAAACGCATATTATGAAGATAGATACATTGAGTCCGGGTAAGCTGCCGATAACAAGCGGCTTAGCGAAATGGCGGTCGGTGTGTAGGCCGAAATGCCGCCGCCGCCCTTCCGCCAGTTCTCCGCTGGTAAAGGGGAACCGGAGCAACGGGCGTGATTGATATGAAGCACCGAAAAGGATAGCGTGTCTGCTGCACGCTATTTTTTTGAAAGCGTGTAACGAATTGCGAGTTTGGCAGTCTTATAGATGAAAGCGTGGTGAGAA
Organism: Oscillospiraceae bacterium; assembly: GCA_009782215.1. Classification (GTDB taxonomy): domain Bacteria; phylum Bacillota; class Clostridia; order Oscillospirales; family UBA929; genus UBA929. Next base: position 90,708 of record WRKO01000004.1, on the reverse strand, counting down.
TGTGGCTGAGTTCGACGAGGTATATATCCAGCATTTCAAATATGTGTACAAATATGTGTTGTCCCTGTGCAGAAATGAAACGGTCGCGGAAGATATTACGCAGGAGGCTTTTCTAAAGGCGTTTGAAAATATCGACAGCTTCAGCGGTAAGTGCAAAATACAAGTATGGCTTTGTCAAATAGCCAAGAACACATTTTTCACATATTACGAAAGCGCGAAGAAATACTCCGATGGCTCAATCAAACCGGAATGGGACAACGCCGAAGATTTTGAGCAAAAGTTTTTTGACAAGGAACATGCTTTTGAAGTCCACAAAGCGCTCCATTCATTAGACGAGCCATACAAGGAGGTCTTTTCTTTGCGATTATTCGGAGAATTGTCGTTCTCGCAAATTGCCGGGCTTTTCGGGAAAACCGAGAGTTGGGCGAGGGTCACATATCACCGCGCAAAAATGAAACTCAAGGAGGATTTATCATGAACGTTTCCTGTGAGGTAATCAAAGACCTGCTTCCTCTGTACCATGACAGCGTTTGCAGCGCGGAAAGCCGTGCTATGGTAGAGGAACACATGAAAGGGTGCCGTTCCTGCGGAGAGGTGTTGAACGCGATTTCAGAAGAACTGGCGCGCCCTGTAAATGCGGTCGAAGAAGCAAAACCCATCAAAGCCATGCAGGCAATCCTGCTCAAAGCCAAGAAAAAGTCGGTTATGAAAGGCGTCGCTATGACCATATTGGTCTTTGCGGTGTTGATTGGAGGCTTTCTGGGGCTGACGCAGTGGAGATTTATCCCCGTACCCGTTGACTTGCTGAAGGTGTCCAACGTGTGCCGGCTATCAGACGGCAGAATCCTTTACCATCTTGATGTAGCGGACAATAAAGACCTGCGCGTCATCAAATTTGCGACAACCGAAGACGGGGCTTTTTACATGATACCAAAACGAGCTGTCCTTGAAAGCAGGCGCACCTCGGAGATAGGCTTGTTCAAGGGCTACCTGACATTTGACGTCGCGCTGGATGGCGCGAATCAGCAGTACGGTGTTGAAATCATGTCTGTATATATTGGGTCTGAGGGCGACGGGATATTGATTTGGGAGAAGGGCATGGAATTACCGCCGGCAAGTGAAGAGCTTGAATCGGCATTCGGAATAGATAGGGGCCTTTATGCTGAAGGCCCGTCGCATGTTGACATAATTGAGGGCAAAACCTACGTTGATTTGACGCAAGCAGGAAAACTTGAGGTAAACGCAGACGAGTTGTCCTTTTACCAGCTCTACACCAACAGCTCAAAAATCACGGTCACGATTCCCCGGGGCGATTATGAGGGCACCTTCTGGCTATACAACACACAATATGATTCTGATTTCATTATGACATTTGACTTAAATCAGCAAAACCGCTCGAAAACGTTTACAAACCTCACATCCGCGTTCAATTACTACATTGCGGCAAGCGAATCATTAGAGGACGCTTTGATAACGGTGACGGACTGACAATTCGGCAGGCAATAAGCAATTTCCCCAAACCCTCTCAAAAATATTTTTGCGTTTTGGTTGACAACGGGGTTAAAACTCTGTATAGTAAGCAGTGTCGCTTTTTCGTGCGCGTGGGAGCGGCAATACCTTTTGAGGAGGGTGATAGGTGAAAAAAGAGCTCATACGCCTTGTGGACTGTAGCATGGCGTTTGACGGAGAGATTGTGCTTAATGCCATCAATCTGACCATCCATGACAAGGAATTTCTCACGCTGCTCGGCCCCAGCGGGTGCGGCAAGACCACCACCCTGCGCATCATCGGCGGCTTTGAAACGCCCACCGCGGGCGATGTCTTCTTCGACGGCGAGAGAATCAATCACGTACCGCCCCACAGGCGGCGCGTGAATACGGTATTTCAGAAATACGCCCTCTTTCCGCATTTCAATGTCTTTGAGAATGTGGCTTTTGGCTTGCGCATCGCCAAGACGGCGGAGCCGGAGCTTGAGGAGAGGGTTCACGGCGCGCTGGACTTGGTGGGGCTGAAAGGCTACCACCGGCGGCGGGTGCATCAGTTGTCCGGCGGGCAGCAGCAGCGTGTCGCCATCGCCCGCGCCATTGTCAACCGCCCGCAGGTTCTGCTGCTTGACGAGCCGCTCGGTGCGCTCGACCTCAAGCTCCGCAAGGAGATGCAGCACGAATTAAAAGACATTCAGCAGCAGGTGGGCATCACCTTTGTTTACGTCACCCACGACCAAGAGGAGGCGCTCACCATGAGCGACGCCGTGGTGGTGATGAACCACGGCAATATCCAGCAAATCGGGACGCCCGTTGACATCTACAACGAACCCATCAACGCCTTTGTGGCCGACTTCATCGGCGAGAGCAACCTGATTAAGGGCGTCATGCACAGGGATTATCTCGTTTCCTTCGCCGGGCGGCGGTTTGAATGCGTCGATACCGGCTTTGACCCCGACCAGCCGGTGGACGTGGTCGTCCGCCCCGAGGATGTAAAGATGTCCGCGCCGCAGGACGGGCAGCTTCGCGGAACGGTCAATTCGGTGACCTTCAAGGGCGTGTTTTACGAGATATACGTCGATTCCCCCGGCTTTGAATGGATGATTCATTCCACAACCGCGCCCAAGGCCGGCGACGAGGTGGGGCTGAACCTCAACCCGGAGGACATCCACGTCATGGATCGCCCCGACCTCTTCCCCGAAGGCGCCGAGGCGATGACGATGGAGGAGCTTGACCCCGAGCCAAAGTTTGAGGACGGCGAAAACGGTGACCAGACGTGAAGCGGCGCGGAGGATGGCTGGCGGGGCCGTATGTGGTGTGGATGGTGTTATTCACCGTCATCCCTATGATGCTGGTGGTGTATTTCGCGTTCACGGGCGAGGACGGGCGTCTGACGGCGGGCAACTTCGCCCGTCTGCTTGATTACGGCGCGGTCTTCGGGCGCAGCTTGGGCCTCGCGGCGATTTCAACCGCCGTCTGCCTGCTGATTGGGTATCCGCTGGCCTATGTGCTGAGCCGCGAGAGCGAAGCGGTGCGCAAATCGGCCATGCTGCTGATTATGCTGCCCATGTGGGTCAACATGCTGCTGCGAACCTACGCGTGGATGTCGATTTTGGAGAACACCGGGCTGCTCAACCAGCTTCTCTCGGCCGTGGGGCTGCCTACCCTGCGGATCATCAACACCTCGGCGGCGGTGGCAATCGGGATGGTGTACAACTATCTGCCCTTTATGATTCTGCCCGTCCTCACCGTCATGCTGAAAATCGACAAGCCGGTCATCGAGGCGGCGCAGGACTTGGGCGGCAATCAGGCGACGGTGTTCAAGCGGGTCATCTTCCCGCTTTCCCTGCCGGGCGTATTGAGCGGTATCACGATGGTCTTTGTTCCCAGCGTCTCCACCTTTATCATTTCCCGGCTGCTCGGCGGCGGAAAGACGCTTTTGCTGGGCGACCTGATTGAGATGCAGTTTCTGGGAAACACCTATAACCCCCATCTCGGCTCGTCCATTTCGCTGGTGATGATGATCATCGTGCTGATTTCAATGGCGCTGATGAACCGCTTCGGCGAAGGCGAGGAGGAGGTGGTGGTGCTATGAAACGCTCCCGTGTGCCCGGACGGATATTGCAGGCGCTGGTGGCGGTGTTTCTCTACGCGCCCATCCTTGTGCTGATTGTCTTTTCATTCAACTCCGACAAGAGCCGTACGCAGTTCAAGGGGTTTACGCTCGACTGGTACGTCTCGCTTTTTGAAAATCAGCAGGTGCTGTCGGCGCTCTACCTCTCGCTGGTCATCGCGGTGCTGTCCGCGCTGATTGCCACCGTCATCGGCACGGCGGCGGCCATCGGCCTGTACAGCATGAAACAGCGCCCGCGCAAGATGCTGCTGTCGCTGAACAACATCCCGGTGGTCAACCCCGACATCATTACCGGCGTGGCGCTGATGATGCTTTTCATCCTCTGCATCACCTTTCTGCGTTCGCTCGGCGTCCGGGCGGGGCTGGGATTTACCACCCTGCTCTTTGCCCATGTGACCTTCAATATCCCCTATGTCATCCTCTCGGTGCTGCCCAAGCTGCGGCAGTTGAGCAAGCACACCTACGAAGCCGCGCTGGATTTGGGCGCGAGTCCGTTCGCCGCGTACCGGCGGGTCATCATGCCGGAGATTATGCCGGGCATCACCGCGGGGGCGATGATTGCCTTCACCATGAGCATTGACGACTTTTTAATCAGCTATTTCACCACCGGAACGTCGGTTCAGACCCTGCCGATGGTCATTTACTCCATGACGCGGAAGCGCGTCAGCCCGGAAATCAACGCGCTGAGTACGCTGATGTTTGTCACCGTCCTCGCGCTGCTGATTGCTATCAATGTCTTACAGGCGCGAGACCAGAAAAAGAAGGAACAGCGGCTGTGAAGACGGAAGATATATAAAAAAAGAAAGACGAGGGACACACGATGAAAAAAACCATCATCATCATCTTAGCGCTCATTCTGCTGCTGGCGGGGTGTCAAGGCGGGGCTTTGAAACGGCTGGAGGAGGACGGGTTTGACTTCAGTTACACCATTGAGAACACCACCGGCTCAACCGCCGTCTATGTCTACAACTGGGGCGAGTACATGAATGAAGACCTCAACGCGGCGTTTGAGGCCGTCACCGGAATCAAGGTTCATTACGACACCTTTCAGACCAACGAGGCGCTCCGCTCCAAGCTCATCACCGGCGGGTCGAACTACGACGTAATCATCCCGTCCGATTATATGATTGGGCTCTTAATCGAGGAAGGACTGCTGGAGGAATTGGATTTTTCCAATATCCCCAATTTCGCCGATATAAAGCCCCACCTCAAAAACCCCGCCTACGACCCGGGGAATCGCTACTCGGTGCCGTATATGTGGGGTACGGTGGGCATCATTTATGACACCACAAGGGTTTCCGGGCCGGTTGATAGCTGGGGCGTCCTCTTTGACGAGCGGTATACTGGGCAGATTTTGATGTTTGACAACGCCCGCGACACGTTCGGTATCGCCCTAAAGCTCCTCGGCTATTCCTTCAACACCGAAAACGAGGACGAGCTGCTGGCGGCCTATGAGCTGCTGGCGCGGCAGAAGCCGCTGGTGCAAGCCTACATCATGGATCAGATTTTTGACAAGATGGAGGTCGGCGAAGCCATCCTCGCGCCGTATTACGCCGGCGACGCGCTGCTGATGATGGAAAGCAACGCCGATTTGGCCTTTGCCGTTCCCAAGGAAGGCTCCAACATCTTCACGGACGCCTTTGTCATCCCCAAGGGGGCCGCCAACAAGGCGGCGGCCGAGATGTATATCAACTTCATGTGCAGCTTTGACGCGGCTATGGCCAACGTCCTTGAACTCGGCTACTCCACGCCGCTGACCCATGTGTATGACGCGCTGGAGCTTGACGAGGAGGAATACGCCATTTCCTACCCGGAAGACCTCAGCCTGTTTGAGCCGTTTCTCAATATGCCGCACCATATCCGCGAACTCTATGACAGTCTGTGGATTGAACTGCTGAGATAACGCTTTTCGCAATGACGCGCCGACCCCCTTTCGCATAGTATACCTGTAGTAAAGGTACTTGCTAAAGGGGGTTCCGTTTGTGAATACGGCGTTTTTTCTCGGCGCGAACACGCCGGGGGGGTTTGCGTCATTTTTCGGCGAATGGCTTGATTACGGCCAACTGAAGCGTCTCTATATCCTCAAGGGCACGTCGGGCAACGGCAAGAGCGGGTTTATGCGGCGGGTCGCCAAAAAGCTCGCCGCCAAAGGGCTTGACTGCGAGTCTATCCTATGCTCATCCGACCCCGCCTCTCTGGACGGCGTGTACTTCCCTAAGTCTGGCGTCGCGTTTGTGGACGGCACCGCGCCCCATGTTATAGAGCCAAGATACCCGCTGGCGGTTGATTGCTGGTTGCCGCTGACGCAGTTTGTGGACGACGGGGCTTTGGCGGCGGAGCGGAGCGGCGTGGTCGGCCTGCGGGACGGCTTGCGGGACGACTATACGCGGCTTTCGCGCGTTTTGGCGGCGGTGAAGACCCTTCAGGACGAACAGCGCGACCTTGTACTGAACGGCGGGACGGCGGAAACGATTGCCCGCCGCGCGCGCGGGTTTATCCGCCGGGAAATCAAAAAAGGCTCCGGCGGCGTGCTGAGCAAGCGGTTTCTTTCCGCCCTCACCCCCGGCGGCGAGACGGTTTTGTGGGAGACGGCGGACGCTCTGGCGGACAGAATCGTCGAGTTGCGCGACCCATTCCGTCTGTCGGACGTTTTCCTCCGCCCGCTGCTGGAGGCTGCTCTGGACGCGGGGCAGGAGGCGGTCGCTTGTTACGACCCGCTCGCCCCGGCCTCGCGGATAAGCCATCTCATCCTGCCGGGGCTGAGGCTGGCGTTCACATCCGCGGCCTATCCCGGCGAGCCGTACCGCCGCGTGCGCTTGGACGCCGCCGTCCCGCGGGAGATGATGCGGCGGCACAGGCTACGGCTGCGTTTTCTGCGCAGAACCGAGGCGGCGCTGACGGAGGACGCGCGCGGCGTCTTGGCCGGCGCGCGCGATAAACACGGGCGCTTGGAGGATATATATAACCCGCACGTCGATTTCATCGGCGTGCGGGCGCTGGCGGATGCGTACGCGGAAAGGGTGCTGCCGTAGGCGGTCTCAAAGGCTCCGGCAGCCGCCCGGCACGTTCCGCCGCCAGTTTTCAATGTGGGTTTTGATGGCGGCAAAGCTCTCTTCGCTCATGGAATGTTCCATCCCGCAAGCGTCCCTGACCGCCGTTTCTTTGCCCACGCCCAAGCAAATCAGCCACTCGGAAATGAGCGTGTGGCGGTCATACATGCTTTGCGCGACCTCGCGCCCGCGAGCGGTAAGCGTGATATGCCCGTCGGCGCTTACGGCGATATGCCCGCTTTCGCGCAGATTTTTCATCGCCACGCTGACGCTGGGCTTGGTGTAGTCAAGCTCATTGGCGATATCGACGGCGCGCACGGGCTTCCCGCTCCGAGTCAGGATTAAAATGGTTTCCAGATAATTCTCCGCCGATTCCTGTATCCTCATGCTCTCACATCCTCGCAGGCATAGTCCCTGACCAAAGCATACCACAAAAAGCCCCGCCGCGCAAGACGGCCGCTCTCCGCGCGCGGAGGGGATTGGCGAAAATTTTTTTCAAAACCTATTGACAAATTGGTTAGTCTCTGCTAACCTTATATCGGTTAGTTTATCCTAACCGATATTTTTGGTCTTCCGGTTAGTCTTCTCTAACCGGATGGCGGAGGGATGGTTGTGATGACAGGGCATGAAACCTTGAGCCTATATGAAGCGGTGGGGAAAGGCGCGCTGCGGGTGGCGTCCGTACCCGACATCAAGCTGTTGGAAAACCTCGGGTTTCGCGTCGGCACGCGGATAGCGGTGCAAACCCGCTATCGGTTGGGCGGCCCCGTGCTGCTGCGCGTGGAGGATTCATATACCGTCGCGGTCGGAAAAGACGTCGCGAGGCAAATCGGCGTCACAGAGGAGACCGTCGCCGGGGAACCGGCGCTCAGGGAGGCCTTCGCATGAGCGGACGCCTCGGCGCGAGGCGGGACGAACAGGTCTTGGACAGGCGGGACGCGGTTTTGCTCATGGGAAACCCGAATGTGGGGAAAAGCGTCATCTTCACCGAGCTGACCGGCGTTCACGCCATCAGCTCCAACTACACCGGCACCACGGTCAGCTACTTAGAGGGGCGCTTCACCGCCGGGGGAAAGGAGCGCGTCCTCATCGACGTTCCCGGTACATATTCGATGACGCCCACCTCCGAGGCGGAAACCGTCGCCGTCCGTTTTGTGGAAAGCGGGGCGAAGGCCGTCATTTGCGTCATCGACGCGTCCAATCTGGAGCGCAATCTGTGCCTCGCATTGGAATTGCGGCATTGCAATATCCCGATAGTTTACGCGCTGAACCTGCTCGACGTCGCCGGACGCCGGGGCACCAGCATCAACGACAGGCTTCTGGCCGCGGAGCTGGGCGCGCCCGTCGTGCCGACCGTCGCGGTGAAAAAGCAGGGGCTGGACGAGCTTATGCGGAAACTGGACGCCGTGCTGGCCGGGGAGAATCCCGGACGGGGTTTCTGCGGGAGCTGTGATGCTTGCCCGTACGGACAGCCGCGTGAGCGTGGGGCGATATGGGCGGAGGCGAAAGCCATCGCCCGGCGGGTGAGCGGAAAGAGCGCCGCCCGTCCGGGGTTTGCCGATAAGCTCGGGGAGAACATGATGAAGCCGTTTCCCGGCATTCCCATCGCGCTTCTGGCTATGGCCCTGCTCACGGGCGTGGTGGTTGGCGGCGGCGAAGCGTTGCGTTCCCTGCTGCTTGAGCCGCTTGTGGACGGCGTCATCGTCCCTTTCTTCCGCTTTATCTTCACCCGGTTTGTCCCGGAGGGCATGTTTCTCAACCTCCTCGTTGGCGAATACGGGATTTTTGTCATCAGCTTTGAGTGGATTGTCGCCCTGATTCTGCCCTATGTCTTTTTATTCTACGTATCGTTCTCGTTTTTGGAGGATTCGGGATATCTGCCCAGAATCAGCGTGCTGTTTGACAGCGTGATGCGGAAGCTGGGCGTTCAGGGCGGAAGCCTGATTTACGCGCTCATGGGGCTGGGCTGCGCCGTGCCCGCCATTATCGGCACCCGCGCCTCCTCTTCCCGCAAGGAACGCCTTGTGATCAGCGCCGCCGTGTGCTTCGCCGTGCCGTGTATCTCGCAGACCGGCGCTTTAATCAGCCTGATGTCCGGCTACGCGTGGTGGATGATGCCCGCGATGCTGCTGCTGGCCGTTTTTGTGTTCGCCGCCGCCGCCCTTGCCGCCGGGAAGCTGGTCAAGGGAACGGTCGCCCCCTTGATTCTTGAGGTTCCCAACCTGCTGATGCCCGAACCCAAGGCGTATGCCAAGAAGCTGGCGGCCCGGATGAAAAACTTCCTGCTGGAAGCCGAAGCGCCCATGCTGCTTGCCGTTGCCGCCGCGTCGCTGTTGAAAGAGACGGGCGCCCTCGCCGCCATAGCCACAGCCGCCCAGCCTTTGGTAAGCCGCTGGCTGGGACTGCCTCCCGAAGCCGTCACCGGGCTGATTTTGGGCATCATTCGCCGGGAAATGTCCGTCGCGCCGCTGGTGGCGCTGGAGCTGACCCATTTGCAAGCCTTCGTCGGCGGCGCCGTAGCCCTCCTCTATCTGCCCTGCCTCTCCGTATTCGGCGTCCTTGTCAAGGAGTTCAAGCTCAAGGCCGCCGCCGCCATCAGCGTTTCCACCATAGCCCTCGCCCTCCTCGCCGGCGGTCTTATCAACCAACTGGGCCGCCTGTTTGGGTAGGAGCGGCTGCCCGCCGGGCGCGTTTGGGGCATAGATAAACCCGCGCGCCGGATTCACCGGAGCGCGGGCGTTGGCGGCTGTTGGGCGCGGGGAGAGCGTTACCGCAGGTAATTTCGCACAAGCTCCTGCAGCAGCTCGTCGCGGTCGAGCCTGCGGATAAGGCTGCGGGCGTTGTTGTGGCTGGTGACGTAGGTGGGGTCTTCGGAGAGGATGTAGCCTACGATTTGGTTGATGGGATTGTAGCCTTTTTCCTGCATGGCGGCATAGACGGCGGTTAGGACGGACTTCATTTCCGTGCTGCCGTCGTCGGCTATGGAAAATTTGCGCGTATGGTTATCCACCGTTCCGCCTCCTCTCTCACTGTGGTTGGTATCATTATATCGAATGGGCGCGGGAATGTAAAGAGTTTTTTAAGCCGCTCCGCCGTTTTTTCCGCAAGACCGGCGGATGAGGGCTATTCCTCTTCCGCCGTTTTCTTCGCGCTGCGCTGGCATCCGGTCTGGGAACCGGCTGATTTGTGGTACTTCCGGCATTCCTCGCAGTTGCCGTGGCGCGGACAGCCTGTGTTGGAGCAGGCGCATTGATCCTTTCCGGCATCAAGCATGAGAAACCCTCCTTTCACGTTATTTTCATCGGCAGTTCTTCAAATATGCCCGCGTGCTTACCGTCGGGGCGGTAGAAAACGGCCGGTTCACCGAGCGGGACTTCGACGGTGTGTTCGCCGCCGTGAAAGTCCTTTCCGCTCCAAAGGTGGCGCCAGCCCGCGGATGGGAGCTTGACCTCCAGCGTCTTTATCCCGTCCTTCATCACGGGGAAAATCAACAGCTCGCCGCCCAGCATATAGGCGTTTTTCACCGAACGGCATTCCGGTATGTTCATAAACAGCGGGCGCATAATCGGCGCGCCGTCGTTGGCGTTATCGCGGGCGCAGGCGCGGATATACGCGCCCAGCGCGGCGTGAACCCGGCTCATCCGCGAGAAAAAGTCCAGCATTTTGTCGTCGTGGTCGATATACGCGCCCCGCGCGTCGCCGTTGACCAGCATAAAGCAGGGCGAGAACGCCGCGTACTCCATCCAGCGCATATACAGCTCCGGGCTTCGTCTATACGGGTAGCTGACCGTGCCGCCGCATTCGGTGATGCTCATGCCGACGCCGGAGCAGGAGAGGGAGAGCGCGGCGCTGAGCGCGGACGGCAGACCCTGTTTTTTGTTCCATGAGGTGTGATGCTTGCCGGTCGTGACCACCATGCTCTGCGTTCCGCTTCCAATCCAGCCGTAGCGCGAGACGAACACCGAATCGACGGTGCGCCCCGCCTCGCGGATGATTTCGCGGTTGAGTGCCGCCCACATCACAGGCCAGCGGTTATGTAGGCGCACCCCGCTCTCGCCGGTGTGGAAAACGGCGTCTTGGGGGAGGTATTCGCCCCCGTCGGCGAAATACCCGCAAAAGCCCAGTCCCAAAACATGGCTCTTGACGATGTCCTTAAACCATGAGCAGGCGGTGGGGTTTGTAAGGTCGAGATGCCCCGCCATAAAGCCGCCCATATCGCTGATATACACGCCGCCCTGCGGTTTTTTCAGCAGATAGCCCGCCGCCGACGCTTCGGCGTAGAGCCGCCCCTCAATCGAGAGGTGGGGGTTTATGTACGCCATTGTGCGGATGTTGCGGCTGGCGAGTTCGCGAATCAGGCTGTCCAGCTTGGGGTAGGTTTCCTGATTCCATACCCAGTCATAAAAGGGGCGGCGCCCGACGGGGGTGTCAAACCCGCCCGTCCAGTCGGGGATATAGATGCAGGTGATGGCGGCCTCGCTGGTGAGCGCTTTTTCCAGTAACTCGGCGGCGTGATAGCTGCCGCCTCGCGCCTCAATGATGGAGCCTTCCATAAACCATTGGGGCGGCACGGGCTGGCGCCCGGTGGTCTTGGTGACGACGCTCAGCAGATTCAGCGTGCTGTCCGCCGCGCCGATTAAAATGGCCGACGGAAGCTCCCAGAGCGAAACGATATGCGACCTCGCGGACGTAAAATCAAACGCGGCGCGGCCGTAGCTTTCAAAGACATAGCCCACGGAGTCTTCGGTGATGAACACCGGCATCGGCGCCGCGGGCAGAATGGGCTTGGTTCCTTTTACGCGGACGGCGGGCGCGGGGACATGGGGCTGGTAGACGCCGCGTTCTCCGACCCAAAGCTGGACGCGCTTGCCCCGCAGGTTCAAATCCCCGGTTTGCGCGCCGCCGCCGTACACCGCGCCACCGGGGACGGCCGGGAAACGGAGGCGGAAGCGGTTCAGCCCGGTGGACGCGCGCTGGGGGGAGAGCCGGAGCAGCCCGTTATGCTCGGTGATATGGAAGGTGATGGAGTAATCGCCGCCGTACAGGCGCAGCAAGCCGCGCCCCTGCTCGTACTGCGAGTGGGTCAGCCCGGTCAGCCCTTCCCTGACGTCCCGCGCGACGTTGCCCAAGGCCTCCCATTTGCCCTTGCCCGCTTCCACAAACGGCGCGTCGGGCGAATGGCTCGCTACCAGCTTGTCTCCGATATAGATGCGTACCGTATGCCCGCGCGTTTCAACCCTGTACAATCTACCCCGTCCTTCCCGATATGCTTTGTCCAGTCTATCACAGCCCGGGAACTTTTTCAAGAAAGAATCGTCTAAACAGATGAACAAGCGCTCTCTTGGCCGGTGTAACCCGGCTGTAAGGATTTGTCATGCTTTTGTTGTTGCTTATCAGTTCATAATGTTGTAATATAGTTCATATAAAATTAATATTTGAAAGGACGGTTCAACCATGAAGAATGTCAAGCGCTTGTTCGTGCCGTTTCTCGCGGCGTTTTTACTCATGGCAGCCTGCAGCTCGTCCGGTTACGATCTCTCCGGCTCCGCTCCGAGGGAGTCGGGGACGGGAGGCGCGGCCAACGCGGAAGAACACGGCTACCTCAACATGGCCGCGAGCCTGTCCGGCGAACATCTGGCGGACAACACGGCGGGGCGTAAGATCATTTGGGACGCGTCGATGGACATTGAGGCGGAGGACGCCGCAGCCCTGTACAGCCGTCTCGCGGCGCGCGCCGCCGAGCTGGGCGGCTATGAACACACCAACGACACGCGGCATTATGAGCGCTACTCAGCCGTCAACGCCACCTTCAAAATCCCTCCGCAGAGCGTACATGCCTTTATGGCGTATGTGGAAGGGGAGGGGAAGGTGATCAATTCCAGACTCGGCTCGGAGGATATCACGGAGGGCTACCATGACGCGCGGCTGCGGCTTGAGACGCGGCGCAGGTCGCTGGAGCCGTATTTCAACCTACTGGCCGGGGCAAAAACCGTTGATGAAATTATCCACATCCAGCGCATTATCGACGGTATTACCGAGGATATCGAGGCGCTGGAGGGACGGCTCCGTATGTGGGACACCCTGACCGAGATGGCGACGGTGAGCGTGACCATCCGGCAGGAAAACGACCCTGCCGGTCTCCGCCGCGACATCAACTGGCAGGCGCTGTCGCTGGACGATATGGGCTATCTGATTCACAGCGGCTTCGTTGCCGTAAGCAGCGGTATATTCGCTCTTTTCCAATGGATTTTGATCGCGCTCCTCGTCACCTCGCCGCTTTGGATTATCGCGCTGATTGTCTTGCTGATTGTTTTTAAGCGGCTGAAAAAGCGTCGCGCGGCGGCGGCGCGGCTTCCGGGGCCCGAGGCGTCCTCCCCCGGCGATACACCGGAATAAAGCTGGCCCGTCAGTCCGGCAAGGTGCGCGAGCAGGTCTCGCGCATCTTGTTTTCCAGCGATTTCATATCGGCAAAGGCGTCCGGCTTGTGCCTCGGGTCGCGCAGCAGAAAGGCGGGATGGTAGTGCGCCGTCATCCAATAGCCGCCCTTTTCCGTCCATCGCCCGTGTTCGCTTGTAATCTTATAGTCGGCGCGGATGATTTTCATCGCGGCGACGCGGCCCAGACAGACGATGATTTTAGGCTTAATCAGCTTTGTCTGCTCCCGCAGCCAGCCGATACAGGCATCCTGCTCGGTATTCAGCGGGTCGCGGTTGCCCGGGGGACGGCACTTGACGATGTTGGCGATGTAGATGTTCTCCCGCTGAATCCCCACCGACGCCAGCATGACGTCCAGCAACTGCCCGGCGCGCCCGACAAACGGCTCGCCGCGTTTATCCTCCTCCGCGCCCGGCCCCTCGCCGATAAACAGCACCTCGCTCTGCGGGTCGCCCACGCCGAACACCACCTGCGTCCGCGTTTGGCTCAACGCGCAACGGTCGCAGGTGAGGCAGGCGGCTTTAAGCTGCTTCCAGCTATGTGTTTCGGTCGGCATCATAAAAAACCTTCCTGTTCCCGATTTTGGCGCCGCGCCTTGCCAGCTCGTCCCGCACGTCATCCCACGCGACGTCTCGCTCGCACAGCAGCACCAATAAATGATACAGCACATCGGAAACCTCGCCGATCAGCGCGGCGGGGTCGCCGTTCTTCGCTGCGATAATCGTCTCCGCGCACTCCTCGCCGATTTTCTTGCAGATTTTATCCAGCCCCTGCTCAAAGAGATAGTTGGTATAGGAGTTCTCAATCGGCGCGGCCCGCCGAGACGCGACGGTTTGATACAGTTCAGCCATTATATCCATGCGGCGTCAACCTCCAGTTCGTTATAGAAGCAACCCTCCGCGCCCGTGTGGCACACCGGGCCGCGCGGGACGGCGCGAATCAGCAGCGCGTCGCTGTCGCAGTCGGCGGCGACGCCGGCCACGTCTAGGAAATTGCCCGACGTTTCGCCTTTGACCCAGAGCTTTTGGCGGCTGCGGCTGAAAAATGTCACCTTTTTGGTTTTCAGCGTCAGCCGGAGCGATTCGGGCGACATATAGCCCAGCATCAGCACGTCCTTGGCGTCCGCGTGCTGAATGACGGCGGGAATGAGCGGTGATTTGTCAAACAAATGCCTGTGCCGCGCCTCAAACAGCGCTTCCTCCAGCGGCAGGTCGCCCGTATACAGCGCCTTGCCCGCGATGGCGGCGTCCACCCCCATCCGGCGCAGCGCCCGCACATCCTCCACGCTTGTCACGCCGCCGCTGGCGACGAGAAAGATATCCGGCAGCGCTTCCCGCAGGGCTTTGAGCCGGTCAAAGGACGGCCCCGCCAGCAGCCCGTCCACGGCGATGTCGGTGTAGATAACGGTTTTCACGCCCAAGGCGGCCATTTCACGGGCAAAATCCAGCTCGTCCCTGCCCGAGTCCCCCACCCAGCCCTGCGCCCGTACCGTCCCGTCCTTGGCGTCGATGCCCACGGCGACACGGTCGCCGTAATGGGTGACGGCCTCCTTGACAAAGCCGGGATCCTTGAGCGCCGCCGAGCCGATGATGAAGCGCCATACGCCAAGCGCGTCCGCCTCCTCCATATCCTTCATGCCGCGCAGCCCGCCGCCCAGCTCCACCCTCGCGGGCTTCGCCGCCTGAACGATTCGCCCCACCAGCGCGGCGTTCCCGCGCGCGCCGTCCTTCGCGCCGTCAAGGTCAACGACATGAATCACCGCCGCCCCCGCGCCGCGATAGCCCTCCGCCACAGCCACAGGGTCGTCCGCCACGGTATGCACCGTGTCAAAATCCCCCTGCCGCAAACGGACGCACCGATTGTCTTTCAGGTCGATTGCCGGATAGATTTCCATGTACGGTCTCCTCGCTATCGTTTTCTTCCGCCGTCAAAATCAGAGCGGGAAAGAGTTTATTTTTTTAATGTACCCACTCTTTTCCGCACCTTTTGCATTTATGGTAATCCCGGCGGGTTATTTCTGTTTCTGTCCCACTGTATTCGGTTCTTACATCACAATCATGGTCTTCTTCGGTTGTTCCGCAAACAGAGCATTTTTTCCGGCATTGTCCGGCATAAACCCATTTATGAACCACGCTGAGGGTGCTGATTCTTTTTTTGCCGCATACAGAGCAAACCTCTTTGCATGGTTCCTCTTTATTTTGAGGAATGAAATCGTGCCAATATTCCTCGTTACGTGTCTTTCCGCAGGTCAGGCAAGTGCATTTATTCCAGTTATGTACAAGCGCACTGTCATTTTCTAAGCCGCAAACAGAACACCGCTCTTTCCCGCACACGCCGCTGACGGATTCCCAAGTGTGATGTGAATAATCGCTCAATCCTAATTGTTTGCCGCACACCCGGCAAATACATTTATTCCAGTCGTGCTTTTCCAGCGCCGGGGAATCACCGCATTTAGAACATACATATCTGCATTTATCGGGCGCGTATCGATGGTCATGTTTTTCGCTTCCGCAATTTTTGCATTTGCAGCCTTCTAGGTCATGCTGTATTTTGCAGCGTTTGCCGCAGCGTTTACATTCCCCTTTGCATAAAAAATCCCTTTCATGCTGCTCGTCGCGGATTCTTCCGCATTTTTTACATTTGCAGCCATCCCATTTGTGCCCAAATAAACAAGCCATTTGTATGCCCCCTAATGTAATTTTTTCATGTCACCGCGCTGTGCCCGCCCCGGCGGCTTGTTCCAAATCATACAGCTCCATCAGCAAATTCAAGTCATCCTCGTTTCGAAGCTCGGTCTAATATATGCCGTTCATTGTGCGGCTCGTTTATGGCGTATGTCTGACAGGTTAATCTTCTCCGGCGGCGGCTCGCCGCTGGAGATTTTCTGTTCAATCAAGGCGTTTAGATGGCGGATAAACGCTTGTACGTCGTTAAAATCATCGTCGCACATGCGAAGCATAACCCGCCCGTGGCAAGACAGACGCTTCCGCCCGTTAAAGGCGTAGAGCCTTTTGGCAAGGCACCCCGAGCCGGGGTTTACGCAGTCGTTTAACGCGTCGAAAATCCGCTCTGACAAAGCCGGGTTGGTTTTGGCCGCTTCGGTAAGGGTTTCTTCTAAAAAATCGGCTTTACAGTGCCATGTTTCGGGTTTTCCGTTATAGACGATGTACCACCCGAACTCATGGAAGGACTGCGCGCCCGACGGATGAACCAAATATGAAAAGCCGAACTCGGAAGCGACGTAAGAAATTTTGCCGCCGTTTTTATCAAGGGTGCGCTTGAATTTCAGCGGGCGCATGGATTTCAGAAGGCGATCCATTTCTGTCACCTTCTCCGCAAAGCGTTCCGGCATATGCGCTAAAATGCTGTCAAACGTATGCTTCGGGCTTTCTTTTGCCGCGGGTCGGATATATTCTTTACCCCCGCCCCTTGTTACGGGCGCTTGCGCGTCGTATTCGGTGACGGCAATCGCCTTGACTGTCAGCGTTGAACGCTTTGACACCGCCAGCATGATTGCCAGCTCTTCCATGCGCAGCTCATTGGGGTCTTTGATTTTCATGTACGCCAGTTTGCGGGAGTAAAACCGCTCTTCGCCGTTTATCACAATCTGCATTTCATCGGTGTTATAGGTCACTGAAATGTCGGCGTCTTCGCCAAACGGCAGGGAATTATCATAGGCGCGTAAATCTTGATTTGGCTTGCCGGAGGGCTTGATGATATCCTCAATCTTGCGGTTATGCGAGGGCGGAAAGGCAAAGGTAATATGACCGCCGCCGATGATTAAGAAGAACGAAGGAAAGTCAAGGTTTACGGTCATATCTACGCGGAAAGGCAAACGGTATGTATCGGGAAGCGAGACAGAGTGCTTTTTATGCGATTCGTTTTCCAAGGTAAAATATTTCGTTGTGATGGAATGGGTCGTATGCACATGAGCCGCGTTGTCGCGCAGTTCTATTTCAGCTTGTCCGTTTGCCCGCAGCGCTGATACATCAATCAAATGCTTTTTCATTTACAAAACCCCTTTTGTGGACGCGGCGCCGTCGGCGGCGCGGGGGGCGGCGGCTTGCCTTAAAGCCGCACCGGCGGCTTTGAAGAGGGCTTCGGTCATGTGGTGGGCGTTATCGCCGTCGGCGCGTAGGTGGAGGGTGAGTCCGGCGTTTTGGCTGAGGGCGCGGAAAAACTCGTGGGACAGCCCGGCGTCGTATGTTTCCAGCAGCAGAGAGGGTATCTCCGCGTCAAAGCGCAGATACGCCCGTCCCCCGGCGTCCAGCGCGGCAAAGCCCAGCGCCTCGTCCATCGGGATGTAGGCGTGGCCGAAACGGGCACGGTTTGCGGGCAGCGCGGCGAGCAGGGCTTGCCCCAAGACGATGCCCACGTCCTCGACGGTGTGATGCCCGTCCACGTGCAAGTCGCCCACTACCCTGACCGACAATCCCCACCCGGCATGAAACGCCATCGTAGTCAGCATATGGTCGAAAAACCCGATGCCGGTGTCGATGGAGATATCCACGCCTGTGAGCGACAGCTCGACGGTCACGTCGGTTTCCTTTGTTTTGCGTGTCATTCCAATCCCTCCAATGCGTTGATCAATCGCTCGGTTTCCTCGTCCGTACCCGCCGTCACGCGCAAAAGCCCGTTGATAAGCCGGACGCTGATTCCTTGCGACAGTATGTGTTTGTATACATCCTCAGCATCCGGCACGGCAAGCAGGACGAAGTTTGTCGCCGTGTCGGTCACCGAGACGCCGGGGCGTGTCCGCGCCCATTGGCTCAAGCGGTGATACAGCCTGTTTTTGGCTTCGACCAGACGTCCGGCGTTTGCGCGGAGCCATTCGGGACGCCGCAGGGCGGCGGCTCCGGCGGCTTGGGTCGTGGCGCTGACGTTGTAGGGCGACTTGACCGCCCGCAAAATGTCCCGCAGCGTTTCCCCCGCGAAAGCGAAGCCCAGCCGGATACCCGCCAGAGCGAGGTTTTTCGAGCAGGTTTTGAAGACAATCAGGTGTTTGAAGCGTTCGATATACGGCAGCAGGGTGTGTTTGCCGCCGTCGATGAAGTCGGCGTACGCTTCGTCGAGCAAAACGGGGCAGTCCAGCGATTCAACGATGCGCAGAACGTCCTCCGGCGGCAGAGCCTGTCCCGTCGGGTTGCAGGGGTTGCTGAAAATAACCGCGCCGGCCTCCATCCCCTTCGCGACGACCTCTTTGACGTCCGGCACGCCGGACAGGCGGCGGCTTTCGCCGAGACATTCCAGCTCATACATCGCGGCGTAGAAGCGGTACATTGAGAAGTCCGGGTCGCAGACCAACAGCTTCCCGCCCCTCGGCAGTAACGCACTCAACGCGATTGAAATCAGCTCGTCCGAGCCGTTTCCGGCCACGGCGCTGCCCTCCGGCGCGTTCCAAAACGCCTCGGCAAGGGCGCAGACCTCAGCCGCGTACGGGTCGGGGTAGCGGTGCAGCTCAACAGCCCGCACCGCCTCGGCAATCTCGTCGAGGATGTCCTCCGGCAGGGTGAAACAGCTCTCGTTGCCGTCCAGCCGCGCCAAGGGCGTCCCCGCCATCGCCGGATAGGGGCGGAAATTTTGCAGTTTATCGGGCAGTTTCATAGGCTTCCTCCGTAAGATTACAACTAGAATGCTTTACAGTTCTTTGTTTACATAATCAATAAGGGTTGACAGATTATCAATAAAGTCCGCTTCTATCGGTTTGCCGATAAATGATTTATCAAAGAACTTAAACATACCCTTATGCTGCGGATTGTTGATTTCGTCATAGAAATTAACGGTAGCAAAGCATACAAGAGGCGTTTTGCCAAGCGGATATTTGATGTTGTACTTATCCTTAATCGGATTTTCCGTTGTAGCGATTTCAAGCAATAGCTTCCATTTATATGTTTGCCCCGCTCTTTCCCGAAGGGATGTTTTAAGCGAAATAATCATCATAGTTTGAACATTTCTGTTGTCATTGAGCGTGTAAAATACCAAATCCATATCCGGCTTTTGCGTTTCTCCATCACTTCACATTGAGCATCCCGAATAATTGGGTGAAGATATTTGAAGGCTTCTTTATGCCCATGCCTTGCAACTAAGCCGTTCAGTCTTGAAATAACAGGCGACATATAATATCTGCCCTCAAGCTCTTGCAATGTTTTGATTTCCTCACCAGATAACACTATACCACCAACCTTTCAAACAAACATTCTTGGATATATTTGGCTCTCGCCCTGCCTTTTTTATATTCCTCCACTGTCTCTAATATCTGTTTTGCCGTATGCCTTACGGCAGGAACAACGACGGTATTTCCGAATTGCCTATACGCTTGGCAGTCAGAAACGGGAATAACAAAATCATCGGGATATCCGAAAAGCTTTCTCGCTTCGTTCGGCGTTAATCTTCGCGGGTTTTTATCCTTTTGCTGTATCAATATTTCAGAACCATCTTTATAATATCTTGCGCTCATTGTCCGGGTAACTTTATCTTTTTCTAAATCAACCAATCCAAAACCAAACCCGTTTCCTTTCAGCCCGCTGTTTTCTTTATGCTTTTGCAAATAACCCCATAGGTTATCGCTCAATGTATATTTGTCGTCTGCTTTTTTCTCAACAATGTCTTTCAACTCCGCAATCCTTTTGTTGGGATATTCCGGGAATGTGAAATCAATGTTGGGGAAGGTATGCTTGTCAAAGCAAACAATAAATATCCTTTCCCTGTGCTGCGGGAGATAGTATTGAGCGTCAACGATTTTATCGAAAATGTAGTAATCGTTAAAAAGCAAATTTTGACGGATAACCGCCCAAGTGTTCTTATTGTCGTGGGATTTTAGGTTTTTTACATTTTCCAAAAACATTATCCTAGGTCTTTTGGCTTGAATGATTCTTATAATTTCAAAAAACAAATTCCCTTGCTCTATATCTTCAAAACCATGCTTTCTCCCAAGAGATTTCTTTTTTGATACCCCGGCAATAGAAAAAGGCTGACATGGGAAACCGGCGCACAAAATATCATAATTCGGAATATCCTGCGGATTTATGTCTCGTATGTCTCCCGCCGGTTCAAAGCCATAGTTTGCTTCATATGTTCCCCTCGCGGATTTATCATAATCGCTCGCATACACACATTTTGCCCCAAGTGAGGTGAATGCCTGATGGAAACCGCCTATGCCGGCAAATAAATCAATGTATGTAACAGCCACGATAACACCACCTTAAATATTTTTCATCTGTACAGAACTACAACGCTTTCCTTATCTCCGCGCTTCTGGCGTGGGCTTCCAGCCCTTCGGCGCGGGCTAGGCGGGCGATGCTGTCCGCTGCGGGGAGAAATGTCTCTCTATCGTACGACACGGTGCTGATGCGCTTTAGGAACGTCTCGGCCGACACCGGGGAGAAAAACCGCGCGCGGCCGTTTGTCGGCAGTACGTGGCTGGGCCCCGCCCAGTAGTCGCCCAGCGGCTCGGGGCTGTAGGGGCCGAGGAAGACGGCGCCCGCGTTATGTATGCCGTCCAGCAGGCTTTCGGCGTCCTCGGCGATGATTTCAAGGTGTTCCGGCGCGATTTCGTTGACGAGCTTGACCGCGTCCTCGCGCGAGGACGCGATGAAAATCGCGCTGTAGTCCCGCAGGGCGGCTTCGGCGTCCTCGCGGCGCGGGAGCGCCGCGATTTGGGCTTGCAGCTCGGCAAAAACCGCGCGGGCGGCGGCTTCGTCCAGCGCCACCAGCATGGCGCGGGAGCGCCCGCCGTGTTCGGCTTGGCTGAGCAGGTCGGCGGCGACCCATGCTGGGTTGGCCGTGTGGTCGCACAGCACAAGGATATCGCTCGGCCCCGCCGTGGAGTCGATGCCGCAAAAGCCGAACATGGCGCGTTTGGCCTCGGTGACATAGGCGTTGCCCGGCCCGGCGACCACGTCGCAGCGCGGGACGACGCCCAGCCCCAGCGCCATTGACGCGATGGCAGGGACACCGCCTATGGCGAATACCCTGTCCGCGTCGGAAAGCATCGCGGCGGCAAGCACCTCCGGGCGGAGCTGCTCGCCCGGAGGCGTACAGATAATCAATTCAGCCACCCCGGCGGCGCGGGCGGGAACAGCCGTCATCAGCACGGTGGACGGATACGCCGAGGTGCCGCCCGGCACATACAGTCCGGCGCGCTGTACGGGGCGCACCAACACCCCGGTCGTGCCGCCGTCGGGGTTTGTCCACGCCCCGCCCTTGGGGAGAAGTTTTTTTTGATAATCCTCTATATTCCGCGCGGCGCGGCGCAAATCGCTTAAAATCAGTGGGTCACATCGCTTCGCCGCTTCTTCCCATTCGGCGCGGGGGATTTCACGCGGGAGCGCGCCGTCCCGTTCCAGAGCAACGGCGTTGACCGCTTCAACGCCGCGCTCAAAAATATCGTCAAGCGTCTTGCGCACCTCGCCGCGCACCTGAGCGGCGTCGCTTCCGGCGCGTTGGGCGATATCGGCCAGACGGCGCTCTATCGCCGCCGTGCCTGTTTTGAGAATATCTAGCACGTCTCCGCCGCCCTCCTCAACGCTTCAATCAGGCAATCGATGTCCTTTCGCCGCAGCTTATACGCCGCGACATTGACAATCAGCCGCGCCGTCAGCGGGAACATCTCGCGCAGGATAACCAAGCCGTTTTCGCGCAGGGTATCGCCCGTTTCCACAATGTCCGTGATGGCGTCGGCAAGGCCAAGCAGGGGCGCCAGCTCGCAGGAACCCTCAATGCGGATAATCTCCGCGTCCATGCCCAGCCCGGACAGATAGCGCCGGGTCACCTCCGGGTATTTGGTGGCGACGCGCTTATGTCCCGCCCCGGAGAAAAAGTCTTCCCCCTTGGGCGCGGCCAGCGAAAAACGACAGGCGCCCAGCTTGAGGTCAAGCATTTCATAAAACGGCCCGCCCTGCTCCATGATGGTGTCCTTCCCCGCCACGCCGAGGGCGCATACCCCGCGCGAAACATAGGTGACCACATCGGGCGCTTTGGATAAAACCGCGTCCAGTTGCGCGGCTTCCGGGTGCGGCAGGGCGTGAATCAAACGCCGCCCCGGGTTTTCCAGCGCGGAGCAGTCATACCCGGCGCGCGCGAACAGCGCGCGGCACTGCTTTTCAAGTCTGCCTTTGGCTAAGGCGATGCGGATGGGCTGGCTCAACGTTTCAAACCTCCTCAGCGAAAGAAAATGACGGGGCTAATATACGGAATACCCGCAATGTATGTCAAACGGCATAATGAGCAGCTTTTGAACCTGCTTTCCGTACGCGGCAAAAAACCATTCGACGGCTTTTCCGTAGTGTTCAATCGTATCAAAATCCCAGCATGAAAAGTATTTCACGCATTTGACGATTTTTGTCAGCTCTCTCGGCGGATGCCCACTTTCAACCCCGTCTATGGTATAAAACCGCTTTACATACTTTACGCCGATACAGCCGGGCTGCTGTTTTTGCGCCTCCGCCATGCCCGCTGTAAGCGCTTCAAAGTCGTCTAATTTGTCAGGCTTTACTTGAAACAGCTTTATTTCAGAAAAATGGTTCTGCATGTTTACGCACCCTCCATATGGACGGCGAAGCCTACGGCGGGCAGGTCGCGTCCCAAATATCCGAGCAGCTTGTCATACCGACCGCCGGTCAGCACGGCGTCGGCGGCGCCTTCGGTATAGCCCCGGAAGAAGATGCCCGTATAGTAGCCGAACGGCGGGGCGAGGCTGAAATCAATCTCCACCGCGCCTTCGGGCAGTTCACTCAGCAGCCCGCGCAGTACCCGGAACGGCTCCGGCGTACCGGCGATGCTCTCCGCTTCGCCGATGACCTCCGCGCCGCCCGACAGGCGGAGCAGCTTTAAGAGAGGCTCGGCGCCCGTGAATTCGTCACCCAGCGCGGCGAAGTTTTTGCGCTCTATCAGGCTTGCTGCGTGCGCCGTCCGCGCGGCGTCCAGCCCCATTTTGTCAAACATCGCCCGCAGAACCCCGGCGTGGCTCACCTCGATATGGGGCGGCTTGCCGAAAAACAGCGACGCCGCCTCGTGCCCCAGCGCCAGCAGCTCCGCGTCGCCCGCCTCGCCGATGACCTCCACGCCCGCCTGCAAAAACTCCCGGCAGCCGTTCCCGCCCGCCCGGTAGACCGGCTGCGCGTACCACAGCTTGAGCGGCAGCGGTTCGTTTTGCAGTCGCGTCACAGCCACGCGGGCAATCGGCGCGGTATTGTCGGGGCGCAGAACGCAGATTTTGCCGCCGTTTCCGATGACCTTGACCATCATTTCCTCGGAAATGGGCGAGCCGGTGCGGGTGAAAAGCCCGTAATGCTCCAATATGGGCGTGGAAACCTCGGTATAGCCCCGTTCGGCAAACAGCGAGAACAGTCCGGCTTCGCGCTCCCGCCGCGCCGCGCATTCGTCATAAAGCCGGTCGCGCATACCCTCTGGCAAACGAATCATGGCGGCGTCTCCTTTCGGCGTTTCCCCGCCTTCGCGGGCGGAGGATTGACTATATGCTATTCTACATGGTATGATAACATTTGTCAATGGCGGCGCCGCGGCCGCGAATGTCCGGCTTGGTTTTCACATACGGCGGGCGCCCGCCCGCTCACGGGAGGGATTGCTATCGTTATCACCGTCACCCTCAATCCCGCCGTTGACGTCACGGCGCGGCTGGACAGGCTGTGCCCGGGCGCGACCAACCGTCTTTCCGAAAGCGTGGTCAACGCGGGCGGCAAGGGGGTCAACGCGGCCCGGCTTGTCAAGGCTTTGGGCGGCGATGTGATTGCCGCCGGGTTTGGGGACGCGCGCTTTATCGCCTCCCTCACTGGCTTGGAGCAGCGGTTTATCGAGGTGGGCGAGACGCGGGTGAACATGAAGATAATCGACGCCCGCGGGCAGATGACCGAGTTAAACAGCCCGGGCGCGCCGGTCGGCGACGAAGCGTACCGCGCGATGGCGGGGCTTTTGCTCAGCCTTGCCGCGCCCGGAACGGTTTTTGTGCTGGCGGGCAGCTTGCCGCCCGACGCCCCCGCCGGGCTGTACGCAAGCTGTATACGGATGCTGAAGGAACGCGGCTGTAAAACGGTTCTCGACGCTTCGGGTGAAGTGTTGCGTTTGGGCGTTTTGGAAAACCCCGACATCGTCAAGCCCAACCGGGACGAGATGGCGTATGTCAGCCGCGCGGCATACCGGGGGTTTTTGTGTCATTCACGCGGGGAGCAGGGGGCGCAGTTTGCCTACGGCAAACGGAAATGGGCCGTCAAAAGCCTGCTGCTTCAGCCCGTTTCCCCCGCCGGGGCGGGCGATTGCATGACCGGGGCGCTGGCGTACGCGCTGGATAAGGGCTTGTCGCCGGAGGACGCGGCCCTGTTAAGCGTCGCGGCCGCCCACGCCGCCGTGATGACGCCGGGGACGGGATGCCCCTCAATAGAGCTGATACATCATTATAAGGAGCTTTTGCATGAATCCGTTTCGTCCGCTTGAGATTGCTGACCTGCCCCGTATCAGAGCCTATTTTGAGCAGTGCCCGTCGCGTTTGTGCGAGCGCTCGGCGGTGCTGGTCATGTGGCGCGGGCTGTTCGCCACTGAGGTATCCGCCGGCGAGTCGCTGTATATAAAGCAGCATTACGAAGGCGTTCCCACCTTTATGCCGCCGGTGGGCGGGGATTTTTTCGCCGGGATGGAAACCCTCCTGTCCTATTGCCGCATCCATAGGCTCCGCGCGCTGTTCTCGGTCATGTCCCGAGACGAGCTGGAGATGACGCGGGGGCGGTACGCCGTCAGGGACGTCAAACAGATGACGGATTGGCACGATTACCTCTACGAAAGCCAAGACCTCATAGAGCTGAAAGGCCGCCGCTATCACGGCCAGCGCAACCACATCAGCCGCTTTGACCGCGAACATCCCGATTCCAGCTACCGTCCGCTGACCGATATAGCGGCTGCGCGGGCGTTTTTGGACAGCTTCTACCGGCAGCGTCCGCCCCATGATGATTTCAGCCGCTATGAGCAGGCGCTGGCCTATGAGGTGCTGGAAAACTGGGACGGCTACGGGCAGTTGGGCGGCGTCCTCGCTGTAAACGGCGAAATCATCTCCCTCTCCGTCGGCGAGACGGTGGGCGACACCCTCTTCGTGCATATCGAAAAGGCCGACGCATCCTTCGCCGGGGCGTATCAAAAAACCGTCAACGCTTTCGCCCGCCTGTACGGCCAAAACGTCCGCTACATCAACCGTGAGGAGGATATGGGCATCGAGGGGCTGAGGCGGAGCAAGCTGTCATACCACCCGGCGGCGCTGGCGGAGAAGTATATGGTTGAGGTGGTGCTGTGAAAAGGAGCTTGATATGGAAACAAAGGATATAAGAACCCCCGGAGTGCAGCCGTTGGAAGAAATGAGCGACTTTTTCAATACGCGCGCGGGGCATTATAACACGGTACACCTCGGACACGTCGGGGGTATGGAAAGCAAGCAAATCATAGCGTCCTTTCTGCCCGGTCACACAAAAACGGTGATTGATTTCGGAATAGGAACAGGTTTGGAGCTTGAGGGGATTTTTGAGCGTTTTCCGCATGTTGAGGTCACGGGATTGGACATTGCCGAAAATATGCTGCAATTATTGAGAGAAACCTACTCCGATAAGAACATACATCTGCATTGTACGAATTACTTTGAGGTTGATTTCGGGATAGAGCTGTATGACGCCGCTATATCTGTGATGACGCTGCATCATTATACACATGAGGTAAAAGCTGGGTTGTATAAACGAATTCGCAACTGTATCAAGCCAAAAGGCGTCTATATAGAATGTGATTATATGTTATCCGAATGTGAACATGAGAACGCGCGGGAAATGGAAGACTTCTATTTTTCCGAGTATGAGCGTTTGAAAAATGAGCAGGGACTGACGGATGACAGGCAGTATCACTATGATACGCCCTGTACGGTCAAGCATCAAATCAAAATGCTTTTGGAGGCGGGGTTTACCGATGTTGTCGAAGTATGGCGCAGAGAGAATACCGTGATCCTGATGGCCGGAACATAAACAAGGACGCTTTTCGGTAACGTCCGTTTTTCTTTTCGGCTGTGAAAAAATCGGTGGAATTTTTTGCGGTGATGTAGTATAATGTCCGCGGGCGGATATTATGTTGACTTGAAAGGGAGGTCGCCGGTGGGCGCGTTTACTGACAATCTTACTGAGTTCATTCGCGGTTTGGAGCCTTGGCAGCAGGCTCTGATGACGTTTCTTCTCTCCATCCCGCCCGTCCTCGACCGGGCTGCGATTCCCGCCGCCTACGCGTCGGGGCTTCCGTGGCCGGTCGCTTTGCCGGTTTCGATTGCGGGGAATATGCTGCCGGTGCCGTTTCTGCTGCTCTTTGTCAAGAGGGTTTTCGCGTGGCTTCGCAAACATACGCCGTTTGGCAGGCTTGCCGACAGATTTGAGGCCCACGCCGAGAAAAAAAGCGGAACCGTCCGCAAATATCAGTTTTTCGGTTTGATGCTGTTCGTAGGGATTCCGCTGCCCATCCCCGGCACCGGGGCGTGGACGGGCGCGCTGATTGCCGCCGGGATGAATATGCGGCTTAAATACGCTGTCTGGGCGATTTTTTGCGGCTCGGTCATGGCGATGCTGCTCTTGACCGTGCTGACATACGGGCTGCTGGACGGGCTGCTCGGACGCGCGGCGTAACCGCGCAGCGCCGCGCGGCATAGCATAGGGTACCGGGGGGTGATGCTATGCTGTGGACTATGATTTGCGCCGTTCTTTGCGCTTTCGGCGCGGTTATGGCGGTTTGGGCGCTGGTCGGACGCTGGTTCGGCGTCCCGCTGACGGCGCGCGCGGAAGATTGGGTATCGGAGGCTTTGGATGGAGGAGACTCTGGAAGGCGTTATACAGGCGATTGTCTACGCGAATGAGGAGACCGGCTGGTCGGTACTCCGCGTAGCGTGCGGGGACGGCTCCCTGCACACCGCCGTGGGGCATATCCCCTCTCCCGCGCCGGGCGAAAGCCTGTCCGCGCGGGGAAGGTGGACGCAGCATCCGGCGCACGGGGCGCAATTTGCCGCGCAGATGGTTGAACGCAGCCTGCCGTCGGACGCGGCGGCCATTTTAGAATACCTCGCCTCAGGCATCATCCAAGGGGTGGGGCGGGCTACGGCGCGCCTTCTGGTGGAACGCTTCGGGACGGAGACGCTGGATGTGATGGAACACCATCCCGCCCGCCTGAGCGAGGTGCGCGGCGTCACGCCCAAGCGGGCGGAATCCATCGGGGCGCTGTTTGCCCGCCAAACCTCCCTCCGCCGTCTGATGGAGCTGCTGGCGCGGCACGGGCTTTCGCCCGCGTACGCGGCGGAGCTGACCAAGCGGTATGGCACGGAGGCTGCGGACCGGCTGCGGAAAGACCCGTATGTCTTGCTGTACGCGCCGTTTGAGGCGGCTTTTCTGTTGGTGGACAAGCTCGCCGGGGCGCTGGGCGTGGGAGACTCCGACGCGGTTCGCCTGAAAGCCGGGTTGATTTACGAGCTATACTTCAATCTCGACCAAGGACACGTCTACCTCCCCCGCGAGAAGCTCATTCCCGCCGCCGCCGAGCTGCTGGGGGCGGAGGAGGATTTGCTGGAGGACGCGCTTCAGGATCTCTTTTGCGAGAACAAAGTCGTCGCGTGTGAAGACGGCGCGGTTTACCTGACGCATCTGTATGAGGCGGAGCGGAATGTGGCGGCGTTTGTCAAGCGTCGCTCGGCGTTTTCTTTCCCCCTCCCGCGCGACATCGACAACGTCATCGGGCGGATTGAACGGGAGCTTTCCATCGGATACGCCCAATCGCAGAGAGACGCGCTCGTCATGGCGGCGGAGCGCAGCCTGATGGTGCTGACCGGCGGGCCGGGTACGGGCAAGACGACGACGGTGCGCGGCTTGCTGCGCCTGTTTGACTGGCTGGGGCTGCGGGTTTTGCTGGCCGCGCCGACCGGACGCGCCGCCAAGCGGATGAGCGAGGTATGCGGGCGGGAAGCCTCCACCATCCACCGCCTGCTGGAGTTCGGCTATGACCCGGCGTGTGGGCAGACGCGTTTCCAGCGGGATGAGGAAAATCCGCTCGGCGCGGATGTGCTGGTACTGGACGAGGTGTCGATGGTGGATGTGCTGCTGATGGACTGCGTGGCCCGCGCCATGCCGGACGACGCGCGGCTGGTGCTGGTGGGCGACCCCGACCAGCTCCCGGCGGTGGGGCCGGGGACGGTTTTGGATGATATTTTATCCGGCGGCGGGACGCCCGCCGTGCGTTTGACCGAAATCTTCCGCCAAGCCGCCGAAAGCCGTATCGTTACCGGGGCGCACAGCGTCAACCGCGGCGAGATGCCTCCGATGCGGAACGAGGCGCAAAAAGACCTTTTTTTCCTGCGCCGCCGCGATATGCTCTCGGCGGTGGAGACTATCAAGGAACTGTGCGCCGTCCGCCTGCCGGACAAGCTGGGCGTGGAACCGGAGCAGATTCAGGTTCTCACCCCGACGCGGCGCGGCCCGTGCGGCACGGTCAGCCTCAACAAGGTTTTGCAGGAGGCACTCAACCCGGCGGCCGACCACAAGCTGGAAAAGCGCTTCGGGGAGTTTTTATACCGCGAGGGCGACCGCGTCATGCAGGTGCGGAACAATTATGACATATCATGGCGGCAGGAGCAGACGCCTCAGGCCGGGACGGGCATTTTCAACGGCGAAATCGGCGTCATCGGCGAAATCGACGCCAAGGCGCAGCTTTTGACCGTGCGGTATGACGACCGCTTGGCGGAATACCCCTTCGACGCGCTCGGAGAGCTTGAGCCGGCATACGCGCTGACGGTGCATAAGGCGCAGGGCAGCGAGTACAAAGCCGTGGTGCTGGCCGCCATGCCCGGCCCGCGCAAGCTGATGACCCGCCGCGTCCTCTACACCGCCATCACAAGGGCGCAGGACTGGCTGATTATGGTGGGGCAAGACGACGTGGTCGCCGCGATGGTGCAAAACGACAAGCGCCTGCGCCGCTACAGTGGCTTGCGGGGTTTGCTGGCAGCCGAGGGCTGATTATTGTTTGTGTTTTTTGCTTCCGCGTGGTAAAATCAGTATGACGGAGAGGGGGCAGGTATGCTTGTTGGATATTGGCGGTTTGCGGGATTTGTGCCACGACAGCAGCATTGTGCTGACGAAACACGCAGCCACTCGAATGAGGGAACGGGGCATAACCATTGAGAATATTAAAAACGCCGTACGGATAGGAGAAATCATACAGCAATACAAAGAGGACAAGCCTTTTCCGAGTTGCTTAATGCTGGGCGAAACGGAGCAAAATAAGAAAATTCATATTGTCGCCAGCGTGAACGGCGGATATATGTATGTTATCACCGCATATTATCCCAATGAAAAGGATTGGGGCGTTGACATGAAACATCGAAAGGAGGGTTCACGATGAAATGTATTTCCTGCGGAGCTGAAGCGTTTTCGGCAACGACGACAGATGTCGCCGATTTAGGGGGCTGTCTTGTCATTGTACGCAATGTGCCTTGTCATAAGTGTTCTGAATGCAGTGAGATACTGTATACCGGCGATGTGGTTAAACGGTTGGAGGAAATTGCGGCGGCGGCCAAGCTGGCTATGAATGAAGTCGTTATTGTTGATTACAACAGCAAGGCCGCTTAATCGCAATCGGCAAGGGGGCGCGGGTGGTGCTTGATTTTTTGGCGTTTCTCTTTCCCCGGCGGTGCGTGTTTTGCCGCGTAAACCATGCGGACGGGCTTTGCTTGGACTGTCAGGACAAGCTGCCGTGGCGCGAGCCGGTGAAAGCGGACGCGGCGCCGGTCATCGCTCCGTTGTTTTACCGGGACGCCGTGCGGCTGGCGCTGCACCGATATAAGTTCCGCGGCTACTCAGGCTACGCGGCGGTGTTCGGGGAGCTGGCGGCGCAGGCGGTGAAGGCTTCGGGGGCGGAAGCGGACGTCGTTGCTTGGGTACCGTGCGGGTTGTTCCGGCGTTGGCGGCGCGGGTATGACCAGAGCCGTCTGCTGGCGCTGGCTGTGGCCGGACAACTGGGGCTTCCGGCGGAAAAGCTGCTCGTTAAGACTCGTTCCGTCAAATCGCAGACCAAGATGAAGGACGACGCCGCAAGGCGCGAAAACGTCCGGGGCGTATTCAAAGCGCATGGCTCGGCGCGGGACAAGCGCGTCCTGCTCGTTGACGATATCCGCACCTCCGGCGCCACCATGAACGAGGCTCGGGCAACCCTGCTGTCCGCAGGCGCGGCGAAGGTCTACCCCTGCGCCGTGGCGTCGAAATAATACGGTAGGCGGCAGGGATATAAGGGAACGTAGAAAATTTGTATTTTGGGAGAGGCTTAAAATGGAATGGAAAGATAAATATCAGAAAAACAGAAAACCTACATATGGCGAGTTGTTGAACTTTTTTGAGCCAAAAATTCACGATTTATTCGTGTCGTTTGACAGCGAAATGCGAAATCGGTTTAAGGTTCATAACAAATATCACAAATACATGAATACGCATGGGTGGGCTTACGGTTACGGTCGCAGTTATAATTGTGAGCTGCTGACTGTTACCGTCGCCGCCGACTGTTTTAGTGTCTTGGGAATATCTGTTTTTGACGAAAAAACGCTGAACGACGCTTTGCTTGAAGCGGAAAACAAATATAAAAACGGTTTTGAACAATATTGTGCCGACGTTTCCGAAAAACGGCGTAAGAATCAAATAGAACGCAGTAAAAAACGTGTCGAGCGTGAAAAAACCGACATGGGCAAACTGACTGAAAATATTGACCTTGAAAAATTTAATAAATTCAAATGGGCTAAAAAGGCTTCGCGCAGCGATTTATGGAGGCTTTATCAGAGCGACGCGAAAGGAATGACTAACGAGGAACTTCTTGACGCTGTAGGGCTTACGTTTTATGTAAGGTGTAAACAGGCGAAAGAAGTGCGCAAACTAATGGAAAGAGGGAAAATACTCTGCCATCATTGCGGCGCGGTTTTACAAGCGCAAAGCTATACGGCACCGATAAAATGCGAGTGCGGATTTATTTATACATACCGGGAATACCGCCGCAGTTGTAACGCCGTAAATATACCCGGCGGACGCGCAACATCTATATTTAACGACTTTATTGTAAAATGGCCGGCTTGCAAAACCGTTTCGCAAAAAATGATATTAATTGACTGGCTGATACACGAATGTCATGTAACTCTTATGTCGGGCGAAGAGGGTAGAAGCGTATGCGTCAATTTGATAGAAGGAACATTGAAACAAATATCGGATTTGATTATAAAACTGGCATACAGTTAACGCATGGGAAAATATATCCCTATCAACAATCATATTATTGGTCAAAGGGGGGTAGAAACACGGCGGGGTATGTGGTATACTGGTCATGCGCGGCGCCGTTGCATCATTGTTTTCCGCGCCGGCAAGGGTGAGCGGCGACAGGGCGGAACGTTTATATTGCGGAAAGGAGGAGAAAAAATGTACGAGTACAAAACAGAGATTGTATTTACAGAAACAAAATGGTTTTCTGACAAGGCAAACAAATCTGATGTGGACAAATTTGACCAGATTATCAATGAAAAAGACGCGGCGGGATGGGAGCTTGTGACGTATAGCTACATGGCAACCTCTGTCCAAGTGCGCGGCGCTCTTTTGGTCACGTTTAGGCGAAAAAAAGGGAGTTAAGGAGATGGTCAAAATGAAAAAAATGCTGCATGGGTGCGCGGGGTTTGAGTCGGTGCAGGTGGTGAACGGGGCGCTGTCGGGCAAGGAGAAGGAGTACGCTGAGGTGCGGGTGGAGAAGATGCTGGAGCTGTTCAACTTCATCACGCTACCCTTTTACTGGGGGCGGTTTGAGCCGGAGCGCGGCAAGCCGGACACCGAGCGGATACTGGCGGCGGCAAAGTGGCTCAAGGAGCGCGGGATTACCGTGAAAGGCCATCCGCTGTGCTGGCACACGGTTTGCGCGCCGTGGCTGCTGGACGGCCTGACCGACGAGCAAATTCTCGACCTCCAGCTTGAACGCATCACACGTGACGTGACGGCGTTCCGCGGCGTCATCGACATGTGGGACGTCATCAACGAGGTGGTCATCATGCCGATATTCGACCGTTACGACAACGGCGTGACGCGGATTTGCAAGAAATACGGGCAGGTGGGGCTGGTCAAGATGGTTTTTGAGGCGGCGCGTGCCGCGAACCCCGATGCCACCCTGCTGATTAACGACTTCGACATGAGCGAGGACTACAGCGACTTAATTGAAAAGCTCTTGGACGCGGGCATCAAGATTGACGCCATCGGGCTGCAATCGCATATGCACCAAGGCTGCTGGAGCGCGGAAAAGACCGAGACGGTTTTGAAGCGCTTTGAGCGCTTTGGGCTGCCGCTGCACTTCACTGAAATCAATCTGGTTTCCGGCGACCTCATGCCGGCGCACATCGTAGACCTCAATGATTTCAACCCGGACGACTGGCCGACCACGCCGGAGGGCGAGGCTCGGCAGGCGGCGGAGCTCACGGCGTTCTACACGCGGATACTGCAAAGCCCGTTGGTGGAGGCCACGACCTATTGGAGCTTTTCCGACGGCGGCTGGCTCAACGCCCCGGCGGGGCTGATGACCAAGGACGCCCGCGTCAAGCCGTCGTACGACGCGCTGCGTAAAATCATCCAGTAGGGGCGCGCATTGCGCGTCCGCCGGCTCTCCTCTCTGCCTTCGGCGGGGAGACGCTTAGAAAGGAACGGTTACATTTATGAAAGTTTTACTGCTCTGCGGGGATTACTGGCATCCGCCCGAGGTGCCGGTCAACGGTGTGAAGCCGTTGGAGGGGAAGGGGTTTACCTTCGATATCATCACCGACGCGAAGGATTTTGACCCCGTAAAGCTCAAGGACTATCCCGTCGTTCTGTTGGCCAAGAGCGGCGAGATATCGCAAACCGACAGGGATAGCTGGAAAACCGAGGCGGTGCAGCAAGCCTTTGTCGATTACGTGGAAAGCGGCGGCGGTCTGCTCGCCGTCCACAATGCCACCGTCGCCGGGAAGAACACCCAAACGCTTGACGCCCTGCTGGGCTGCCGTTTTGCCTATCATCCGGCCGACTGCCCGGTCACGGTGCAGCCTGTCAAGCCGCACCCAATCGCGGCGGGCGCGGGGCGGTTTTGCGAAACGGACGAGCATTACCGTCTGGACATCATCGCGGACGACGCCGACGTCTTCATGGCGTCCTATTCATCGGCGCAGGGCGAGGAGAGCCAATACGAGGAAAACCCGTACCACAACAGCCCGGCGTGGATTTGCGCGGCGGGCTACACGCGGACGCAGGGCAAAGGCCGCGTCTGCGTCCTCACGCCGGGGCATCTGCTCCCGGTATGGCACAACGCGGAGTTTCAAACCGTTTTGGAAAACGCCCTGCGGTGGTGCGCGGGTTAGTTGACCTTCCGGTAATAATGAAAATACACCACCAGCGTACGCTCACGGCCAACCGTTTCGTCAAAGCCGCTCAGCACTGCGCCTTCGAGGCTCATCAGCAGGGCGGCTTTGACCATGCCCGCGTCTGCGCAAAAGACCTCCGTGCCGCAGACGACCTTGAGCTTGCCATCTATAATGTTGACCGACCCGCGCCGCCCGACGACCGTTTCCGCACCGCCGTCCGCCTCGCGCTCGGTGACATATTTCACCCTCTGCCCGTCGATATGCGCGATATCGGCCTGATACGCCGCCTTTTTCTTTCTGCCGCGAAACATGACACCACCCTCTAACAGTATATCACACCAAGCATAGTCGGCGCAACGGGACGCGCACGCGCCGCCCCCTCCCCGCATACCCTATAAGGGGGGTGGTATGATGGAGAGCGGGACGATACTTAAATCGCTGGAATACGCAACGGCGGCCTACCGGGATATTCAGCCGTATACGCCGCACACCTGCACGGCGATGGTGGATAACCCCAAGTCCGGTGTGCAGTATTTTATGCGGAAGCATGGGCATACCCTTTGGATTACCTTCCGGGGGTCGGACGCCCCTGCGGATTGGAAGACCAACCTCACCTTCTGGAAGCGGACAATCCCCTACGACAGCGTCACGTCGAAAATCCGCGTACATACCGGCTTTCTCAACGCCTATAAGTCCCCCTGTGTGCGCGATTTGATTCTGGCGGAGGCCGGACGGGACGCCCGCGTCATCAAAATCTCCGGCCATTCGCTCGGCGCGGCGCTGGCCGTGCTGTGCGCCGTCGATTTGCAGTACAACCTCCCCGACAGGGACATCGAGGCGGTGCTGTTCGGCTGTCCGCGCGTGGGCAACCGGGCGTTTATGCTGTCTTACAATAAGCGCGTGGATAAAACCGTGCGCGTGGAAAACGGCAACGACATCGTCACCAAAGTCCCGCCCGCGCTGCTCGGCTTCCGCCACGTCGGCGCAAAGCTGCACGTCGGCTTCCCCCGCCTGCCCCTCGTCGCCCGCGCCAACGACCACTACCCCCGCGGCTACTACGAAGGCCTGATGCGGCGGGTGGTGTTTTAGGGGCGCGCCCCAGCCTCCCACAAAAAAACAAAAATGTCAAAATTTCCTTGACAACATTCGCCGCCGCGTGCTACAATACCCTCAAGCGTACGCGGGAGTGTGCGCGGGCGGTCTGCCAACCTGCCATGGAACGCTATGGTAAGGGAGGTGGGAGCAGAGTGAGTACGCGCACCAAAACAGTCCTTCGCTACATAGTCAGTATTCTGATTGCGTGGTTGTTTGTAATTCTGTTTGCGCAAAAAGCAATGTAACCGTCCCCCCTGCAAGGATGACGGTTACATTGTAACACGTTCGGCAGGCCGTCCGCAGACACTCCCGCCCTCTGTTCACATCATACCACAACCCCACAACCCCTGTCAAGGGGTTTTTTTTCGCAAAAAAACCCCGGTCGGGACGCGGAACCACCCCGGCGCGGGTGCGCCACCCCTCCAAGGAGGGGAATGGGGGACGCGCAAACCCGAAGCCCCCGCCGTAGCAGGGGCTTCACTCTTTCTTGATGACGCTCACTCCTTTCGCATGGTTTGGGGTGTCGCGTGTCATCACTCCTTTCCTAGCATACTTTGGACGTGCTGCGTGGCATCAACTCCTTTCCTATTCCCCTCCTTGGAGGGGTGGCGCGGTAGCGCCGGGGTGGTGTTGGGTTGCCGTCCGCGGACGGCGGGGTGGTCTGCGTAGGGGCGGGGTCATCCCGCCCGTGGACGGTCGCGTGGTGTCGGGGTCGCAGGGGTTGCGGTGGGGTACGTGGGGTACGTGCGGGACGCAGAGGACTGCGTCCCCTACGGGGTGGGTGCGTTAGTCGGCAACCGTTATCGTGGCGGCTGGTTTGGGGTAGCGTCCATTGATGAACGTCCGTGCCGTTTCGCTTCCCACAATTATCTCGCCGCCGCTTATCAGCCCACTGTCGGCGAACATATTGGACGAACTTGTGACACTGGTGAAGACGGCGTTGCTCATGTCAAGGTATTTGAGGGCTGTTGTTTTTAGGAACATATTGCTCATATCGGTCACCTTCGAGGTGTCGAAGCTACTCAGGTCAAGGCTGGTGAGCTTGCTCGCGCCGCCATATGTGCCGCCGAACATAGACATCATCGTGGTTACGTTCGAGGTGTCGAAGTGTCTCAAGTCAAGGCTTTCGAGGGAGCGAGTCCCATTGAACATGCTGTTCATAGCGGTCACATTTGAAGTGTTCCAGCCACTCAAGTTGAGGCTTACGAGGTCGGTTGCGGAAGAGAACATACTGCTCATATTGGTCACCTTGGAGGTGTCGAAGTGGCTTAAATCAAGACTCGTAAGCCTATACGCGTCGGCGAACATGCTGCTCATAATAGTCACATCAGAGGTGTCCCAACCGCTCAAATCAAGGTCTGCAAGGGCGTATGCTCTCCAGAACAAACTCCGCATAATGGTCACATTCGAGGTATCCCAACCGCTCAAATCTAGGCTGGTGAGTTTGTTTGCGTCTTGGAACATGTTGCCCATAGTGGTCACATTCGAGGTATTCCAACCGCTTATGTTAAGGCTTGTGATGTTTGTTGCATAGTAGAACATAAAGTCAAAGTTGGTCGCGTAAGAAGTATCCAGTTCGCAAACGTCCATCGATACGGCTCTGTCGAAGTAAGAGAATAAGCCGCTCGCGTCCTCTCCGGTCTTTACTTTGCCGTCCGCACCAAGGAAAACGTTGTACATCGGCTCGCCTTGCGCATTGGTTTCGCTTGTTCCGGTATACCACGCCATGACGGAGTTGTCTTTCGCTGCGGATACGTCCCAAGAACGTACGGCGTCCGTCAAATCAATTTCGTTAACAACGGTGACGGTAAGCACTTGCCGTTTCAAAATCTCACTGTTAACGTCGTGGGCAAGCCAGAAGGTGTTTCCAGAAGTATCATAACGCCCTATTTTCGCCAACATGCCGCTTTCGATTATTTCGGGTACAATTCCTTCCAGCAGCTTGTCCGCTTCGGGGGATGTGCTGGTGAACTCGGCAACGTCGTCGAATGTCGTGAATTCCGCTTCCGGCAGGATGACGAATTCCCAATCATCGCGGTCAGCTTTGAGCTCGATGGCGTTGAGCAGCAGCGAGGTGGCTTCGCCGGCTTCGAGGGGCGCTCCCCAGTAGTACCAGCCGTCCGCGTCGCGGAACCAGCGGTCAACGGGGTCGCCGTCCCAATCGGCGATGGGCGCGGGGGCGGAGCCGGTCAGGGTGGATTTCGCTTTGTGCGTCGCGAGGGCGTTGGTCTGGTCGGTGTAGTAGGCGGTGGTTGTGTACGTTTGGTTTTCGGTGTAGTCGGGGTACTCAGGGACAGGCGCGTCCTCGCGGAGGGGGTCGATGGCGTCGCCGGTGACGTCGGAATAGAGCTTGGTGGAGTCTTTCAGGAAGGTGGGCATGAAGATTTTGTCGCCGCCGTAGGAGTAGGTGACTTCGCTGGGGTCGAGGTCGGTCGTGACGTTGAGCCGTGCGCGGACGAAGAGGGGTTCCGTGCCGAAGTTTTCGGCGTAGACTTCGGCGGCGCCTGATTCGCGGTCGAAGTCGAAGTGGAGTCGGCCGCCGGGGCCGGTTTGGTTTTCGCCACCCCCGTTTTGGGTGGTTCCATCTGCTGTGCCTTTCGCGATTTGAGAGATTGCCGACCAGCCGTAAGTGCCGGCGATGACGATGGCGGCGGCCGTCGTGACGGCCAGCGCGGACGCGAACACGCGTCGGAGGGAGTGGTTTCTGGTTTTCATGGTTTTTGCTCCTTTCAAATTATTTTTTGTGGCCGCGTCGCTGAGGTGGTCTTGTGCGTTGCTTTGGATTTTCATTTCTCTTTCTCCTTTCGGATTAAATTTTGGGGCCGCGCTGCTGAGGTGGGCTTGTGCGTTTTGACTTTTTTTGGTCTCCTTCATTGGGAGTACCTCCTTTTTAATTCGGGCTTGTGGCCCTTGATGTTTTTAGCATAGCACAACCGAAATCAAAATGTGTGAAAGGTAACATATTCGTTACTATTTAGTACATTAGTTCGTATTAAAAATCGCTGTAACCGTTGCAAGAGTACGGACACGTCGATTCCTGCTCTATATGTTCGGTTTCCGCACACAAAAAACAGCCCCAAATGACTGGGGCTGTAAGGGTTGGTGGGTGTAAAGCTATCGGCCCCACGGGATGGCGGGGCGTTGGGGGGGTGCGGGGTCGCGTTCGGCGTCGAGGGTGACGGTGAGGGTGATTTCCTCGCCGTTGCGGTAGACGGTGATGGGGGCGACGGCGCCGACGCGGAGGGCGTTGAGTGCGAGGAGCAGCTCCGCGCCGCCGGTGGTGCGCTCGCCGTTGAAGGAGAGGATGACGTCGCCGGGCTTGACGCCGGCCTTGGCGGCGGGGCTGCCGTCGGCGACCTCGGCGATATAGACGCCTTTGGGGGCCTTGGAGCCGTCCGGCGGGGCGTCTTGGTAGGTGACGCCGAGCAGCGGGCGGGCGGGGATTTGGCCGTGCTGGATGAGTTCGGCGGCGATGTCGGCGGCGATGTTGATGGGGATGGCGAAGCCGATGCCCTCCACGCCGGAGGCGATGGTCTTGGCGCTGACGACGCCGACGACCTCGCCGCGCAGGTTGATGAGGGGGCCGCCGGAGTTGCCGGGGGAGACGGAGGCGTCGGTTTGCAGCATGAGGCGGGGGGTGCCGTCGATGTAAACGATGCGTTTTTTGGCGCTGATATAGCCCACGGTGAGCGAGTTGGACAGCTCGCCCAGCGGGTTGCCGATGGCGACGACCTGATCGCCGACCATCAGGGCGTCGGAGTCGCCGAGGCGGACGGGGGTGAGGCCGGGGGCGTCGATTTTGAGGACGGCGACGTCGGTGACGGGGTCGCCGCCGACGATTTCGGCGGGGTATTCGGTGCCGTCATGGAGCCGCACGGTGACGGCGGAGGCGTCTTCGACGACATGGTGGTTGGTGAGGATGTGGCCGTCGGCGGTGAGGATGAAGCCGGAGCCGGCGGCCTCTCTGGCGGAGCCTTGCCCGAAGACGCCGGAGCCTCCGCTGACGGTGGTGACGGCCACGGCGGACGTGTCTCCCTGCAGGAAGACTTCTTGGATGGTCATCTCCCCGTCATGGGCTACGGCGGGGACGGCGGCGGAGGAATCGGAGGCGGCCGGGAGGCGGGGCGGTTCGGGGGATGGGGCCGTCGGCGGGTCGGGGAGCAGGGGAGAGGCGGCGGCGGGCGCGGCGGGGGCGTTTTGGTTGATGTGGTAGCCTATGACGCCTCCCGTGCCGCCGGCGAGGAGGGTGAAGACGACGAGCAGGGAAACGAGCGCGAGCGCGGGGCGTTTTTTCTTTTCAACAGGTTCCATATAGAGCCATCCTTTCCGGTAAATGTACTGTAACCACTATAGCCGAAAAATATGTCGGCGGTGTGAAAGAAAGGTGAATTGTCTGTAAACTTGACAAAGCATCTAGTATACAGTATAATGCCTTTGGAAGTGAAACTCAACCCAGATACAGGGGGGACGCGGCCGGTGAAAGCCATTTTATCTAAGCATATCGACCCCCGCTGTATATACTGCAAGCGGAGCGAACCGCTGAACGTCAAGGAGATGGCCTGTGTGAAGCGCGGGGTTGTGGACGCCTACGGGCGCTGCCGCGCGTTCCGCTATGACCCGCTCAAGCGCGTCCCACCCCGTCCGGCGAAGCTGGGCAAAGACTATACGGCGGAGGACTTGACAATATAAGTCTTCGCGACTGATGGAGGAGTTTTGTATGAAGTGCCCATTCTGCGGATTTCTGGAGAGCAAGGTCGTCGATTCGCGCCCGACGGAGGAAGGCGGAAGCATCCGCCGCCGCCGGGAGTGTCTCAAATGCGCCAAGCGCTTTACGACCTACGAAACGATTGAGAGCCTGCCGCTCTTGGTCATCAAAAAAGACGGGACCCGTCAGTCTTTTGCCCGCGCGAAGCTCCTGAACAGCTTGCTGAGCGCCTGCGACAAACGCTCGGTGACGCTCAAGCAGCTTGAAGAGCTGGTGACCGACATAGAGCAGTATCTGCTCAACAGCCTTGAGCGGGAGATACCCTCCTCCAAGCTGGGCGATTATGTGATGGAGCGCCTGCGCGTCGTGGACGAGGTGGCTTACGTACGCTTCGCGTCGGTTTACCGGCAGTTTAAGGATGTGTCCACCTTCCTGACCGAGGTGGATAAGCTGCTCAACGCGAGGGAGCCATAGCGGATGAAACGGTTACTGCCCCTTCTGCTGGCAGCGATGATGCTGCTTGCGGGCTGTATGGACGCGGAGGAAGAGGAAGCGTCGCCCGACGTCCCGGTTGACCCCGACGAGCCGGTTTTGACCTCAAGGGACATCACGCTGACCGTGTGGACAGACCCCGGGGCGGGGGTGGACTTTATCAACCAAGCGGCGGAGCTGTTCAACCAGCGGTATCCCAACATTACCGTCCAAGCCGTGGGCGTTGATTCAGCCGATATGGCGCAGGCCGTCTGGGCTGAGTCCGCGTCGGGCGCGCGCGCGGATTTGTTCATCGTGCCGCACACCGACGTCAGACAGCTTGCCGAGGCGTTGTTTGTGCTGCCCGCCAGAGATCAGACGAGAACCAGAAACGCGGTCTTCCCCGCGTCCGCGCAGGCCGCTACGGTCGGCGGGGTTCTATATGGCTACCCGGTGACGACGGACACGGCGGCGCTTTTTTACAACAAACGGCTGATTGAGGAGGAGGAACTCCCGGAGACGTGGGAGGATCTGCTCGCGTTTGCGCGGGGCTTTGGCGGCGAGGAGCGGCATGGGCTTGTGATGAACCCGCAATCGGCGCATATTGCCGCGTCCTTTCTCGGCGCGAGGGGCAACCGCCCCTTCGGCCCGGGCGGGGACGACCCGGAGGCGCTGAACCTAGACACCCACGGCGCGATTGAGGGGATGACAATTTTCAAGGAATTGCGGGGCGCGGCCGGCTTATCGTCGGAGGAACTTGCCGACGCGGAGAGGATTTTCGCTTCGGGCAGGGCGGCGCTGTGCATCACCGGGTCGTGGAGCGTCGGGCGGTTTCTCAGCGCCGGGATGGATTTCGGCGTGGTTCCGCTGCCTGCTCTGATGGGGGAGGAGACCGCCTTGACGTCGCTGGCGTTTTCCCGCGTGATGTTGGTGAACGCGTATTCGGAACACCCTGACGAGGCGAGCTGGTTTGCGTGGCAGCTTTTGAGCGAGGAAATGCAGACTCTGCGGATGGAATTGACCGGCGAACTGCCGTCGGTGGAGCTGGCGGTTCGGTCGCCTCCTTATGCCGCCGGGTTTATCGGGCAGTTGGCCGTTGCGTACGCCGCGCCGTCTGTGCCGGGCGCGTCCGCTTACTGGAGCGCGTTCGGGGACGCCGCCGCCCGCATCTGGGACGGCGGGGATGTGCGGGGAGAGCTGTCCGCCGCCATCGCCGAGCTGCGTCCCGCTCCCGAAATAACGGGGGAGGAGGACTGAGCGTTTCTTGCGCGGACGGCGGCCCGCCGTCCCTGCAAAGGCTTGCGTCTTCATACTAAATATGGTATACTGATTCCAGCGGGCACGGCATATGTCAGGAGGTGCTGATATGTATAAGGTGGAGGAAGAGCTTTTCTCTCAGCCTATATCGCTGCGACAGACCGGCGTTTATTTACAGAGTATGGAGGCCGATATCAAAGACTTCTTCGGCATATCCGGCTTTTATTCCATCACCTTTACCGGCTGCGGCACCATGTACGCCCTTTGCAAGTCGGCGGAGCTTTCGCTTAAAATCAGGGGCGGGCTGTCAACCATGTCCTACGCGGCGGGCGATTTGATGCTCAACGCGGAGTATTACAGGGATATGCTCAACGGCACACTGATGATTGTCCCCAGCCGTTCGGGGCAGACCTCGGAGGTCTTGAACGCCGTGCAGCGGTTCCGCGTGGAATCGGGCGCGCAGACCATCTCCATCTGTCCGCGGAAGGACTCCAAGCTCGCCGCCGTATCCGATTTGGCTCTGGAAATGCCGTGGACGCTCGACGAGACGGTTTGCGCTACCCGTACGGCGACCAGCACCTACCTCACCAACCTCTACATCATCGGCCTTTTGAGCGGCGACCTTGTGCTGCTGAATGAAATCCGCGAGGCCATCGACCACCACGAGCCGTTTATACGGCAGTACGCCGCCGAGCTGGAGGGTATCGGGCAGAGCGGCACATGGGACAAGATTGTCGTCATTGCCGACGGCGAGCTGGCGGGCGTGGCGGAAGCGGGTATGATTACCATTGGGCGGATGTGCGGCATCCCCGCCATCTACTCCAACATTTTAGACATACGCCACAGCAGAATCGGGCAGGTGGACGGGCGCACCCTCGCCATTGTGGTGACGTCGCCGCTGGACGACGCGTATCAGTCTGTGCTGACGCGCGATTTGGCCAAACGCGGGGCGCAGATCATGACCATTTCCTCGAAAAAAGAAAACATCTTCGGAGCGGCGCTGAATGTCACCCTGCCCGACTACCAAAACTACGGCATACGGGGGATTCCGCTCCTCTATTCCCTGCAGGCCATCGCGTTTTACAAAGCCATCTGCGACGGCAAAAACCCTGACATAGGCGACGGCTCGCCGCCTTGGGTACGGCTGTAAACTCAAACCCCTGCGCGGGACGCGGGGGCTTTTACAAAGGGGGATGTGTATGAAAAAAATCACATTTATCGGCGCGGGGTCGATGGGCTTTACCAGAAATTTGGTGGCCGACCTGCTGACCCTTGACGCGTTTAAGGACGCGGTCATTTCTTTAATGGATATCCATCCCGGGCGGCTGGACTACTCCCGCCGCGCCGTGGAGAAGATTATCAAGGCGCGGGGTTGCCCGGACGCCAGAGTGGAAGCCACAACCGACCGCGCCGCCGCGCTGGACGGCGCCGACGGCGTCGTCTGCACCATCCTCAACGGCGGGGTGCAGGTGTGGCGGCATGACATTGAAATTCCCAAAGCTTTCGGCGTGGATATCAATGTCGGCGACACGCGCGGCCCGGCGGGCGTTTTCCGCTTTCTGCGCACGGCGCCGGTGATGCTGGATATCTGCAAGGACATAGAGCGATACTGCCCGAAGGCCGTTTTTCTCAACTACACCAACCCGATGGCGATGCTTTGCCGTATTATGCAGGGGAAATATCCCAAGCTGACCATATCGGGGCTGTGCCATTCGGTGCAGGGGACGGCGGGGATGCTGGCGGGCTGGTTGGGCGAGGATATGAAGGACGTCACCTACACCTGCGCGGGCATCAACCATCAGGCGTTTTACCTCGACTATAAGGTGCGGGGCGAGGACGCCTATCCGCGCCTGCGCCAAGCGGTGGAAAAACCGGAGATTTACAATGAGGAAATCGTGCGGAACGAACTGTTTAAGGCGTTCGGCTACTACATCACCGAATCGAGCGGACACAACAGCGAATACTGCGCTTGGTTCCGCAAACGCCCCGATTTAATCGATAAATACTGCACAAACGGCACCGGCTGGAACCCCGGCGTCTACGCCTACATCCT
Organism: Oscillospiraceae bacterium; assembly: GCA_009782215.1. Classification (GTDB taxonomy): domain Bacteria; phylum Bacillota; class Clostridia; order Oscillospirales; family UBA929; genus UBA929. Next base: position 47,614 of record WRKO01000004.1, on the reverse strand, counting down.
CAACGAATACCTCAAGGGCGAGGACACATGGGAAACGGAGTTTCAAAAGTGGATTGACGAGGGGGAGGTCAACACCCTTTGGAACGGCGAATACGCCGCCTACATCTTCAACGCCGTCTTTGGGGACGGAAAGCCTTTCCGCTTCAACGGAAACATCCGCAACTTCGGCATCATCGACAATTTGCCGCGCGGAGCCTGCGTGGAGGTTCCGTGCCTTGCGGACAAGGCGGGTATCACGCCGTTCAGGGTGGGGGAGATGCCGCGCCAGCTCGCCGCCCTCTGCTCTCTGTCAAGCGAACTGGAGGAGCTTGCCGTTGAGGCGGTACTGACCGGGGACAAGATGAAGGTCTATCAGTCCATTATGATGGATCCTCTGACCTCCGCCGTGCTGTCGCTGGGCGAGATACGGGATATGGTCAGGGCGATGTTTGAGAAGAACCGTGATTATTTAGATTATTTTAAGGGGTCGTTATAAATGAAAAACATTCTTGTAACCGGAGGGGCGGGCTATGTTGGCTCGCACGTTATCGTGTCGCTGCTGGAGCAGGGCTACGGGGCTGTTTCGGCGGACAATCTCTCAAACGCCGCGCCAGAGGTTTACAACCGTCTGCGCGGCTTGACCGGCAAGGACTTCGCCGTGGTTGACGCTGACGTCTGCGATGAAACGGCGCTGGCGCGCATCATCAAGGACTACGATATTTGGGCGGTCATCCACTGCGCAGGGTACAAGGCTGTGCCCGAATCAATCGGAAAGCCGCTGAAATACTACGAAAACAACCTCAACTCCACCATCGCGCTGTGTAAAGTCATGCGCGACGCGGGCGTGACCCGCATGGTTTTCTCCTCCTCCGCCACCGTCTACGGCTCCCCGCAATTCCTGCCCATTACCGAGCGGCACCCCACGGGAAACTGCGCCAACCCCTACGGAACCAGCAAGGTGATGAACGAGCAGATTTTAACCGATACGGTGGCCGCCTACCCCGATTGGGGCGTGGTGCTGCTGCGCTACTTCAATCCCATCGGCGCGCATCCCTCCGGGCAAATCGGAGACTCGCCCAAGATACCGCTCAACATTATGCCCTACTTGCTGCAAGTGATGACCGGCAGGCTGCCCGTCCTGCCGGTCACGGGGAACGACTACGACACCCCCGACGGCACCGGCGTCCGCGATTACCTGCATATCTGCGACCTCGCCGAGGGCCATGTGGCGGCGCTGAAATACTTGGAAACCTTTACCGGCGTGGAGGCCGTCAACCTCGGCGCGGGGCAGGGGACAAGCGTTTTGGAAATCGTCCGCGCCATGGAAAACGCCATCGGTAAGCCCATTCCCACCGAAGTCCGCCCCCGCCGCCCCGGCGACGTCGCCGCCATGTGGGCGGACGCGGGCAAGGCAAAGGAGCTGTTCGGCTGGGAAACCAAACGCTCCCTAGAGGATATGTGCGCCGACGCGTGGCGCTGGGCCAGCCAAAACCCGGACGGGTATTGAAAAGGGAAAATACTTATAAATATTGCTTGACAAGCGGTGACGCGGTGTATATAATTATATTGTGAGGATGGTTATTTGACCTGCCCTTGCGATGAGATAACGAATGCCGGGGCAGGGGAAACCTTGCCCCGGAAACATTGGGAGGTTGTTTTTGTTGCGCGGAATGGTGTTCATGGATCACATGAATTTTGACATTGCCCTTCAGGAATACTATATGAGCTACGGAGAGCCAACGCCTAAGCTGGACTACAGAAAATTGTTCAGAAATCTTACGGCGGAAAAAACGCCGATTTTATCAAGGCTTTTATCTTTGCGCCGGAACCGAACCAATTTTTGATGCAGGATGAAAGAATTATCAGCAACTACAAATGGCTTCAAGGCATGGCCACCGCCAAATATCAGGATGTGGTTTTCGGCAGATATATTGCCAGACCAACAAAAAACGGGGTGCCAATGAATATTGAAAACAGGGATACATATTATAAGGTTGAAAAAGGAACCGACATAAATTTGGCTATTCACGCATTAAGCAAGGCTCACTATAATTCCTACGACGCGGCTTTTATTATGAGCGCCGACACGGACTATATCAGCTTATACAGGCAGCTAAAGGTGATTGGGAAAATAGTCATTGCCGTGGCTGTGTCGGGGCAGAAAATTCCGAAAATAATACCGGAAGTGGATGACTTTCTTATTTTGACAAAATCGCTTTTCAGCCAATGTATTAGAAGTCAGCAAGGCAAATAATACACGCAAGTGTCAGAGCGGCTCTATGCCCTCCTCCCGCGCATATTCCCTATGCGTTCCGTCCCCGCGAGCTTTCCAGCGCCAGCACCGTCCTGACTGTCTCACGTCCGCGCCTGTCGAGGCCCCGGTATAATTCTATATGCTCACGCTCCTCCTCCGTAAGGTAGGAGGGCGTTTTTTTCTCACGCCCGAGTAGGTAGTCGGTGCTTACTTCAAAAAAATCGGCGAGCAGACAGAGCGTCTCGTAATTCATCTCGCGCCTGCCTGTTTCATACGACGAGTAAGTTTGTTGCGACATATTGAGAAATTTCGCAATATCAGCCTGTTTCAGCTTCCTGTAGTTGCGCATATCCGCTATCCGTAAAGACAACACACACATCCCCCTGCTTACGAGCGTATCGCACAAACCACAGGCCCCGCAACAAATACGTCAAATTGACTAATAATTTCAACAAACCGCTTGACAATACGTCGTTATGACGATATACTAAGCCTACCTATTATTTTTTTGAAGGGATGGTTCAATATGAACGCTTTACGCAAAAACAAAAAGAAAGGCTTCACCCTAGTCGAAATCATCGTCGTCCTCGTCATCATCGCCATACTCATGGCGGCCTTGTCCCCGGTCGTCATCGGCTGGATTAACGAAGCCAACGACCGCACCGCAATGGCGGAGGGCCGCTCAATTCTTGTTGCAGCTCAGGGGGTGCTGACAGAAGGAGCGGCAATGGGTGATATCACCGGCAGCGGCTCCATCAGCCGTAGCAGCCCTGTTACTTGGACCGGCACAGGCGGCAATCTCTACAAGGGTAAATTTGAGAGGCTGATTGAGGGAATAGACGGTAGTTTCACGGTTAATTACAGTGTTGCCGAAAATGGAACTCCCAGCATTGATACGGCAACATACACTGGAAGGCGAACCGTTCACTACAGCGACAACTCATGGAAGTCCGGGCCTCTTCCGGGCGGCGGAGGAGGTTCTTCCTCCGAGGAGGATTAATTTAACCAATAGCAATGCAAAGGAGCCGCTCCCGGGGCGGGGGCGGCTTCTTTTGGGTAGGTGTGAGGGGCTAGAGGGTTAAGTCTTTTAGGTCTATGGTTTCTCCGCGTTCGTGTTCGGCGCGGGCTTGGGCTATATCGGCCAAGTCCTCCGGCGTCGCGATGTCGTCGGGCAGCAGGTGGCTGACAAGCGCAAAAACCAGTTCTTTTTCACGGTCGGACAGCAAATCAACCATACCGGATATGGTTTTGGCGGTTGGCGACATATTTATACCCCCTTATAGGCTCCGCCCCGTGGCGAAACCTTTTCGATTAAAATTTTCGTTTCGGCAGTGTAAGAGAATAACACACGATAATCCCCGACGCGCAACCTGAGGGTTCCGTTTGCCCCTTGCAAAGGCTTGATATCACCTTTGGGTAGCCCCAAAATTCCCGCCATAATGCGGGCTTGGGTTGACTTTTCCAAACCGTGAAGAGCCTTAACCGCTTTAGAGGATAGCGTTATTTGCATTACAGTTCATCCTCCAATTTCTCTATTTATTTTATCACAGTATCGCAGGAGCGTCAACCCCCGTAAAAACCATTACCCGGTAAAGGTGAAATGAAATTATGGCATACGATGCGAAGTTTCGGGAAGCGGTGCTGCGGCATATTGACGCCGGGCATACATATAAGGCGACGGGGCTGCTGTTCGGGCTGGGGGACAGCACGATTGCGCAGTGGAAGCGGCTTCGGGACGAGACGGGCGGGCTGAAGAAGAGGCCGCTGAACCGGACGTGGACGAAGATTGACCCGGAGAGGCTTCGCGCGGATGTGGAGACGCGCCCCGCCGATTCGGACGCGAAGCGCGCCCGCCGGTTTGGGTGCAGCGAGTCGGGGATGCAAAACGCGCTGAAGCGGCACAAGCTGACGCCGAAGAAGGCGCGGAGCATCTGCCGGGCGCGGCGGGGCTGAGAGGGTTGTAGGGAATATGCGAACGCCGCCTGTCCGGGCGGCGCTTGACATATTGTGATATAATGTTTGTACACAAACATTATATTTTGAAATCTATATCATAGCGGAGCTATGATATGATGTCCATATGTAGAGATAAAGGGGGACGATTGGCAATGACGGTCAGAGAGCTTGCGGAGCGGTGCCGGGGCGCGGCGGGGATGCTGCGCGTGGCCGACACGGAGCAGAAAAACCGCGCGCTGGAAAGGTACGCGGCGCTGCTGGAGGAAAATGAGGAGCGTATCCTCACGGAGAATCAAATTGACATCGAGGCCGCGCGCGCCGAAGGGATGACCGACGCGCTGATTGACCGTCTGTTGCTCAATCCGAAACGGATTGCGGGGATGGCGGGCAGTGTGCGCAAGGTGGCAAGCTATACCGACCCGGTTGGGGGTGCGGACGGCGCGGTGCGGCATCCGAACGGGATGCTGATAAGCAAAAGGCGTGTCCCGCTGGGCGTTGTCGGCGTGATTTATGAAAACCGCCCCAATGTGACCGCCGACGTGGCCTCGCTCTGCGTCAAGAGCGGCAACGCGGCTCTGCTGCGCGGCGGGCGCGGGGCGCTGAAATCCAACGCGATATTGTCGGAGCTTGCCCGCGAGGCGCTGGAAAGCGTCGGCCTGCCCGCCGACTGCATCTGCCTGATTGCCGATACAGACCGTTCGTCGGCGGTGGAGATGATGGGTCTGGCCGGGCTGCTGGACGCGCTGGTTCCGCGCGGCGGCAAGGGGCTGATTAAGACGGTGGTTGAAAACGCGAAGGTGCCGGTCATCGAGACCGGCTGGGGCAACTGCCACGTCTATGTGGACGATGAAGCCGACCTCGCTATGGCGGAGCGCATACTGGTCAACGCCAAATGCTCCCGCCCGTCCGTCTGCAACGCCGCCGAAACGCTGCTGGTGGCGCGGAGCGTCGCCGATGAGTTTCTGCCCAAGGCCGCCAAGGCCCTCGCGCCGTATGACGTGCGGTTGCATTGCTGTGAGGAATCGCTGGCGATATTGGGTTCTGGCCCCAACAACATCCCGGCGGCGGAGGCCGATTGGGAGACGGAATACAACGACTACGATCTCGCCGTGCGCGTGGTGGGTGGGCTGTATGAGGCGACGGCGCATATCACGCGGTACGGCTCGGGCCACTCCGAGGCGATTGTCACCAAGAATTATTTCACCGCCAAGCGGTTTGCTGACCGGGTGGACGCCGCCGCGGTCTATGTCAACGTCTCCACCCGGTTCACGGACGGAGAGGAGTTTGGCTTGGGCGCGGAGCTTGGCGTTTCAACGCAGAAACTGCATGTGCGCGGGCCGATGGGGCTTGCCGCGCTGACCAGCACGCAGTATGTAGTCGAAGGCGAAGGGCAGGTGCGGGAGTGAAGAGCGGACTTACCGATATGACAGTGGGCAGCCCGCTTAAGAATATCATCAGGTTTTCTGTCCCGCTGTTGATCGGCAACCTCTTCCAGCAATTTTACAACATTGCGGACAGCATCATCGTGGGCAACACCGTGGGAACGGACGCGCAGGCGGCGGTGAGCAACGGGTTTCCGGTCATCTTGCTGGTTGTCGCGCTGTTCATGGGTCTGGGCATGGGCGCGACCATCATTCTTTCGCAGAATTACGGCGCCAAAGAGATGGAGACGGTGCGCAAGACCATCCGCACCATCTATTCCGTTGTGATGATATCCTTTATCCCGCTGACCGTGATTGGCGTTTTGATTACCCCTTGGCTGATGAACCTGCTCAGCGTGCCGGAGACGGCGATGGATATGGCCGTGTCCTATGTCACGATTACGTTTATCGGCGTCGTCGGGATGATGGGCTACAACTTCAACGCGGGGATATTGCAGGGCTTGGGCGACAGCAAGACGCCGGTGCGGTTTTTGATTATCGCCTGCATCATTAACATCGTCCTTGACCTTCTGTTTATTCTTGTCTTCAATATGGGCGTCGCGGGCGTCGCCATCGCTACGGTCATCGCGCAGACCTTTTCGTGGCTGTACGGCGTATGGTACATCAGCAGGAAATACCCGGAGCTAGAGCTTTCGCTGTTCAACCTCGGGCTGGATAAAGCCATCTTAATGAAAATACTGCGGGTGGGGCTGCCGTCGTCGGTGCAGCAATCCCTCTTTTCCGTAGGGATGCTCGCCATGCAAAACTTAGTCAACCGCGGCGGCCCCGCGTTTATCGCGGGCTACAGCAACGCATCCCGGGTTGACGCCTTTGTCTTTCTGCCCATATTCAGCTTCTTCGCCGCCTTGACCACGTTTACCGGGCAAAACATAGGCGCGCGGCAGATTAGCCGGGTGAAGCAGGGCTTGCGCGTCACCATTACGGCGGCGCTGTGTACCTACGCCGTGGTCGGCTCCTTGGCCCTCCTGTTCGGACGGTTTTTGCTGGCGCGTTTCAACCCGGATCCGGCGGTGATAGAAAATGGGATGAATTATCTGTTCTCCGTCATTCCCGTTTCATTCCTTGTAATCATCCAGTTCATGCTGGTGGCGGTCATGCGCGGGTCGGGACAGGTGATGGTGCCGGTGTTTACCACCATCGTAGGGTTCATCGCCATCCGCGTCCCCTCCGCCTATCTGCTTGAGATGTATTTCGGCATGGACTATATCTTCTATTGCTTCGGCATCGGCTGGGTATTCAGCCTGACGTTCGCGTCCATCCTATACGCCCAAGGCCGCTGGAAAACCAAATCACTGGTTATGCCCGGTTTGGGGGAGGCCAAGCCTAAGCCGCCGGAGCTAAGCCCCGATACGGAAGAAACCCCGCCCGGATAGGCGGGTTGATGGGGATATTTTGGAATACGAAAAGGAATAAGCGGACAAAATATCGGATTTTAAGACATGACTTTCAGCCGTATAAATGTAAAATATCCTTGAAAGGAGGGTTTCGCGTGAACTGGATACAATGCCTGTCAAAAGCGGTGCAATACATTGAGGAACACTTGACCGACGAGATTAACATAGACGAAATATCGAACCAGTCTTATTCGTCAAGCTCACATTTTCAGCTTATTTTTCATTTGGTAATGGGGCTGACCGTCGGCGAGTATATCCGCAACAGGCGATTGAGCTTAGCCGCGCAGGATTTACTGAAGCCGGACAGCAGAATCATTGATGTGGCGATGCGGTATCAATACGACACGCAGGAGAGCTTTTCAAAGGCGTTTACGCGGTTTCACGGCGTGCCGCCCTCGAAAATACGGCGGGGGCAAGTCAAATTGTTTCACCCGCTGTCTATCAATATTGCCATTCAAGGAGGATTTGACATGTCGCGCAAACTGATCGATGAATTTTACTGGTACGGCATCGAAATGCAAAAAAGCGGGAAGCTGACGGATGCGGAGAAATACAAGGAGGTCGCCAACCGTTCAGCCAAAGCAAGGGGGCAAAACCCGACTGTTTTTGACGCGCTGACCGATTGGATTTTAGACGACGCCGAATGGAGCGACGACAAACTCGCGGAAAACGAGCAGATTTTAATGCAGGGCGTGCTTGCGCGGTTCAAAGAGCAAAACGCGCGGCTCCGGGCGTATTTGAAAGAGCTTGAACCGTCCGGCGTGGTCAACGCGGCGGTGTTCAAGGCGCTGGACAGATTTGACGACGAGCTTTCCGGCAGGCCGCATGACCCGCGGTTACAGGAGGTTGCCGCAAAGATGTTTTCCGACTTTTCGGTCATGCGTGAGCGCGGCGTGCGCGAATGGATAGCGGGAGAGAAAACCGGAGCGTACGGCACAGACGGCGTGAATATCTTCGGGTATATCAACTACTTGAAAGACTGCGACGCCGCTGTGCAATGGGCGCTGTTCATGCCCGACGTCGTGGAGCGCCAGCAGGACGGCTTCAAAATCGACAGCTTTGAATACAAAAAAATGCCCGCCATGCGCTTTATCGGGAAATTGGAAACAGAGGGCTTTACGGATATGGAAGTCCACAAGGAAATTTTTGGAACATTGGACGGCATGAAGGAATATAAAACGGAATTGGATTACGACGTTGTATTCGCCCACCATTACGGGCTTAATGTGGACGTGGGTCCGGTACACACCTTTTGGGGGCGTTTTATGAAGGCCAAAACCCCCGTGCCCGAGGGGTTTACCCATTTCGACTTTGTGTCCCAAAGGGATGAAAATGATTTTACGGCGGGGCCACCCTTTCTTTCCCAATTCGCCTACGCCGTATATTCGGGGGATATGGAAGCCTTGCATAAAAGCGAGGGCTACGACGTTTATCCCATGTATGACGTGACCAGAAACACCATGCTCGGTCAGGGCGTAAACATTCCGTACCCCGATAAATATTGGACTGCGGAGGTATTCCTTGACGGTTGCGATAACCCCAGCACCGCGTTCATGTTCAGCGCGGAGCTGTGAGGGAAAAGGGATGACTGAAAAATTGAACATAGAGCCAAAAATTGAGGACGTTGCCGCGGAGTATCACGCAAAAGGATAAACCGCGGCCCTTACGGCAGAAGGATTTCGGCCAGATAGGGGCCAACGGCGTCGCAGAGGAGGTTGGCGGCGCGGAGGGCTTCGGTGAGGGTGTTGGCGGCGGTGCCGATTTCGAGGATGAGGGAGCCGGGCGAGGCGTGCTGGTTGAAGCGTTCCTTACGCAGGTGGATGGGGCGCATGAGGGTTGGGCTGGCTTGGAGCAGGCGGCTTTGGAGCTGGGCGGCGAAGGCGAGGTTGTCGCGCCAGCCGGGGTGCGGGAGGCCGGTGCCGTTGGTGCCGACGACGAACATCATCTGCGCCGTCTTGCCGTAGGAGGAGTCGCAGACGGTCTTGTAGGTATAGCCGTCGCGGCTTGTGATGGAGTCCCGGTGAATGTCGAGGACGGCTTGGATGGTGGGGTGTTCCTTCAGATACCCCTCGATGGCGCGAAGGGTGCGGGCGTAGGAGCCGGAGTAGGTGGGAAAATCGTTGATGTTGCGGTCATGAAGGACGGTCAGGCCGTAATCCTCTTCGAGTCTTTTGGCAATTTCGTCCCCCAGCCGCACGACGTTGTATCGGGTGTCCTCGGTGCGTTCGATGTCGGTCGGTATGTAAAAATCCCGTTCGTCTGGCAGGAAGCTCTCACTGGCGTGGGTGTGTATAATCAGGATTTGAGGCCCGTCCGACGCGCTTTGCTTGGGCGGAAGCGCGAGCATGGCGGGGATGTCGATGGAAAATGACGTTTCGTTGTTGACGGCGACCGTCCCGTCGGTCAGCCAGCTTCCGTCCGGGCCGACGGGGAGCAGCGTCACTTCGCGCAGGGGGCGCGCGCCGGGGTCGTCCTCGGCGGGCCGCGGCCATACGCGGTCGTCCCACAGAGGGGGCAAATCGCCGCTGCCGGCGTCCGGGGAGGGCGAGGGCGGCGGAGAAGCGGTTTGTTCGGCCGCGTGGGGCAGCATCGGCGTCATTGTGGGCGGGTTCGGCGGCGGCGGCTCAATGCGCGCGGGCGTCGCGACACCTTGCCCCGGCGGCGAGGTGTCGTCTTTGCCCCTGAGCGCCGCCAAGAACGGCGAACCGAGAGAAAGCAGCGTTTCGTAGGCGGGCGGGCGTAAAGCGGCGGACGCGGTTTCGGCGCGCAGCAGTGTCAAAGCCGCCTCTCCGCTCAGGTTTTGAGAGAAAGCGGCCATGAGGGTGGACGCCGCGTTATACCGCGCGGCGGCCCAGACGGACGCGAGGAGCGCCGCCGCGATGAGCAAAGGCTTTGCCGACAGCGAAATACCGCGTTTAATCCTTGTCATAGAAGCTGTAAAACCAGCAGCAGGGCAAAGCCGGAGATACCCAGAACCCCCAAGACGCCGGCGTTGAGGATGTTCAGCCCGACGGACAGCCCGAAACCCCCTCCCGCTGTGTTAAAGAGCAGAAGGGCGGCAAATCCCAAGACAGAACGGATAAGGATTTTCAAGGCAATTTTTTTCATATTCCGCCCTCCTCGCGCAGAACACGGATATAGTAGGCGCGCCGCGCCTTGAGCGCGTTGATTTCATAGACGCATTGCTCAATCAGCTCCGGCTGGGTGACCATATTAAATCTCGCGTTCGCCTCGCTCAACCGCTGCTGTGTTTCCAGCAGCTCTCCAAGCAGTAAATCCCGTTCGGACGCCTCACGTTTGGATACGCTTAACGGCATAGATTGCGCCTCCTCTTTTGAAATGGTAAATATAACCTATTCGAAGCATACCCGAAATATGTCCCGCGAAAACATCAAATTACCACCGATATTTTACGCGGCGCGGGCCATAATAAGCTCGGACGGTGAAAAGCCGAGAGCGCGTTACCGCGTTTGAGCGCAAAATGCTTTCAGACCGGGGCCTAAAGCAGAGTCATCTTCAGGGTTTGACTATCCGACGAGCTTTGCGTGATTCAGGTGAAAGGTCAAAGCGCGGCGATTCTTTCAAACGGTCGATTTGGCCGGTTCAAGCGAAAGCCGTAAAAAAGCCGTCAAGAGTGCCGGGACTGCATAACGGCAGCCTGCGGTGCGAAAAGGAGGCCCCCTCACGGGGACCTCCTTTTGTTCGGGCGGACGCGGCCCGCTCTTACGCGCCTTTGTATTTCCTCCGTGTTGCCATCCCGCCGCGCAAGTGCCGCTGAGCTTTGTTTTCGTCCAAAACCTGCTTTGCGGCGGCGTACAATGCCCGGTTGCATACCCGGAGACGGTCAGACAAGTCTTTATGTACGGTGCTTTTAGAAATGCCGAATTTATGAGCGGCGGCACGTACCGTCGCTTTGGTCTCTATGATGTAAGCGGCTATCTCGCAAGCTCTTTCCTCAATGGTTCCCTTCAATCGCCAACCCTCCCTCTCCAAGCCGCGCGCTTGGGATTTCTCTTAATATATATGCGGCGTTTGGCGCTTTGTGAACAGCAACATAACCGCGCTTTTCCGCCGCCACGCCGGGCGGCGCTTGTCCTGCCCGTGTATGGTGTGCTATACTGTCGGTAAGAAGATGCGGGGAGGAGGTTGACCTATGCCGGGATTGAAATCCCGTTTGTTTGCGGCGGGGGTCTTTTTCTGCCTGCTTTCCTTTTCGGTTGTGGCGATGCTGTACAGGCTGAATGTTGCCGTTCCCCGGATATCCGTTCACGCTCCGGGCGGCTTGGCCGACCTGACGGGCTTTGACTTTGTGTCCTCGGTGGCGCACGTGGGGGACGCGGAGTTTTACCCCGGAAGACTCCTCTTCCCGGATGAATTGGAAGGGCTTGCCCCCGGCGGCTTTGACGAAACAGCGCGGTACTATACGGCGCGGGTGCGTTTTGCCGTGCCGGACGGAGATTATATGATTTTCGGGCTAAGCCCGAATTACGCGTCCGTTTTGTACATAAACGGGCGGCTGGCGGAAACCTTCGGGCGGATTGACGAAGACGATGAGAGCCATAATTTTTACCGCGTCGCCCCGTTCTCCGCCGCCGCGCGCCCGATTGACGGCGTGATTGAACTGGTGGCGCAGGTTGCGGGTATTGTCCGCGACGACGCTTACTATACCGGCTTTACCATAGGGTCGCACGGCACGGCAAGCTACCGGATTCTGTGCGACACGGTATACCGCATGATTCCCGTCGTCATAGCGGGGATGTGCGCGCTGTTTTATTTCGGCTACTTTATCTTTATGCCAAGCGTGAGGAGCAATCTGTGGTTCTCGCTCATTTCGCTGGTCACGGGCTTCTTTTTGTCCGGCGGCGGGGGATTTACATATCCTTTCTTCCCCGCGCTGGATTACCCGTTTGAGTTCGTGGCGGCCACCCTCACACTGCTGACAATCTGCGTGCTGTATTCGCTGTTCACGCGGTCAATGTACGGCATCCCTAAGATGGTGCCGGCTATCGTCGGCGCGGTGAGCGCGGTTTTCGCGGCTTTGATTGTCAGTCTCCCCGTCAGAATCGCCGCGCGGTACTTAACGGTACACATCGTCTTTGTCTTTACGGTCATGGCCATATGCTCCGTCTGCGTCCTCAGGGGAATCAGGCGCTTCAAACCCGAACACGCCATATCGTTCTGCGGGCAGATGATTTTTATGGCTTTCGGGGTATTGGATATGCTGGGCGCGTCCGCCGCAATCAGCTTTTTCGAGCTGACGACCGTGGGGATACTCATCTTTATCTTCGCGCAAATGCTGGCGCTGTATCTGGTAAACAACCGCGCCGCGGAAAACGAGCGGCGGCTGGCGGAGGAAAACACCGCGCTGGAGCAGCGCAACAGGCTGAAAGGGGAATTTTTGCAAAACGTCTCCCATGAACTAAAAACGCCGCTCACCGTGATGTCAAACTATTCCCAGCTCACCCGCCGCCGCGCCGAGACGGCGGAGGTACCCGATGAATACACCGTGCAAAAAATGAAGCTGGTGGAATCGGAGGCGGAACGCATGGCCCTGATGGTCAGCCAACTTATGGAATTTGCCCACGAGGCGGCCCCGGAGCTGAACTGCCGCCTTGCCCGGATTGCCTTGCCGCCGCTGATTCGCGGCATGACAGACGCCTATTTCCCGGTGCTGAACAAAAACCACAACAAGGTTGTCCTTGCGCTGCCGGACGCGCTGCCGGACGTTTGGGCCGACGGGGAACGGATAACGCAGGTGTTGGTCAACCTGACCGACAACGCCGTGAGGTTTACCAAAAACGGGACGGTGACGCTGGGCGCGCGTCCGAGCAGACAGGGCGTGGAACTCTACGTGAAGGACACGGGCAGGGGAATGGACGAGGAAGAACGCGCCCGCGCCAAGGAGCGCTTTTACTCCGGCGGCGGGGAGGCAAACTCCGGGACGGGGCTGGGGCTTCATATCTGCGGGGAAATCATCAAGGCGCACGGTTCGGAAATACACATCGAAAGCGCGCGCGGCAAAGGCACAAGGGTCTCCTTTGAGCTGAAAGCCGCGCTGGAGAAAGGGGCCGCGGATGAAACAGACCATTCTGCTGATTGAAGACGAAACCGACGTAATGCTCGCCAACCAAGAACTGCTGGAGAGCGCGGGCTATCGGACGGTCGCGGCGGAGACCCTGAAGGAAGGCTGGGAACGCCTGCGCGAGCAGCCGCCCGACTTAATCATCCTAGACGTAATGCTGCCCGACGGGCTTGGGCTGGATTTTTGCAAGCGCGTAAGGGAGCTGTACACCGTCCCGGTGCTGTATCTCACCTGCCGGGACGAGCCGCGCCAGATTGTTGAGGGCCTGCAAAGCGGCGGCGACGATTATATGACCAAGCCCTACCGGATGGACGAATTGCTGGCTCGCTGCCAAGCCATCCTGCGGAGGGTGGAGATGGAAAGACGGCGGCAGCCCGAAATCATCCGCCTGCCGCCCCTGACGCTCGACCCGCTCAAACAAAAAGCCGTTCTCGACGGACGCGACCTCCTGCTCACACCCAAGGAGTTTGCCCTTCTCCTGTTTTTCGTCAAACAACCGGAAAAAGGCTTCACCGCCGGGGAGCTCTACAAGGCGATTTGGGGAGACTTGCAGACGGAGGACGTGCGCACCGTTAAGGCACATATCTACAACCTTCGCAAAAAACTCAAAACGAGCAAAGACAACGGTTTCGCCCTCGTTATGTCCGGCCGGACGCACTACGTCTGGCAATCGCGTTTCTCGGTAAAGAGTTGACTACTAAAGCCCCTTTTATGTTTACTTTAGCCCGTCCCCCACGATAAAATAAGTATGGGCAGTCTCCGCAAGGGTAAAAAAATCAAGGGGGAACAACACAATGAAAAAACGCGCTATGAGCCTTATCCTCACGGCGGTCATTCTCGCCGCACTCCTCCCGGGGGTCGCCCCGGTCGCGTCGGCTGCGGAGGTTGCCGGCGGCACTTTCGGCACCGGCCTGTCTTGGTCATTGGACGACGCCGGTGTACTGACAATCAGCGGAAGCGGAGCGATGCCGGACTGGACATTAGCTCAGTTGATGGACAATAGTATTCCTTGGCAAGCCCACGTTGAAACTATAAGTTCCATAGTTATTGGATCCGGCATAACCCGTATAGGAGGGTCATCGTTTTCCAATAATTTCAATTCGATTCATTATACCAACCTTAAAAGTGTTACCATCCCCAATGGTGTGGCAAGCATTGGCTATAATGCGTTCCAAAAGTCCGGCTTAATCAATGTAGTCATACCCGCCAGTGTAACCAGCATAGAGACCAGCGCGTTTATGGAGTGCTTAAGTCTGACAAGCGTCACCTTTGAGGGCAATGCCCCCTCTGTCGCTGAACAGGCGTTCCATTTTGGCAACTCCAACTTGAAAATCTACTATTATGAGGGCAAAACCGGCTGGACGACACCGACTTGGACGCCAGTACAAAACAACAATTACAGCACTGAAATGATTCCTGTCCCCAGATACGCCGTCACCGTCAACGACGGCACGACGGACAAAGCAACAGCCTTGCCGGGCGAAATCGTCACCATCACCGCCGATACCCCGCCAGAGGGGAAGAGGTTCTTGGGGTGGGAAGATTCGAACATGCTTGAATATGTGGGAGGTTACACAAGTAACGACAACCCATTGAAATTCATCATGCCGGAAAAAGCAGTCGATTTTACAGCAATGTACATAGATTTGCCGCCCGGAACTTTCATCGTCTCCGTTTATGCGGAAGAAGGCATTACCGCCACAGGCGGCGGGGAGTACGCGCCGGGCGCGACGGTTACCATCACTGCCGTGCCTTCCCCGGGCGTTACGTTCGGGATCTGGGCCTTTCACAACGATTACAACACCATTCAGTTTGTCGAGGGCACAAGCCAATTTAGCCCCACGGCAAAGTTTACCATGCCCGAAGCGAATGTAACCGCGACGGCCATGTTTGGCGACTCTGTTACGGACACTGTCATCCCGGGCGACAGGGAGGGCGCGCATATCAACCTCGCGGCGGAGACCATCACCCTGCCGGGTGGCTTCAACGTGGCGGCGTACAGTGTGGACGGCGGGAAGAAGTGGAAGAAGGGCGCGCTGCCGACGGACGAGAAGAAGGTCAGCAATCTGTTCAATAAGGACTTGGATTTGTGGGTTTCCGACCAGTTGGATGATAGCGGCAAGCCACTCACCAAGGAGGCCGATATCGACGACACAAAGGTCATCAAGTTTCCGAAGATAGAGGCGCGGGCGAAAACGCTGGTGCCGAAGCCGGGGAAGTTGGCGCCTTATTACAGGGAGAGCAACAACCGCTGGGTGCTGGTCGATAAGGGGCAGTTGAGCGTAACAGACGAGAGTACGCTGGTTACGTTCAGCGGCGCGGATGGGTTTGAGTACGGCAAGCTGGCGAAGGGCGCCAAGGCGCCCGCGGACGGCTATACGCCGATGCCCGCCGACGGGACGGCGATTGTGGAGACGAAGGCCGATAAGGAGACTTATCTGGTGCGGAAGGCGGCGTACGCGGCCGGCGGGAAATACTACCCCGCGAGCAAGGCGCAGAAAATCTCCCCGGCCATCATGGGCAAAGCGCCGACCTACAAACAACCCACCGCGGCCAAGCCGGTGCTGAAGCTGAAAAAGGGCGATTTCGTGAACTTCGGAAGCACAACGCTCGGCTCGGCCACGGCGAAGCTGGATGTCACGGTTGTGCATACGGTGACGGACGCGACGAAAGAGATTGCCGGAGGAACAGGCGTGACCATCTGGAAAGCGGCCACGGGCAAAAAGCCCGCCTCCCTGCGGCAAACGATGACCATGCCGGCCATAACGCCGCCGGGGGGCGATGAACTGGGCGTGGTTAAGGGCGTATTACAACTGTCCCCTCATTTTTTCCCGCACCTAGGCCAAGCGCCGATTAAGGATTTCGGCAAAAAACTGCTGCCCGAAGCCTTTTAGCTCTTTACTTTTTGCACCTTTTCTACGATAATAGATATGGGCGTATATTGTCATACGCAAAAGCAGCCATCACTACATAAGGGGGATTACATCGTGCTTAGATTTAAGAGAATATGGGGCTTTATTCTTGCGCTGATTCTGCTGACCTCAGCGGTTCCGGCCGCCGCCCCGCCGGTTGGCGCGGAGACTGACCCTCTGCTCACAGTCGAAGTCAATCCCGCGCTGCTTGCCTATCTGGCGGGGGAGGGCGGAGTCGCGCCCGGAGGATATATACCCCCGGCGATATCTTACACACAGGAGCCGTTGCCGTCCGCCAGAGGCTTATACGAAAGCACTGCTTTTGAGACGATATATGACCCGCGCGGAACGGGAACCACGCCGGTTAAAAATCAATCCAGTCTCGGCGTCTGCTGGGCGTTCGCGTCCACGGGGGCGCTGGAGGCTTATGTCCTAAGCAACCTGTCTCTGACGGGGGCGTACTTTTCCGAAAACCATATGCGCCACGCCCTAAGCCGGGACGGCGGCAACCAGTTTGGGTATAACCGCCCCAACGACGGCGGCGGCAATGCGCAGATGGCGGGCGCGTATTTCGCGCGAAGCATCCTCGGCGGCACGGTTCTTCAAAGCACGGACGGGTATGTCGTCAGCAACACCCCCCGGCCTGTGGCGGATACACAGGCGATGGAAAAAGCCGGGAAGGTCACGGGCATGGTGTACATACCGGACTTGACAGGCACCGCCACCGCCGGCTCAACCCCCGCTTACCAAAACCAAATCAAACAGGCCGTGCTGGATTACGGCGCGGTCACCGCAGGGTATCACACCCCTGGCTCCACCTCCGGCTCAAACCAGACGGGAACATCCTATTACACCACCAGCCTTGACGTCAACCACGACGTACTGATTATCGGCTGGGACGACGAATACAGCCGTAGCAGCTTCACGGGAACCCAGCCGTCCGGCCCCGGCGCGTGGCTGGTCAGAAACAGTTGGGGTTCCACGTGGGGGGGCGAAGGCGGGTACTTCTGGATGTCCTACTATACGCCACTGAGGACGGTTGCCGCCGTCACCGGCTATGACCCGGACTTCACAGGCGGCATTTATGAATACGACCCGTTCGGCTCGACCTCTTCGCTCAACACCAACGCCAATACCATTTATTACGGGAATGTGTTCTACTGCCCGGACGAGGACGGATTACTGACGCAGATTATCGTATACATACATAACGCCGGGGCTGTGCATACCGTTTACGCCGCCGCCGGGGACGCTTCCGGCACCGTGTTGCTGAACGAGGCTGTCAACGGAACCGCGCAGGGGACATTCACCCCGCAATACCCCGGTTACTATACAGTCAACCTCACGACCCCGCTGAGTGTCGGGGAATTAAATTTTGCCGTCGTGGTGAAGGCGGAGGGTAGCGGTCTCAACGTGCCGGTAGAAATCAGTGGAGGGTACGCATCGCAGGCGATATCGGGGCCCGGCCAAAGCTACTTACGCTACGGCGTCGCTACCGGGTGGACTGACGCGCATCCACAGTATAAAGCTAATGTTCCTGTTAAGGCTGTTGTGGAAAATTCTGAATCTTACACCCCGATGCCCCCCTCCGGCGCCGAGCCGGTCATCATCCCTGCGGAGGCTCCGTCGGGAGTAACGGCGTCTATCAACCTCACGGCGGAGACCGTCTCTCTCCCCACCGGGTTTATCGCTGTCAAATATAGCGTCAACGGCGGCGGGAAGTGGACAAACGGCGAGCTTCCGACGCCGGGCGCGGCGTTGTCCAAGCTGTTTGACAAGCCGCTGACCCTTTGGGTGGAAGACCTTGGAGGGGCGCAAATCAAATTCCCCGCCATCAAAGCGCGTCCCAAGGGCAACTCGGAAAAGCTCGCGCCTTTCTACGGCGCGGACACATGGAGTCTGATGACAAAACCGTCAAAGCAGGCTCCCAACCCCGCCGCGCCCGATTTGACGTATCAGTTTGTTCAGGTTGTATCGCAGAACGGAAAGCTGCCGGAAAACCCGGATTGGCAGATTCTCAGCGCAAACGAGCATACCATCAGAGCGCGGCCCGAATCGGACGCGCCAAAAGAGCGGAATTCTTTCTATTTCCGTAGCGTCGCGGCGCATAGGGACGGCGATTATTACCCGGCGGGCAAGGTATTCAAAATCAATCCCGCGCCCCTCGGCAACCCGACCAAGCTGAAGCTTGACTATAAGAGCGAAACCATCAAGATGAAGCTTACCCATGAGTATTCGCTTGACAACGGGGTGACATGGATTCCGGCTCCGAGCGAAACGACAAGTAAAGGCAAGGAGAAAGCGCTTCCGTTTAACGCTTCGGACGCCATCACGACCAACACCGCCATCACCATCCGCACCGTCCCCACAGGCAAAAAGCCCCGCACACTGGCACAGCGGCTGGACATCGTACCGCGGGCGGCCTTGGGCTTCGGCGGCTCTTTGGAGCTGGCGAACGGCAAGATTGACCCGATTGTATTACGCGACTGGGAGTTTTGGAACGAACACGACCAGCCGTCCAAGAGCAAATGGGGGAAAATGCCGCGCCTCACGAATGACGGCACGATACCATTAACCGCCCGCAAGAAGGCTACGGCCAAGCTGTCCAAAGGCATCTGGGACGGTCTGGCGGCCAGCCTGCCGACAACCATCACCGTCACCGTCGCCGACGGAGCCATCACCAGCGCGGTAGTCGCGGATTCGACCGGCGGCGATAATGTTTCTGATGTCCCCCCGGAGGTCAAGTGGTTTGGCGATCCGTTTAAGCCGCCGCAACCGCCGCTACCCGAAAACTGGACGGTGGATATGGCTATCTCCCCCGGATTCAACGACCCTCAGGACGGCATTGGCATACAGTTTAACGGCAAGCAGCAGTTGCGGTTTTATGAATACCGTTACGCCGAAACGGAGGCAAAGCTTGAAGAGGAGAAATGGCTGGTTTTCCCGGATAATGGTCAATATACCGAAATTAAATTGATACTCGGAGGCGGCGCTCACAAGGCATGGTACGTTCAAGTGCGGTTTAGGTATATGCAGCTCTCCAGCCAGCAGCAAAGCATTGGGTGCGAGCCGGTGTTGATTCCCGGCCCGTAAGGTTACGGCAGAAGGTCGTCAATCAGAGACGCCGCGTTGTCGTATTCTGCCATCAATATGCTGTTGCAAATCAATTTGACAGCGGTGGCGTGATTTTCACCCGACGACCGTTGCAACAAGTCCGCCGTTCGGTTGATGGTGTCGGCGTCCATCTTAATCAGGGCCATTTTCAAATCAATGAGCGTAGATTTGAACAGCATCTCGGAGGAAACGGGGATGCCGGTCTTTTTTTCGTACGCGGTTATGGTCGTTTCGATTTGCTCAAGCATAAGCGTCAGCCCTTTAATGAATCCCGCGCTGCGAATCTTGACTGCGCCGGGGTCTCCTCGCTTGGCCATCGACTCCAAGCTCGCCGCCATTTCCGACAGCTCGTCCGCCCCGATTCCGGCGGCCGCGCTTTTCAGCGCGTGGATATAGGTTCCGTATAAAGAGAGGTCGCCGCTGTCAAGACATTCCTGCAAGGCGGGGATGCGTTCAAGCGCGTCCGCGTGGAAGGTGGCGAGCGTTTCGGCGTAATAATCCGGCGACCCGCCGGAAATAGAGATGCCCTTCCGATAGTTCAGCCCTTCAATCTCAAAGGGCGAATCGTCCGTCCCCGAGGGGCCGCGCTCGCTGTTTTCCCAAAACGGTATTTGCTGTTTTTCTTTGGGAATCCATCTTTCCAAGACCTCGTTCAGCTTGACGGTATTGATTGGTTTCGATAAAAAGTCATCAAAACCGCTTTCCAAGAACTTTTCTCTCATACCGGCAACGGCGTTGGCCGTCAGCATGATAATGGGAAGATTCTTGCCTTTTCCGCCCTCCAGCTCCCGTATACGCCTTGCGGCTTCGACGCCGTCCATCTTGTGCATCTTGTGATCCATGAAAACGGCGTCATAATCCTTCATCTGAACCGCTTTGATGGCTTCGATGCCGCTGTTGCGCAAATCAATATCCAGTTGATAGGGCAGAAGCAAGCCCTTCGCCACGACCAGATTGGTGTTGATGTCGTCAACGACAAGAACCTTGGCGTCCGGCGCGACAAATCGGACGGTGGCTTCACCGCTCTCGCGGTAGGAAAACCTGTCGCTCCCGCCGTTTAGGATTTGGGCGAGGGACAGGGAATATACCGGCATGGAAAGCGTCGCCGGGCCGTTGACGGGGATGGTCTCGCCAAATTCGGCGAGCAGGACGATTTTTACCCCCGTACCGGCCGGTTCAAGCAATTCCTTGCTTTGCTCGTAAAGCTTGAGCGAGGTGAAAATAAAGTCGAACGATTCGGCAGCCAGCGCGCCGCGCAATTCATCGTCATTGGCCGCGACGACGCAGGAACTTCCCAGATTTTCGATAGAGTCGGCGATTGATTTTGCGTAGATTTCACGGGTTTCATAGATAAGCGCCCGCTTATCCTGCGGGTTTTCAACGCTTGCCAGCTTTTTTGGGGTATGGATTTTCTGCGGAAGCGTAACGGTAAACGTGCTGCCTTTCCCGTATTCGCTTTGCACGGTAATGTCGCCGCCCATCGCGGATACAAGGCGCTTGGTAATGGTAAGCCCCAGCCCCACGCCCTCAATGCCGTTGTTCAAGTCCGTATCCACCCGTATGTATTCGCCGAACAGATTGTCAACATCCTCCTGCTTTATCCCCCTCCCGCTGTCGGCAATCTCCATCGTCAGGGTGACGGAGTTTTCGGCGGCGGTTTCCCCGCGCACGGTAAAGGATACGTATCCGCGGTCGGTATACTTCGTGGCGTTATCCAGCAGATTGACCAGAATCTGCCGTATGCGCGGCTCGTCACCAATCAGGGCGTCCGGGATACGGCTGTCTACATTGACTGTGAACAGGAGGGCGGTGTCGATGATTTTCATTCTGGTGATGCTGATAACGTCATTGAGCAGCGAGGAAAGCAAGTAGTTCATCGGGGTAATCCGCAGGTTTCCCGTCTCGATTTTTGAAAAGTCTAAGATATTGTTGATGATAGACAAAAGGTTGGCGCCCGCCTGCTTAACCGAGGCGATATGGTCGCGGGCGGCGCTTAGGCTGTGTTCCCGAAGCGCGAGCTCCGCTAGGCCGATGACGGCGTTCATGGGGGTGCGTATCTCATGGCTCATATGCGCGAGGAACGCGCTTTTTGAGCGGTTGCTCTGCTCCGCCTGCTCCTTGGCGTGAACCATCTCGGTCATGTCAACGGCAAGCTGCAGATGGACTTTATTGCCGTCAGGCCAGTCGATGTAGCGGTCAGAGTGGCGGATATACCGCTTGTGTCCGGGCAGATATTCTTCCCACACCACCGTTTTGTCCGGGTTCTTCTCAAGCTCAAAGCAGGGGCAAAAGCTGCACCTGTTGTCGAGACCGCGGAAAACCTCGTAGCAATATCTCCCGATGGCGGAGTCTCCCTCAATGCCGAAGAAAGTTTTCAACTGGTCGTTGATGAAGAGGATCTTGCCGGTGCCGGGAGAGGTGGTGTAGATTTGCCCGTCGATACTGTTCAGGATGCTTTCCAAGGCATTAAGGGAGGTTTGCTTGAGCCTGTTCGCCTCAGTCGCGTCGTCCACCGCCACCAATAGCCTTGAAGCCATTCTGCGGTTTTTACCGAGCATGATCAAAATGGGAACCAGCACAATAAAAGACAGAACAGCCGCGCCAATCAGCCAAGGGCGCTGCGCGCGCAGTTGCATAATCTCGATATTATAGGTTCTGCTGACCCATTGCTCCACAATCCTCCCAGAGTCAATCAGCGGGAGCGCTTTGTTGACGATAGAGCGGAGAACGTCTTTATCCTTGTTGAAGCCGAAGGTGGCTTCAAACGCGGTGTTAAACAGGAAATTGGCCTTGTAATCGGAGTATTCATAATAATTGGTCAGAGCCGTAAGCCGGCTCTTGCTGGATAGGACAAAATCAACCTCGCCCCTGTCCAGCGCCAGAAAAGCGTCGTCGGTGGTGGGGTATTCCCGCGCATACAGGGCATTCGGAAACCAGCTATGAAACATATCGGCAAACGCCGTCCCTCCGGCAAGCCCCACCCGTTCATACGGAATGTCGTTCATCTCTATGTTGGGGTAATTCCGCTTGGATAGCAGCGCGAATCTATCCGTCAGATACATATGAGACGAAAAAATGAACCGATCCCTGCGCTCATGGCTTATAATCATATTCGGCATAAAATAAGCCTCTCCGCGCTCCACCAAAGCCAGCAATTCGGGCAATTCCAGCCTGTCGTCATTAACTTGGTCAAAGGTAAGCCCGGTCAGCCACGACAATTCGTCCATCACATCAAAGACGACGCCCTCCCAGCGGCCTTCAGTCGTGTCATAGAAGCTGTAGGGGTAGGACATATACTGCGTTGCGAAGGGCATTACGCGGTTGTCGCGCAGATACTCCGTCTCCTCCTCGTTCAGCAGAAGCGAGAATTTATGCCGCCTGTAATCCTGATACCCCTGCTTGTATAGGGTGGTCAGATATCCGTAAGCGCCGTTTTCCAGCATCTTGGTTACAAGGCTGATAACCGGCTCATAGTCTTGATGTCCCGCCACCATAGCCGCGGGGAGGAAGATAAGCGGTAAAAAGTCTTCGGTATGTACGCTGCCGTAATGGTCAAAAGCCGCCTCCATCGTGTTGGTTGCGATAAAGGCGTCGGCGGCGCCGTCCGCCAAAGCCCGATACGCTCCGGCTTCGTCTGGAACGATGATTTTTTCAAAGGAGTCTGGAACCATCGCCTCGATGGCCAAGTCCGTCACCACGGAATTTTCCACAAAAACATAGCGCGGCAGCCTGTCCCGGATGATAACGTCAATGGACTGGCTGTTTTCGGCGCGCAGCATGACGACGGAGCGCTGGGCGATGGGGTCGGTCAGCAAAAAGGTCTGGCGGCGTTCCGGGGTGTCGGAAAGCGTGGCGAAGCTGATGCCTCCGTTTCTCAAGTTATCCAGCATGGCGCCCAAACCTTGGATTTCGGGCCGGAACTCGACGCCGAACAGCTCGCTCAGCCAGATGCAGAGCAACGCCGTATAGCCGCCCATTGTTCCGTCCTGCCGCTCAAACAGCTCGGTGCTGCGGGACGCGGCATAAATCAGCGGCTCGCCGCGGGCTTGAAGCGTTTCTATCGCGGCAATCTCCGCCTCCGTTATGCCCGGAATGTCCCGGAACGACTGTATTGAAGCGGCGTCGAAAGGAGGAGCTTCCGGCGGATTGGTACAGCCGGCGAATCCTAAAATCACGGCGCAAAGCAATAGCAGCGCGGTAAGGCGTATGCCTCTCACGTTACACCCGTCCTTTCAAAATCTTTTTCACATGAGAGGAAGATTTCCACAAGCTCGGGGTCAAAATGCGTTCCGCTGCTCTGTTTGATGATTTCGATCGCTTCTTTGTGCGAAAACGCGCTTTTATAGGGACGTACGCTCACAAGCGCGTCGTAAACGTCAACAATGGCCATGATTCTCCCCAAAAGCGGAATGTCTTCGCCCTTCAGACCCCGCGGGTAGCCTTGCCCGTCCCATTTCTCATGGTGCGAGGAGACAAACGTCCGCGCGTAATCCAAAAAGGCTTGGTCGGTTGTGTTGTCCTTGACCTTGGAAATGATTTTCTCGCCGAATGTCGTGTGTTCTTTGATTTTCTCAAATTCTTCCGCCGTCAGCTTCCCCGGCTTGAGCAAAATCTCGTCCGGGATGGCAATCTTCCCCACGTCATGGAGCTTTGCCGATTGCAGCACAAGCTCCATATCCCACGACTTCACCTCGTCGCGGTACGAGCCTTTCTGTTCCAGCGCTCTCAGCAGCACGCCCAAATAGTTGTGCATCCTGTCAACGTGGCCGCCGGTGATGTCGTCGCGGTATTCCACAAGCTCGGCCATAGCGTGCAGCAGTGTATTCTGCAATTCCAAAACGGATTGAGTCTTGGCGTCCACAAGCTCCTGCAAATGGTTGTTCAGGATCACAAGCTCCCGCTTTTGAGCGGCGACCAGCAGATGAAGCTCAATCCGCTTACGCAGAAGCGGCGGGGAGAACGGCTTGACGATATAATCAACCGCGCCCAGCGACAAGCCCTCCAGCTCGCTTTCGCCTCCGCCCTTGGCCGTAAGGAAGATGATAGGGATTTGCTTGGTCTCCTCGTTGTTTTTCAGTTGCCGTATGACCTCATACCCATTCATCTCCGGCATATTCACATCCAAAAGAATCAAGTCTGGCTCTACCTTTTCCAGCAGGGAAAAGAGCTTTTTCCCCGACGGCGCGGTAAAAACGGCATACGTCTCCGCGAGGTTTTTCCTCGCGATGGTCAGATTCGTAATGTCATCATCCACAATGACAATCAATTCACGGCTTTTTTCCATTGCCTTTCCTCCTAATCGCACCCAATCGTATGCCGGGTGTTTGGCCTCGCGGATATTATACCAAAAATCTTCATTTCAAGCAAGCATCAATCAAAAAAGGCGCGCCAAGGGCGGCGCACCCTGTGTATTTAAGGAAGAATTACGCTTTATTCCGCGGGAAGCTCCGCCGTTTCCACGGGGGCAATGACGGCCGGGGCGGCTTCTGCGGCGTATCCCCCGTCAACCGCGCCGCTGTCGGCAGGGGCAGGCAAGGGGGCGGCGGTGAGCTGAGCCAGCGCGGCGGCTAAGGCGTGGATTTTCGCTTGGAGCGCGGCGGGGGAAGACTCCGGGACGGCGGGGCCTTGCTTTTCCTCGTCGTTCTGCCTGTCGTTCAGATAGCGCCGTTCGCGCAGCTTGCGTTCCTGTATGCGGCGGTGCAGTTCCCGCTCGATTTGTCCGGCGCGAAAATCCTGCTGGCGCTTTTCGGCCTGCCGCTGCTTGAGTCGCAGGACATCCTCCCTGTCTAAATCCCCAATCTTGCGATTGGCACGATGAATCAGCTTGTTCAGGCGGCGAATGGCGGCCATCGCTTTTTCATCGCCGCTCATGGCCGCTTTAATCCATTCGGACAGGTTTTCATACGCTTCGGAGATGATGGAACGCACCTCGCCTTGGAAAGCCGCCGCCACCAAACGGCGCGTCAAACGGGACGACGCGTCTTTCGGGCCGGGGGTTTTCGCGTCCTTTGCTCCCGCTTCCGGGCGGGAAAGCTCCAGCGTTGCCGCCGGCTCTTCAAACGGCGCGGGAAAGCCCGCCTCGGCGGCTTCCGGCACGGGCGGCGGTACGGTATATTGAGCTTGAGCTACGACGGAGCGCGTATCATACGCTATTTTCAATCCAATCGCATCCTTTCAACTGGATATGCCTATACACAATCTATCGTCATTTGCGGGCGCTGACTTTAGGTCGGCGCCGCTGCCGGCGCATGGTTCGCTCCCGCGTGCGAAAAGTATGCGAAAAACGCGCAAAAAAAACTTGACAATGCGTACAAAGCTCTGTATAATGACGGAGCGTGTTTATATTTGAACACAGCTCCTTACCCCGCCCTGCGGGGTCTGATGTCCAGAAGGAGGTATCAGCAAACATGGCAAAAGTCAAAGGCAGGTATGAAACCATCTTCATTCTCAACCCGACGCTGAGTGAAGAAGCCACCGCCGCCGCCGTCGAAAAGTTCAAGGCCCTTGTCGAACAGCACGGGGAACTGGGCGAAGTTGACGAGTGGGGCAAGCGCCGTCTCTCTTATGAGATTGACGACCATGCCGAAGGGTATTACGTCTTAATCAACTTTGAGTCGACGCCCGATTTCCCGCATGAGCTTGACCGCGTCTACCGCATCACAGACAGCGTGCTTCGCAGCCTGATTATCTGCAAGGACGAATAGGGGGGGAGAATCGGTATGCTCAACAAGATTATCCTCATGGGCCGCCTTACCCGCGAGCCGGAGCTGCGCACCACACAGAGCGGCATCAGCGTCACCACCTTTTCACTCGCCGTAGAGCGCGATTTTCAGCGCGGCGAAGAACGGCAGACCGATTTCATCGACATCGTGGCGTGGCGCGGCACCGCCGACTTTGTACACAAATACTTCCGAAAGGGGCAGCTTGTCGCGGTGACCGGCCGTCTCCAATCCCGCAAGTGGGAGGACAAGGAAGGCAACAAGCGTACGTCGTTTGAAGTCGTCGCCGAAGAGGTGCATTTCGCCGAGAGAAAGCAGGACTCCCCAAGCTACGGCGCTCCGCCGCCCGCCGGGCCGTCCCGGCAGAGCTCAAAGCAGGACGAGGCGCTGCCGTTTGACCCCGACGCCCCCGCCACCTTCGCCGAACTGGACGACGACGACGGGGAGCTTCCTTTCTAACCCGAAAAATTATTGTTAAGGAGAAATGAACTTATGGGAATCGACCGCGGACCGCGCGGACGCAAACGCAGGAAGGTATGCTCCTTCTGCGCCGACCGTGTGGAGAAAATCGACTATAAAGACGCTGCCAAGCTCCGCCGCTTCCTCTCGGAGCGCAGCAAAATCCTTCCCCGCCGCATGACCGGCACCTGCGCCACCCATCAGCGCGAAATGACCGAGGCCATCAAGCGCGCGCGGCATATCGCCCTTCTTCCGTATGTGACGGACTGAGCTTAGGGATAACCCGGGGAGAGCGCTCTGTGCGCCCTCCCCCTTCTTTTACAGGGGGTGCCGGTATGAAAGTCCTCTTGCTGGATATCAGCGCGAAGCATATCCACAAATCCTTGGCGCCGTGGTATCTGAAAGCGTACTGCGACCGGAGCGTGCCGCAAGCCGAGGTACGTATCCGGGAGCATACGGTAAACGACTCCGCCAATTCAATCATTGATACCATATACACGGAAAGACCTGACGTACTCGGCTTTTCCTGCTATATTTGGAACATCGGCGCGGTACGCGAAACCGCGGGCGCGGTCAAAGCCCTTTTGCCGGACTGCGTCATTGTCCTCGGCGGCCCCGAAGTGTCGTTTGAGGCGGAGCCGGCCCAGTCTCCCTTTGCCGACCATCTTATCAAAGGCCCCGGGGAAAAGGCCTTTGCCGAGCTGCTTCTCCGGCTTGCGGGCGCGGCTGCGGAGGACAGTTCCCCCTGCCGCGAACCGGGCATGGGATGCGAGACGCCGTCGCCGTTCACACAGAGCTTCTTTGACTCGTTCGCTGAGGGCAGGATGGCGTCGATTCAAAACCAACTCGTGTATTACGAATCCTCCAGAGGCTGCCCTTTTTCCTGCTCATATTGCCTGTCGTCTACCTTCTCCGGCGTCCAAACCCTCCCTTTGGAGCGCGTTTTTCACGAGATAGACTTGCTTGCGGCAAACGGGGCGCGGATGGTGAAATTCATAGACAGAACCTTCAACGCGGACAAACGCCGCGCCGCCGCCATCCTGCGGCATATCCTGTCCATGCAAACCGAGTGTGCCTTTCATTTTGAGGCGGCGGCCGACCTCTTTGACGATGAGCTGCTTGCCGTGACGGAAAAGATGCCGGCAGGCAGGATGCAACTTGAAATCGGCGTCCAGTCCCTCAATCCGCGCACCCTCCGAGCGGTCAACAGGGAGACGGATTTAGACGCCGCGCTGGCCAATCTCCGCAAGCTGATATCCTTCGGCAATACGCGCATCCACCTTGACTTGATTGCCGGCCTGCCCTTTGAAACGCCGGCCGGGTTCAAAGACGGCGTTGACCGCTGTCTGGCGCTGCGCCCGCATATGCTGCAGGTGGGCGTATTGAAAATGCTCAAGGGCACAAAAATACGCGAGGAAAGCGCGAAATACGGGTATCTGTACCATCAGGAACCGCCCTATCAAGTGTTTCAAAACGAATTCATGTCCTTCGACGACCTGCTGGAAATACGGCGCGTGGGACAGATTGTAGACCGATTTTACAACAAGGGCGTGTTTCCCCACTCCGTCGGCTATGCCGTAAACGAGCTGTTCGGCAGCGGGTATACGTGCTTTCTTGAGTTGGGAAAATTCTTCGGCAGCGGCGGAATCCGCAACCTTTCGCCGAAAAACGCGCAAGACTTTATGCTCCGCTTTCTGCGCGCGCACGGCGGCGGCGCCAAGGCCGAGCAGGCCGTTAAAGCGGATTGCTTGATTGGCGGGAAAGGGCCCGGACGGGGAGGCCGTTGCGGCAAAAAGTCTGGAGGCTCCTTTGGAGGGCCTTGAGAGGAACCCAAGGCTAATCCTTTATCATCCTATGCAACTCCCCCAGCGCGTCGCTCAGTGTGCCGAGGCGGTCAATCAGACCCATTTCCACGGCTTCGGCGCCGTGGATAACGCTGCCCATGTCGCCCGCCAGACCGTCGGCGCGGTGCATCAGGCCCATATACGCGTCTTCGCTCACACGGCTGTTTTGCGCCACGAAGCGGACGATGCGCTCTTGGATTTTCTGCAAGTAGGCAAAGGTCTGCGGCACGCCCAGCACCGTGCCGTTCATCCTCACGGGATGGATGGTCATGGCCGCCGACGGCGCAATCATTGACACCCGCGCCGCCACCGCCATCGGGACGCCAATCGAGTGTCCGCCGCCCAGCACCAGCGACACCGCCGGGGTTGACAACCCCCGGATGAGTTCGGCGATGGCCAGCCCCGCCTCTATATCGCCGCCGACCGTGTTGAGCAAAATCAGGAGTCCGCCGATTTCCGGGGACTCCTCAATAGCCGCTAACTGCGGCAAAACATGTTCATATTTGGTGGTTTTTACATTTTGAGGCAGTAGCTGATGCCCCTCCACCTGCCCCCAAATCGTCATTACAGACAGTGAATCCCGGTCAGCGCGCCGGCTCTGACGGGTTAAGAGGGATTGCTTAACCGCTTTCTGCCGATATCCTCATAGCTGCAAACCTTGTTTTTCCCCATGGCCTTGGCGGCGTAAAGCGCCCGGTCGGCGCCGACAAAGAAGTAATGTGCGGTATTTTCCGATTCGGACGTAAGGGTATTGATGCCGATGCTCACCGTTACCTTTGTAGACTCGCCGTCTACGCAAGGGATGACGGTTTTTTCAACGGTTTTACGGATATTCTGGGCAATGCTCGTAGCTCCGAACAAATCTGTGTTTGGCAGCAATACGGCAAATTCCTCGCCGCCCCAGCGGGCGATAAAATCAACAGAGCGGTTCAGCGACTGCTTGATTATTTTTGTGATTACCTGTAACGCCGCGTCTCCCTGCATATGGCCGTACATATCGTTGTACGGCTTGAAATTGTCTATGTCAACTAAGAAAATACTGAGCAGTGTTTTATCCCTTTTGGCGCGGTCCCACTCCGAGCGCAGCCGTTCGTCAAAGCTGCGCCTGTTGGATACGCCGGTCAACTGGTCTATTACGCCCAAGAGCTTTATCTCGTCGATGAGGTTCAATATTCTGACCTGATTCTGAATCCGCAGCTTAACGATTGCGGGACTGAAAGGCTTGCTGATATAATCGGCGGCGCCCAACGCCAGCCCTTTTTCCTCATCGGCGTCATTTCCAAGCCCGGTGATAAAAATGATAGGGATTTCCTTCGTTTCATCCGCGTTTTTCAAAACACGGAACACCTCGTAGCCGTCCATTTCCGGCATGAGAATATCCAGCAGTATCACGTCCGGCAAATTTTTCAGAGCCATCTCGACCCCGTTTTTACCGTTTTTTGAAGCGTATACGGTATATTCGGGGCTTAATATGTGTGTCAGCTTGATGATGTTTGCCTTTTCATCGTCTATGACAAGCACGCTGTTTTTCCCTTCGTTATTCATTTTTTACTTCTCCCCTTTCTGAATTTTTGCAAAGCAATAACAGCTCGCTCAAATTCAAAATCCTCCATTTCCCGTACCAATTCCTCCGTTCCGGCTATCGCCCGGACGTCGCCGACCATCCTCATACACTCCATGTTCTGATTGACAAGCATGGACTCCAGCCGTTCAAGCACCGCCTGTATCGTCGCTTCATCGGCAATTTCCACGATGTCCGCCGCCTTGTCCGCGGCAAGCATAGGCGCGTATTTCTCAAGGGCCGATTTCAGTTCTTCGCCGAGTATATCCAGTTGCCCGTCTTTCAGAAGATTCTTTTTATCTTTAAGCATCCCCTCCGCGGCGGCGGCGGCGGCTTGCAGTGTCTTCTCATGGATATTCCCCGCGTTGCTTTTCAGCGTATGAACCAGCCTGTGCGCCAGCTTGATATCGCCCGCGCTTATCGCGCTTTCGATATCATTGAATGTCGTTTGGTTGCTCTTGACAAAATTGAGCCTCAAAATATTCAGGAGCTGTTCATCGTCCGCCTCCAGATTTTCCAGACTCACAGCGGAGAAATTCAGCGGGGCAAAATATTTCATCAGGCATTTATACAAATCCTGCGCTGTGAACGGCTTGCCCAAATATCCGTCCATTCCGCTTGTCTTGTACATTTCCAGATTGTTGAGCATAACATTCGCCGTCAGCGCCACCACAGGCGTTTTTACGCCGAAATCGGATATTTTCAGCGCCGCTTCCAATCCGTCCATAACGGGCATGTGTATATCCATGAATATCAAATCAAAGGGCTTTTCACCCTTTTCGATCCGCGCCGTGACAATATCCACCCCTTCCTGCCCGTTGTGCGCCACCACCGTTTGAAACCCAACTCTTTTAAGATGGTCGCAAATCACCTGCTGATTCATATCGTTATCTTCACAAATCAGAACCTCACCCTTGAAGACGGGCTTTTCCAGAGCCTTATACGGCATCTCCTCCGACTTGACTTTCAAGGGAGTATCAATCAAACTGAAGAGAATCTCGAAGCTGAACTTGCTGCCCACTCCGACGGCGCTGACGACCTCAAGAGAGCCGCCCATCAGCTCGACAAGGTTTTTGGTTATGGCAAGGCCCAGCCCCGTGCCGCTGTATTTCCGCGTGGTATCGTCGTCCGCCTGAACAAACGGATCGAATATCGTTTGAATCATCTCTTCGCTCATGCCGATGCCGCTGTCCTTTACCTCAAAACGTATCGACGCGCTGTTTTCATCAGAGCTTAGGACAGACGCCAAGAGCTTGATGGTGCCGGAATTTGTAAACTTTACGGCATTGGAAAGGAGGTTTGTGATGACCTGACGCAGCCTGACAGGGTCGCCGAGCAGCTTTTTCCCGACAGACGGTTCGGCATAACAGTACAGCGCCAAGCCCTTTTCCTCGACTTTGGGCATAATCATCGACTTGCAATGCTCATAAATCTCATGGACGTCGAAGGGGACGCAGTCCAGAACAATCTTGCCCGATTCAATTTTGGAGATATCTAAGATATCGTTTATGATATGGAGCATCCAATCCGCGTTCTCCGATATTTTCAAGAGATAATCTCTGGTTTTCCCGGAAAGATCATCATCCCGCGCAAGCTCGGCAAACCCCATGATGCTGTTCATGGGCGTGCGAATCTCGTGGCTCATGTTCGCCAAGAAAACAGACTTCACCCGGTTGGCTTCGTTGGCGGCTTGAAGCGCCGTCTCCAACTGGGCGGAGGTATCACGCATATTGACGACCATTTCCTGCCGGAGAATCGCGTTGGTAATCAGCAGACTGCCGGAACTCATCAGCGATTCCTCAGTCTGGGTAAATACCCGCTTGTTCACCAAATCGTCAAAGCCCACAAAGCCCCAAAAAGCGTCGTTGATAAATACGGGGACAGCCAAGATGGAGCGGATTTCCGACAGCAGTTTTTGGGCCAGCGCCCCCTGCGACGAGATAATGTCGCTCATGTGGGCGTTAATGCACGTTCTCGCTGACAGAATAGTTTCCCAGTGGGGGATTTCGGTAAAGGGCAGCCGAACCGTTTGCGGGTCGCCGGTACGCTCCGCCATGTTTTCCGACCACTCGTACTCCAAGCTGCAATGCAGCTTACCGCCTATGGTGTGGTTTCTCCACAGGGTAACGCGCCCCACGCCCATTGCGTTTGCCAATATACCCATACTTTGGCGTATATCCAAAAGCTCTATATCCGAGTTGAGCATCAGTTCGGCGGCGCTGTTTACGGCGCGCATCAGGGTGTCGCGGTATTCAATCTCCGCCATAATTTTGTTTTGCTCGCGCAAATCCCGTGTATAGCCGATAACGGCGTGAGAACCTTTGTAATTGACCCTGTACAAATTGATCTCGGCGGGCATCAGCGAACCGTCGTTTGGCATACGGTGCATACAGTTGAAGTGGCAGCTTCCTTCCTCAAGGGTTTTGGTAAGCACCTCGACGGCCATATCGGAGGAGCGTTTGCCGTCCGGCTGCACCTCGGGAAGCGTTTCAAAGAATCTGTCCAGATACTCCTGCTTGTCCTTAAAGCCGTACAGCCTGACGGCGGCTTCGTTGCAGTCTATATTGGTAAAGCCCTTATCCCAAAGCTGGCAGCACAAGGGGGAGGTGTCGAGCATGAGCTTTGCCCGGCTTTCCGCCTCGGCGGCATGAATCTCCGCCTCATGGCGCGTAAACGCGCTCACCAGCAGGAACGCGGCGTTTTTCAGCATATAGGCGCAGTCGTCGTCAAACGTACGCTCGTTTTTTCTGTCCTCAAAGAATACAAAGCCGGAAAAATCGTTTCTGACAAAAACGGGCACAACAAACACCGACGCAACGCCGTATGCCCCGAGTATGACGGATTCGGGCTTGGGCATGGCGGTGCAAGGCCCGTTAATGGTCTGGTTGGCAATAAAGGACGTCTGCCAGTTGGGCGCGAACTCGGCGTGCTTGACGTCGGCAAAGTCCGGGGTAGGCTCGGTGGTGCCGCCGGAGGCTTTGTCCCAGCGGTAAACCATCGACGCGTGCATCCCGTCGGGCCGGTCGAAATTCTTCCACACCGAAAGGCGGTCAACATCGGCAAGGCCGGCAATGGCCGATATGCCCGCCGACATATTATCCTCAAAGGAATCCTCATTGCGCGAAACGAAAACGACGGAAGCTTTGTTAAGCGTATCGTTCATAAACTGACGGCGCTCATTCCGTTTTTCCAACTGCTTTTGCAGGGTAACATCCTCGACGATGGCAAGGGCGGACAGCTTTCCCTTGTATGTAATATTGCATGAGGTAATACGGGCTGTGAACAGCTCCCCGCTGAGCTTATAGCATTGAAAATCCGTGGGGACTCTGTCCAGCGTAAGAAACTCAGTCGCCATATCAAAGGTTGACCGACCGTCCGGCTGCGTCTCGGGCATAAGGTTATAGACGCTCTTGCCGGCTACGTCCCGCTCAAAATCCTCGCAGCCGAAAACATCCATAGACACCTTGTTGGCGTAAAGCACCATGCTGTCTTCCAAACGGACGACGACGATACCCGCGGACATTGAGTCGAGAATGAGCGTCAAGCTCTCGTTCATATCAACGATTTGACGCTCCATCTTTTTGCGTTCGGTTATATCCAGCCAAGAGCCGGCTTCCTTGAGCGGCGTTCCGTCTTTGTCTCTCAGCGTGGCGCCAAACGCGAGAAAATGCCTGTATTCCCCGTTTTTATGCATCACGCGGAACTCTAGGTCTACGGCTTCGTTTTCCTTGCCGCCGGTGCGGTTGAGAATATGGTCGACGCAGAACTGAACCGCGCGGTCTTTGTCCTCGGGGTGCAGCCGGTCAATCCAACTGGCAAATACGTTCGGGAAATCGGTTTCGTCTGAAAAGCCCAGAGCATGGCGCAGCTCCTGCGACCAAGTGATTTGATTCTTGGGGTTTAAGGGGTCGCCGTCCACCACGTCCATATCCCACATAACCATGCCCATGGATTTGCATGTCAGCTTGTATCTCATGGCGTCATACTGAAGCTCTGCGCGGTACTTGCTCAGTGCCTTTTTAAGCAAAAGCACAATCTTTGCTTCCTCATCGGACAGGCCTTCGGTGCTGAGTGAAAAGGTATAGTCGCTCGCTTCGGCGGCGCTGACAAGAAGCTCCAACTCGTCCAACAGTTTCCGGGTACTTTTCACGGTATCTAAGCTTGACATATCCCATTGCCCCTGTTCCATAAATTTGCAAAGCCGGATATATACTGTCGGCACTAAAGAATGTGAACCTTTTGCGGCGTGTGTATTCTATCATATGCGTCGTCTTTCTGTCAAGAACTTAAACGTATTTATTGGTTTTGTAATTAAATTGGCGAAATATGGAATATCGGCGCTGATTTTTAAGTTCATAGCGATTGAGTGAAAATAGGGATATTGAGAATAAAAGGCGCGAATATGGAAAAACTAGGAATGATAACGGAGGTGAGCGAATGAGGGTCGTTGAAGTGTTTAAGGCGGAGTCAGAGGAGGAACGGCGGAAGGCCGTCACGGGAATCCTCATACAATATGAAGCCGTCAGACGCGGGGAATCCAAGGCCCGCCGGCCGTTGCAAACCGGATGACATTGGCAATGAAATCGCCGTCCGGCTATGGTATAATCAAATCAAACGCTGAACGG
Organism: Oscillospiraceae bacterium; assembly: GCA_009782215.1. Taxonomy (GTDB): domain Bacteria; phylum Bacillota; class Clostridia; order Oscillospirales; family UBA929; genus UBA929. The sequence goes on along the minus strand of WRKO01000004.1, from coordinate 13,273 downwards.
AGTGACCATAATGCCTAACGCGGCGATTTATATAAGGCTGTCGGAGGAAGACCGGGACAAGCGGGAAGCAGACAGCGAAAGCATCATCAACCAGCGCGATATGCTCGTAGAATATGCGCGGGAGCGCGATTGGGACATTTACAAGGTCTATTCGGACGAAGATTATTCCGGCTCCGACGCGGCTCGTCCGGCTTTCAATCAAATGCTCGCGGACGCAGAGGACGGCAAGTTCAACGTCGTCCTCTGTAAATCTCTGTCAAGATTTGCCAGAGACGTTTCGCTTGTAGAAACATATATCAACGGGCTTTTCATCGAGTGGGGCGTTCGCTTCATCAGCCTGCAAGACTATGCCGACAGCGCGCAGAAGGGGAGCCGAAAGAACATACAAATCAATTCGCTTGTCAATCAATGGTATCTGGAAGACCTCTCGGAAAACATCCGCTCCGTAATGACCCACAAAAAAAAGCAAGGACAGTTTACCGGAGCTTTTGCCCCCTACGGCTACATAAAGGATTCGCAGAACAGCCACAGGCTCGCCGTCGACCCGGACGCAGCCTCCGTTGTGAAGAGGATATTTGACTTGTATCTTGCCGGCTACGGTAACAAAGCCATTGCCAACCTGCTGAATGATGAAGGCGTCCCGTGTCCAAGCAAATACCGGGCCGTCAAAGGATACGCGACCAACCGGAGCGGCGCGGACGCGGAAAACCTGAGATGGAGCGACCACACGGTTTGGCACATCACGCGAAACCCCAATTATACCGGGACTCTGGTTCAGTGCCGCTATGGGAAGCCCACCTACAAGTCAAAATCCGTCAAAGAAAAGCCTCCCGGCGAATGGGTCGTTGTGGAAGGCACGCACGAAGCCATCGTGAGCAAAGCAGACTATGACCGTGCTCAGGCCATGAAGGCCGGCCGGGGGATGCACAACCGAAGCCCCAGCACAGGCGGCGCGGCCGCCAACGTATTTGCCGGGCTTGTCAAGTGTAAGCTCTGCGGAAGAGCGCTGGTGCTGTCCGGTTCGGGTAAAATCAACAAGGGCACGAGGTATCTGCGGTGCGCGGGCAGGAAGTCCGGGATTGTCCTGTGTAACTGCGCTATGGTAAAATATGACGCGCTGGTCGAAGAAATGTCAGGTAAAATCCAAAACCTGATTAAAGCGTACTGCGACTTTGAGCATCTTGAAAAGCATACCCGGCAGAGCAGAGATTTCGGCAAAGAGCTTGCCCCGCTCAAAAAAGCAAAAGACAAAAACATCGCCGAGCAGAGAAAAATAGACGGCGCCTTGAGCGATTCCTACGTTGACAAATCGAGCGGGGTGATAACCGGCGAAGAATTTTCCGTTATATCGTCGCGACTGAAGGTCAAAAAGGAGGAGCTGATGAAGGAATATGCCCGTTTGCAGGCGCGTCTGGAAACGATTTTCTCTTTGCGGGAGACGGAATCCAAAATCAATCAAACCATTGCCCGGTATCAGAACTTCACGGAGCTGAACAGAGACATTGTCAACGCCTTCGTGGAATCCATCCGAATCGGAGAGCGGGACCGAAATACAAAGGACTTTGACATGGAAATTCACTGGCGGGTATAGTCACTGTCTGTAATTACGACCTGCCCTACGATTGTAAGACAGTGAATGGCCGTTTTCGCTCCCTGCGCCGTGACGGCGCCCAACTCCAAAACGGACGCCCGCTCCTGTTCGCCAAAGCCTGTTTCATCAGGAAATCCGAAGCTCTCGTCCATCATTACGGCTCAAAGTCTTCGAGAAACATCACCACATCCATATAGTCCTCAAAAAATACGCCCTCCCGCAGCAATACCTGATCGGCCATCCGCAGGGAGCGGATGGCGATGCCGGTCGTCTCGACGGGGACGGTGCGGTCGGCGTTGTGAAAGACGGCGGCATAGCCGTCAAGCTCGCAAATCCAAAACCCGTTTACCGGGCTGACCGCGGGCTTCTCCGGTTCGGACGGGAGCGCGGGAGGCAGTTCAATGACGGGCGGCGTGCTGTAAGCCGGCGCGTCGGGGACGGACAGCGCCAGCGCCGTGAGAACCGCCCCCGACAGCGTCAGTGCGGCTATGACGGCAATGATTCTTGCTTTAAGCATGAAAAAACATCCTCCTCTTACGCTCCCCGCATACGGCGGCGAAGCGTTTCCATGAAAGGATGCCCTTTTTCCGGGGAAATTATACCATGCCGGAAAAGCGTTTAGAATTCAAAAAATATTGACGATCAAAACATGATTCCCACCTCAAATAAATCACCCGACGTGCTTACCGCAAAACTCGCTCCCATCAGTTCCACAAGGCTTTTGGCAATATACAGCCCCAGACCGCTTCCCTCGGTTTGCCGGGCGCGGTCGCCACGCATAAATTGTTCGGTGAGCGCATCCCCGGATATTTCAATGGGGTTCAGTGACGTATTCTTGATTGAAAACACAGCCCCGCTATCTCGCAAGACAATCTCCGCAAACACGCGAGTTCCAGTCAAAGCGTATTTAGCCGCATTGCCAAATAAATTTTCAAATACCCTCCACAAATGTCCGCTATCTGCTTGTATGAACACGGATTGTTCGGGCTGACGCAGTACAAGCGTCAAGCCGCGTTCGGTGAATGGTTCCTCAAACTCTCCGGCAATTTGCCCGACGATTTCAGACAATTCAATCTCTCGCAGATTCACCGCCATGTTGCCTGTAGCCGCCTTTGACGCTTCCATTAAATCGTTAATGAGCATTTTCAGACGGGTAGATTTTTTGTCCAGTACATTCACATATTCCGTAAAAGATTCATGTTCCACGGGCAAGGCTTTTAGCAAATCTACATAGTTTATAATCGAAGTGAGCGGCGTTCGGATGTCATGGGACACGTTGGTGATCAATTCTGCCTTGAACCGCTCCGCCCGGATTTTTTCGGCGTTTGCTTTTTCATACCGGGCGGACAGTGATAACACAAAAGCGCAGAAATATGTCAGTCCAATCAGCACGAAAAGCAAAAGCAAGGCCACGGATATATCCAACCTGTCTCTGTACACACCAATTACTTCGCCGCTTAAATGCGGGGTTGTTTCCTGATACAAACCACGGATTGCGTTCAGCGGCAGCCACATATACAGGCACAGAAGATTCCCGGACAGCAGCAGCGCCATCAGCAGCCCTATCGGACTCCATATTGGATACTGCTTGAAAAATCGAACCCAATACAGAGAGTCTTTCATCGTTCTGTCGCGTAAACGGGCTGCGGTTTCCATGAAATAAGTCATGACAATCACATAAACGCCGATTGACAGCAGCAGAACCTGTGTCTCTATATGGTCGCGCAGGGTGTAGTATGTGCCGTAAATGACGGTGCATAAGACCAGAACGGACAGCAGGGAAAAATCAATTTTATGCCATACGCGGGGACGTCTTTCGGATTTCCAGACAGAAACGCCAAGTACGCCTGAGCAAGCCGCGAAGAGCGGAAGCGCGGCGGCCGCCGGCATTTTGAACCAATTCCCTAAAGCCCTTTCTATATGGTCGTAAAACATCGTGTGAAACTCACAGGCAACCGACAGCGCGGTTATATACCCGGCAATCAGCAAGGCCAGTTTCGTCATCGGAGAGCGTATGGCCTTGCTCATGCCAGCTTCACCACCTTATATCCCAAACCATAAATGACCTTCAAATATTGCGGCTCTTTGGGATTGATTTCGATTTTTTCACGTATATGCCGTATATGTACCGACACAGTTTTGGACACATAAAACGCCGGTTCGTCCCAAACCGCCTCATAAATTTGCGCTGATGAAAACACGCGCTCCATGTTGGTCATCAGCAGTTTCAGTATGTTATACTCAAGGGCGGTCAATACCGCGTCCTCGCCGTCAACCGTCACGCGCTTTTGGTTATCGTCAAGAATCAGGCCGCCAGTCTGATATATGTCCTTCCCGTTTTCCGTCTGTGAGATTTCTGACAAGCCGCCAAGCCTTGCGTAACGGCGCAAAGCCGCCCGGACACGCGCCATCAATTCCACAGGGTTAAAGGGTTTTGTGATGTAATCGTCGCCGCCCATATTTAAGCCGAGGATACGGTCTGTATCTTCACTTTTCGCGCTGAGAAATATAATCGGCACATTGTGGGTTTCACGGATTTTGACCGCCGCCTGTATGCCGTCCATCTCCGGCATCATCACATCAAGCAGAACCAAATGTACAGTTTCACGCTCCACGGCATGGACGGCTTCAAGGCCGTTTTTGGCGCGGATGACCTTGTAGCCATCTTGGTTCAGGTATATCTGAAGCGCCGATAGAATATCCTCGTCGTCGTCGCAAATAAGCACGATATAATCCATACAATCACTCCCAAGCCGTAACGATAAAACCGCCCGTATTATCGCCGGAAACCCAGAAGTTCTGATGCTCCGGCAAATATATTATACCATCTTGCGGGACTTGGTACAAGACGGAATAGGTCTTGCCGTCCAGCGTTGTTTGGTAGCCGCCGTTCTCTTTAAGGAATTGGATGTATTCCTCAAGGCACAGATTGTTCTGATAACAGTACCAAGCGTGGGGCTGGCCGATATATCGGAAATGCCACGGCTCATACGCTATGCCCGTTATATTCTGTTTGCCCTCCGCATAGCGCAATATCAAGCCATGCTTCCAAGCGTTCTCCGCCAGCCATTGCGCTTCACTCGCCCCGGCCATATCATGCTGCCCAATACCGATGATAAAAATATCGGCGGCCAATCCCGTTTGGTGTTCGCTGTGACCCGGCGGCTGAGCGAAGGACTTGTCCGGCGCATTGTCATAAGTCCTCTTCTGTTGGTCATAGCCGCGGTATCCGCTGGATATGTAGAATGTGCCGTCGTGTGATTCACGTGCCGCCGAAAACAATTCACGCACTGCCGCCAACGCCGTCTTATGGAGCGTCACTTCTTTGGCGCGAACCGGCACATCAGGCCATGCCGCACCGATTAAGCTGCCGTCAGGTTCGTCTTTGACCGGATATTCTAAATTGACAAGTTCCAAATAGCGCGTGTCCGTGATGTCCGCAATGTGAGTCGGCACGGTAAATCCCGGCATATTCGATGGCGTTATGGACGGCTCTGCCACGCTGGGTTCCGTATTTCGAGTTTCGGCAATAGACTGCAACGGTATGGCGTATCCCGCCGCGCCCGATGTTTCGGTGCGTTCTGCCCAAGGCGAGCTTGTCCAAATAAAGTAGGCCCCGACCATCAGAGCCATAAGCATAAGGCTCTTAACCGGAAACCTTCTTGACCTTTTTACAGTATGATTCATGTGTTATCTCTCCCTATTGTTTATTTGTTTCATCATAACAATGAAAATCAAACATACGGGGGAGAAAATGTTAAGATTTTTCTAAGGTTGATGTATGGACATACGACAAGACAGGGAAGCTTAACCCCTGCCTTGTTTTTTTGCGTATTTTTTCCGAGTCGCGAAAAACGTTCTTGACAATATAACCCCCAAGGGTCAGGCGTCTTCCTCCATCAGGGTCACATTGCCGGTGGTGTAGGTCACTTTGTTTATGGAAGCGGGGCGCGCCCAGTCGACGGCGTTCTTGATGACGGTCTGCACCTCGCTCTGATGGTAGATTGGAAATGTTTCGTGTCCCGGCTGAAAATAGAAGATTTTGCCCGCGCCCCGGTGGAAGCAGCAGCCGGAGCGAAAGACCTCGCCGCCGGGGAACCATGTGATGAAAACAAGATGCTCCGGTTCGGGGATGCCGAAGTGTTCTCCGTAAACCTCATCCTGCGGGATGACAAAGCAATCGTCCAGCCCTTGAGCGATGCGGTGGCTCTTGTCAACGACCCAGACGCGTTCATAGGTGTCGCTGTGATACCATCGCAGATTCCATGTATCGGTTCCCATCAGGGCTTGGAAAATCTTCGATGCGTGACCCGAGTGCAGCACAATCAGCCCCATTCCCTCAAGGACACGGTCTCTCACCCGGTTGACGACGGCGTCGTCAACCTTGTCATGCGCCATATGCCCCCACCATATCAGCACATCGGTCTGCTCCAGCACTTCCGCGGTTAGGCCGTGTTCCGGCATCTCCAGCGTTGCCGTGCCAACCTCATGCCCGGCGCCGCGCAGGAATCCGGCAATGACGGCGTGTATCCCGTCCGGGTAGATGGCCTTCACCTCGTCGTTGCGTTTTTCATGCAGAAATTCATTCCATACGGTTACCCTTGCCATGACAGCGGCCTCCAGTATCAGCAGTGATGGATACAAAAAAACTATATCACCGGGAGCGGAAATTGTCAAGAAGCGCCGACGATGTACGAGGCTTTTCAGGCGGGCGCTTTTTTGATTTCACATTGAATGGCGTCCTTGCCGAGATGGATGATTCCATAGGTTCTTTCACGGTTCCACATATGATTGGAAATTGATCCGGGGTTGAACAGGCGCGTACGGCCGGACTGGTCTATAATCGCCTTGTGCGTATGCCCGAAAAGGACGATATTCGCGCCGGCGTCTGTGGCCGCGCGGACAATCCCGGCCGTCCCGCTTTTCACGCCATAATAATGCCCATGAGCGATAAACAGCTTCCGGCCGCACAGCTCCGGCGTTTCCAGAACGGCGTGTTCCGGGGTGAAATCGCAGTTTCCGCGCACGCAGAGCAGCGGTATGGCGGGGAACCGGGCGCTTATCTCCTGCGCGTCGCAGGCGTGGTCGCCCAAATGGACAATCATGTCCGGCGCTTCGCGCTCCGCGGCGGAAAGCATGGCGCGGGTTTTCCCGTGCGAGTCCGAAAAGACGAGAAGCTTCACTTGTCGTCCCCTCGCTCCCGTATGGTCAGGCGTATCGGCGTGCCGGTCAGCGAAAACGTCTCACGGATGCGGTTTTCAAGATACCGCTTGTACGAATAGTGAAACAGCCGCACGTCGTTGCAGAAGGCAATGAAGTGCGGCGGCGCCGTGCCGGCTTGCGTCATATAGTATATCTTCAGCCGCCGCCCCTTATCGGACGGGGGTTGCATCCGCGCCACCGCCTCGGCTAAAAACCCGTTGAGCTGCCCGGTGGTAATCCTCCGGCGGGTCTGCTCCGCGCACTCGCGTATCGCGGGGAAGAGCTTATCCACACCCTTCCCGGTTTTGGCGGAGACGCAGATAACCGGCGCGTAGGGCATATACGCCAGCTTTACGCGAACCTCATTGACGGATTTTTTCACGGTATGCTCGTCCTTGTCCACCGCGTCCCACTTGTTGAGTGCGATGACCGACGGCTTTCCCGCCTCATGGGCGATGCCCGCCACCTTGGCGTCCTGTTCGGTGACGCCCTCCTGGGCGTCAATCATCACAACGCAGACGTCGCTGCGTTCGGCGGCGGCGACGGCGCGTAGGACGCTGTAATACTCAATCCCGCCGTCCACCTTTGACTTCCGGCGCATACCGGCGGTGTCGGTGAGGATAAACCGCCCGTATTCGTTCTCCACCGCATCCTCCACCGCGTCGCGCGTGGTGCCGGGAACATCGCTGACGACAGAACGCTCGGCGCCTAAAATGATATTCAGCAGCGAGCTTTTCCCCGCGTTGGGCTTGCCGATGATGGCGACGCGGATGTCCTCTCCGCTCTCCTCAGCCTCGCCGTCGGGCGGCATCAAGTCCAAGCACGCGTCCAGCAGGTCGCCGGTACCGTGGCCGTGCAGCGCGGAGACGGGAATCGGTTCACCCAGACCGAGGTTATAAAATTCATACACCTCGGCGGGAACCGCCCCCACGCCGTCTACTTTGTTGACAGCCGCCACCACCGGCTTTTTGCTTTTTTGCAGCATGGCGGCCACGTCGGCGTCCGCCGCCGTCAAGCCGGTTTTGACGTCGCAGACAAGGACGATGACGTCGGCGGTTTCTATGGCAATCTCCGCCTGCTTACGCATAAAGAGCAGCATATAGTCGTCGGTGTGCGGCTCAATGCCGCCGGTGTCGATGAGACTGAACGTCCGTCCGCGCCATTCGCAGCGGGCATAGAGCCGGTCGCGGGTCACGCCCGGCGTGTCCTCCACAATCGACAGACGCTTGCCCGCCAGCTTGTTAAAAAGCAGGCTTTTGCCCACATTGGGGCGGCCCACGATGGCAATCGTCCTCATGTCAGTTCCTCCAGCAGCGACTCCGCGTCCGGGCAAACGGTAATAACCGGAACGCCCAGCTTTTCCGACAGCTCTCCCACCGTCATATCGTCTAAAAACACATCCTCGCCCCGCCGCAGCATTGACGAAGGAATCAGTACCCGTTCACCCAAATCCAGCCCGCGCAAGCCATGCAGCAAATCGCCCCCGGTCAGCAGACCCGCGACGTCCACGCTGTCTCCGAAGAAACGGTTTTTCACCGGAACGACGGTCACGCTTGGGAAGTCTTTCAACAATTCCGACAGCAGGGGCGCGGCGGCAAACCCGGTGGCGACGGTACACGGGGCGGCGGACGGAAGCGCGTCCCCGGCGGCGTATGCCCACTCATCGGCAAACAGAGCCAGCATCCCAACGCCGTTTTCCAACTGCGGAAAATCGTCGTAATGCGACGCGGGAGGGATGGGCATTTCCGCTTTCAGCAGCATTTCGTCCGAACACCATACGTTCAGGTACCGCTCCGCCGCTTCGATGGCGGCCAGCGCGTCTTCTTTGGTCACCGGATGCAGAAATTTCAGGCCGGAGCGGTGCTTTGTCAGCCCCACCGGCACGATGGAGACGCTGATGAGGGCGTCGTCCAGCGTCTGGAGGTCGTATAGCGTCTTTTCCAGCGCCGGGCCGTCATTCATCCCCGGGCAGAGGACGATTTGCACGTTCATCTTCACCCCGGCGGCGGCAAAGCGCCGCATGAGACCCATGCATTCCCCGGCGCGCTTGTTCCGCAGCATCCGCTCGCGCAAAACCGGGTCGGTGGTATGGACAGAAATGCCCAGCGGATTGAGCTTCATCCGGCAGATACGCGTGATATCCCGCTCGGTGAGGTTGGTCAGGGTGATGTAATTTCCATACAAAAAAGAATGCCGCGCGTCGTCGTCCTTGACGTACAGACTCTCGCGGCAGCCCGGCGGGTTCTGGTCTATGAAGCAGAATACGCAGTGATTGGCGCAGGTGCGGACAGGCGTCCGGTCTGCTCGTGCAATCCACGCCGAAATCGCCGCCTGTTCGGCGGCGTCATCCGGGGTAAACGGCGGGAAACCGTCAATCCTTTTTCTTCTTCTCATCCTCAAGCCGAAGCACATCGCGCCCGTTGTAGAAACCGCAGGCCTTGCAGACCGTATGCTGACGCCGCAGCTCGCCGCACTTGGGGCAGGCCGCCAGATTGGGTGTGTCGAGACGCCAGACCGAGCTGCGCCGCTTGGCTTTGCGCTGTTTGCTTGTCTTAAATTTTGGAACCGCCATATATACACCTCCGTTACATCACAATCATAAAGTGCCGCGAAAAATATTATACTAGGCACACAGGCTCTTGTCAAGCATTATTATCGTTATATTTCGGGTGGGGTATATGCGCTTTGTGAAAAACTGGCCGGCGTGGGCGAGGAACACGCTCTATACCGGCGTCGCGGCGGCGGCGCTGTTTATTCTGTTTCGGTGGCTTCTGCCGGTGATTTTGCCCTTTGCCATAGCGCTGGCGCTGGCGCGGCTGATGGAGCCTGCCGTGCGTTTTCTGCATCATAAATGGCGGCTGCCGCGCAAAGCGGGGGCGGCTCTGCTGACGCTGCTGCTCGTGGCGGCGATTTTGGCGGCGTGCTGGTATCTGCTGTCATGGCTCTTTTGGGAAATCAACGGCTTGATTGACCGCGCTCCGTCGCTGATGGCGAGGCTTCCGGAGATGAACGAGAGCTTTTCCGCCCGGTTGGAACGGCTGATTGAGGCGGCTCCCGAAAGCCTTCGCGACATTCTGCGGCGCGGCGCGGAGGGGGTGCTGAACGGCCTGTCCGCCATACCGGCCGCGGTCATCGGATGGCTGACGGGGGCGGTGGGAGCCTTTGCCGCCAAGCTGCCGTATATCCTGCTGTTCATCATCGCACTGATTCTGTCAACCTTTCTCATATCGGCGGATTATCCCGGCATATCGCGCTCCCTCCTCTCTCCATTCAGCGAAAAGACGCGGCATAGAATATTGTCCGTCACCTCCCAGCTCAGGAAAACCCTCGGCAAATGGCTGAAGGCGCAGGGGATAATGATGCTGATTACCTTCGGGCAGCTTCTGGCGGGGTTTATATTCCTGCAAATCCCCACAGCCCTTCTCTCCGCTCTGCTGATTGCCCTTGTGGACGCGCTGCCGGTGCTGGGCGCGGGGATGCTGCTCATTCCGTGGGCCATTACCGCCTTAATCGCGGGGGAAACGGCCCGCGCGATAGGACTGGCGGTGATTTACGGCGTCATCGTGCTGGCCCGGGGATTTATCGAGCCTAAGCTGGTGGGGAGCCAAATCGGGCTGGGCGCCCTGCCCACCTTTATGGCGATGTACGCCGGGTTTATCCTGACGGGTGTCGCGGGGATGATTGCCTTCCCGATTTTACTGATTACTTTCAGTTCGGTCTTGAAAAGTTTCTCCAGCTAAGGTATAATGTTCAGGGCCGAAGCATAAATGAAGGGGGCTGTATATTGGAAAAGATTCTGTTTGTGATTGATTCGCCGGGTGATTTAACCAAAGAGGAAATCGCCGGGAAGCCCATCTGGGTCATTCCGGTGATGGTCAGCTACAACGGCATGGATGTTTGGGAAAACGAAATTGAGCCGCGCCAGTTTTGGAAAGACCTTGTGCGGATGGAGGAGATTCCGCGCACGACCATGATTGTCCCGGACGACTGGCTCCAAATCTACCGCAAAGCCAAGGCCGAAGGCTATACGAATATCCTCGTACATACCCTGTCCTCCACCGCCAGCGGCATATGCAATTCCGCGTTTCTGGCCAGAAAGCTGCTCTCCGACGAGGAGAGACTTCCGATTGAAATTGTAGATTCCCGCTCCTATGCGTTTATATACGGGCGCAATATCCTCAAATGCGCCGAAATGGCGGAGCAGGGCGTCCCGTTTGCGCAAATCGTGAAAACCCTGCGCGACCTTACCGCCCGCAACCGCGGCATCCTCTGGGTCTACACCCTCAAGCACCTGAAAAAAAGCGGCCGCATCTCCGGCATGAAAGCCTTTGTCGGCGAAGCGCTAGGCCTCCGCCCGCTTCTTTTGATTAAAGACGGCGTCATCGCGCCGATTGATAAGGTGCGGGGCGACGGAAACGTCATCCCCCGCGCGGCGCAGTTGGTCATGGAACACGCCGTCGCGCCGGAAACGCAGCGCATCGAGATTCTCTACGCCGACGTGCCGCCCTCGGAAATCGAGCGGGCGCAGAACATCATCGGCGAGATGGTGAGACCCAAGGAGATGGTCCTTCATCATATCGGCGGCGTTATCGCCATCAACTGCGGCCCGATTGCCATGGCTGCCTGTTTCTATGGGGAGCCGTTTGAATTGGAGGCGTACGAATGAAAAAAAGATTTGCCCTCTTGGCGGCGCTCGTGTTTATCCTCTCGGCGGTGCCGGCCGCGCTGTCTGAGGAACCGCCGCCGGAAATGCGGGTGGTTGGGTTTGAGATTGGCACGACTATGGGCTTCGAGGGCCGCGGCGAGGTGGAAACGCTTGCCGTGACCAATGACGAGGCGTACAGCGGGTCGCGCTCCCTTCTTGTCACCGGGCGCTCGGCCCCGTGGCACGGCCCCGCGCTGGACGTCACTTTTTTCGTCCGGCCCGGCGCGACGTATGTTGTGTCGGTTTGGGTGAAAGCCAAGTCGCCGGACAGCTCGCTTTTCCGCCTGTCAACGCAGGTGGGGCGAGACGAAGGCGCGTCTTATTTTAACTTAGACAGAAAAACCGTCTCTCGTGGCGACGGGTGGGTTCAACTGACCGGGCGGCATATTTATCCCGAATCGGACTTCGTGACCATTTATGTGGAAAACGACACGCCCGACGCGGAGTTTTACATCGACGAACTCACCTTTTTCTCCCTTTCGGGCGGCGGGTGGCTTGCATCCATCCAGCTTCCCTCGCTACGTGAAAGATATGCCGATTACTTTCTCATCGGCTCGGCGTTTTCCAACCCCGACCTCTCCGGGCAGCGCTTTGAGCTGGTTCAGCGGCATTTCAACGCGCTGACGGCGGGCAACGCCATGAAACCAAACGCTTTGGGCGGCAGGGAGCGCGGCGCGTACACCCTTGAGAGCGCCGACAGGATGGTCGGCGCTATTCTTGAAGCGGGCGGTATTGACATCATCGGGCATACGCTGGTTTGGCATTCCCAGTCGGCGGACTGGCTGAACATGAATCCTGACGGCTCGCCGCTCACCCGCGCCGAGGCCAAGGAAAACATGGAGGAATACATCAACACCGTCGCCGGGCATTTCGCCGGACGGGTCATCGCGTGGGATGTGGTCAACGAAGCGTTTAACGACGGCGTAGGCAATCTGCCGTTTGGCTGGCGGAGCGGCTTGCGCGCAAACGCCCCGTGGTTCACAGCCTATTCAAACGGCGCGGACGAAGCCGCCGGGGAACACGGCTCGGATTATATCTACGACGCTTTTGTGTTCGCGAGACTGGCCGACCCCAGCGCCACTCTCTACTATAACGATTTCAACGAGGAAGCGCGCGGCAAGCGCGAAGCCATCGCGCAGATGACCGAGGAATTTAACGAGCGGTGGCTGGGCGATGCGCGCAACATCGAGCCGGACAGGCTTCTGATTGAAGGCTTGGGGATGCAGGCTCACTACTGGACGGATAACCTGAACCCGCAGGATGTGGAGGCCACCATCGTCCGCTGGATTGAGACGGGAGCGGAGGTTTCCGTCACGGAGCTGGATATCCCGGCGGGACGCTGGAACGGCTTTAAGACGCTGGACGAGGCGGAGGAGCGGAAGCAGGCGAGGCTCTACGCGGAGCTTTTCCAAATCTATATGAAATACAGCGAACACATTGCGCGCGTCAGCATATGGGGTATCGACGACCCCACAAGCTGGCGCAGCCAAGGCAGTCCGCTGCTCTTTGACGAGAACGGCGGCGCGAAATTTGCTTTCTACGCCGTTTTAGACCCCGAAGGCTACCTCGCGGGCGACTATGACGACATCAAAAACAATCCGGCGGGGGGCGACTCCACCGCCGTCCCCGCAACCCCTCCGCCCGACCCAAGCCCTTCCCCCGTCCCGTCCGGCCCGGCGGAGAACGGGGATGAACCCGGCGGAACGGACGGCGGAGCGGACGGCGGAGGGCGCCCGGGGGCCTTTATCGCTAGGGGGGGGGCCCCGGGGGCGGCG